>NZ_NTUG01000021.1 GCF_002561295.1 Bacillus cereus
TCGTTCCTTCTACTTTGGTTGTTTGTACCACTTTTGTATTTGTAATGTCATAACCTTTGACTTCTGTTTGATATCCATCTACCGGTTGTTCTTTTACTTCATACTTATATGCATTTCCGTCTGTATCATATGCTGCTAAATCTTTGAATTCATATTTCCAACCGCTTGCTTCTGTTACTTCTTGCGTTGTGATTACTTTTCCATTTTGTAGTAAGTCTACTTTAATCATGCTCGGACGATCTTTCGCATTGTCGCCTTTCCATGTTTTTGTTCCTGCAATGGATGTAGTTTTCACTTTATTGGAAATTGGTAACTCGACTCCATTTTCAGCATCTGCTTTTACTTCAAACTCTACTTTTGCCTGACGATCAAAATCGATATAGTCTGGAGCTGAAACCTCTTGCACATAATATTTACCTGGTGTTAATTTAGGAGTCTCAATTATCCCCTTGTCATTCGTTGTATATTCGCCTCCAACTTGTTCACCAGACTCTTTATACAACTTAAACGAAACACCCGGGATTACTTTTTTTGTATTTCCTTCAATATGTTTAACAATTTTTAACGTTCCTTTTGGAATCTGGTTACCTTCAGCACCACCGCCAGCTGACATATTTTTGGTTTCGGCAGTACCTGAATCAGAAACGTGGTCTTTGTTTTCCACTTGGTACTCAATCTTATAATCATTCTTAAAAAATTCTTGTTTTATTCCGTCTTCCGTTATAGTAGTAGTGTAACCAATCGAAAATTTGTTACCACTTGCTTTATCCTTATTAAACACAAATTTAAATGAATTATCACTAGTAAACGTAACTGTTCCATAACCTTGATCTTCAAAGTCTTTCAGTGATAAAGAAATTTTGTCATTAACGTACATATAGAAGCTATCTTTATTCAGTGTTTGACCTTCTTGCAAACTATCAGACAAAACAATATCTGTATTTAATTTTTCACGGTTGTAGTTTACATTCAAGAACCAGCGTACTTCATTTTCATTACCGCGCATATCACCAGCTTTATAAAAGAACGGTCCCTCTCCAGGGTCTGTACCACCGCCACCTTTTGGGCCAGTAATTGTTACAGTCTGCTTATCTAAATTTGTACCAAAATTTGTTTCAATCTCTTTCTTTTCATCAGTTCCTACACCATTAGCTATCACATTAAAGTTTAAATGCCCTTTAATATTCTCATGTGTATCTACTTTATCATTAAATGTACATACCACAGTACCTTCATTTACTTTACAAATACCATAATCATCTAACTTAATCGTTCCCTTATATCCTTGTAATTCTGGAGGCAGTGTCAATGTTAGTGTGTCTCCAGGCTTCAGCTTAACTCCATCTTTTTCACTGAAGGTTACAGTTACTTGTGTCGATTCTCCGCTCTGTAGATTTGTATTATCAATCTTAAAGCTATCCACAAGTCCTAATGTATTTAACTCTTGTGCATTTACTACTATAGGTAGCAAACTCTGACCTATAGTAAACATAAAAATCATTATAATCGAAAAAATCGAAGTTATTCTTTTTAGATACATGCTTTCTGTTACCCTCCCTATAAAATTAAATATTTCTAGATTTTGATACAAACATACTATGACAAAGATGCTATGATTCAATGTCATTAAGCTATTTTGCTTACATATGTTTGATAGCTATTATCATCTTTTTCTCTTTTTCAACTCTTCTATTGCTTAGAGACTTGAAATTTGACCTTTATATAGATTCATCCAATTTCTCCGACATGTCTAAACTGTGCTATTTCTGGTCTATATTGTTTACCAAAAACAGATACGGGAAAGGACAAACTTAAATAAAGGAATCCAAATTACAAATACACATGAACGGGCCATAGAACAACTTCAAAGTCAGGAGAAGACAATTCAACAAGCATTCACGATAAAACTCATGACAGTCATTCGTCTTATTATGCCGTAGAGTTTCCGAAATTTCTTCGTATCCAACGCAAACGGTTGCTCAATACATAAAAATTTCATTGCAGGCAAATATAGACGAACTACTCCACAGCAAATATGCTTTTGATCAAATTCCATCATTATCCTCGTAAAGAATAACAAGAAGTACAGCGTATAATCGAATTTAGCACCCCAGCCGAAGAAGGTTATGGCTGTGAAACATGCTAGAATACTCGTATTCTAAAGGATATCATTGAAGATATGGTTTCGTTTTCTATCATCATGGGTCGACGTGAGATTAGCCATATGTTAAAACGTTCTATGTTGCGTTGCACAACTGAACTACACACCGAAACAATCAGACAAGAAAAACAAGAAATGTTCCAATATAAGCGCTATATGATAAAAAACGCTCCGGACGAAATATTGCTTGCCCATGAAGATAAAAGTCATATTCTCCAAATCTGAATACAGTGGAATGAATTTGGGGGTAAATAAAAAAGAGTTTAATTGGCAACTAATTTCATATGAATCGTGTAGAAATATGAAATTCAGCCTTTTCATTTTTGGAGTCTATAAATGAGTGTCGAGAAAAAGTAATTTACCTAATGGATCTATGGCTATATCGAAGAATTAAAATGAACTTATACATACATTTCACTTACTCGCTAAGAAGAGTTAGCTTTTCTAGGGTGATATTATATATATTAAAATCGCGATGTTTATATATATAAGTGATGATAATGTCAAAATCGAGAGATTTATATCCTTTCATTACTTTTATCAAATCATGAAAACTTCAGTTGGACTATATGTACTATTTTAGACATAAAACCCCTAGTTTCTTAGCTAGGTTGGAAATTTTCAAGATTAATTACTAATTGTTTAGATGCTTGGTTAAATGAAGTGCTATTTTAGTATTTGGCATAGCTGTAACAACATTATTTACAACAATCGCAACATTCCACCAACTAATAATACATGTGCGACTTTTTGATAAATTTACCCCCGACTCCCTATTATTCTAGAATCATTCTAAAAAATCAATAGTTAATTGGTGTTTTTCTATTTTCCTTTTATCACCACAGCATATATTTGTCACATATATTTAGATTAGAAAACCGAAACAAAAAAAGAGATAGCTTTGCCATCTCTTTTTTCTGCCCAGCTTTCCCCCATCAATCTATAGGCTGATGAGATAGTTTTATATCAACTTGTATATCACTTTCATACAAAAATAAGCATCTTTTCTCTATTGTCTAGCTCTGCCTCCTAGTCCCTTGCGTCTAAGAACCTTCCCCACAAGAAGGTAAAAAGCACCTTCTGTGGGAAGAACCTTAGCCACCGGGACTAAACAGTCGGCTCCGCTTTTCTCTATTACATTTTCTCCGGTGCAGATACACCTACTAATGCTAATGCATTTTGAAGTGTAATGCGTACTGCACGCATTAAGTCATAACGAGCTTTACTTAACTCTAAGTTATCTTGGTTTAATACTTTTTCTGCATTGTAGAAGCTGTGAAGTGCTGCTGCTAATTCAAATGCATAGCTTGTAATGCGGTGTGGTAAACGTTTTTGCGCTGCATCTGCAACTACCGCTGGGAATTCACCAAGCTTTTTCAGTAATTCTACTTCTTTTTCAGAAGCAACTAGTTTGTAGTTTACATCTCCGCCTGCAGTCAGTCCAAGTTCTTCGCCTTGACGAAGGATGCTGCATACACGTGCATGAGCGTATTGTGCATAGTATACAGGATTTTCGTTAGATTTTGACACAGCTAAGTCCATATCGAAGTCTAAATGAGAATCACTGCTACGCATTGCAAAGAAGTAACGCATTGCGTCCACGCCCACTTCTTCCATAAGCTCACGAAGTGTAACAGCTTTACCTGTACGCTTACTCATTTTCATTTTTTCACCGTTTTGGTACAGTTGCACCATTTGGATGATTTCTACTTCTAGTGTATCTTTATCGTAACCAAGCGCTTGGATTGCTGCTTTCATACGAGGAATGTAACCATGGTGGTCAGCACCCCAAATGTTAATTAATTTATCAAATCCACGCTCTAACTTATCACGGTGGTATGCGATATCTGGTGTTAAGTATGTGTAAGATCCATCATTTTTAATTAATACACGGTTTTTATCATCACCATAAGTCATAGAACGGAACCAAGTTGCGCCATCTTCTTCAAAGATTTCGTCACGCTCTTTTAATACTGCAAGTGCTGCGTCAATTTTCCCGTTTTTATATAATGATGTTTCAGAGAACCAAACATCGAATTTAACACGGAAGCTTTCTAAGTCTTTTTGAAGTTTTGCTAATTCATATTTTAAACCGTACTCACGGTAGAACTCGTAGCTTTCTTTTTCATCAGCTTTTGCATAACGATCGCCAAATTCTTCTGCTAAACGTTGTCCAATTCCAATGATGTCCGCACCATGATAGCCATCTTCTGGCATTTCTTTATCTAGACCTAGCGCTTGCATGTAACGAGCTTCAACAGAAAGTGCTAAGTTATGAATTTGGTTACCAGCGTCATTGATGTAGTATTCACGAGATACATCGTATCCTGCTTTTGCTAACACGTTACATAATGTATCACCTACAGCTGCACCACGTGCATGCCCTAAGTGAAGGTCGCCTGTTGGGTTTGCAGATACGAACTCAATTTGTACTTTTTCACCTTTACCAGTGTTTGTTTCACCGTAAGCTTCACCAGCTTTAACGATTGCTGGAATTAGATCTGTTAAGTAGCTGTTATCCATATAGAAGTTAATAAAACCAGGACCAGCAATTTCAATTTTTTCAATAGAAGCTTTCGCTTTATCAAAGTTTGCAATTAACTCCTCTGCAATCATACGAGGTGCTTTTTTCGCAACACGTGCAAGTTGCATCGCCATATTCGTAGAGAAATCACCATGTGTTTTATCCTTTGGAGATTCTAATACAACGTTTGGAATTTGTTCTGCTGTTGCTAATTCAGCTTTTAATACCGCAGCCTGAATTTCGTCTTTAATCAATTCTTTTACTTGTTCTAAAGAGTTCATTATTTTGCCTCCTTCAAATTAATCGTAATTGTATATCGGCCCGCCTCTTGTTCACCTAGAAGCAGTGCGTACGTTAAAAAGAGTTGTCCTTTTTTCTTCTCATCCGACCATTTAAAAAGAACATTATCGGTTTTCGTTTGCAATGCAAACGTACCAAGTTCACTCGTATACGTACCAGTTGTCCATTCACCTTTCGCATGCGTCTGACGCATAGAAACAGCACCTGAACGCATAATGAGAACTTGTTCACCTTGAATTTTAATAATCGTCTTCACTTCACCTTGTTCGTTCGGCTCTTGAAATGTTACATATGTACCTTGACCTTTTACATAGTATTGACCATTTGCCTCAAAAGCAACGGTCTCCTTTCGAGCCCCTTCTCGGATTTCTGTTACGAAATGAACGTGTACCGGCAAGCCTGCAAGTTGTTTCTCCACGTCTTGCACACCTTTCAACATGTTATAGATATAAAGTAAACTTTATAATAAATCACTTTTCCTATCATATCAAAAAAAGCCCATGTCTGTCTGCTCAAAAATGAGGAAAACGATGTTTCAAAAAAACAATTCATTACATTCGGTTCTTTATGATAAAATATCTTTCAAATCTAAATTTTCCCCCATTATATTTTAACAAACTAAAAAAGGAGCACATGAATCGCTCCTTTATGTTTTCTGCAATTGTTCTAAAGCTTTTTCTGGAATCTCATCTTTTGAAACTTCAGCCCAGCCCTTTCCTTGCATTCCCTTCGCATAAATCTTTATAAAATCACCTGAATGCAATTGACGGTTCACCATCTTTTTAATCGTCTGCTGTTTTCCATCTTCTGTATATCCCTTTAGTGTATACAAATATTCATCATCTATTTTTTCACCCTTATTTATAACCGCATAATAATCTTTTATTTCCTTATTTGAAAAGAAGTTATCGACAAACGCTTGAACACCTTCTGTTTTGGAATGTAAATAATATGCCGTACCACCTAACAAAATGGCAAAAACGGCTAAAACCTTGATTACCAATTTCATGCACATGCCTCCTATATAACCTTGATCGATCTTCACATAAACATATTTGTAATTATACATAAAGGGGGATACTATTCTCTATTGAAATGACTTACACTTTCCTTACATTATTGTAATAAAAACATTTTGTAGTATTTTCCTAATAAAAAAATTTTCCGTTTAAACAACTTTTGTATTATTATTGAATAATACAAATTTTTATAACAAATATCAAAAAGGAGACATTTATCAAATGGCCATCTTGCAAGGTTTAGCACTACTACTTATTGTACTTTTTCTTTTCACACTATTTAGCTACCGTGCTCCTTACGGAATGAAAGCAATGGGTGCTTTAGCCAACGCTGCAATCGCAAGTTTTCTGATTGAAGCATTTCATCGTTATATCGGTGGCGAAATGTTTCATAACAGCTTTCTGCAATCGGTTGGACAAGCATCAGGTAGTATGAGCGGTGTCGCAGCTGCCATTTTAGTGGCACTCGCAATTGGTGTATCTCCTGTATATGCTGTTTTAATCGGTATTGCCACGAGCGGATTTGGTATTTTGCCAGGCTTTGTCGCTGGATATGTTTGCGCCTTCGTCGTGAAATTTCTTGAAAAGAAATTGCCAGCTGGCGTAGAGTTTTTAGCAATCTTGTTCATCGCTGCACCACTTTCACGCGGAATGGCTATGCTTATGGATCCGGTTGTGAATGCAACCCTTGGAAAAATCGGTTCTATTATTTCAATTGCAACCACAGAAAGCCCGGTTATTATGGGCATTATGCTTGGCGGGCTCATCACAGTTATCTCTACATCACCATTAAGCTCCATGGCGCTAACTGCTATGCTTGGTTTAACAGGATTACCGATGGCGATTGGTAGTCTTGCAGTAGCAGCCTCTGCCCCAATGAACTTTATTTTCTTTAAACGTTTAAAGATTTGTTCAAAGAAAGATACGATCGCTGTAGCAATTGAGCCATTAACACAAGCTGATATTGTCGCAGCAAATCCAATCCCGATTTATACGACAAACTTTGTTGGCGGGGCACTTGCCGGCATTATTACATCCCTATTCCAACTTGTAAACAATGCACCTGGTACAGCATCACCAATTCCAGGCCTCCTTGTCCTCTTTGGATTCAATGATGTAATAAAAGTAACAATCGCTGCTATATTATGTGGAATTGTTACCACAATTATTGGTTATATCGGAACAATTATTTTCCGCAAGTACCCAATTCGTACCGCCGATGAAATTCGCGGCACTACTCCGGAAGAAAAAGTTGCATAAGAAAAAGGAGCGAGTCCAAAAGCATGGGAACTCGCTCCTTTTTTTCTTATAGACAACGGCTAGAATGGTCGGTGGCTTCACTTCTTCCTGCGAGGCAAAAATCGCCTCTACGTCTGAAGCTCCATCCACCTCTCATTCTGAACGAGCCGTTTCCGCTTTTATTTTACCCAACCAAGAAGCATTTCCCGCACGAATTTGCTTGCTGCGATTGGTGTTTGGTCACTATGGTCGTAGACTGGGGCTACTTCTACTAAGTCAGCTCCAACTACTTTTATATTTGAATTTGCAATTGCTACGATGGAATCTAATAGTTCTTTAGATGTAATACCACCAGCTTCTAATGTTCCTGTTCCAGGAGCATGCGCTGGGTCTAATACGTCAATATCAATTGTGACGTAGACCGGGCGTCCTGCAAGCTTTGGTAATACTTCTTTCAATGGTTCTAATACATCAAATTTATATAGGTTCGTACCTACTTCTTTTGCCCATTCGAATTCTTCTTTCATTCCAGAACGAATTCCGAAAGAATATACGTTTTCCGGACCAATTAAATCGCACACTTTACGAATTGGTGTAGAGTGAGATAAAGGCTCTCCTTCGTATGCCTCACGTAAGTCAGTATGAGCATCCATATGAATGATTGCTAAATCCGGATATTTTTTTGCCATTGCCTTAAAAATTGGCCAAGACACTAGGTGCTCACCGCCGAGACCTAATGGAAACTTACCGGCATCTAATAGTTTTGCTACATATTCTTCAATCATGTCTATACTACGCTGTGGATTTCCGAATGGTAATGGAATATCACCAGCATCAAAATATTTCACTTCTTCTAGTTCACGATCTAAATATGGACTATACTCTTCTAATCCAATCGATACTTCACGAATACGTGCAGGACCAAAACGAGAACCTGGACGGTAGCTTACTGTCCAATCCATTGGCATCCCGTAAATAACAGCCTCTGACTCTTCAAAACTTGGATGACTTTTAATAAATACTTTACCTGAATAAGCTTCATCAAAACGCATATTCTTTTCCTCCTTATGTGGAACTTAAGGTATCCCAACCTTTCATTATTTCTCAAATTTGGAGTGCTATACTCCTCTTTCTCGATTTACCTCAATCTTCTTTTAACGATGAGAAGATTATTTTTACAATAGCGTCAGCAGCTAGCATGCTCAAGTCTTGTGGACGTGCACCTTAAATGAGCTACTTACACTTTCATCTATTATCCAGCTACAGCGGCTAGAATACTCGGTGGCTTCGCGCCTTTCTCCGAGGTAAACTATACCTCTCTGTCAGGAGCTCCATCCACCTCCTATTCTGAACGAGCCGCTTCTGCTTTTATTATTTAATTAAATCCCCAACAAATCTCGGTAACACAAATGCTGCTTTATGCAATTCTTTTGTGTAATATTTCGTTTCGATTTCGTGGAAACGCTCCTCGCTTACTTCTAATGGATCATGTTGCTTAGATCCAATTGTGAATGTCCAAAGTCCACTTGGGTAAGTTGGAATGTTTGCAGTGTATAGACGTGTAATTGGGAAGATTTCTTTTACGTCTTTAAACACAGTTGAAATTAACTCTGGTGTAAACCAAGGGTTGTCCGTTTGTGCAACAAAAATACCGTCTTCTTTTAATGCTTTAGAAATTCCAGCGTAGAATCCTTTTGTAAATAGGTTTACTGCTGGTCCTACTGGTTCTGTAGAGTCAACCATAATTACATCGTATTCATTTTCACTTTCTGCGATGTGTAGGAAACCGTCTCCTACTTTTACTTCAACGCGCTCGTTATCTAATGCGCCTGCAATTGATGGTAAGTACTGTTTAGAGTACTCGATTACTTTGCCATCGATTTCTACAAGTGTTGCTTTCTTTACGCTTGGGTGCTTTAATACTTCACGGATTACACCACCGTCACCACCGCCAACAACTAATACGTTCTCAGGGTTTGGATGTGTAAATAAAGGTACGTGTGCTACCATTTCGTGATAAACGAACTCGTCCTTCTCTGTCGTCATAACCATGCCATCTAAAATAAGCATGTTTCCAAATTCTTCAGTCTCAACCATATCAAGCTTTTGAAATTCTGTTTGCTCCGTATGTAATGTGCGGTTAATACGCGCAGTAATTCCAAAGTGTTTTGTTTGTTTTTCAGTGAACCATAGTTCCATCGTACAATCACGCCTTTCGCTGCAAATTTATAATAGGGACATCATTAATGTCCCCTAACAAAAATAAAACAAAACATACAAAATGTATAGTTAAAAGTACAAAAATACCGAAAATATATTTTAATTAAAGTATTTTTATTCATATATCACTTAAACACTATATTTAACAACAAAGAAAACCCTTTCTTAAGAAAGGGAACACGGTGATTTGACGAAAGTGGTGAATGAAATTTTATCAACCATTTCTCACAATATATCGGCGCAAATTTAAATATATCGGCGATTCGACAAAGGATACCGACTAACCAACAAAAAAACGACAAAAAACAGGAGCTCCTAGCTCCTGTTTCCTAACACGCTGGTTATGAAAGGGTTTCTGCTTCTACTTTAGAATCTTCTCGAATAGGAATCAAAATCATAATACAACCAACTAATACAACGATTCCTCCAACTAAAAATGGACTTTGTGGTGAAATCGTATGACCGATAATTCCTGATAAGATTGGGGCAATTGCTCCGCCAAGCCAACGGACGAAATTGTATACACCAGACGTTACAGATCTTTCATAAGGTGAAATATCCATGACATAGCTTGTATATAAAGCGTTATTTAATCCAGATGCTAATCCAGATAAGACGATAAGAGCAATTTGTAACCACATAACGTTCACAAAGAATAATGCAATTAACAAACCTGCAAATACAAATAAGCTAAATCTTAATAATGCTTTCGGTTCATATTTCCCTTCTAATTTATGCGCTAATATGGCCGAACCATACGCTAGCGCCAGTCCCCAGCCGCAAAATACGAAGCCGAGCTGAATTGCAGATAAATGCATAATAAGTGGTGAATATGCTAATACAACGAAAAACCCATAATAATATAACATGCCTGAAATGGCGCCTTGCATAAACAGTTTATATTTAATCAGGTTAAGTAATTCCCCTACTCCAGCGGCTTTACGCTGCACTTTGCGCTCCGGTTCTTTTACAAAAAAGAAAACAAGAATAAATGCTAATAAAATTAAAAGACTTGTCGCAAAAAACGGGTATCGCCAAGAATATCCGCCAAGTAATCCACCTAATAACGGACCACCTGCCATCCCTAAACCAATTGCTGCTTCATATAAACCGACCGCTTCATGTACTTCTTTACTTAAAGCAATTAATAATGTCATCGCTGTTGCGAAAAACATCGCATTTCCTAGCCCCCAGCCAGCCCGGAAAAGAGACAACTGAGCAATTGTTTGTGATATACCACATATAAAAGCAAATACAGTTACAATCGATAAGCCAATTGTCATCATTCTCTTATCGCCAAATCTTGCTGCAAATAAACCAGCAGGCAACATCATAATTGCCATCGTTAAAATATAGGCTGTAAATAACATTTCCACTTGCCAATGTGTTGCACCGATCTTCTCAGCAATGATCGGCAAAATAGGATCGACTACCCCTATGCCTGAAAAAGCAAGGAAGGTAGCCAGTACTGTAATCAATCTCCCCATTTTTTGTTTGCTCTCCATATTTATTACTCTCCTTTTGTTTTCTCCAAGAAATTACTTGCGCGCTCTAAACTATCTTCTAGTTCTGCTTTCACGCGCTCCATCTGTTTCATTTTTGCATCAAGCGTTTGCACTTGATTCTCGAGCATATCCTTAATTTCTTGAATCACTGCACGATCACGTGGATTGTCGCTATTTCGTCTTTGCTCCATACGCTCTTTTAATGATAAGAAATGCTGCATTTCTTGAAGTGTAATTCCTAATACTTCTTTCGCTTCTACAATCCTCTTAATACGTTCAATATCTTCATCTGTATAAAGACGAATATTTCCTTCGCTACGCTCCGGCGGATGAATCAGGCCAATTTCCTCATAATAACGAAGTGTACGCTTTGTTAATCCAACTTGCTTTGTGACTTCATCGATTTTATACATGTGTATTCCTCCTTTCATCACATTATTACATTTTACGTTAACGTTAACTTTTATGCAACTGTTATACTTTTGTAAATGTTTGGCATATAAATTGTATTTTTTTCGCCGTAGTTTCATAATGAAAGAAATGAACTCATAAGGAGATTTTCAAATGAAAAAACCACTTATTTTTGCCCATCGCGGAGTGAGAGGCACACATCCAGAAAATACAATGATTGCTTTCCAAGAAGCGGAACGTGTTGGTGCTCACGGCATTGAACTTGATGTTCACCTTTCAAAAGATGGTGAGCTCGTTGTAATTCACGATGAAACTGTTGATCGTACGACAAATGGAATGGGGCTAGTTTCTGAGAAAACAGTAGTGGAATTACAAGCGCTTGATGCAGGAAGTCATAAAGCCCCTTCTTTTCACGAAGCAAAAATTCCAACCTTACGAGAAGTACTCATTTGGTTATCTACGACAAATTTAGAACTTAATATTGAATTAAAAACAGACATAATCCACTACCCAGGTATCGAAGAGAAAGCTGTCGACCTTGTTCGTGAATATCACCTTTCAAACCAAATTACCTTCTCTTCGTTTAACCACGATTCTGTTTCTTTACTGGCAAAACTCGCTCCTGAAATTCCGAGAGCTATTCTATACGACGAACCGCTCCCTGATCCAATTGCTGAAGCAAAGAAAAGGGAAGCGGCAGGGTTACACCCTAATTTCCAACTATTAACAAAAGAATTTGTCCAAACTGCAAAGCAGCAAGGTTATATATTCCGCCCTTATACAATCAATGAATATAAAGATTTACAAACTATGATTGATTATGGCGTAGATGTAATTATCACAGATTGGCCAATGCGCGCTTTTGAGCTTCTTTCTTAATTGAAAGGGCTCTTTTTCATTTTGTGTTTAAAATACGAAAAAACCCTCAATACTATTAAAGTGAAACTTTAATGAGTGGGGCTTCACCAATCGAGCCTTTACGGGCAGCTTATACTTCTTTGCCTTTTCTACAGTCTGAGGGTAGGAGATTACTGCCCTCGAATAGCGGGATACAAGTATATGATGAGGGGGACGCAAAAGATGGATCAAACTATAAATCCAAAACTAAAAAAATATAAACGTCTTTTCTTCACCGCACTTTTTTCATGCGTTCTTTTTTTCGTTTTTTCTTTATTTATTATTATTATTGCTGCAAAGATTATGGGCCCGCCCCCCGTCGCTGTACCGCAAACAAGTATCTTTTATGCTAATGATGATACTGTAATGGGACAAAGTAATGGAATACAGAAACGTTATAATGTATCCCTCGACCAAATTTCCCCTTATGTAAGAGAAGCAACGCTTTCTATTGAAGACCAACGCTTTTATGATCATCATGGTTTCGATATGAAACGAATTGCCGGTGCAATCGTTGCAGATATAAAGGCAATGGCAAAGGTTCAAGGTGCTAGCACCATTACACAGCAGTATGCCCGCAATCTGTATTTAGATCATGATAAAACTTGGAAACGAAAAGCGTTAGAAGCACTCTATACGATTCGTCTTGAAGTCAATTACGATAAGAATCATATTTTAGAAGGATATTTAAATACGATCTATTACGGACACGGCGCTTATGGTATTGAAGCAGCTTCTCGTCTTTACTTTAATAAATCAGCTAGTGACTTAACATTAGCAGAAGCAAGTATGTTAGCCGGCATTCCAAAAGGCCCTAGCGTATATTCCCCCTATGTAAAAGAAGAGCGAGCAAAAACAAGACAGTCTATTATTTTAGATGAAATGGTAGAACAAGGTTACATTACAAAAGGCCAAGCAACCTCTGCAAAAAAAGAAAACCTTACGTTTGCTTCATTAAAAACAAAAGAAGTCGCGGAAATCGCACCTTATTTCCAAGACGCTGTGCAAAACTCTCTTCTTCATGATATCGGACTAGATGAGCAAGCATTGCAACGCGGTGGACTTCGTATTTACACAACATTAGATCCAAAACTACAAACAATAGCTGAGCAAGCTGTAAAAGATACGATTTCAGAAACAACGAATATACAAACTGCCGTTGTCTCAATGAATCCCAAAACAGGAGAAGTAGCAGCTCTTGTCGGGGGAAGGGATTATAAGGAGAGTCAATTTAACAGAGCGATTCAAGCAGCTCGTCAGCCAGGGTCTACCTTTAAACCGTTTTTATACTACGCTGCACTTGAAAAAGGGTTTACACCCGCAACTCGTTTGAAAAGTGAATATACAGTATTTACACTAGGCGATGGTGTTTCTAAATATAAACCGAAAAATTACAAAGACTATTATGCTGATGATTTTGTAACGATGGCGCAAGCTCTTGCAGTATCAGATAACGTATATGCTGTAAAAACACATCTGTTTTTAGGGGAGGATTCTCTCACAAAAACTGCTAAACAATTTGGTATTAAAAGTGCGCTAAAAGATGTGCCATCCCTTGCTCTTGGTACTTCTCCCGTCAAGCCAATTGAAATGGTAAGCGCATATAGTATGTTTGCTAATGGAGGAAAACAAGTACAACCAACCTTTATCCGTCGCGTTGTTGATAACGAAGGGAATATTTTATACGACGCACATTTAGAAAGTAAACAAGTACTCGATAAAAGTAATACATTCGTAATGGAAGAAATGATGACAGGAATGTTTAATGACAAGCTAAGTGGATACGCATCAGTAACAGGGCACTCTCTTCTCCCAAAACTTTCTCGTACATATGCAGGAAAATCCGGTTCCACGGAAACGGATAGCTGGATGATTGGCTTCACTCCGCAAATTGTAACAGGTGTTTGGGTAGGATATGATCAGCCGAAATCTATTTCCAATACAGCAGAACAAAGCTACGCCAAGAAGATTTGGGCCACTACGATGGAAAAAGGGCTAGACGGTCAACCGAAAAAGAACTTCAAACAGCCAAGTGACGTTGTTGCTGTTGGTATTAATCCCGAGAATGGGAAAATTGCAACAAAGAGCTGTCCTGTTTCTGTGAAAATGTATTTTGCAAAGGGAACAGAGCCGACTGAATACTGTATGGATCATGTTGATGACAAAGAGGAATTTGAGAAGGCTAGTGAAGAAAAGAAAAAGGAAGGTTGGTGGAAGAAATACCTTCCTTGGTAGAAAAAACATACTATTCACAAAGGAGCAGCTTCATTCTCTGCTCCTTTTCTATTTTGAAATGCTATGCATCAATCTTTCTCATTAATAATTGCTAGCACTTGATGGCTTTCCCACTTCCCATTAATCTTTACATTTTCTCTGGCAATCCCCTCCTTATGAAATCCAACTTTTTCTAAAACGTGAATAGATCCTTTATTATGTGGCATAACTTCAGCTTCAATCCTATGAAGCTTTAATTCATGAAATGCATACGAAACAACAAGACCGACCGCCTCTGTCATATACTCTTTTCCATTGTGCTGCTTATCCAAGTAGTAGCCGATGAGGCAATTTTGTAAAGGGCCTCGCAGTATATCTGAAAGTGCAATATTTCCAATTAATTCTTCTGTTTCAATCAAAAAAATTCCGAATGAGTATGCTTGATCTAACTTTCTCTTTTCATATTGTTTTCTAATTCGATCTCTCTGCCCTTCCAAAGTGTAAAACGCAGCATCTCGGAATGGCGTATACGTCTCAACAAAATCTCGATTCTTCAATTCTACTTGTAACATTGCGTTAACATCATACTCTTCAAGAGCCTTCACAAAAATACGCTTCCCTTGTATTTTCACTTTATATCTCCCCCTTTACCTATCTTCCAGCACAAATAAGAAATCCCCTTCTATTTTGAAGGGGATTTCTTATTACTCTCCTAATAATGCATGACGCAATTCTTCACTAGATTCATTCCAAATTGCTTCATTATGCTCTTTTAAGAATGTACCAAGTACCTTTTTAGATGATTCATCCATATGATCAACCATGATGTGACGCTTTAATGATTTATCCATCTTGTTTACATGCTCTGGGAGAGATTTATAACCACGGCGAATTTCACGATCAACTGTCATTTCACAAGCTGTAACACCTGCATAATAAGCTCCATGCGCTGTTCTTTCAATCGTTACCCACACAAGCCAATATGGCTTTCCGTTTGGAACCTCGTCTTTATTCGTTAAAAATTTAATTCCTTTTTCAACAGTACTACGCGCATGCATTGCACCGATATCAACGAATGCATTTTGTTCTACTACATCCACGAAAACAGGTGAAATGTTTTCTAAACTTAGCGCTCCAACACCAAAGCCACCATGTCCGTCTGTCGAATCGTTCTTCACGATATTAAAACCGATTTTTTTCTTTTTCTCTGTCATATGTAATTCCTCCTCACTCATTCATTACATAAGCCCAAATATAGGCGCAATTATACTTTCTAAAAACCCTAGCACATACGGTATTACCACCTGAAAAATTGGTTGAATTGTATAACGATCAAGCGGCGTAATAACAAGAATTAATAAAGCGATTGTTCCGTATTTCTCATATTGCGTCATTTTCGCACGAATATTTGCTGGTGCTAAATCTTCAATCACACGATATCCATCAAGCGGTGGAATCGGTAATAAATTGAAAACAAGTAAAACGATATTAAGAGTAATAAAAATTTGAAAGAATTGACGTAATGTATCTGCCACTGCAAATGGAATGGCCTCTAGTACCCCAAATCTTATTAAGCTGTACCAAATAATTAAACCTATAGCACTTAAGATGAAGTTACTAATCGGTCCTGCAATCGATACTAACACACCAGCAAGACGCGGTCTTTTAAAATTATACGGATTCACTGGCACTGGACGCGCCCAACCAAATCCAATGATTAATATCGCAATCATCCCTATCGGATCCAAATGAGCCATTGGCGATAACGTTAAACGTCCCTGCCTTTTGGCCGTATCATCCCCAAATTTATATGCAACATATGCATGTGCAAATTCATGCACAGATAAAGCGATAATAATAGCCATTGCTACCAATGGAATTTGGTGCAGTGGATATATAAAGAAATTCTCCATACTTCATCTCCTCTTCATTATGTCAAAAAAGAAAATATTTGTTTTTCCGATTGTTCTTCCTCATAATCCGTTATAATAAGATTGTAACTTACATAAAGGGAGCGATTGTACATGCCATACGTAACAGTGAAAATGCTAGAAGGACGCACAGAAGAACAAAAGAAAGCTCTTGCTGAAAAAGTAACAGCAGCAGTAAGCGAAACAACTGGTGCTCCAGAAGAAAACATCGTTGTTTTCATCGAAGAAATGTCTAAAAATCATTATGCAGTTGGCGGAAAACGCTTAAGCGACAAATAATTTCAAGTTTCTTTCACAAGAAGCAGTCCATGGGCTGCTTCTTATTTCTTTCCTTCTAATAATTCAATAATTTTCTCTTTATATTTTCCTTTTCTTCCGCCTTCATAAATTAAATCATGCGGATAGAAAAGTTTTTGATCCCTTCTCTTCTTACCAGTAATCGCTTCTACGATATCAGATTCACGTGAAAGTTCCCTAAGGTCTCCGTTTGGCATAAGAAGCAAGATTGGAAGCCTTTCTTCTTCTTCACCAGCACGGTAAAAGTCATACGGTAAGTCCGATGTTGAATCCACAACTAAATAGTACTCCGGATCCAGTCCAATCTTTTTAAATAAACTGCTTAATTCCATCCAATTATCTAAACCATGATTCTCTGTAAATTCCACGTATTTAAAGAGATTTCGGTTCATAAAACGACGACATAAATCACTTAAAATTTGGTCATCTTCATCTTGCCATACCTGGAAATAATAATACATTACATTCTCATCTAGCTTTAAATAATCCTCTACCGTTACTTCTTCTTCAAATAAAGAATAGAAGTGAACTGGATAATGTTTAAATGTATAATACTGCTCATGTAATGTTTTCGCACGGTGTAAAATCTTTGTTAAAATCACTTCTGCACTGCGCGTTACAGGATGAAAGTATACTTGCCAGTACATTTGATAACGGCTCATAATATAGTGCTCAACAGCGTGCATACCACTATTTTTAATTACCACTTGATTTCCGTATGGGCGCATGACACGAAGTATACGCTCCATATCAAAATTCCCGTATTTTACACCCGTAAAATATGCATCTCTTAATAAATAATCCATACGATCTGCATCAATTTGACTAGAGATCATACTAATCGCTAATTTATTATCAGACGTTTTCGCAATCACATCTGCTACTTTTTGCGGAAATTCTCGGTCTACACGGCTAAGTACATCATTGATTTCTGTATCACCAACAATAATTTTTTGCGTGAACTTCTCATGATCTAATGAAAATACTTTTTCAAAAGAATGTGAGAACGGACCGTGTCCAACATCATGTAAGAGCGCTGCACATAAACATAATAATCTATCTTCTGCATTCCAATTCGGTCTGCCATCAAACACATCATCAATCATACGACGAATAATCTCATATACACCTAATGAATGAGTAAAGCGACTATGTTCTGCACCATGAAATGTAAAAAATGTCGTTCCGAGCTGCTTAATACGGCGCAGACGTTGAAATTCCTTCGTTCCGATTAAATCCCAAATAACACGATCACGCACGTGCACATACTTATGTACTGGGTCTTTAAACACTTTTGTTTCGCTGAGTTTGTCGTTTAAATATACCATCTCGACATCCTCCTTCCTTACTACATTCTTACTTTATATTATAAACGAAATCGGAAACAGAAAGAAACGAAAGACTATATAAATCCAAATTTAAAGACGAATATCAAGCCATTCTTTTAGATGGATGAGAGCATCCGGCCACGCATAGAAGCGGTCAATACCTTTTTTAACCCCATGCCATGGAAAAACAAAAGGAGAAAATGAGTAAAAGTCTCTATTTGTTCTCCGTAGCCATAATTTATCCCGCACCAATGGGCAGGAACCCCCCACTGATTAAAGTTTCACTTTATCTATTTACAAACTCAAATTGAATTTGTATAGAAATGTAAAAAATCACTTTCGCTATAGCGAAAGTGATTTTCTTTGTTTACTATTTTCCTAAAACGAACTCAGCAATTTCGTCTAAGATCATTTCTTTACCAAGCGGGAAGTATCCTTTGTTTAGATCTTCATTTTTGATTGTAAATACGTGATTGTTTTTAACAGCATTCATGTTTTTCCAAATTGTTTCTTCTTGGAATTCTTTTAAGCGCTGAGAACCATCGCCAGTTGTAAATACGAATAAATAATCTGGGTTATAGTCGATTAACGCTTCTTTTTGTACTTGTACTAATGGTTTATCCATTGGTGTACCTGGAACTGCTGGTAATTTTAAGTCTTTGAAGATTACGCTACCATAACCGTAGTCACCGTATACACGGAATGCATTTGGATATGCAGCCATTTTCATAAATGTCGCATCGCCAGTTTTTGCAACGATTTTATCATGTAACTTACTTGCTTTTTCATCATACTTCTTGAACCATTCAGTTGTTTCTTTTTCTTTATCGAAGATTTTACCTAGCTCTTCAAACTTTGGACGCCATTGATCTAATGGAGTTTGTAACATAACTGTTGGTGCAATTTTAGATAATTGATCATAGATTTTTTCTTGGCGGTTATTCACAAGGATTAAATCTGGTTTTGCAGCAGCTACTGCTTCGATATTAATTTTATCGCCCCATGCAGAGCCGACCGGTTGTACACCTTTTAATTGATCTGCAATATGTGCATCAATCTTCTCTTGAGACGTATTTGCAGTAATGATTGGTTTCATTCCAAAGATTAATAATTCTTCTGTTGAGCCACTAAGGTCAGCAATTTTCTTTGGATTTGCAGGAATTTTGATTTCACCTTTTGCATGTTTTACAGTACGCTCTTCCACTTTCGCATCTGCTTTCTTCTCTTCTTTCTTATCAGAAGAACAAGCTGCAAATAGGACAGAAGTAACGACTAGTACCATCGCTAATAATAACGCTTTAAAATTCTTCATATTCCCACTCCTTTTGGATGTATTTCTCTTATAAGTTGTATATAACTATAAGAAACTACAAACAACATTTAATTGATATATTTTCATTAATCGTTGTATGTAGCCCGTTCTAACGGGCGCTCAACCTCCCAAAGCAAAAATGAGAAGCTCAACGTCCGTTAGAATCCCTCCTCCTACTAAAATATAAATAGGAGGAAGAGTTCTCTTATGCTTGCTTGCGTACTTGTTTATTTATCATCGTCAAATCGTACGTTAAACAAATTGGCTTACAGTTGACAGGACATGGAACAATTTGCGCTTCAATTTCAAATACATCGCGAAGCGTTTCACATGTCATCACTTCATCCGGTGTCCCTTGTTTCATTAACTTACCAGCCTTTAAAGCCACCATATGATCTGAAAAACGAGAAGCGTGGTTTAAATCATGAATAACCATCACAATCGTGCGGCCTTCTTCTTGATTTAACTTCTTCAACAAATTTAATATTTCTAGCTGATGAGCCATATCTAAATATGTTGTCGGCTCATCTAGCACAAGTAAATCTGTTCCTTGCGCAAGAGCCATCGCGATCCATACTCGCTGGCGTTGCCCACCTGATAAAGCTTCCGCTGGGCGGTTCGCAAACTCGGTCATACCTGTTACTTCAAGTGCCCAGTGAATATAACGATAATCTTCTTCTTTCAGTGTTCCAAATCCTTTTTGGTGCGGGAAACGTCCATACGAAACAAGTTCAAACACCGTAAGACCTGTCGGCACTTCTGCAGTTTGTGGTAAAATCGCCATTTTCTTTGCAATTTCTTTTGTTGGCTGCTTCTCAATTGCTTTCCCATCAAGATATACAGTACCTCGTTTTGCTTTCAAAATACGAGAAGCTGTTTTTAACAATGTAGATTTTCCGCATCCATTTGGTCCAATAATTGTTGTAATTTTCCCTTCTGGAATTTCCACTGATAATCCATCGATAATTAACCCTTCATTATAGCCAACAGATACCGAATCAACCGCTAAAGTTGCCATACAAAAAGCCTCCCTTTATTTTGTCCTCATAAGTAAATAAATGAAATATGGTGCACCAATTACCGAAATAACAAGACCGACCGGTATTTCAGATGTCGTTAGTACACTTCTTGAAATTAAATCTGCAAATAATAATAATAACGTTCCAATTAATGCTGCTGTCGGCAACATAATTTGATGCTTTCCTCCAACAAGACGTCTCGCCAAGTGTGGTGCCATTAAACCAATAAAGCCAATTCCACCTGCAACTGCAACAGACGCTCCTGCTAAACAAACTGCAATAAATAATAATTTACGTCTTTCTTTCTCTACGTTTACACCAAGTCCAACTGCCGCAGCATCGCCTAAATTCATTACATTTAATATGTGTGCTTTACGAATCGCAATTGGTAAAAAGATGAGCATCCACGGAAGTACGCTTAATACGAATTTCCAGTCTGTTCCCCATAAACTTCCCGCTAGCCAAATCGTAGCAAAACGGAAATCATTCGATGTCATTTTCATTGAAAAAATTAAACTAACTGCGCTAAATCCTGCTGCAACTGCGATACCAACAAGTATTAAACGAGTTGATGATACGCCGTCCTTCCATGCCAGTGCATAAATAATAACTGCTGCCAATATTGCACCGACTAACGCAAAGAATGGAAGAATGAATACAGAGAGAAAAGCACCAGTTCCAACTTTCCCAAAAAAGAAGTATACGAACACAACAACAGTTAATCCTGCACCTGCATTAATACCAATAATTCCTGGATCAGCAAGTGGATTTCGTGATAACCCTTGCAGAATCGCCCCTGACATTGCTAATGCTGAACCAACCAATATCGCAATCACCATACGTGGCATACGAAATTCAAATAAAATAACTGACTGATCTTCTGCTCCAAGTCCAACCAATGATTTCAATACATCCATTGGTGGAATTTTAAACGTTCCTGTATTTAAACTAACAAGGAATACTGTAACAATTAAAGCAATTAAAATTGTTACAACTGAAATGTTCCTTTTTGTTAAGACGGTTGTCTTCACATTTTTCCTCTCCCTTCGTTACGTGCTAAGTAGAGGAAGAATGGAACGCCAATTAGCGCTGTAATAGCTCCAATTGGTGTTTCAAACGGCGGATTAATAATTCGTGATAACATATCTGCACATTCGATTAACAGCCCACCTAATACAGCAGAACATGGAATAACCCATCTATAATCTGAACCGACAAGAAAACGCGTCATATGCGGGATTACAAGCCCAACAAATCCAACAGATCCTGCCATAGAAACCGCTGAACCCGTTAACACAAGTACAAGTACAGTCCCGATAAATTTAATCAGTGTTGTATTTTGCCCAAGTCCAATCGCAATTTCTTCACCAAAACTTAAAATAGTAATGTATCTCGACATCATAATTGCTATAACAAGACAAACAAGTCCAATCGGCAAGAGCATGTCAATACTCTGCCATTTCACACCAGCAACGCCGCCTGCATTCCACATACTCACCTCTTGTGCGAGATTGAAATAGAGTGCGATACCAGATGAAATAGCCCCTAGTAGAGCGCTAATTGCAGCTCCAGCTAACGCCAATTTAACAGGTGTTAATCCGCCCGGTGAAGATGCCCCAATACCGTATACAATACTTGCACCAAATGCTGCTCCAATAAAAGAAGCGATAACAAACATTAAATATGGTGAATTCGGGAAAAACGCATACATAATTGCAATCCCAAATACCGCTCCATCAGTAATCCCCATTAATGATGGAGATGCAAGCGGATTCCGTGTCATCCCTTGCATAATCGCGCCGGATACTGCTAGAAAGGCACCCGCAACAACTCCGCCGATTGCCCTCGGCATGCGCAGTTCCCAAATCACATTATGATGCGTCAAAGAACCGTCAAACTGGAAGACAGCTTGCCAGACAGTCTTTAGACTAATATCTGCAGCACCAAATGAAATTGAAGTTGCCATGCTTAAAGCTAACAAAATTGTCCCCGCTATTAAAATAATAGAAGCAATAAGCGGTCTACTCTTAATCTCTTTTACGTCTACTTCTTGCTGCTCAATACTCCTCGCACTTGCTTCCATCCCTCAACCATCCTAACTAACAACATATATTTATTAAAATGAGATTTATTCTCAAGAAACAGCAAAAAAAACCGGGTTTACTTACCCTTTCGTGATAATGATTCTCACAATCACACTTTCTATTCTACCTATCGTTATAAAAAGCTGTCAACCATTATTTTGCAATATAAAACTAATGTAATTAATATAAAACCAATATCATACTATGCAAATTATCCATTCATACGCGTTCATTTCATATCGTTATCTCAAAATAATCTTTAAATTTTAACAATAAAAAAGAAGAGTAAAATATTCACTCTCCTTCTTCTTTACTTATTTAATTTCACTTCGATTTTCTTAATCAGTTCGTCTTCGGTTGGTGCTGCAACTGGACGATTATTAACGAAAGCGAATGATTTTTTACGACCTGGTCCACAATAAGATTGACAGCCAACTTCAATATTTGCACATGAATCTACTTTTTTGAGCTTCGGTATCAATGTCTTAATGTTTGTCGCCTGACAATCATCGCAAACACGAAATTCGTTTCCCATTTAATATAACACTTCCTCTATTTTAAACTTTTCACAAGTACATTTAACAATAAACACTAAATGGTATTTTACCGCTCTTTGAGGCTTGATGCAAGTTCCCCCCATGAGTCCTTTATGATGAAAAAACTCATTTCCCTCCTTATTTTCCCCCTTATAAGATTCCTTCATTCACACATCCATTTCTTACTTTCATCAAAATCTACCATATTTTTAAAAGCTTTGTATAAAAGCGATTTCTTTTGCCCATTATAAAAATAGGAAGTTCATAAAAAGAAAGGGAGTTGAATCTATGAAAGTAAGACAAGATGCTTGGACAGATGAAGATGATTTATTACTTGCTGAGACTGTATTACGTCATGTTCGTGAGGGAAGTACACAATTAAATGCATTTGAAGAAGTTGGTGATCAATTAAACCGTACTTCAGCTGCTTGTGGGTTTCGTTGGAATGCTGTTGTTCGTTATAGCTATGAACAAGCTTTACAATTAGCAAAACGACATCGTAAAGATAAAATGCGTGCCGCTGGTGGTGAACAAACAAAAAAACGCCTTTTATATACACCACCTGCTTCAGCAGCGGTCATTACGAATGATGAAGAACCGGTTGTAACTACAACTGTTCCTCGTTCAGAACCAGTTGTCTCTAGCTCTTCTATAACAATGCACGATGTAATTTACTTTTTACAAACAGTAGGATCTTCAAACGCGAAAGTAACAGCGCTCGAAAATGAGAATACGAGATTAAAACAGGAAATAAAAACACAAGTACTCCGCAATGAAGAATTAGAAAAGAGACTAGAAAAACTAGAAAAACAATCTAATACAGTACAAGAAGATTATGAAACGCTTATGAATATTATGAACCGCGCTCGTAAATTAGCATTAATGGATGATGAAGGGCCTGCTCAAACTTCATTTCGTATGGATCGAAACGGCAATTTAGAAAAAATTGCAGAATAAAAAGGATGCAGACGCCTGCATCCTTTTTATCATGGTTTTAAATTCAACATATGGGACTCTTCTAACTTAGAATCCTTGCGAATATTTGGGTAGATTTCTTTTTTAGGGTTTTCTTTAAATTCCACTACCCCAACTGTTTTTACTGGAGCACTAAGTGTTTCGTACGCTGAATCACTTACTACCGCGAACATATCTGCATATTTGCGAGCATCACCAAGAATTACATTACCTTCATACTTCATTTTTTTATCGCCAATTACAATATCACTTTGTTCAGTTTTTGCAAATACAATACCGGCATCATTAGAGACAGATGGTAATGTTGTAATTGGTTTCGTATCTTCACCATCTACTTTTCTTAACAGCTTTTCTTTTACAAATTTCTCTGCTGTCGTTTTATTCATGATTAATACTTTTTGGTCATTTACCTTATCAAATTTAACAGTATACTTCGCTTCAGATTCTATTTCTTTTTTATGTTGATCAATTGTTTGTTGCACAACTGCTTCATCACCATACATCAATACGCCGTTTGCTTGTGGGGCAATCATATCCATAATCGAGCAACCACTAAATACAGCTGCTGACATTACTGCTACAAGTCCTAATTTTACTTTTTTCATTTGTATTCCTCCTAAAACTATAATTACAATGCCTAGCTTAACAAGCACAGCTGCTTTTACCAATCGCCTTCCCTTACAGTAAAATTACAATTTCGTAAGGTTCTTTTGTACAACTCTCCCCTCCTCTCTCTTTTTTGCTATAATAAAGGTTGTCATTTTATAAATAAGGGGTTAGTTATATGAGCGATTCCCGTTCGATTTTATCTCAACCAGAGTGGCGTATTGTTGATCAGTCTAGTTTAGGTCAAACCTTTCATGCACTCCAATCATTCGCCATGGATGATACATTGTGCACAACAATTGGAAAAGGTATATCTGCTTCAACAATGCGTTCTTGGGTTCATCACAATACAATTGTTCTTGGCATTCAAGATTCTCGTCTTCCTCATTTGCAGGAAGGGATTTCTTTTTTAAAACAGAAAAATTTCAATGTCATTGTTCGTAATTCAGGTGGTCTGGCAGTCGTACTTGATGAAGGAGTTTTAAATGTATCGCTTCTATTTCAAGAGACGGACAAAGGAATTGATATCGATCTTGGATACGATACGATGTGGCATTTAATTAAAGAAATGTTACAAGATTACGATGTTGATATTGAGGCAAAAGAAATCGTTGGTTCTTATTGTCCTGGAAGTTATGATTTAAGCATTCGCAACCAAAAATTTGCAGGTATTTCACAGCGCCGTATTCGCGGAGGGGTTGCCGTACAAATTTATTTATGTGCTACAGGAAGCGGATCTGAACGTGCGGCACTTGTTCGTGATTTTTACAACTTAGCTATTCAAAAAGAAGAAACAAGGTTCACATACCCTGAAATTGTTCCAAGTACAATGGCTTCATTATCTGAACTACTTGGTGAAACGATTACAGTTCAAGGCTTAATGATGCGTCTTTTAAAAACATTACAGCATTTCGCACCAAAGTTAACACCATCACAATTAACAGTGGATGAAGTTCCTTTATACGAAATGAATTTACAACGCATCATTGACCGCAATAATAAAGCACTTAATCTTGAAAAGTAAGAAAAGCCCCGCTATAGTAGCGGGGCTTTCCTATTATAGTGCTTGAGCTGCTGTAATTAGAGCTAGCTTGTACACTTCTTCTTCATTACAACCGCGAGATAAATCGTTTACTGGCATGTTTAAGCCTTGTAAGATTGGTCCCACTGCTTCAAAGTTACCTAAGCGTTGTGCAATTTTGTAACCGATATTACCAGCTTCTAAGCTTGGGAATACGAATACGTTAGCATCACCTTTAATAACAGAACCTGGTGCTTTCTTCTCAGCTACAGATGGTACAAATGCAGCGTCAAATTGGAACTCACCGTCTAATGTTAATTCAGGAGCCATTTCTTTTGCAATGCGAGTTGCTTCTACAACTTTTTCTGTTTCTGGAGATTTCGCAGAACCTTTTGTAGAGAAGCTTAACATTGCAACGCGTGGATCAATGCCGAATAGTTCAGCAGTTTTCGCACTTTCAATACCAATTTCAGCTAAATCTTGGCTGTTTGGTGCAATGTTGATTGCACAGTCAGCGAATACATACTTCTCATCTTCACGTACCATAATGAATACGCCTGAAGTTTTTGTAACGCCTGGTTTTGTTTTAATAATTTGAAGTGCTGGACGAACTGTATCAGCTGTAGAGTGAACTGCACCACTTACTAAGCCGTGTGCTTTTCCCATGTATACAAGCATTGTACCAAAGTAGTTTTCGTCTTTTAAGATTTCACGAGCTGCTTCTTCTGTTGCTTTACCTTTACGGCGTTCAACGAAAGATGCTACCATTGCATCCATTTCTTCATATGTAGCTGGGTCGTAAATATCAACGCCTGCTAATGTTAAATTCATGCTAGCAGCTTTTGCGCTAATTTCTTCTTTATTACCAACTAAAATTGGTTTTACTAATTCTTCTTTTGCTAAACGCTCTGCAGCGCCTAAAATTCTTTCATCAGTTCCTTCAGGAAGTACGATGGAAATGCCTTTTCCTTGAACTTTTTCTTTTACTGCTGTAAATAAATCGCTCACGAATAAACCCTCCTACAAATGTTAAAAAAACTCTACTTTTAAGAATACTTCTTTTCATCTATATTTTAAACTTATAGCTCCTAAAAAATAGGCAAAATAAAAATGATTATATTTTCATAAAATTCAGCGTGGTTAATCTATTATGGAAAACATGAAAAAACTTTCTTTTTTAGATGGAAAAGAGCGTCTAGCCATGCATAGATGCGGTCAGGGCCCTTTTTCTCCCCATGCCATGTGAAAACACAAAGAGAACATGAGTGTAGGGCTCTTTTTGGTTTCATAACCATAATTTTTATGTGAAAACAGAAAAACTCTCTTTTTAGATGAGAGAGCATCCGCCCATGCGTAGAAGCGGTCAGGGCCTTTCCCTGCCCCATTCCATGTAAAAACACAAGGAGAAAATAAGCGTAACGCTCTTTTGGTTTTCATAACCGGAATTTTTAATTGATAGCAAAAAGCCTTTATCCGTACTCCTCTATCTAGCCTTTTCAAATGTGACAATTTTATGCACCAAAGCGTTCCATAGGTGACTTTAAACCTATATATGCTATAGTTAACGTGTAAAATATCATTAACTGAGGTGAATAGAATGAGTGAAGCAGCAAAAACATTAGATGGTTGGTATTGCCTGCACGATTTACGTTCTATCGACTGGGCAGCATGGAAAACATTATCTAGCGATGAACGTGGGGAAGCGATGTTTGAATTTTTAAACATCATCGAGAAATGGAATAAAACTAACGATGCGAAACAAGGCAGTCACGCAATGTATACTGTTGTTGGTCAAAAAGCAGATATTATGCTCATGATTTTGCGCCCAACAATGGAGGAACTAAATGAAATTGAAACAGAATTAAATAAAACAACATTAGCTGAATATATGGTTCCAGCATACTCTTACGTATCTGTTGTTGAGTTAAGTAACTACCTTCCTGCCGAGGAAGACCCATACCAAAATCCACAAATCCTTGCGCGCCTATACCCAGAGTTACCAGAAGCAAACCATATTTGTTTCTATCCAATGGACAAGCGTCGTCAAGGTGATGACAACTGGTATATGCTTCCGATGGAAGAACGTAAAAAGCTAATGTACAGCCACGGTAAAATTGGTCGTCAATACGCTGGAAAAGTACGCCAAGTCATTACTGGCTCAGTTGGCTTCGATGATTATGAGTGGGGCGTAACACTATTTGCTGATGACATTCTTCAATTCAAAAAGCTTGTATATGAAATGCGCTTTGATGAAGTAAGTGCTCGCTATGGCGAATTCGGTACTTTCTTTGTCGGTAACATTTTACCAAGCGACAAAGTAGCTAAATTTTTACATGTATAATACAAAAGGAACGAAATTCGTTCCTTTTTCTTTATTTCTGATAAAAAACCTCAAAAACCCCCCTATTTTCGTCAATTTTAAACAAAGTTAGACAATAACTTGTCAAATTCCCTATTAAATCATTACCTTTTTATATTCAAAATTATGCTAAAATGATACGAGCTATATGCTAATAACGATGCGAAGGTGATAATGTATATGAGGAAAATTTTATCTATTTTACTAGCGTTTCTATTGTCATTTTCTTCCTTAGGAGTAACAACCTCCCATGCAGAAGAAAAAATACATATAGAAGCTGCCGCCGCTATTCTTTTTGATGCAGATACAGGAAAGATACTGCACGAACAAAATCCAGATGAATTACTAGCTATTGCTAGCATGTCAAAGCTTATTGTTGTTTACTCCGTTTTAGAAGCTATTAAAGAAGGAAAAATCACTTGGGATACAAAAGTGAACATCTCTGATTACGCCTATGAAGTTTCCCGAAATAATGAATTCTCCAACGTACCTTTCGAAAAAGGCCGACAATATACAGTGAAAGAATTATATCATTCTATTGTTATCTTCTCTGCAAACGGGTCCAGCATTGCACTTGCTGAACTTCTTGCAGGAAGTGAAAAAAACTTCTTAAATCTTGCAAATGAATACGCAAAAAAACTAGGGTTAAAGAAATATAAATTTGTAAATGCTACTGGGTTAAATAATGCTGATTTAAAAGGAAAGCATCCGGAAGGAACAGATCCAAATGGAGAGAACTCCTTATCGGCTCGTGACATGGGTATTCTATCAAAAATAATTATTACAAAGTATCCGGAAATGCTAGAGGATACAAAACAAAGATTTAGAAACTTCCCAGATAATCATCCAAAACCAATTCGCATGGAAAACTGGAACTGGATGCTACCAGGTGCCGCTTTCGCTTACGAAGGAACAGATGGTTTAAAAACAGGAAGTTCAGATACAGCTGGGTATGGATTTACAATTACTGCAAAACGCGGAGACTTACGTCTTATCTCCGTTATTATTAAAACAAAATCAATGGATGAACGCTTCACAGAATCACGTGAATTAATTGATTACGGATTTAATAACTTTGAAAAACAGAAATTAAAAATAGATAAAAACAATACAATTTCTGTTGTAAAAGGAAAAGAAGACACTGTAACTGTGACACCTGAAAAAGAGATAACGGTAATCACACAAAAAGGAAGTAAACCTTCTTATAAAATTTCTACTGAGGCAGATAAATCACTTGCTGAAGATGGAAAATTAGTTGCACCAATTAAAAAAGATGCAAAAGTTGGCTCGTTCGTTTTAGAATCAACTGATCAATATGGTTTCCTAGAGGGAAACAAACAAATGAAAGTGGCTGCAAAAACAACAGAAGAAGTAGAAAAAGCAAATTGGTTCGTATTAACGATGCGATCCATTGGTGATTTCTTCTCAAACATGTGGTCAAAAATATTTGGATAATAGAAAGCTAGCAAATTGCTAGCTTTTTATTATGCTTCTATATAAATCCTCTTTGGTTTTTCGACATATGAGCTGCGGCTATGAAAGCAAAAACAATTCTCCACTTATTTCCTCTTTTTGTTTTCACACGGCATGGGGCGAAAAAAGGCACTGACCGCTTCTATGCATGGCCGGATCCGCTCTCCCATCTAAAAAGAATGGTTTTATGTTGGTTTTTCAATCCTAATTTATATAAAATTACTCCCCTTAAAACTTTGTTTGGTTGTCATATCTGAGCCCTTTTTCTCATACGTATGAACTAGTAATTGTTCCACACTTCATCTAGAAATAAACCTCTTTATCAAGTGCATTCCAAAAAGAGAGGTGAAACATAATGGGCGTTATTAACTATACAGAAGAACATGTAAAATTATTAGCAAGACTTATGCGAGCTGAAGCTGAAGGAGAAGGGCAACAAGGCATGTTAATGGTTGGGAATGTCGGCGTAAATCGTGTTAGAGGAAATTGTTTAGACTTCAAGAAGATACGCAATCTACAACAAATGGTATTTCAAAGCCCTGGTGGTTTCGAAGCAACCCAGAAAGGATATTTTTATCAACGAGCACGTGAGCAAGACATTGCCCTTGCAAGGCGTACAATTGAAGGGCAACGTTTTTGGCCTGCCAATTTCGCTTTATGGTTTTTCAGGCCCGAAGGTCCTTGTCCGCCAACTTGGTATAACCAGCAAAACTCTGGAAGATTTAAAAAACATTGCTTTTTCCAACCATCTGGCAAAGACTGCCCAGCAGTATATTAAGGAATGAAAACGAGGAGGGATTTTTGAATGGCACAGCAACAAAATCCATACTATGGAACTTATTTTCAACCTTCTGGAACCCAACTGCCTCCAGGACAGCAACAAATGACACCACAACAACAGCAACAAATGATGCAACAACAGGCGATGCAACAACAAGCTTCTCAAGCACAACTTTCAGCATCACAAGGTATGCTTCCACTAGAGCAATCATATATTGAAAACATCCTTCGCTTAAACAAAGGAAAGCAAGCAACTGTTGTTATGACATATGAGCGTGGTAGCTCGCTTGGCACACAATCCTATACAGGAATTATTGAGGCGGCTGGACGTGACCATATCGTCATCAGTGAACCACAATCTGGGAAGCGTTTCTTATTACTTATGATTTACTTAGATTATGTAGAATTCCCTGAAGAAATTAACTATTTACCTGTTCAACCAGCAGCATATCCTCCAAGATAATAATAAAAGCTGGCAAATGCCAGCTTTTGTTTTGTCTTTATAATCCTTTTACAACTGCAGTTCCTACTAAAATCCAACCGATAATAAATGCTACTCCACCAAGTGGTGTAATTGGTCCAAAAAATTTAATACCTGTTGTACTTAACGCATAGAGACTTCCAGAGAACATAATAATTCCGGCTACCATAAACCAGCCTGCTGTACTTAGTAAAGAAGATTGCATTTTATCCATTAATAACGCAACAACGAATAAGCCTCCAGCATGGAACATTTGATATGTAACACCTGTTTTCCAAACTTCTAACATTTTGGCAGAGACTTTATTTTCTAAACCATGTGCACCAAAAGCTCCTAATACAACTGATAGACCTGCTGCAATACACCCTAATAAGAAGAAAGTTTTCATTCGAATTCCCCTTTTTATTTTTATGATAAAAAATTTTCGCGCATAAGCCAAATAATTTAATTTTTAAAAATCAAATAAAGAGTTTCCATTTGCATCTTCTTCTTTCATATAGACAGGTTCCCCTGAAACTGGCATGACTTGCTGAGTTGTTGCTGTCATTGTCACCTGGCGAGATGGTATAACTTGTGATTGTAATTTTGGCTCTACATACGTATGAGATTCACCCTGTTCATCTAAAAGTAAATCACATAAAGCACGAACAACTGATAGATGTTCTTTCGCCTTCTGTCCTTCACTACTTTTTGCTTTTGCAATTTCATTTGCCATTTTATTTAAAATCTTATCGCTAGATACTTGCATTCCTTTTTCACCTCGTACTTTGTAATTCTTTCTCAAATTGCCCCAGCTTCTCTACTGGACCAAATACTATTATCATATCATGTTCTTGCAATTTTTCCTGCCCTGTTGGATTATGAATAACATTTCCATCCCTTAAAATCGCTAAAATTGTAACATCAAATTGATTTCTTATATTACTTTCTATCAATGTTTTTCCAATTAAAAGAGAACCTTCACCCATTTGAACTTCTTCTATTGCAAAGGACTGCTCTGTTCCATAAAGTACTGCATCAATATAATGGACTGTTAACGGATTTGCGATTCCTTTTGCAATGTGAATTCCGGCCATACTAGATGGATTAATAACTTTATTCGCACCAGCACGGCGTAATTTCTCTTCCGTTTCTGGTTTTTCAGCTCTAGCTACGATTTTAATTGCATCGTTGAGCCCTCGTGCTGTTAATGTGATAAAAACATTTTCAGCATCATTTGCAACAATTGCCACTAAACCTACCGCCTTCGTAATTCCTGCCTTATGCAATACTTGATCCTCTGTAGCATCACCCTGTATATATAAAAATTTTTCTTTCTCTAGCAAAGTTTCTTCTTTATCTACAACGACAAACGGGATGTTTTTCTCTTGTAATTCGTGTACAACTTGAAGCCCTACTCTACCACAACCACATACGATAATATGGCCCTGTAACTCTGCTATGTGTTTGTCCATCTTCTTCCTCCGCACTGCATGAAATAAATTCCCTTCAATAATCATTGCTGCTACTACCCCGATTGCATATGTAACAATCCCTACCCCAACAGGAATAATAAGCAGCGCAAAAACCTTACCGGCCTGTGTTAACGGAACTGCATCTCCATACCCAACCGTTAACACTGTAATCATTGTCATCCAAAAGGCTTGAAACAAACTGATCTCTTCTATCACCATAAAACCAATTGTTCCAAGAACCACAACAAAACACATACATACAACCGCAATACATAATTGTCTACGTGCATCCATCTCATTTTTCAACTCTTTTCTTTGCTACAACCTTTGCCAGTGGAAATAAGATACGTATATACTAGAAGCGGAATCTACGAAAGAGGTTGATATAATGAAAACATTTCTTTCCGCCCTACAGTGGGCATTATTTATTTTAGCTGGTAGTCTAATTGTACCAATCAGCGTTGCTGCCAACTATGGGCTTGAAGGTGCCGAGGCTATCGCTTTTGTACAACGAACATTATTTGTTCTCGGTTTCGCTGGCCTTTTGCAAGCTGTATTTGGCCATAGACTCCCTATTCAAGAAGGTCCCGCTGGCCTTTGGTGGGGAATCTTCTCGCTATATGCAAGCTTAGGTGTCGTATTATTCGGATCAAATAGCGAAACACTTCGGGTCTTGCAATACGCATTTCTTTTAAGCGGCATTATCTGTATTATTCTTAGTGTTTTAGGACTTATTGACAAGCTTGTTCGTTATTTCACACCAACAGTAATCGGAACATACTTATTCCTTCTCGTTGCCCAGCTCAGCGGTTCGTTCCTAAAAGGAATGTTTGGCCTTGATGGACAACATACTGAAGTACAAGCAAACGTATTCATCCTTTCACTCATTGTTATTTTACTATCTTTTTTCATCATGAAGCTACCTATTATTGGGCAATACTCTGTTCTTTTTAGCATTGTCTTCGGATGGATTTTATTTGCATGCTTTGGGTTATCAAATCCGGTTACACCTGTAACAGATATCATTCGACTTCCATCCCTATTCGTATTTGGATACCCCCGCATTGAATGGAATATGGCGATTACCGTTATCTTTGTCACACTGTTACTTCTAACAAATATGTTAGCAAGCATTCGTGTTGTACAAAAAGTTGTTTCTAAATACGAAAAAGATGCCGTCCACGATCGCTTTAAACAAGCTGGTGTTATCACAGGAATTAATCAATTGTTAGGCGGTTTGTTCTCAGCAATCGGTCCAGTCGCCATTTCAGGTTCCGCCGGATTTATTGCTACCACGAATATTTATAAACGACTTCCTTTTATGTTAGGATCAGGTTTTATTATTGTAATTAGTATATTTCCAAAAATCACTTCGTTCTTCGCAGCTATTCCTGTCGCTGTTGGATATGCAGCTATCTATCCTGTATTTGCAAGTATGATTGGTCTCGCTTTTCGGGAATACGATACTGTGGAAGATAGAGAGCGCCTATTCCGCGTTGCTGGTCTTTCACTTTTCACAGGAATTGGAGTTATGTTTGTACCTCCACAAGCATTTTCGACTCTTCCACCATTTTTAGCATCATTTTTAAGCAACGGCCTTGTACTCGGTTCTGTCATGGCCATTTTACTTGAAATGCTATTTTCCCGTTCAAAGGAAAAACAACCATCCTAAACTGGAAAACTTCCATTGTTTAGAGGTGGGAGTTCTCTCGAAAGATATGATAGAATTATCATGGGCAATACGCCCATGATAATATATACTAACAATACAGTCATTCACTTCACCATATAAAGTGAAACTTTAATCAGTGGGGGATTTTTTTCATCCCCCACTGATTATTAGTTGAACCAATCAGGCTTTTACGGACAGTTTCATCTCCCACCTAACTTCCTTTCTTCCGCTGAATTTTGAGGTGGGAGTGTTACTGTCCGTTAATGCGGGATAAATCGATTTTGATTTTTCAACATAGAAATTACGGCTCGGAAATCAAAAAAAGCCCTGCTCTCATTTTCTCCTTGTGTTTTCACATGGCATGGGGCTAAAAAGGGCTCTGTCCGCTTCTATCCATGAGCGGATTCTCTCTTCCATCTAAAAAAAGTGGGTTTCTATATTTTTCAATTTGCATTTATATATCTTCAAAGAGGTTCGATGTCTTACTATTCCCCTCATCAACTTGCTAGAACGAAATTTTAGCAACACCAACTATGATTTCAATACAGAAAGGAACTTTCTATATGTCTTATAAAATGATTGTTTTAGATTTAGATGATACTTTACTACGCGATGACCATACAATTTCAGAGCGTACAAAACAAGCTTTAATGACAGCCCAAGGGCAAGGTGTAAAGGTTGTACTTGCTTCCGGCCGTCCGACATTTGGTATGCGCCATATTGCGAAGGAGCTTCGCTTAGAAGAATACGGAAGTTTTATCCTATCATTTAATGGTGCAAAAATTATTAACTGTAAAACGGATGAAGAACTATTCAGTAGTACACTATCTCCTGAAATCGTTCACAGCCTATATGAAATCAGTAAAAATGAAGACGTTTGGATTCATACGTATGTCGGAGATGACATCGTAACAGAAGAGAATAATCCATATACAGACATCGAAGCCCAACTGACAGGCATGCCACTTATCCAAGTGGATAGTTTTAAAGCAGCTATCCAAGAACCTGTTGTAAAAGTGTTAATGAATAAAGAAGCTGAACGCCTTGTAGAAGTAGAAAAGAAACTCCAAAAACAACTAGAAGGTAAATTAAGCGTGATGCGTTCTAAGCCATTTTTCTTAGAATTTACTGAAGCTGGTGTAACAAAAGGAACAAGCTTAAATCAATTAATTCAAAAACTTGGCATCAAGCGTGAAGAAGTAATTGCAATGGGCGATAGCTACAACGATCAAGCAATGATCGAGTTCGCTGGCCTTGGTGTTGCCATGGGCAATGCGCCAGATGACATTAAAGAAATTGCAAACTACGTAACAGATACAAATATGAATGACGGCGTTGCTAAAGTTGTTGAGAAATTTGTACTTAAAACTGAAGTTCTAGTTTAGTATATAAATTTTTCAACATACACATTGCTACTATGAAACCAAAAGGTAACTTACACTCTCGTTCTCCTTTTGGTTTCACTTGGCATGGGACAGAAAAAGGCACTGTCCGCTTCTATCCACGGGCGGATCCTCTCCCCACCTAAAAAGAGAGGGTTTTTGTCTGTATTTCAATTTGCATTTATATAAAATCACACTTCCAATATGGGTTTGATTTCTACATGTATATGACTGCTTCCAAAACAAAAAGTGACTTACACTCTCTTTCTCCTTGTGTTTTTCACTTGGCATGGGGCTAAAAAAGGCACTGTCCGCTTCTACCCATGGGCGGATCCCCCCTCCCACCTAAAAAGAGAAGGTTTTTGTCTGTATTTCAATTTGTACTTATATAAATCCATTCACAAAACCCATTTGAAGTCAAATACTTCAAGTGGGTTTTTATTTAAATATAAGTAGCTTTGTGAAGATATTTTGAACTTTACAACATTCTCGTAGTGTAAACTTTGTTTTTATATATAATGAAACAAAATAGGCAATTTTATTTTGAATAAGAATAAAGATTTACTATATACAAGCTCACATTTAAGGAGGCCGTTTCATGTTATCTACACCAATCGGAAGATTAAGAGCAATTGGATTAGTCGAGGGGATTTCTTTCCTACTATTATTATTCGTAGCAATGCCTTTAAAATATTTTGCGGATTTTCCAGCAGCCGTTAAAATTACAGGTATGGCTCACGGCGTACTATTCATACTATTCATCTTTGCAGTAATTCAAGTAACAATCGTACACCGTAAATCGATCTTATGGGCTTTAGGTGCATTCATTGCTTCTGTTATCCCATTTGGTACGTTCGTACTAGATGCAAAATTAAAAAACGAACAACAATAAGCAAAAAGGTAGCTAACAATCATCCTGTTAGCTACCTTTTTTATAGGTTTGGAATTTGCCAATCCATTTCTTTCTCATTCATACTAGATAAGATCTCATTCACTTTTGAAAATGGTTTACTACCAAAGAAGCCTCTTCTTGCTGATAAAGGACTTGGATGTACGGATTCAATAATATGATGATTAGAATTTGTAATCAGCTTTTTCTTCGCTTGTGCGTGGCGCCCCCATAATATAAAAATCACTGGTTTATCTCTTTCATTTAAAAGTTCAATTACGCGATCAGTGAAATGCTCCCATCCTTTTCCCTTATGAGAATTAGCCTCTCCCTGCCTAACAGTTAATACTGCATTAAGCAATAGAACACCTTGCTCTGCCCACTTCACTAAATAACCGTTATTCGGAATTTCACAGCCGAGGTCTGCATGCAACTCTTTGTACATATTTTGCAGTGATGGCGGTGTTTTTACACCTGGTTGTACAGAAAAACTTAAACCGTGTGCCTGATTTGGTCCATGGTATGGATCTTGCCCTAAAATAATAACCTTTGTATCCTCATAACTTGTATAATGCAATGCATTAAAAATATCATCAGCGTTTGGGTATATTACATGGGTACTATATTCTTCTTTTAAAAACTGTCTTAGTTTCTGATAATATGGTTTTTCAAATTCTGGTGCCAGTAACGGCTCCCAATCATTCTTTAAAATATGTTCCATCTCTTCACTTCCTATTCATTTAATTGACCATGTCTTGCTTCATAAATACGACAAATGAAATGATAAGAGAAGCTACAGCCCAAACTGTTAAATTCATTAATGAAAAACTCATCGATAGGCCTTGCAACGCCGGTAACTTCCCTGATAAATAATCTGTGAGCGATAAATTTACGCTAAAAATATATTTTGCCCCTTCCCAAGAGGTTGCGAAGGAACTCAATATACCACCTGCAATCAACGCCGCTAGCATAACCCCCATACCAGCTGGTGTATTACGAATTAACACCGAAACCATAAAGGATATAGTTCCGACCACAATCGCAACAAACCATGCTAACCCATATGCCATTAAAATATATTGCCACTGCGGGATAAGATGGACAAAATTTGTATTCAGTGTTTCTTTATCAATTCCAAACCCCGTCAATGTTGGCAAATTCCATCCGGTATATCCGAAAACAACGCCCGATAATACATAAGAAAAAATCCCTACCAAAAGCAATATAAGTGAGATAAATAGCAGCATAGTCACGTATTTACTCAGGAGAATTTTCCAGCGCCGAATCGGCCTTGTTAGAAGCATTTTCATCGTTCCATCACTTCGCTCTCCCGATACGATGTCAATGGCAACAATCATTACAAGGAGCGGAATAAATAATGTAATTCCCTGTTCAATGAATGCTCGTACAAATGTCGGTGCTCCCGGTGCAGTTGGATTAATATCATTGTCTAAATAATATTGTTGTTGCTCAACTCGTACTTTCAACCAAGCACGCCATTCTTCTGGTAATCTAGAATTATTCAAGCGATTTTGTGAATCAACAATTTGCTGCTGCAGTGATACTTTCCAATCGCTCGTACCAAGGCGTTTTTGCGTTGTCTGCACTTCGCGATACTGTGCATAAACAAACAAAGGAATTAGAATTGCCAATATGAGCATAACGACAAAAATACGCTTCTTTCGATAAATTTTTTCTGATTCATTTAAAACAAGATTCGCAAATTCACGCATGTTGCTCACTCCTCGTGAGTTCGATAAATAGATCTTCTAGCGTAAATACAAGCTCCTTCACGCTATGTACAGCTATTCCACTTTCTACAAAACGTTTATTCCAATTACTAATTGTCGCAATATCCATTCGGCACAATAAACGTTCATTATCAATGCTAATTTCCCTGACTTCTGTTGAAGTTTTTAAAATTTCTAGCGCTTGAGAAATCGGTGTAACAACCCATTCAACACGATCGCTCGCGGTTTTAATTAACTCTTCAATTGGTGCAACCGTAATCATTTTTCCTTTATGAATAATAGCCACGCGATCACATATCATTTGTACTTCACTTAGTAAGTGACTCGAAATAAAGACACTCATATTTTCTTCTTTCACAAGCTTATGTATAAACTCCCGCATCTCTCTTATGCCAGCTGGATCTAAACCATTTGTTGGCTCATCTAATATAAGCAGTTTCGGATTTCCAAGAAGAGCCTGTGCGATTCCAAGACGCTGTTTCATACCAAGAGAATATGTTTTTACTTTATCGTGAATACGTTCGTCTAAGTGAACCATTTTTGCTATTTCTAAAATACGTTCATCTGATATACCGCCAAGCATCCGTGCAAATTGCTTTAAATTTTCCCATCCGGTTAAATATGTATAAAGCTCTGGATTTTCCACGATACTACCAATTTGCCTCATCGCCTTCTGAAAATCCTCTTTAATATGATAGCCGCCAACCGTAATCTCGCCCTCAGTTGCTTTAATAAGCCCTACTAGCATCCGAATGGTCGTCGTCTTTCCAGCTCCATTTGGACCTAAAAATCCAAACACTTCTCCTTGCTTCACATCAAACGAAATGTTTTCAACAAGCGTCTTTTTCCCAATGATCTTTTTCACATTTCGCACTGAAAGTATCGTCTTCATTTCGTCCCTCCTTCATTTAGCTTCAACTTACTTACAACATTTTGTAATAAGCGATCTGCCATATATGAGTAGCCTGTTTCATTCGGATGGAAATGATCTGAGTACAATAATTCCTTCCCACGATTTTGAAACAGATCGAACGTTGGTGTAATATATACATTTTTATTATCTATTGCTAATTTCTCTAAAGATGCGTTCCAATCTACAACAATCGATGAAGAACCTTTTAAATCCTCTACATCTTCAAATGGATTATATAATCCAAGCCAAAAAATCGGACTATCTGGATTTAACTTTCGAACGTCAGTTAAAATTTGCTTCGCCTGACTTTGAAATGTTTCTACATCAGGACGATATGCCTCTAAATCTATCTTTTCAAGTGATTCCCAACCTGGAAATAAGTCATTTCCTCCAATTGTTAAAACAATTAAGTCTGCTTGCTTAATGGCATACTGAGCGCCGCTGCTCTCTATTTGCTTTAGCAAATCTGGCATCTTCGCACCGCTCACCGCTAAGTTCGTTAATGCAACCTTTTGTTTATAATCCTTTTGTAGACTTTCTTTCACTCGTCCCACATAGCCAATGCCTTCTTTATCGCCAACACCTCGTGTTAAAGAATCCCCTAAGCTAACTACTTGCAATGTCCCTGGTTTTTGTTTCCCTTGTACTTGTTTTTCTTCTGTTTTCGTAGTTAAATTAGAAGCCTTCGGATTTAATACATCATTCACACCCGAAATAAAGCCATATGCAAATAAACAAAAAGATGCAATTGTAATAAGTAAAATTCCTTTTACTAATTTTGCCCTCATGTCAAAACTCCTTTTAGCCTAGTAGATTGCCCATATTATACCAAACGCCTATTTGAAAAGCGATTTTCATCTCTTCTATAACTTAGGTAGTTTCACGAATAGTCAATTGCGGTAAGAGTTCAATACTCTTCACATCTATTTTTTCATCTTTTATCTTCTCATATAGTATTTCAAATGCTTTTGCACCAACTGCTTTACTAGAATGAGCAATCGTTGTAATTCCTAATACATCTGCTACTTCTTGATCGTCACATCCAATAATAGCTAGATCTTCCGGAATTCGAATACTATGTTTTTTTGCTTCTGTTACCATCCCTGCCGCAATATGGTTACAAGAAATAAGGAATGCTGTCGGCTTTACAGACATCCGCATCCATTCCCTTATTACATTACGCCCGTCATCCACCTTAAAACACCCTTTAAATTTCCAGTTATCTGCAGGTGTAATAGAAATATGTTGCAGTGCATCCTCGTACGCTTGTTTTCTTCTTTGACTATTAATGCTATTGTCTCTTCCAATACAATATCCAATACAAGTATGACCAGCATCTATCAAGCTGTTCATTCCTTGTGAAAACACTTTATAATAATCAATATGTACGCTCGAAATGAAACTCGAATCTATTTCTTCACACACTACAATTGGCCCAAATTTCGTATACTCCTCGAGCTTTTCCTTATCATTTGTCCGGGAACATATAATGACTCCATCAAGCTTTTTCATTTTTAACATCTGCAAAATTTCAAGTTCCCGTTCTTCACTGTAATTCGTCTGACAAAGCATCATATGATAATTATTCTTTGCAGTTTCTCTCGATATCCCCTCAATAATCGCACTATAATATTGATCATTTACATGCGGCAATAAAACACCAATTACATTTGTTTTTCCTTTCACTAAATGAATCGCATTCACGTTTTGTGTGTAATTTAATTCCTCAATAATTGCTAAAATTTCTTTTCTCTTTTTATCACTTACATACGGATGGTTATTTAATACTCGCGAAACTGTTGATACTGATACACCAGCAATTTCAGCAATTTTTTTTATATTTGTCATCTTACTTCCTCGCCTTCTCTCATTTAAATGAACCTCATCAAAAATTCCCTCTTGACCTGGTAAGCTTTCCACAATATATCCTTTCCTAGCAAGTACATTCGGAAAGGATTTGAAACATATGATACGTCTAAAACTAGACTATATATTTTTTATTAGTGGACTACTCATCCTATCTCTTGGAATTAATATGATGACAACTATTACTTCATTTGGCCTTAGCCCTTATGATTCATTTTTCATTGCCCTATATCAAAACTTTGGAATTAGTATTGGCTTTTGGATTTTTATGATTAACTTTGTTTTTACACTTATTGTGCTCTTTCTAAATAAAAAGCATATTACAGTCGGAACAATTGTTACTATGGTTCTTATTTCTGTTTTTGTTGATTGGATTGGTTCTATCGATGCCATTATGAATTTAATCCGTTCTCTTCCAAAATATATAACACTTATATGTGGAAATCTATTTGTAGGTGCTGGAATTGGTATTTATGTATCTTCACAGCTTTGTGCTGCACCGCAAGAAGCATTTGTCTTAACCATGGCTGAAAAGAAAAAGTGGACATTTCGCCGCACGGAAATTTCATTAGCCTTTTTATTTTTAACACTCAGTTTCTTGTTAGATGGGCCTATTTACTTCGGAACCATTATCCTTTCCTTTACAACAGGCTGGATTATTCAAGCATTTATTCAGATTGGTACAAACATCCTCAACATAAAAAAGCCTATTGAGCATCATGCTCAATAGGCTTCATCTATTTCACTGAAAGACAGCTTTCTGAATATAATCAAAAACAACCTTTTCATCATTTGGTAATACACTCGGCTGAATTTTTTTCGTATCAATAGCGGTGTTCGGATCTTTCAAACCGTTACCTGTTAATACCGCTACAACCTGACTTCCTTTTGCAATCCCACCGCTTTGCAATTGTTTATAAACACCTGCAAGAGAAGCGCATGAAGCAGGTTCTGCAAAGATCCCTTCGTACTTCGCTAACCATTCATATGCCTCAAGAATTTCACGATCTGTTACTTCGTCAATTTTACCTCGAGATTGTTCTGTAGCTAGGACGGCTTGCTTCCAACTTGCCGGATTCCCAATGCGAATGGCTGTCGCGATTGTTTCTGGCTCCTCTATTTTATGTCCGCGTACAATCGCCGCAGCTCCTTCAGCTTCAAATCCATGCATCTTTGGTAAACCCGTACCAAGTCTTTCATGATACTCTTTGAAACCTTTCCAATACGCTGTAATATTGCCTGCATTCCCAACTGGAAGTGCTAAAATATCCGGTGCCTTTCCAAGCGCATCACAAATCTCAAATGCAGCTGTTTTTTGCCCTTCAATTCGGTATGGATTAACGGAATTTACAAGTGTAATAGGTGATAATTCGCTTAACTTACGCACAATTTGCAAAGCATGGTCGAAATTCCCATCAATACTTATAACCTCAGCACCGTACATGACGGCTTGCGCTAACTTTCCGTATGCAATCTTACCATTCGGGATAATGACGATGCATGATAGCCCTGCCCTAGCTGCATAAGCTGCTGCAGATGCAGACGTATTACCCGTAGATGCACAGATAATCGCCCCGCTCCCCGCTTCTTTCGCTTTCGCTACCGCCATTACCATACCGCGATCCTTAAAGGAACCGCTTGGATTCGCCCCTTCTATTTTCCCGTAAATTGTTACGCCCCACTGCTTTGAAAGGTTTTCTAGTAAAATAAGTGGTGTATTACCTTCATGCAATGTTAAGGGTGGTGTCTTTTCCGTAATAGGTAAAAACTCTTCATACTCAGCAAGCAAGCCTTTCCACATTACTTAGCATCTCCTTCGATTCGATAGTTTGCTTTTACACAACCTACTTCTTCGTATGTGCTCAGTGTATGTAAAATATATTCATAGTCTGCAAGTGATGCACGATGCGTTACGATAACAATCTCAGCCTTTCCTTTCTCACCAAGTGGCATTTGAATAATTTTCTCAAAGCTCACACCTCGTTCGGAGAATAAAGATGTAAGTTTTGCAAACACACCAATTTCATCTTTTACATGTAAACGTAAAAACTTTTTCACAAAAATTTCATTTGGCTCTTTTAATACCTTCTCATATTGCGGAGAAACTGCACTATTTCCAGTTACACCAAGGCGTACATTTTGCATTACAGCGACTAAATCAGAAACAACTGCTGTCGCTGTTGGTAAGCTTCCTGCACCAGGCCCATAAAACATCGTTTCTCCTACCGCTTCACCATACACATACACGGCGTTATATTCATTTTGAACAGCTGCAAGAGGATGTGTATTCGGAAGTAACGTTGGTTCAACTGTTACCTCTAACTTTTCACCATCGCGCTTTGCAAGCCCAATTAATTTAATTGTGTATCCTAAGCTTTTACTATACGCAATATCTTCCTCCGTAATGGAAGTAATCCCTTTCACCTTCACATCTCCAAGTTCTACATTTGTAGAAAAACCAAGAGTAGCCAAAATCGTCATTTTCCTTGCTGCATCTAAACCTTCAACATCTGATGTTGGATCTGCTTCCGCAAATCCAAGCTGCTGCGCTTCATTTAACACGTCGTCATACGCTCTCCCTTCGTCAGACATTTTTGTCAGAATAAAGTTTGTTGTTCCATTCACGATTCCCATCACTTTCGTAATCAGGTCGGAAGAAAGTCCTTCTACGATGCTGCGCAGAATCGGAATCCCTCCGGCTACACTCGCCTCGTAAAACAAATCAGCTTGATTCTCTTTTGCCACCGTCAAAAGTTCTGCTCCGTGCAATGCCATTAAATCTTTATTAGCAGTAACAACATGTTTACCATTTTTCAAAGCTTTTAAAATATAAGCTTTCGCTTCCTCTATACCGCCCATCACTTCAATGACAACATCAATATTAGGATTATCTATAATTTCATTCGCATTTTTCGTTAATAAAGTAGAGGGTACTTGGACCTCTCTCTCTTTTTCAATATTTTGCACTAATACTTTTGTTACTTTCACTGGACAACCAACTTGGTGCATCAATCGTTCTTGATGATCCGTAATAATACGAACTACACCGCTGCCAACTGTTCCAAGGCCTAATAAGCCTACTTGAATTTCATTCATGATACTGTCCACCCCTCTAGAAAATTGTATTTAGATGCCATTATATAAGTTAAAATTCTGAAAAACAATGTATTTTGAACATTTAGAAAAATAAAGAGTAGCCCTTACAAAGAAAACGTTGCCACGTGTTATATAATGACCATCCTATAAAAGATAAGGGGTTTCTTGATATACATAATAATTTAACCAATTTGAAAATAATAAGTTTCCATGACTCCGCCACCTTATAATTGGATCTTCAGATGGATTATTATGTTTAAAATAGTTTTGGGGCACCTTAATATTGAGCCCTTTTTGTTTATCACGTTCATATTCCTCTTTTAACGTATAGCAACTGTATTCACTATGACCAAGAGCAAAAACGTGCTTCCCCTCCTGCCCCATAACAAGGTGAACGCCTGCCTCTTCTGACGTTGCTAGTAAAGTCAATTCTCGTACTTTTTCAATATCAGATGCACGCACTTCCGTATGACGTGAATGCGGTGCAAAAAAGAGTTCATCGAATCCTTGCAATAATTTCACATGCTGCTCATGTACTTCATGTTCAAATACACCAAACATCTTTTCTTCAAGTGGGTATTTTGGAACGCCATAATGATAATACAAACCAGCCTGCGCCCCCCAACAAATGTGCAATGTAGATGTTACATTTGTTTTTGAGTACTCCATTATACGTCCAAGTTCTTCCCAATAATCTACATCTTCAAAAGGAAGTGTTTCAACTGGCGCCCCTGTAATAATGAGACCATCAAATTTTTCTCCCTCAATATCACGAAATGTTTTATAAAAACTTGTTAAATGATCTTGAGCTACATTACGAGAGATGTGAGACTCCATATGAAGCAAATGCACATCTAATTGAAGTGGTGTATTACCGAGTAATCGGAGTAATTGTGCTTCTGTTTCCTGTTTTGTTGGCATTAAGTTTAAAATTGCTATTTTTAAAGCACGTATATCTTGTGTTTCCGCTCGCTCTTTTGTCATCACAAAAATATTCTCTTTTTGCAATACTTTACGGGCAGGTAAATCTTTATCAACAATGATCGGCATGCGCTTTGCCTCCAACTAACGCTTTCTCTAGGTCCGCAATAATATCAGACACATCTTCGATACCGACTGATAAGCGAATTAAATCCGATGAAACACCCGCCAAACGCTGCTCTTCTTCATTTAACTGTCTGTGCGTTGTACTAGCAGGATGGATGACACATGTTCTTGCATCCGCTACGTGTGTTACAAGCGTTGCTAGTTTTACATTTGCAATAAACTCTTTCGCAGATTCTAATCCTCCTTTAATTCCAAATGTTAAAACACCACTTGCCCCTTTTGCCAGGTACTTTTGCGCTAGAGGATAATTCTCGTTACTCTCTAACCCCGGATAATTCACCCATTCAATACGATCATGATTAGCAAGCCACTTCGCCACTGCAAGAGCATTTTCACTATGACGCTCCATTCGCAAATGCAATGTCTCTAAACCAATGTTGCTAATATACGCATTGAATGGGCTCATACAGTTACCATAGTCTCTTAATAATTGAACGCGCGCTTTCACAATATATGCCGCCTGCCCAAAGTTCTGCACATAACTTACACCGTGATAACTTGGATCTGGTTCGACGAGCTCTGGATATTTTCCATTTGTCCAATCAAAATTTCCGCCATCGATAACAATTCCGCCTAATGAACTTGCATGACCATCAATATATTTCGTTGTAGAATGCACAATAATATTTGCCCCATGTTCAAACGCTTGGCACAAATATGGTGTCGCCAATGTATTATCCACGATAAAAGGTACTTCTATTTCTTTTGCAGCTTTCGAAAACTCTTTAAAATTTAAAACATTCATCGCTGGATTCCCCAGGGACTCTGCATAAATCAACTTTGTTTTGTCATTTGCAAGTGCCACAATTTCATCAGCAGATAAATTTGGATTAAAGAAGGTAACATCAATCCCTAGTTTACGTAGACTTACCCCAAACAAATTAAAAGTTCCCCCATAAACGGTTGAAGAACAAAGCAAATGATCACCACTACTACAAATATTTAAAACAGCAAGCATAATAGCCGCTTGACCAGAGGCTGTTGCAACAGCTCCAACTCCACCTTCGAGATCGGATAACTTTTGTTCAAATGCTGCTAGTGTCGGATTTCCAATACGCGTATAAATGTAACCCTCTGCCTCTAAATTAAAAAGTGCTGCTAAATCATCTGACGTATCATATTTGTACGTCGTACTTTGATAAAGCGGTAAAACACGCGGTTCACCATTCTTCGGTGTATAACCACCTTGCACACAAATTGTTCCTCTTCCCCATGATTCACTCATTTTCTATACTCCTTTCTTTTATAAAAAATAAAAAAACTGCTTCTTTCCCGAACAAGAAAGAAGCAGTTTGAAAACACGCTCTAAAGGCTCTTTCTTATCTCTCAGGGTTTATTACCTGCAGGATTTGGCACAATTCCGCTATACGGCTGTTGCCAAGGTTTCATAGGGCCTGTCCCTCCACCTTTTCTTGATAAGACTATGCAATTAACGTTGATTTTATAGCAATAATTTCCTAATGTCAATTATTTTTCTGAATGTTTACAAAATATTTTCTTTTATAATAGTCTTGTGAAACTTTCTCATAAAACGCCGCTTTCGTAGTATAAAAATATGGAATTAACCATAAGAAACCGATTCCGAAAGTAACGATACTTAATATAAACCAGCCGATAAAGCTTAAACATATTAAGAAATACTCCCTCTTATGCCCTTTCATTATACGGCGGCTTTCAGTAATAGCTCGGTTCATTGAAAATTCTGGATGGTCGTTTAAAATAAAGAAGGTCATAGTGTAAGAAAACAATTTAACAATTCCCGGAATGATAAACAGCATTGTCCATAAGGTAATATAGATATCCATTAATACAAGTATTAAAATTGATTTAATAAACTTCTTGACCGCTTTACACCATCTAAATAATTGCCCAATTCCAACTGCCTTTTCACGAACTGTATTTAAGGCCAGATAGTAAGCACCTAAAGTTAAAGGCCCAATCATTACTATTACAATAATATCTATCATAAACGATTCTATTATCCTGCTCCATCCCCAAAACCATACGAAAGGAAATATAATGAACAACGTAGCTCCTACCGCCAATCCCCATTTTCCATCAAGTTCATCAAGCGCTTGTTCTTTCAACTCACAAATCAAACAAGAAACCCCCTAAATCTAATGTGTATGTTAACTTGTACTAGTATACAATTCTCGTAGAGATTACAATAGTACTTTAGACAATCTACGTTTACTTCAGCACATGACATATGCATGATCATCTCTATGTGAGTAAAACCTTTAAACATCCCTTGTATTTCGCTTATTCAAAAGAAATAATACTAATAAATTTTGTAATATATGTTGAATAAGTAACTCTTTTTAAAAAATAATATGCATATTCAATTCATTCTTTTCGTACCAGAATCCCTAACCTTTCATAATAACGTATAAATAGAGGAGGCATAAAAATTGACTATTAGAAGAAATACACACTATTTACTCACCTTGTATGGTATGTTTCTAGGTTCTATCGTTGGTGCTACAGTCTGGTTATTTTTAGTTGTCACTAATGCTGGAATTCATTTCGTATGGGAATATTTACCGACAGAATTCGCATTACCATCCTATTACACAATTTGTATAACAACAATCGGTGGTATTCTTATCGGACTATCACAAAAATACTTTGGTACATACCCGCGTTTAATGCCAGAGGTAATGGCTGAATATAAGAAAACGGGTAGAATTGAATACCGATTTGTACATAAAGCTACATTAACAGCCGTTATTGTTTTAACATTTGGGGCAAGTTTAGGGCCCGAAGCAGCACTTGTTGGGATTATAGGTGGGCTTTGTACGTGGGTTGGCGATCGCTTTCAGTTTGCTGTAAAAGGAATGCAGGGGCTAACAGAAATTGGGATTGGTGCTACTTTAAGTGTTATTTTTAATGCACCGTTATTCGGCTATTTAGCACCAAATGAAAATGAGAATGAGCGACTTGCTGAAGTTTCTAAAGGAAAAAAGGCTATTGTATATGCCGCTACTACGTTTGCTGGTTTTTCTGTTTATTTACTCCTGAGTAAATTTGATAATCGAGGATCTTTTATCGTTAACTTTGGAGAGGGATCTTTTGCCCTTCGTGAGTGGGTTGCCTTTTTACCACTTGCTTGTATAGGAGCTAGTGTAGGCTACTTTTATTTCAAGATCGAACATACATTGGAGAAAATCGTACATCCTTTTAAAGAATATAAGGTAACATTAGGGATTATTGGCGGTATTCTTTTAGGGATTGCTGGAACTTATCTCCCATATACAATGTTTTCAGGAGAACATCAATTAAAAGAACTCGTACATGAATGGACAGAATTATCATTTTGGATGTTACTTCTTTCAGGCATTTTAAAATTATGTATAACGGCAGTTTGTCTAAATACAGGTTGGCGTGGTGGACATATTTTTCCGATTATCTTTTCTGGCGCAAGTATTGGATATGCGATGGCCACTGTCATACCGGTAGATCCACTTGCTGCTGTAGCTACCGTGACGACAGCCATTTCAAGCTACGCACTGCGAAAACCAATTGCTATTACCCTATTATTACTTATGTTTTTCCCAATCAATTTACTATTACCAATGCTTGGCGCTGCAATGATTGGTAATTTATTCCCACTCCCTAACAGTATTGAGAATAAACAAGCAGCTCTTGAAAATACCAAATAACAGAATAAGCAAATAAAAAGCAAGTACCGTCACTATAAAGTGGTAGTACTTGCTTTTTGAACAAAGAGTGTTTATTTTTACAAATAAAAATTCTTTTTCAACTATCCTTTTAAAATCTCATATAACTCGTCAAAACTCTGTATTTCATAGGTTGGTACAATCCCCGTTCGATTCGAATTCCTTCCCGGATTAAACCAGCAAGTATCTAATCCTGCTAACTGCCCACCTTTAATATCTGCACTTAAGGAATCACCGATAATTAACCCTTTCTCCACAGAAAAATTAGGAATTCTTGCAAAAACATAATCGAAGTATTCCTTCATCGGCTTTTGGTAGCCTGTGTCTTCCGAAACAAAAATATCCTTAAAGAGTGAATGTAATCCTGAATTACATAAACGTTTCTCCTGTGTCTTAGAAACACCATTTGTAACAATATATAAGTCATATTTGCTTTGAAGCTGTTGTACGAACTCAAAAGCTCCATCAATAAGCTGATTCCCTTCTTCTAAATACCTTCGATAATTCTGTTCAAACAAAGGTCCATCAACTTCTTGGCCATACTCCTTAATTGAACTCCCCCCACCTACCTCTAAACGAGCTTGAGGTGGGGGATTCTCCTGCTTCTGCTCGGGCAAAAACAGTTCCTCCCGTTCAACAAAGAGGATACAACGATATAGAGTTCGGTAGTGTCTGTATGGAATGTAAGACGACCTATTCCATCTTCCGACGAAAGGCAAACACAATAGGTACAACTACTTTTTCTTATATCGAGGCTAGAACACTTTATCATGCATCCAGTTCCTAGACTTGTTATCTGCTCTGGTAAGAAGCGTAAAAATCTGGGACAAAGTGTTCTTTTTTTATCATGCAAATATTTTTGCTAGTTTTTTCTTTTCATTTTCAAACAAGTGTAACCGTTCGATTTGTAAGACTTCTGTCGGCTGATCTACGTCGTATAGCTGATAGAAATGATGCGTGCTAATATCTAATCGATTGTTTAATTGATGCCAATGGCTCCAGTGATGTGCTTCTTTATTTGGAATATAAGGCTGCAATACCTTAGGCACTTTCTCTTTATATCCTAATCCCCGGCGACCAATTGTAAAAGCCGCGGATTGATGAATAGAGATACCGAATTTCCGCATGTATTTCATCTTTCCGGAGATTGAAGTGTAAGCGGGATTCACTTGAAAGACAGCCACGCCTCTTTTATCTGCACGACTGCGGATCGCACTTGTCATCTTCTCATACGCAAACATACTCTTCATTTGATTCGCTCGCTTATTTCCGTAACGATCCCCAGTTTTCGATTGGGTCGTATCTAATTTCTCTAGTACAATTGGTTTGTTATACCGCTCCGCTAAGTCCACTAAGCGAATGGCTTCCACTTCGATGATTTTTGTGATATGCCCTGTAGATTTCCCCATGGTAGCAAAACGGAGGGAACCACTTCCTTTGTAATTTCCATCCTTCGTTACATTTGCCCAAGCAAAATGCTCAAGATTACAATCTACACTGATGACACCATCTGATGTGCTGTAATTCGTGTGTGGATTTTCCGGTACATCGACTAAACATTTCACAATATAATAGGAACCATAGTCTTCCACAGACCATGCAATTGGTTTGCCATGCTTTTTCTTATTCTTACACTGTAATTGAGTTGTGATTACTTCTTCAATTTTTTCTTGCCCATGCGGGAACATAACAGCTGGAAACATAAGTGTTTTCCCAGAACTTGTCGTCATCCATAATTCTTTTGTCGCCGGCACATACTGAAATACAAAATTTCCATGTTTGGCATCTTTACGGCCAGATAGGATCAGTTGTTTATTTCGAGCACGAGAAAATACTGTTTTCCATTTGTCATGGTTACGTACAAACTCGCGGATGGTAAATTGCGAGCGAAACAGTTTTTTGCTTCCAAATACTGCGCTTGGAATATTCGTTTGATCGGATGAAAGTTTTTGCGTTAAACGGGATTGTCTATGAGTGAGATGACCGATTTTCGCCTGAATTCTTTTGATTTGAACATCTAAGTATTGGTGTTCAAACAAATATTCATTTAGCCAAATTAAGGTGTATTTTTTACGAGATAAGGAGATGAGGTTGTTGTGCTTCTCGAAGCGGGTGTTTTTCGGAAACGTCAGCGCTCCTTTCACACAACTTTGTTTGATTTTGCGAAGATTTGTTAGTTTTGTCCGTTCTTGTTTCAACTTTTTCTTGAGTTTCTTAAGCTTCTCTTGCGTTTGCTTTTCATATAGTTTTTGTAATGCNNTTTCGATTGTCTCTGCCAATACATCTACCATTTCATGCGGCAAATCTATCTTGTAGATCCGTTTCGAAAAATACGCTTTCTTCACCTGTTCTCACCTTCTTTTATTTGATAAGATCATTATAAACCAACTCAAACATACGTTCTACAAAAAGAGACGTTTTCTTTAAAAAGAAAAAACCGATTCATCCCCCACCTTCACTTCGTTTAGAGGAGGGGGTCTTCTCGGTTAAAATGATAAAAAAGCAATACCAACGTCTTAAAAACGTTGATACTGCAAGGGTACTTGCTATGTTTGAGTGACGATTATATTTTAATTAAAACGAGCTTGCTACTTTCACAGCTTTTTCAAGACCTTCTGCAATAATCTCTTCTGCTTTATCTGGGAATTGATTATGACCTTCAATAATAACTGTTTCCATATTTGTTACACCAAAGAAGCCCATCATACTTGCTACATATTTAACAGCCATTTCTACACCAGCTGCTGGTCCTTCAGAATATACGCCACCACGTGCATTTAATAATGCAATCTTCTTATCACCAATAAGCCCTACAGGACCTTCCGATGTATATTTGAATGTTTTTCCAGCGCGGTTTAAGTAATCGATATATGTGTGAAGTACCGCTGGAATTGTTAAGTTCCATAATGGGAAACCAAACACTACTTTATCAGCTGCAAGGAATTGATCTAAATATTTATCAGCAATAGCTACTGCTTTTGCTTCTTCTTCAGTTAAGTCAAACCCTTTACTAGTTTTAAATGTACCGTTAATCATATCAACGCCTACATATGGTAATTCTTCATTATATAAATCAAGCTCTACTACTGTATCATTTGGATGTGATTCTTTATAGCTTGCTAAAAATGCTTCATATAATTTCACGCTAACTGCTTGGTCCGCTGGGCGGTTGTTAGCCTTTACGAATAAAACCGTTGTCATGTTTATTTTCCTCCTAGTACTCACTCTTACGTTGTTTATTATTTACTCGCTAAAAAGGGATATCACTTGTAATTGTTGTTGCTTACAAATATATTCTATACTCTCATCCCTTTCATTTCTTCCTCACATAGACGTATCTTTTCATAAAAAAAGTCCGCCTCCTAAAGGCGAACTTAGTCCTACGACTTTTGTCTTATACAATTCCATTTTTCACTGCATATAAAGCTGCTTGTGTACGATCCGATAACTGCAACTTACTTAAAATGCTACTCACATGTGCTTTTACTGTTTTTTCTGTAATAACTAAAACAGATGCAATCTCCTTATTACTCATCCCTTTTGCTAAAAGCTGTAACACTTCATTCTCTCTTGCGGTTAGTACATCTACATGGATATTTGATGGTACCTCTGCCTCTTCTTGCGGCAATGTTTGAGAAAGAAGGCTACTGGCTATGTCCGGATGAAGTTGAATATTTCCTTTATATGCGCTACGAATCGCTTCTACTAGTTGATCTGGTTCAACATCTTTTAATATATATCCACTTGCCCCAGCCTTTAAAGCAGGTAACACATGTGCTTGATCTGAAAAACTAGTTAATACAAGTACTTTCACATTTGGATATTCTTTTTTAATACATGCAGTTGCCTCAATTCCATCCATCTCTGGCATATACAAATCCATTAAAACAATATCGGGCTGTGTTTCTTCTACTTTCATTAACGCTTCTTGTCCATTATTCGCCTCTCCCACTAATTCTAAGTCTTCTTGTGTACTTAAGAAGAACGCTAATCCTTTTAAAACAACCGTATGATCGTCGACTAACAATACTTTTATCTTCACAAATTTCCCTCATTTTCACATGGCATTATAATGGTATGATGACTTTTACACTCGTTCGCTTTTCCTCACTTGTAATCGTAATACATCCACCAAGTAACTCTGTACGTTCACGCATCGTTGTCATACCGAGCGATTTTCTCTCTTTTATATCTTTTTCTGTAAAGCCAAGTCCGTAATCCACTACCTCTAGGGACACTTCTTTCTCTGTTACTTTCAAATACATTGTCGCCTCCGTTACCCCCGCATGTTTACTCACATTATTTAAAGCTTCTTGTCCAATTCGCCATAATGTTTCTTCCACTACACGTGGTAACTCGCGCACACCTTTAACTTGTTCACGAATATTCAATCCTAAGTTCTCTCCATATTGCTTTAAGGCGGGTAACAAGCCTTTTTCTAACCCTGCTGGGCGAAGTTGCCAAATAAGTGTCCGCATTTCTTTTAAAGCCCCTTGCGCTAGCTCTCTCATCTCATGAAGAGACTGATCTACTCTTTCATTTTGTCCCTTCAAAACAGCTTCTGCTCCCTTTGTCATGAAGGTTAATGAAAATAACTTTTGTGAAACTGAATCATGCAGATCCCTTGCCAAACGGTTTCGCTCTTCCATTCGAGCAAGTTCACGCCGCTGCTCATTTAACCGCAAATTCTCAATCATTAATGAAACATGATTCGTTAATGATTGAAGTACGTCTACAGTATTTGTATCAAACTCACCATTGTTGGAATTCACACACAAAACACCAAACACATGATTTCGAATATGTATTGGAGCTGCAATAATAGAACCGTTAGGATGAATGCCTTTTCCAACTTGTCTTTTCATTAAAACAGGTCGCTTCTTTTCTATTACTTCTTTTGCCACACTCTCTAAACTCGAATCTTCTTGTAATGTACGCTCCTTATAGAAAGCTCGCATAGATAAGTTCTGTTCTTCCTTTATAAAAAACGCAACTTTCTCCCACTGAAATACATCTCCCACTTGTTTTACAACTTCCTCTGGTAATGTATTTAACTTATGAATTTTTCTTAACTCCTGAATAAACTGCTCTAGTTTCACATAATAATGAGCACGTTTCTTTTCATTTTCATATAATTTCGTTCGTTTTAAAGCTGTCCCAATTTGCAGGGCGACCGATTGTAATAGCATAAGTTCTTCTTCAGAAAAATGCGTTTTCCCTGGACTTGCAACATTTAAAACACCAAAATCCTCCCCGCCAGCCTTTAAAGGAACTGTTGCATGATGAAGAATCCCTTCTGTATCTCCCCAATTATTTTCAACCGCGGTGTTAATTCGTTTACATTCAATAATATTAACTGCCCGCTCTAATTTTCCTTCCACAAAGCGGCGCAAACACCAGCATTCTCCTTCACACATCGGTCGTTTATTTTGAAACGCGAGCGCTGCCGGTAAATGATAATCAATTAATTTTGTATATCTACCATTCGCATCAGCAAGAAAAATCCATCCTGTTGTTAACCCTGTTACATGCAATAATTTTTCTAAGACCGCTTGCAACACGTGGTATGTATCATTGGATGTATTTAATGTTTCTGCAATTTCTTTTAATATAGCTAATTCACTTATACGATTCCCTTGAAACATAAATTGTCTCCTATATACAATATTTTCATTTCCTATTGTAACAAATTCAATATCTTTTCAATCAAGTTAACTACTTTTTCACTTTGTACTTATTCACAACATTGATATAATGGTTAAAAATGTAGTTTTCATTATATCACCTAAGGGGGCTTTCTCAATGACATTAAACAAGGCACTTACAATCGCTGGTTCTGACACAAGCGGCGGCGCTGGTATACAAGCGGATTTAAAAACGTTCCAAGAACTTGGTGTATATGGAATGACATCTCTTACAACAATCGTAACGATGGATCCGCATAACGGATGGGCTCATAACGTATTCCCTATTCCTGCTTCTACACTCAAACCACAATTAGCAACAACAATTGAAGGTGTTGGTGTTGATGCTTTAAAAACAGGTATGCTTGGATCTGTTGAGATTATTGAAATGGTTGCTGAAACAATTGAAAAGCATAATCTACAAAATGTAGTAGTAGATCCAGTTATGGTTTGTAAAGGCGCAGATGAAGCATTACATCCTGAAACAAATGACTGCTTACGCGATGTACTTGTTCCAAAAGCATTAGTTGTTACACCAAACTTATTTGAAGCATATCAACTAAGTGGTGTGAAAATTAATTCCCTTGAGGACATGAAAGAAGCTGCGAAAAAAATCCATGCTTTAGGTGCAAAATATGTACTAATTAAAGGTGGTAGTAAACTAGGTACAGAAACTGCAATCGATGTATTGTACGATGGGGAAACATTCGATCTTCTAGAATCAGAAAAAATCGATACAACAAATACGCACGGTGCAGGTTGTACATACTCTGCAGCAATTACAGCAGAACTTGCAAAAGGTAAACCTGTAAAAGAAGCTGTAGCAATCGCAAAAGATTTCATCACTGCTGCAATCCGTCATTCATTCAAAATTAACGAATATGTAGGACCAACACATCACGGTGCATATCGTAAATTTGCTGCTAACAAAGAACTTGTATAATAAAATGAAACTTTAATCAGCCCGCACCAATCGGACTTTTACAGACAGTGAATGCGGGATAAATTAAAAAACAAGCTATTTCGATAGCTTGTTTTTTATTATGCTAACATACACATATCTCTTAATCCTGCTTTTCCCCATTTTTGCTGTTCCACGTGAAACAACAAAAATCGAAAAAAAGAGCGACGAATCGCTCCTTCTCTTCAACAACATCTTGATATTTTTCCACCTTTTGCATTAAATCTAGCTTCTTGTGCCTCAGCAAAAAACTGTTTCTGGCATAAAATCGTTTCTTCTGGATGGTGCTTCTTCATATGAGTAACGTACGTTTCATAGCTTGGTACTCCAACGAGTAAACTAATAAATTGCTTTCTTATTTTCCACACTCGCCTAAATTTTTCAAGCATAATTTCTCGACTCACTTTCATCTCTTGAAATATATGGTGCTTCTTTTAATGGTGTCGCTTTATTTTGCAACACCTTAATCCATATACGAATAGCCGAAATAAGAACTGCTATTACAACTAACATGAAAATCCCACAAAGCGTAGCATCAATATAGTCATTGAAAATAATTTGTTTCATTTGCGCTACATTTTTCGCCGGTGCTAATATTTTCCCTTCATCTAAAGCCGTTTGAAATACTTTCGCATGCGATAAAAATCCAATTTTCGGATTCTCATGGAATAATTTTTGGTAGCCAGCTGTCATTGTCACAATTAACAAGCCAACCGTTGGGATAAGTGTAACCCACACATATGCCTTTTTCCCCATCTTGAACAATATTGTAGTTCCGAGTAATAACGCAATACCCGCCAACATTTGGTTGGCGATGCCAAAGAGTGGCCACAATGTATTAATCCCACCAAGTGGATCGACTACACCTTGATATAAGAAGTATCCCCATCCTAACACACATAACGTTGTTGCAATAACATTAGCTAGTGTAGAATCCGTTTTCGCAAACGGTTTATATACATGACCTAAAATATCTTGAATCATAAATCGTCCTACACGTGTACCCGCATCAATTGTAGTTAAAATAAATAGCGCCTCGAATAAAATAGCAAAATGATACCAAAATGCCATCATTGCCGTTCCACCGATTACTTGTGAAAAGATATACGCCATTCCAATTGCTAGCGTTGGTGCACCACCTGTCCTTGATAATATCGTTTGTTCACCAACATTTACAGCCAGCTCTTTTAATTCATTTGGTGTAATTGCAAAGCCCCAGGAAGAAATCACTTGCGCCGCTTGCGAGACATCTGTTCCAATAAGAGCCGCTGGGCTGTTAATTGCAAAATACGTCCCTGGTGTTAATACACAAGCTGCAATCATTGCCATCGCTGCAACGAATGACTCCATTAACATTGCCCCGTAACCAATCGGCTGAGCATGTCCTTCTCTTTCGATCATCTTCGGCGTAGTACCAGAAGAAACTAAAGCGTGAAATCCTGATACAGCCCCGCATGCGATTGTAATAAACAAAAATGGAAATAGGTTCCCAGAAAATACTGGACCTGTTCCATCAATAAACTTAGACACAGCTGGCATTTGTAAGTCTGGTGCTACAATTAAAATTCCAATTGCAAGCCCTACAATCGTCCCAACCTTTAAAAATGTACTTAAATAATCACGTGGAGCAAGAAGCATCCACACTGGTAAGGCAGACGCAATAAAGCCATATACAATAAGCATAATCGCGATTGTTTCACCATTAAAAGTAAACATACTTGCAAGCGTAGGGTTCTCAGCTACATACTGTCCTCCTACAAGGGATAATAGAAGTAAAATAATACCGATAACGGAGCCCTCACCAACGCGTCCAGGGCGAATATAACGCATGTAAACGCCCATTAAAATTGCAATCGGAATTGTCGCTGCAATTGTAAACATTCCCCAAGGACTTCCAACAAGTGCTTTCACAACCACTAAAGCTAATACCGCTAATAAAATAATCATAATACCTAAAATACCAATCATCGCAATCAATCCCGTTACAGGACCAATTTCATCTTTAATCATTTCGCCTAGTGATTTTCCATTACGTCTCATTGAAGCAAATAAAATAACAAAATCTTGTACTGCCCCAGCAATTACAACTCCAACAATAATCCAAATTGTTCCTGGTAAATACCCCATCTGCGCCGCTAAAATCGGTCCAACTAATGGTCCGGCTCCAGCGATAGCTGCAAAATGATGTCCAAATAATACCCATTTATTCGTCGGAACATAATCCTTCCCATCGTTTAGCGTCTCAGCAGGTGTTTGTCGATTATTATCTAATTCAAATACTTTCTGTGCAATAAATCTACTATAAAATCGATACGCAACCGCATATACAGAAACTGCTGCAACTAATAACCATACAGCATTAATCGTTTCGCCTTGTGATAAAGCAATTACACCAAACCCCACTGCTCCTAACGCTGCGATTACACCCCAAAGTAAAATGGACTTAAATGCCTTCACATACAATCCCTCCCATTATTATTGCTTAGGTGAGATTGTACTAAATTTTCTGAATTTTTTAATCAAACCCTCCTTATCATGAAGGATTCTCATGTTAACATGTTGAAATTTACCCACGACTTGTCATAACTCTATTTTATTTCGAAGTCGTTTTACATAATTTCGGCTAACAGGAATTGGCTGCTCATTATACCTTTCCAAATAAAGATTATAAGTTCCATTATAATAAGGCTTTAGTTCCTGAACATACATAGTATTTATTAAATAACTTTTATGAACGCGCAAAAAATCATATGCCGTTAATTTATTTTCCAATTCTTGGAGTGTATACGTTGAAATATATTGATTATTCGTTGTATATATCGAGACCGTTTTATTCTCTTTATTTTTACTTACATATACAATATCCTCTGGGGAAAGATATGTAATTCCTTCATGACTTTCGATCGAAAGTTTGCGCAAATGATTTTTGATACTCTTTCCTTTTTCTTGCTCTATTCTGTGCAAAAGAAATTGCAAATCTTCAGTACGAAAAGGTCGTAGTAAATAATAAAACGCTTGAAAACGAAAAGCCATTATAGCCTCTTCTATATTGTCACCAATAAAAATAAACTTCGTATCACTACTTAATTGTTGCAATAAACTAGAGAATTCAAATCCTGTTCCATCCTGTAATTGTGTATCTAAAAAAATGAAATCCGGAGTGTATTTTTTTGCCGCTTGTAAAGATTTCATTCCTGTTTCCGCCTCAAAACACTCTACATTTCTTATGTTTTCGGTAAACGTCTCAATTAATTGATGCCTATTTTCTTCCTCTTTCATGATAAGTAAAATTTTCATCTGCCCAACCACCTAGTTCTTTTGTCCATATGTCTTGTTATATACATTCTCTTTGGTAAGAAATAATCCCTTTTTCTACCCATATTTTCTATCTCTTAATAACAAAGGAAGGAAGTCTTTTCGACCCCCTTCCTTTGTTATACCAATTCTCGCTGCTTCGTTTCCTGACCAAGCACAACCACTGCAAGCACCCCTATTAAAATGGAACTGCAAAAGATTGTGAAGATGAAAGAAAGAGAAGCTTGCGAAGCGACAAGGTAACCTACTAACAACGGCCCAAGGATACCTCCAATACGGCCAAATGCTGCAGCCATACCAGCACCAGTACCGCGAATTACTGTCGGATACTGCTCAGGTGTATATGCATATAGCGCCCCCCATGCTCCTAGATTAAAGAAGGACAATAGCATTCCTGCTACTAACAATGTCGTCAGCGATTCAGCTATCCCAAAGACATATGCACTGCATGCTGTACCAATTAAATACGTAACTAACACAAATTTACGGCCGAGGCGTTCAATAAACCATGCCGCAGTAAAATACCCTGGAAGTTGTGCCAATGTCATAATTAATACATACTGGAAACTTTTTATTAAACTAAATCCCTTCAACACCATTACACTTGGTAACCAAAGAAACATGCCATAGTAAGAAAAGACTACACAGAACCATAAAATCCATAGCATAATCGTTGCTTTTTTGTATTCTCCAGACCATACTGCCTTAATATTTGCAATAACTGATGGTCTCTTCTCAACCTTTTCAAATCTTGGTGAATCTGGTAAATTCCATCTTAAATATAGTGCATAAATCGCTGGAATCGCACTTAATACCATCGCTACTTGCCAACCGTAATTCGGAATGACAAAATAAGAAATTAAAGCCGCAATTAACCAACCACCTGCCCAAAAACTTTCTAATAAGACAACAATTTTCCCACGTTCATGCGCCTCAACACTCTCGGATACAAGCGTCGAAGCAACTGGTAATTCCCCACCAAGACCCATGCCGATTAAAAAACGTAATAGGAGGAACATAGTCAATGTTGTTGTTAATGCAGTTAAACCACTACCAATAGAAAATAATAATAACGTTATAATAAAGACTGATTTTCTTCCCATCTTATCTGCTAGTATTCCAAATACAAGCGCCCCAACAGCCATCCCAATAGAATTAACGCTTCCTATCCATCCCATCTCTTGACTACTTAGTCCCCACTCCTTTTGTAGTGCCACGATGACAAATGATAGCATCCCAACATCCATTGCATCAAATAACCAACCTAGCCCAGCTATTCCAAGAAGCTTGCGCTTTGAGATTTCTTTTACCTTCCCCACAAGAAGTCCTCCTTACACAGGTGTCTTTACACATCATTTTACATGTGTGCATTACATAAGTAAAACACTTTTACCTTACTATTTAGGATCATTAAGACCCTCACCTCAATATTCAAAGAGAAACACGAGAGATAAAGCCCTCTATTGATGAAAGTTTCACTTTATTTCTACACCTACTTGTAAGGTTTTATTTTAAATTTCCCATAAGAAGCCTCCCTTATTAACGAGAAATACTTCACAAATTTCCCCGAATATATACATCCAATTTGATTTTCCAACATATAAATCGCGGCTATGAAAACCCAAAAGAAACTTCCACTCATTTTCCCCTTCTGTTTTCACATGGCATGGGGCTAAAAAAGGAACTGACCGCTTCTATCCACCGGTGGATTCTCTCTACCACCTAAAAGGAATGGTTTTACGTTGGTCTTTCCATCCATATTTACATAAAAAAAAGTAGCGATATTTCGCTACTTTTTCGAACGCATTACTTCTTTTAGAAATTCAGCTAATACAAGCTGACGACGCCAACGCGTAGGGTTGCTACATAGACGGTAAAACCATTCTAAATGAATAGCTTGAATCCATTTTGGGGCACGTTTTACTTCTCCTGCCCAAACATCTAAGCTACCACCCACGCCTACAGCTATCTTCGCTTGCAAACGATGCTTATTATTTTGAATAAAGTTCTCCTGTCTTGGGAATCCAAGCGCTACAAGTAATAGATCAGGCTTTGCTTCTTGGATACGAGAAACAATTCCTTCTTCCTCTTCTTGTTTGAAGTAGCCATCTTGTATCCCTACAATAGATACAGCTGAATATGTTTTAGTTAAATGATCAGCAGCAGCCTTCACGACATGTGGTTTTGCTCCTAGTAAAAAAACAGATACAGATTTATTCTCCTCCGACAACGTCCCAAATAAATCACTCATTAAATCAAAACCAGCTACACGCTCTTTTATTGGTGTACCTAACATGCCGCTTGCTTTTACAACGCCGATACCATCTGGTGTAATTAAATCTGTTTTCAAAAGTGTTTGATGAAAACTTGGATCTTTTTTCGCACACATTACAATTTCTGGATTCGCTGTTACGACTTGAAATGTATGAGTCTGTTCTAATTCTAACTGCTTCATGATATATCGAATTGTCTCTTCCATTGTCATTGTAGAGAAAGGAACACCTAAAATATCAACTGTTTGTACTACCATAATTATAAATCCTCTCTATTTCAATAAAAGTTTTTGATATGCTCTATAAGTATCTTCATATAAGTTTCGTAATGAGAAGTGCGAAGAAGCATGCTTATACAAACGTTCACCCATCAATGCCAGTTCACCATCTACCCATTTCTTATAGCCTTCCTCTAACGCACTTGCTAATGCGTCTGCGTCACCTGTTGGCACAATCCATCCATAAGTAGGATCAACGATTAACTGCTCCATATCACCAACATTTGTTGCAATAGACGTTAAACGTTGATTTGCAGCTTCTAACAATACAAGCGGGAAGCTTTCACTATAAGAAGTTAATAAATTAATATGAGCGGATGCATATAATTCTTTTACATCCGAACGGTGCCCTAAAAACAAAACTTTATCTTCTAAACCTTTTTGTTTGGTTGCTCCTTTTAACTCCGCTTCAATCGGTCCATCACCAACTAACAATACTTTTATGTTAGGAATCGTGAGTTTTTGTAAGGCATCAAGTAAAACATTATGCCCTTTTACAGGATGAAGACGAGCTACTTGAATCGCCGTAAATACTCCTTCTTCTATGCCAAATTTATCTTTCATATTATAAGGTCTTGCTGGCATATTGTCATATTCAATCCCATTATAAATGGTACAAATTTTATCTTTTGGTACACCAAGTGCTACCGTATTTTTTTTAAAACGTTCTGTAATTGCAAAAAACAAATCAACCTTCTTATAAGAACGTAAATTTAACTTTGTAAAAATCCAACCTTTTAAACCTCGCTTCATAAAATCAAGAGTTGGATCACTATGAACCGTTGTTACCCATTTTGCACATATCTTTCTTTTTAGAAGAGAAAGATAAAAGTTCGCGCGTGCGCCATGCGTATGTACAATATCAAAGTTTCCTTCATTAATAAACATACGTATTTTGGAAAGAATTGATATGTCATAACGAGATGATTGCGAAAAAACATGCACCTTAATTCCAAGTACCCTTGCTTCCCTAGCCATTGCGCCTTCTTCAAATACAAGTAGTTCAACTTCATCCTTTGGGAATTGCGACAAAAGTGAAATAATGTGCGTTTTTCCGCCACCTTCTTCTGCTCCAACATTCATATGCAACACTTTCATCTCTTTCTTCCTCCATCTTTAAATTCTCTTATCCTTTACTATAACAAAAAATAAAAGCTAACGTGGCGCTAGCTTTTATTTTTCTATCATTCAATTTCTAAATCAACGATTAAATATGCAAAGATTACAGCAAAATAAATACTTACCCCAGGTGCCGTGAATACATGCCCCGCTATAAATGCAATACCTAACGCTAAACCTAGTGCGGTTGCTAACAATCCGTATTTGACTGTAAATACATCCTTAAATCGAGTTACTAATACGAGAAGAATCTTCACACCAAAGTATAGAAATGGGATTAAAAGTAGGCCGAAACCGACAATTCCAAATGCATAGAACCAATCATGAAAGTCTCTTTCAATTAGTTTCGGATTTTCTTTATAATTACCTGAATATCCCATACCAAATAATTTTTGAGATGTTGGGGCTTCTGCATAGTAGTCTTCATACATTTTCTCAAATATCTCACGTCCACTGAAAATAATCGCTTGTGTTTCCTCTTTTTTCTCTATTTCTTTTTCTTTTGCTTTTTCTTTTGCTTTTTCCTCTTCTGTTACAGGAGGTTTATGGTGTGCCTTGTTTTCTTTCTTTTCTTCCGCCTTTTTCATTTCTTGTTTTTGCTCAATAATTTGGAAATGAAATCCCATGTTTTTTAAGAATGGCGAAAACGGTGTATATGCTAATACTCCAGCAAAAACAACAGTCGCAAGGATACCGTTCAGTAAATATGACTTCTTATTTCTATCTTTACGCTGCAGGAATGCCTGAACAAAACACATGAAAACAGCAACAACCATTGTGCCAAAAATGGCTCCAACCCCCACCTTCGTACCAACGGCAAATAATGAGAAGATGATTAAAATAGAAGGAATCCAAAAATAACTTTTCGCTATGCTTGTTGTTTTTTCAATTGAATATAGCACGACAATTGGGCATACAACTGCTAGAATGGACCCTAATTCATTTCCTGCATAGAACCAACCACGTGAACCAAGTTTCATCCACTCGTAGCTATTGTAATCAGTTCCTGTCGCAATCGAAATGACCATGATACTATTTATAATTAATGTTGAATACACAATATAGTTACGCATTTTTGAATATGCATTTGCTTTTTCACGTAATGATTTAAACACAAAAATGTAACAAGTAAGCATAATGAATGGGTATAGCGATTTTGCTATAAATTTAATTTCTTCGCCTAACATCATCGGACTTTTTACAAATTTATTATTTACTAAACCTGCAGCAAGAACAATTCCTACTACTATTAAATATATGATATATTTACGATTTTCTTTTTCCCTCGCCTGAAATAAAATGTAGATTCCACCGAGAACCATTACAAATATACGCGTAATAATTCCAATTGTCGTATCAACCTTTAAAACCATGATGCAAAATGACGTGAGTAAGTCTAAAACCGGCTGTAACATAATGAAAATCAATAAAAAATTTCCAAATTTATTGCCTAAACTATTATTTCCTAACATCTCGAACCTCCATAATTATCATAACCTTATCTCACTTTATATAATTTTTAATACGTATTTAACTCGTCTCAAATATTTATTATAACATAATTTTTTCTGTAACTACTTGATATTTTCACTTCCTATATATACGGATATAAGACCATATCTCTCTTCTTATATGTTACCTATTCCGTATTTTCAAACGCTTTCTTCCCTTATTTTTTCTTTTTTTCTACATGTAGCGAAAAGTAATTGTTATTTCTAAAACTTTAGTGTATATTTTGCTCTGGAACATCTTTAAGAGAAAGGGATTAGAGCTATGTTATTAATCGAAATATTTACGTTTCTCGGCATTGTCGCCGCTGCCATTTCTGGTACATTAGTTGGTTTAAAGAAAGATCTAGATTTATTTGGTGTCCTTTGTTTAGCTGTAGCTACTGCACTCGGTGGCGGAATTATTCGTGATATTATGATTGGTAACCTACCTCCCGTTGCATTTGTACAACCGATTTACTTTTTTGTCAGCGTATTAGCAGCTCTCTTTACTTGCATGTTTTTTGAGCGTATTAATAAACTTCAAGTTGTTATTATGCTTTCAGATGCTGTCGGTTTGGGTGTTTTCACCGCTATCGGTGCAAATGCTGCCATGTCACATCACGTGGATGCTTCTTTCTTAGTTGTTTCGATGGGTGTTATTACAGGTATTGGCGGCGGGATTTTGCGTGATATTTGCGCTCAGGATATTCCCTATGTATTCCGAAAAGAAATCTATGCCATTGCTTCGATTTTAGGAGCAATTAGCTTCCTAATTACGTATGAAATGGGTGCACACGTATTAGCGTTTTATATTTGTTTACTAGTAACGTTTATCATACGTGTAGTCACTGTTATATATAATGTGCATTTTCCGGTCTTCTTTAAAACTCATGCAAAGGCCAATAAAAGTCATTAAGAGAATTCAAAGTCTATTTTCTTAATTTATACCTAAAGAAAACAAACTCACCATTTTTAGTGGTGAGTTTGTTTTCTTTTTACATGCCCAAAAGGATATAGAATAAAAACCCCCCTCTACAAAGGGCTTTCCTTTATTTTTTGAAAAATAACTTTTGACAATAGAATAACAACATATACACACCAAGACTTTGTAAAATGAATAGACTTGGTATAGTTAAACTACTATATACGATATCCTTATTTAAAAGTTTCATGCCGATGTATCCTGTTATAAGTAACAATAAAAACATATAACCTTCGCTCTTTTGTTTCTGAATGAGAAAATGTAACAGTGCAATCGACATAAATAAATATACTGCTATAAAAATAAGTTTTTCGCCTTTTAGCAATAATCCATTCATTCCTTCTGCAGATAGCTGCTCTGCACTCGGTTTAATAGCAGCGAGCCTTTCCGTTTCTAACTCATTTAATTTTTGATTCAGGCGCTCTTTCAAACTTTTTGTTTGAACCGTTTCTTGTTTATTACGCTGCTCTCCAACTAAAACAGATTGCACGTACGTATCGTTAGAAATGGCGTACTGCTTTATTCCCATCGCTTGAATTCCATAATTCATGGCGAAATGCATTACATAAAATACAGCCAAAGCTCCGATCAATTTTAACAATACATTTTGTTTATCTGCACTTTGAAATACTTCCACTAGCACGACATATACCATTATTAAAATAATTATAAATGCACCTACTGGATACATCATATTGCTAAGGGCAAATAATATGGCCGCACATACCCACATATAAGAATGGCTCAATCCTTTATGCAGCAAGACATAGGTTGCAAAATAAAATAGAAATGTCGCCAATAATTCTCCTGTTAATAATGAACAAGAAAGAATGTTAGGCAAATATAGTGCGTAAAACACTGCCGCAATTCGACCGCATTCCTCTTGAAATAAAATTGTCGCGATGCGGTAAATAAAAAACACTGTTCCTGCACAATATAAAACATTACACAATTGCAAAACAAACGTAGCATCGCCAAATACGCGAATTAATACTGATTCATATATAATGAATGGTATTTGACTAATAAGGGTTACATTGCCGTTTCCCAGCGCAACTTGTTTTGCAGTCTCATACGCAGCTCTCATATCACCTATAACTGGGGCATCAAAAAAGAGAATTGCTCCAAGTCTAACAAGAACCGTCATGCTCATCAAAAAAATGAGGAACTGTTTATCTGTAAATCGATATTGCAAAATAGAAGCAAGAAGTAACAGTAGTATGACAAAAATTGAGAGCGCAATCGTTAAACTCGTGACACTTCCACCAAAAAACTGTTTACTTCCCTCGAAAGCATTCCAGCAAGAATACACAAAAAAAGCAAGCATAATTCCAATAATGATTTTACTAAAAAAAGATGAAAATCCTGTTTGTATGTTGTTCATATGTATATTGCACCTCTATTTCCATTTACCCCGCTATTCGCGGGCAGTAATATCCCCATCTCAAAAGTCAGCAAGAGCAAAAAAGTTAGGTGGGGGATAAACTACCCGTAAAAGCCCGATTGGTTCAACTAATAATCAGTGGGGGATGAAGACCCCCCACTGATTAAAGTTTCACTTTATAACACAACGATTCTATCACGAATGGACACATGACAGTTAAAAAATTTTACATAACAAAAATGTAGCAGTCATTTTTCACTTGCAATGTAAGCGAAACCTCTTTTACACTACAATTTATACAAAATAAATTTTCTTTCAGTTATACGAATAGAAATACAATATTATTCTATTTTAAGAAAGTACACTTTTATCGAATCTCAATTGTCTAAATCACAAACTACATTCGACAGAAGATACTAACCTTTTTTATATAGTAAACAGGCCTACCACTCTGATTGAAAACATAAATAGGAGTCGATTATATGGATAAGAAATTTATGAGAGAATCAAAAGCAATTAAAACAACGCGTGTTTTCCCAAATGATTTAAATAACCATCAAACACTATTTGGCGGTAAACTATTAGCGGAGATTGACAGCATTGCATCTATTGCAGCAGCAAGACATAGCCGAAAACATTGTGTAACAGCTTCTATTGATTCTGTTGACTTTTTAACCCCAATTCACCAAACAGATTCTGTTTGCTATGAAGCGTTCGTTTGCTATACAGGAAGATCTTCAATGGAAGTATTTGTGAAAGTTGTTGCAGAAAACTTATTAGAAGGAAAGCGTCGCATTGCTGCAACTTGCTTTATTACATTCGTAGCACTAAAAGATGGGAAGCCGTCTTCTGTCCCACAAGTCCTACCAGAAACAGAAGAAGAACATTGGTTATATACAACGGGCAAAGAACGTGCACAAAGTAGAAAAGATAATCGTTCAAAAAGTAAAGAAATGGCTGACGTATTAACATTAAATAAACCTTGGAATGTATAATTAAAGGCCCCTTAGCGAATGTAGACTCACTATATTCGCTATTTTTTAAATACGTATTTAAACATCCCTTCTTACAAAACCCATCTGATTCACTCTAACCTACTTCATATATCTTCCTCACCAATAGTTGATTTACAAAGTTTATGTGCGGTAAACTTATACCCGTGGTTATTCACTACGTTTAATAATAGATTCATGAAGGAATCCATCCCAATAACTAATATGATTCACATGAAAGGTGCTATATTCACCTTTCATTTGTATGGAAAGGTGAAATTATGCAAAAGTCACTTGTATCAAATATTTTCTATAAAATATTGCTCAATACCTTTAATATCATTCTCCCCATTTTGGTAGGCCCCTACGCTTATCGAACACTTGGGGCAACTTCAATAGGAACAGTTAGTTCCGCTGAAACCATTTTTAATTATTTTTTCATTTTTGCTGTATTTGGTGTATACCAATATGGATTACGTGAAATTAGCTTAGTTAAAAATGATAAGAAAAAAGTTTCACAATTGTTCACAAGCCTATATGTGATTAACTGTACAACAAGCATCCTAGCTCTAGGGGCATTCGTACTCTTTAGTTACCTTGGGTACGGGGACCAAAACTTATTCCCTGTACTACTCATCTTTGGATTTAATTTCATTTCCAATTTGTTTTATGTAGAATGGTTTAACGAGGCACATGAAAATTATGATTTCATTACGAAGAAAACTGTTATCGTTCGACTTATTTACGTGGTACTTCTTTTCGCTTTAATTCACGGAGTAGATGACTATAAAAAGTTCGCTGCTTTATTAGCCTTATCAACATTTTTAAATCACATTATTAGCTTTATATATGTAAAACGTCGAGTTAAGTTTGATTTTTCCAATTTAACAATTGTTCCACACTTAAAACCTTTATTGTTGGTTGTTATCTTTTCAAACGCCAATATGCTATATACACAATTAGACCGCCTCTTCCTATTAGAAGTTAATGGAGAAGCTACGGTTGCTTTCTATGTAATGGCATTTCAAATTATGACCATTATTAATACACTTATGCTAAGCGTTGTACAAGTTACAATTCCAAGGCTTTCTTATTTATCGGGAAATGCAACTGAAGGAGAATACGAATCCTTACTAAATAAAATTTCACAAGTATATTTCATTACTCTTTTCCCAGCTGCTATCGGTTTAATGCTTATTGCGCATGGGGCCGTTATTATTTACGGTGGAGAAGAGTATGCTGCCGCTGGTGATACATTAACGGTTTTTGCATTTTATATGATTTCAGTAGGAATTGAATCTATTTTATCAAACCAAATTATTTACGTGAAAAAGAAAGAAAGTATTTTAGTACGCTTTTTATTCATTTGCGGTTTTATCAACCTTGCATTAAATTTCGTACTCGTATTTTTCCGTATACTTACACCAACAACAGCAATTATTACAACAACGATTGCGAACTGTACATTGATTGTATTGGAGTATATTTATATCAAAAAGAAACTAAAAGTAAATTACACATTATTCGATATGCAAAAGCTAAAATACTTGTTTTATTCACTAACATTTTTACCAATTGCATTCTTAGTGAATACAGTAATTCCAGGACAAATTCTACAAGTTATCGTCACAATGTTAGCATGTGGACTAGCTTATGCACTGATCCTATTCATTGTGAAAGATGAAATTCTCTTTCTACTATTAAACAAAATAAAGACAAGATTTAAACGAGCTTAATATACAATAAACTATTTTTATTCCTATAAATAAATGAACCCTCTTGAAGGAGCTGTTATAATTGAAATTCTCTTTAATCATGGCCACTTGTGGCAGACGTGATGATATTCTGGATTTACTACAATCGCTTGAAAAACAAACCTATCAAAACTTCGAGCTTATTGTAGTGGACCAAAATGATACACCTATTTCTGATCTCTTTGAAGACTACAAAGAGAAATTCGCCATTAACTATATTTATACACCAATTAAAGGATTATCCCGCGCTCGTAATGCAGGATTAAAAGTAGCTGACGGTGATATTATTGCTTTTCCAGATGATGACTGTATTTATGAGACGAACGTGTTAGAAAGCATTCTAGAAACATTTAATAATGATAAAGATATTCATTTTATATCAACAAATACAACAAATGTTGAAGGGACTGGCTCATTAATACTCGCTCCAGAAACAGATATTATTTTAAATAATAAGTACGGATTCCTAGGACCGTCTTTTGCATTATTCTTTACGAAACAGTTCGTACAAGATGTTCGTACATTTGATGAAGACTTAGGTGTTGGATCTGGAACAATTTACGGAGCTGGTGAAGAAACTGATTTCGTACTGCGCGGTATGAAAAACGGATATACAGGATTATTTAAAAAAGACCTATTCGTATATCATCCAGTAAAAGAAGAAGTCATTAATGAACAATCATTAAAAAGGGCTATTTCCTATGCCGGTGGTTTCGGAAGAGTCATTCGTTTACATTATGGCTTCCCTTACTTTTTACGTGCAGTTGCAGCTGCTACATTCCGTATGACGCAAAATATTTCAAACGATAAACGTAAATTTCATGCAAATCGCTTGAAAGGAATCGTTCGAGGGTATTTTAAATAGAAGAAAAAAAGAAGAGCAAACTTTAAAATCGTTTGCTCTTCTTTTTTACTTAGCTTTTCTCTCCAAAAATGAAATAGTCTCCTTTAATCCCTCGCGATAAGATGTCTTTGGTACTTTACCAACATACCTCTCATACTTTTCCCCGCTCAATATGACTGGTTCTTCTGTCAAATACAACATTTCTACAAACTCTTTCATTTGCTTATCAAATAGGCCAAGCATTCCAATCATACGCTTTTTCACGGTCATTATCGGTTTTGTATATCCTGTTAATTCTCTTATGTGCCCAATCATTTCTTCCCCTGTAATTACACCACATCCTGGTATATTCCAGTTTTGTCCGTATGCATCATCACGTAATGCTAGTTCGACAATAGCTTTAGCTCCATCCGGTGTAAAAATATATTCCCTAGCAAGTTTCTTATCCCCGACAAAGCTAGATATTTTATTTGCAAGAACACCTTGCAATGTATGATGAATAAGTGTACTTTCTGCATTTGGTCCATAAAAATCTGGAAAATGAGCGGTAAGTACCGGTACTCCAGCCTGTTTCGCCATCAATTCAAGCTGCAAACGAATTTTCCCTTTCTTTGTGTGCGGATTCTTCACAGCCTCCTCCGTTACCCTTGCTCCCTCTTGTCTTCCATATGCATAAATATTATCTACCATCGCTAATTTAGCACCGTGATATTTCGTCGTTTCTAATATATTTTTTAGTAACTCTGGTTGTTTTAGTTCCCAATCTGTATACGGTATATTTATAGCATGAAATATAACATCTACACCTTTAGCAGCTTCCATTATATTTTCTTGCTTACATACATCTCCTGCTACTATTTGTATCCTTTCTTCCCCATGGAACAAATCTTCTAGCTTTTTTTTATTTCTTGCAAAGGCAATCACATCAATCCCTCGCCCGCATAGCTCCTTTGTAATTGCATATCCCATTGCCCCAGATGCACCCAATACTAACGCCTTTTCCATTATTATACCCCCTTTAATTAACCACTGTTCAATTAATTCTAAAAAGAAAATCACTTATATCAGAAGTGATTTTGCAATAAACTCCACATGTGCTTTAGCTAACCCTTGTACATCTTCAAATGTTTGACCACTTCCACAGTAATGTGCAACAAATCCATGTAATGATAAAAAAACAGACCATACTGTCATTACATTTATATTCCCTTTACATAAAGAGGATATAACAGAAGCAAACTTCTCATAACTAACGTTTGGCCCATCTGCTAAACATTCTTTTAATTCCTCATCTTTAATCAAGAACATAATTTCATAATGACTTTGATTTCGTAAACCGAATTCAATAAATCCAAATAAAACTGCTTTTAATTGCTCTTCTTGTTTTAAATTTAGAGCAGTAATTTCATCTAATTTTTTATTTAACAACTGAAAATCTTGCTCAACCATCGCATAAAAAAGATCTGCTTTATTTTTAAAATGGTAATAAATTGAGCCATGGCTATATCCTAATTCTGCTGCAATTTTACGCATCGAAGTATGCTGATATCCTTGTTTTATAAATAAATCCCTCGCTGCGTTTACAATCATTTCCCTTGTTAATTCTTGTTTAACTGCTCTTCTTGGCGACATTTTTTAGACCTCACAATTTAATTAACCACCGTTCAATTACATTATATTCCTTTTTCAAAAATAAGCAACCTTATTTTTGAAAAAATATACATTTTGAAAGGATAGCATTCTATCTAAGAATTTAGTATCATGATTCAAGATACTATTTTGAAATGGACGGAGGACACTATGAGCTTATTAACAGTTGAAAACTTAGGTCACACATTTGGTGATCGTACACTATTTAAAGACGTATCAATGCGTTTATTAGCAGGAGAGCATGTTGGATTAGTTGGCGCAAATGGCGTTGGCAAATCAACATTTATGAATATTATTACTGGACAACTTATCCATGATGAGGGACGCGTAGAATGGACACCTGGTACACATTATGGATATTTAGACCAACATACGATTTTAACACCTGGTAGAACGATTCGTGAAGTATTGACAGATGCATTCTTACCTTTATTCGAGAAAGAAAAAGATTTAAATATCATTGCAGAAAAGATGGGTACGGCTACACCAGAAAAATTAGAAGAACTTCTTGATCAAATGGCAGAAATACAGGATGCACTTGAAGCAGGTGGTTTCTACTTATTAGATATTAAAATTGAAGAAGCAGCACGCGGTCTTGGAATTGATGCGATTGGATTAGACCGTGATGTTTCTGCATTAAGTGGTGGCCAGCGTACAAAAGTATTACTTGCCAAGCTGTTACTTGAACAACCTGAAGTACTATTACTAGATGAGCCGACCAACTATTTAGATGTTGAACACATTCACTGGTTAACGACTTACCTAAAAGAATATCCACATGCGTTCCTTTTAATTTCACATGATACGGAATTTATGAACAAATGTGTTGATGTTATTTTCCATCTAGAATTCTCAAAAATGACACGTTATACAGCGACATATGAGAAGTTTTTAGAGCTTGCAGAAATCAATAAAAATCAACATTTAAACGCTTATCAAAAGCAACAAGAATTCATTAAAAAACAAGAAGATTTCATTGCGAAAAACAAAGCTCGTTATTCTACGACAGGTCGTGCCAAGAGTCGCCAAAAACAACTTGACCGTATGGAACGTATTGATCGTCCAGAAACAGCAATAAAACCAGAATTCTCTTTCAAAGAATCTCGTGCAAGTAGTCGCTTTGTCTTTGAAGGCGAAGATGTAGCAATTGGATACACGCATGCTTTATTGCCTAAACTAACGATGACAATTGAACGTGGTGAAAAAATTGCAATTGTTGGATGTAATGGTGTTGGTAAGTCAACATTATTAAAAACAATCTTAGGTAAAATTAAACCATTAAGCGGGAAAACAAGCCTTGGTGATTTCTTAGAACCAGCATACTTCGAACAAGAAGTAAAGGCCGATAACATAACACCTATCGACGCTATATGGAACACATTCCCAAATTTAGATCAACATCAAATTCGTGCTATGTTAGCGAAATGTGGTTTGAAAAATGAGCATATCACTCGTCCACTAAACCAATTAAGTGGTGGAGAACAGGCAAAAGTTCGTTTATGTAAATTAATGGGTGAAGAAAGCAACTGGTTACTATTCGATGAGCCAACAAATCACCTTGATGTTACAGCAAAAGAAGAGCTGAAAAAAGCAATGAAAGCATACAAAGGAACGATTCTTCTTGTATGTCACGAACCAGACTTTTACCAAGATTGGGTAACAAAAGTTTGGAATGTAGAAGAATGGGCCGAGCAAAAAATCTAACCATACCTGTTTCTATGTGGCAGTATAGATGTTCTAAACTGCCACATACTGTATATTAATAAGACATCATCATGTTGGAGGCTATAAGTATGCTTTTTAATTCCTATGAATTTATGTTCCTCTTCTTACCTATAGCAGTTATTGGATACTTCTTATTACAAAAAGTAAATCGAAACCTTGCCAAACTTTTCTTAGTAGGTATGTCTCTCTACTTTTATGCATATTTCGAAACAAAGTATCTACTGCTAATAGGTGTTTCATTATTTACCAATGCCCTCATAGGTAACCAAATTATACATAAAACAAATGAAAAAACTAGAAAGATATTATTGATAGTCGGCTTACTCTTTAATATCTCGTTGTTAGGATATTTTAAATATGCAGATTTCTTTCTAGATAATGTGAATCTTTTATTTGGAACTGATTTTCCCTTACTAAAATTATTACTACCTTTGGGGATTAGCTTTATCACTTTCCAAAAAATAGGTTTCTTAGTCGATTGTTATAAAAAAGAATTAACAAAGTTTAATTTTATTGATTTTTGTTTATTCGTAACATTTTTCCCGCAACTTATCGCGGGGCCAATTGTCCACCATAGTAAAGTTCTACCTCAATTCCAAGATGAATCTAAAAGGAAATTAAATATAGAAAATATAACAAAAGGACTCTATATCTTCGGAATTGGTCTTACTAAAAAAGTCGTAATTGCAGATTCATTAGCACAATGGGCTGATTTTGGATTCAGTAACGTTAACCAACTATCTACAACTGACGCTTGGATTTCCTCACTCGCATACACATTACAACTCTATTTTGACTTTAGTGGATATTGTGATATGGCAATAGGTGCAGCGTTATTATTCAATATTACATTACCCGTTAACTTCTTCTCTCCTTATAAATCATTAAATATTCAAGAGTTTTGGAGACGTTGGCATATGACATTAGGACGATTTTTCACTCAATATGTTTATATTCCGCTAGGTGGTAGTCGCAATGGAAAAGTTAGAACTTATATGAATTTATTTTTAATTTTCCTTATTAGCGGCATATGGCATGGAGCTGGATGGACATTTGTAATTTGGGGTGTTTTACATGGTCTAGCTATTGTGTTACATCGTATATTTACAGACTTAGGCTGGAAAATGCCTAAAGTTTTTGCGTGGATTTTAACGATGGGGTTTGTGCATGTTGCATGGGTATTCTTCAGAGCCACTTCAGTAACAGATGCTTTGACGATGTTAAATCGTATGTTCAATATAAATTATCTAGATGTTTCAACAGCACTTATTCAATTCCGCCCCGAGACATTAGCAGGCGTTTCTAAATTAGATAATTTAATATACACAATTACTAATCTTTTCCCTTTCCAAGTAACAGGTAATCAATTCAATTTCCAAACCATCCTGTATTTATTAATAGGGATAGCTATTGTGTTACTTACAAAAAATTCTATAGAAAAGTTAGAATCTTTCCGTCCAAAACCGATTTATGCTTTCGCATTGGCAAGTATGTTCATACTTTCGTTAATGTACTTAACTCGTGTAAGTTCGTTCCTGTATTTTAATTTCTAATAAACGTAGGTGAAAAGTATGTATAAACGTTTTATAGTCTGGTTTATTATATTTCTATTCGTTTTAGGCGGAATAGTCTGTTCTATTGTTTATAAACTAGATCCATTATATATGTATAAATTTAAAAAAGATAACTATTTTTATGCGACTGAACGCTATCAAATGCCTGGACTCATTAAAAATATGGAATATGAAACTTTGTTCGTAGGTACCTCCATGGGGAGAAACTTTCTTGAACCTACAGCTGATCAATTACTTCAGACCAAAAGTTTTAATGCCTCTCTCCCTGCCTCAACAGCAAGAGAGCAAAAAATGGCAGCGCAGCTATCTATTAATTCAACAGATGTTAAAAATATCATTTGGGAACTTAATTTATATTCTTTTTCTGGGAAACCTGACTGGGTATTAGAGGGTAATTCACCCTTTCCTACATATATGTACGATACAAACAAAATAAATAATATAAAATATTTCCTTAGTCCATACTCTCGAAAAATGGCCTTAGAAAACTTTAAGTTACAATTAGATCCAACAAAACTCACACAGGATCCTTATTGGCTTTATAAATTTGGAGATAAGGAAACTCATTTCACTGTAGAAAATGCTAAAAAAACTATCGATGCAACGCCTCCTCAGCCAATAACTGAAGGTTGGTATCATAAACCAATGCTCGAATCGTTCGATGATAATATTGTTTCATTTGTAAAACAGCATCCAGATGTACAGTTTACATTCTTTTATGCACCATATCCAATTACATATCATGTAGTTTCAAATAAAAATGATCCACAGTATACAAAAGAAAATGTATTATTTAAAAAAGAAGTATTTAATAAACTCAAAAATCTTCCTAACGTTAAGCTCTATGATTTCCAAGATCAAAAAGATATTACATACAATCTTTCTAATTATATGTGGGATCAAACACACTACTATAGATATATAAACGATTGGATTATAAAAGAACTATCAGTAAGAGAACCAATTACTAATGAAAAGGATTATGAACAAAGATTATCAAATTTCGCAGATGAAGTAACGCATTTTGATGCTTCTAAATTAACAAATACAGATGTAAAACCTAACTAAAAAAGAGTTGTCCATAAATTGGTTTCACCGACTTATGGACAGCCCTTTTTTTGTATATATAAAGAATTATCTCGTCCTGTATAGCTGTAAGCAACTACAGTACATTTTTCAACTTCTAACTATGATTTGTGTCTTTACTCATTTTATTAATTCATGCCATCAACAGGATTTTTCTTATTATACATATGGTTAATACCAAAAGCAGCTAGAATAACCAGAGGCAGTGTAAATGAATAATGATATCTTGATGCTACTTCTACCAATAGTTGTGCTAGTGTTAATCCTATCGCATAAAGACAAATAATGAAAACTGCAGATTTATTTCTATTTTTAAATGCTGTCGCTATACCTAAAAGCGAAGTTGCAATTAAGAAATAATAAAAAACATTAGATATTACGGCATACCTTACCGTATGATCCAAAACTGATTGTGCATATGTGACAGCCTGGCTATCATCCTCTAAAAGAATGAAGAACTTATCAAAAAATAACTGTAGAAAATCTATGTTACCACTTTGTATTCTCTGCTTCGCTTCTTCTAACATTTGTTTTTGAGCATCATTTGCACTCCAGCCCGGTTTATCACTGTAATGCATAAGTAATTCAGAATCTGCTGCATTCCATGTTCCTGAACTTTCTGTATTAAACCCTACATGAATATTGTACCCAGGTGTTGAGGCTATTTCTTCTCCCAAACGCAATGTTATGTAATGATTTGCGGCCGAAGAAAAAATGACATATCCCGCGATGACAACACCCATATATATCGCCTTATTTAAAAGCATTTTTTTATTGCCAATATGCCTTGTATCTATTATAAAAAACCATATAGCTAAAGCTATAATAGGCACCGCCGCAATTGGACGTACCATATTCATTAACGCAAGCATCATAGCTAATAAAACTGAATGAAAGAGCAATTTTTTCATACTCATATTTGGAAGCTTTTCATAAACAATAATCATAATTGCCCACATTAATAACAGTATTGTACAATACAGCGGTTCGGAAATTACAAACATATTATAAATCGTTTGTGAAGGCAAGAGAATCCATAGGATACTTGCAGTTATTGCCGTTTTAACACCGCCAATTTTTCTACCTATAAAATATATTAACCCCATTGATATCGTCGATAGGACTACATTAATAATAGGAGGAATCATATAACTTGCTCCAAATATTTTGAAGAAAAAGCTTAAAAACCATGCATATCCAAAAATATGAGGAAAGAGTGCTACATATCTCTTACTGATAACAAAACTGTTACTGAGTGATTCTGCAGTATAGTAGAAGGTTGCATAATCAACAAGTGGTTGAATTCTATATATAAGCACCCACGTTAATTTAACTGCTAAACAAACAATTAGTAATACGAAAAAAATTTTTGTTTCATTTAGTTTTTCAAGATATAGTGATCCTTTTCTAAGTATAAAAGTTCCACCTACACACAAGAGTAAAAAACTAACTAACACTAATACATAGTTATATTTTTGCGTATCAGAGAAGTAATGAACTATTAATAATGCAGCAAAAAATCCGTAAATCGTATATACGGCTCGTGTCGAAAAGGTTGATAATCCCTTAAAAAATGTGTTCAACAATTACACTCCTTTAATTAATATTTATCCCGCACTAACGGGCATTAAAACCCTCCACCTCAAGTTTTAAAGAAACTTCGGGAGGATAGGTGGGTGGTGAAGAATCCCCCACTGATTAAAGTTTCACTTTATACAAGAATGTTATAACGATACCCGTATGTTGTTCATAAAAAGGTTCGAAGAATTGTTTTTCACTTAATAAACTAAGCAAAAACCCATATTCTTATTAAAATGTTCTCATATATCCAAGTTATTGAATTCCACTACAAATTAATATACCTTAATAAAGTTGGGATTTCCATATTCGATTTAGGACTACCTCTTATACCCCATATAACAATTAAAACTATATGAAAAAAACTTTTCACTCTCCTATATTCATATTACGCTTTTATAAGAAATAGGAATTATGGGGAATTTAAACATGCACTTCTTCATTTTTCGAACCAACTTATATATATAATAACTATTTTATATATACACATTAATATATAATAGAATAAGGGTGTTAAAAGGGGAAAATTAATCTATCTAAAATGTGCAACATGTTACTAACAACTATGATATAATTATTAATTGTTGTTTATGATATAGAAATCCGCTTCATAATCAACTATCTTATATATTTTATAAAGATGAGGATACTATTATGGAGAAATTCTTAAAGTTTGGCTTAGTAGGGATCTTTAATACACTCATTACAATCATCAGCTATATAATCTTAGTGAAATTTGGAGTAAATTACCTTATCGCAAATATAATTTCTTATTTAATTGGCGTTGCAAATAGCTATTACTGGAATAAGAATTGGGTGTTTCAATCTAATGGTAGAAACCTATCCGTTTTTCTAAAATTTCTGATTGTAAATCTAATCGTATTAGCTTTTAATACACTTAGCCTATTTATATTGGTAGACAAACTTTTATACAATGAATTTATTGCGCAAATTTTTGCGATCGGTATTGGGATGATAATGAACTTTTTCCTTAATAAAGTTTGGACGTTTAATCAAAGTGAAAAATCCCACTAATTAGAGCGTATTAAAATTGATTGAAACTAAGGAGGACAGAACCATGGACAAACTCATTTCGATTGTCGTTCCTATGTATTTCGAAGAAGAAGTAGCACAGGAATGCTATAATCGTTTAAAATCTGTTATGATTCAAAATAATATCAATTATGAATTTGTATTTGTAAATGACGGCAGTACGGATCGAACAATGGAAATTTTAAAAGAAATTGCCGCACACGATTGTCGTGCTAAAGTTGTTAATTTCGCACGTAACTTTGGTCATCAAACTGCTGTTACAGCAGGTATTGATTGCGCAAGCGGAGATGCTATCGTAATCATAGATGCGGACTTGCAAGATCCACCAGAAGTTATTCCTGAGCTTATAGCAAAATGGGAAGAAGGCTACGAAGTTGTTTATGCAAAAAGAAAGCAACGTAAAGGTGAAACTTGGTTTAAACTTTTAACAGCCAAATATTTTTACCGTTTCCTAAACTATATGTCTGACATTGATATTCCGAAAGATACTGGTGATTTTCGAATTATCGATCGTAAAGTTGCAGATGTTTTCAAGCAAATGACAGAGCGCAACCGTTTCATTCGTGGGATGATGTCTTGGGTTGGATTTAACCAAACATATGTTGAATATGAAAGAGATGAACGCTTTGCTGGTGAAACAAAATATCCGCTAAAGAAAATGATTAAATTTGCATCAGATGGTATTATTGCATTCTCTACAAAGCCATTAAGAATTGTCATGACATTAGGCCTAATGTCTGTTTTCATCTCTATTCTTGTTTTACTATACACTGTTATCATAAAAGTAATTGGAGAAGATATTCAAACAGGCTGGGCATCTATTATGGTTGCCATTACATTCTTCAGCGGAATTCAATTACTTGGCCTTGGAATCGTTGGGCAATATATCGCTCGTATTTATGATGAAAGTAAAAACCGTCCAATTTATATTGTGAAAGAAACAATAAATGTCGATCAGAAAGATACTTCTGATTCTAAGAGAGAAAAGGTAAGTTCATTATAAATAGAAACAAAAGGGTATCGTTATATTTTATAACGATACCTTTTTGTTTCTTACTATAGTACTACTTCCACATTCAAAAATGAAACGGCGATAAACTGTCCCTAAAAAGCAATTGGTGAAGTCTAGTACTCAGTAAGAATCACTTCCCGCTGAGTAAAGTTTTACTTAATAAAACAACTGAATTTTTATCATATCAACTCTTTTATATGATAATACCCTTTCAGCCGTAATTTAAAATCTTTCAAATCAGGATATGCATTTAAATTTGATAACATCCCTTGAATAACAGGGATTCTTGGATTGGACAATTTCATTTCAGATTCAAGAACATCTAAAGTAACTAACAACTCATCATTCTCTAACTGATCTGCTAATGTACGTTTAAACGTAATGATTTCCTGTAAAAAATGCTCTTTTGCCTGTTCTTTAATAAGCTCTGAACTACAAAAGAATTGTCCTAGCTTTTCCTCATGTAAAACCGGTTTATCTGAAGAATTCAAAAGTCCCGCTACAAGATCATCTACTCGCTTTAAAACAAATGTAGCAACATGTGATAAATCAATATCTGGTGCATTTAAAATGATCAACTCTAAGTATCCACGGCATATTCCCTCTACTATAATCATAAGGTCTAATAAATATGGTGTAATCTTATCGCCATAAATAGATAGTAAGCTATTTCTATAGAATGCATGTGATTCAAGCTTCATTCTCATCATAAATGCTTCTACCTCTTTATTGAATGGAATCGCATTCTCCCGCGCGTGCATGATGATAAACTCCTTATGCTTTTGCACATCACTAAACTGACAATGTAATTGTTTCTCAAATTTTTCACGTGGAAGTAACGATTCTCTATCAATATCCATCATCTTATTATGAATTTTTTCATAATAATACCGAAGTGTCGCTAATAACAATTCATCTTTCGACTTGAAATATAGATAAAAAGCTCCTTTAGATATCCCACAACCCGTCACAATCTCTTGCACTGATGTTGCATTTACACCTTTCGTTGCAAATAACTTCATTGCCATCTCTATAATTAAGCGTTCTTTTTCTTTCATATTTTCTCTCCTATTTTAATCTCGCATCTTAAATTTTCAACTTACTTTTATTATACCATCCCTTTTCATTGACGACTGACCATTTAGTCAGTTATATTATGTATTAGACTGACCGACTGGTCAATATATGTGAAAAGGGAGCGCAAACATGAACAAAATTATTAACTTTTCGTTAAAAAACAAGTTCGCAGTTTGGCTATTAACCATTCTCGTTACCGTGGCAGGAATTTATTCTGGGCTTAACATGAAGCTAGAAACGATTCCTGACATTACAACTCCTGTTGTAACAGTAACAACGGTTTATCCTGGTGCTACACCAGCTGAAGTAGCCGATAAGGTATCAAAGCCAATGGAGCAGCAACTGCAGAATTTAAATGGAGTCAATGTTGTCAGTTCTTCCTCTTATCAAAATGCTTCCTCTATTCAAGTGGAATATGACTTTGATAAGAACATGGAGAAAGCTGAAACTGAAATTAAAGAAGCACTTGCAAATGTAAAATTACCAGAAGGTGTAAAGGATCCAAAGGTTTCTCGAGTAAACTTTAATGCTTTTCCTGTTATTTCATTAAGTGTAGCGAGTAAAGATGAATCTTTAGCTACTTTAACTGAGAAAGTTGAAAAAAATATCGTCCCAGGATTAAAAGGTCTTGATGGCGTTGCATCTGTGCAAATTTCTGGGCAACAAGTAGATGAAGTACAACTCGTCTTTAAACAAGATAAGATGAAAGAACTAGGTTTAAGCGAAGATACTGTTAAAAATATCATTAAAGGTTCTGATGTATCTTTACCACTTGGGCTCTATACTTTTAAAGATACAGAGAAATCAGTTGTTGTAGATGGAAATATCACAACAATCCAAGCTTTAAAAGAAATGAAAATCCCTGCTATCCCTTCAGCAGCAAGTGATCAAGGTAACCCAGGAGCTGGGACTCAAACACCGCAGATGAATCCAGCCGCAACTAATGGGATCCCAACTGTTACATTAGAAGAAATTGCTGATATTAAAGAAGTTGGAAAGGCAGAATCTATTTCTCGTACAAATGGAAAAGAAGCAATTGGTATTCAAATTGTTAAATCTGCTGATGCAAATACTGTTGATGTCGTAAACGCGGTCAAAGACCAAGTTAAGGAATTTGAGAAGAAATATAAAGATTTAGAAATCATTTCGACGTTTGACCAAGGTGCACCAATTGAGAAATCAGTTGATACTATGCTTAGCAAAGCAATCTTCGGTGCTATCTTTGCTATTGTCATTATTATGTTGTTCTTACGCAACATCCGAACAACATTGATTTCTGTCATTTCTATACCACTCTCCTTATTAATCGCTGTTTTATTGTTAAAACAGATGGATATTACTCTTAATATGATGACACTTGGGGCAATGACCGTTGCAATCGGACGTGTTGTCGACGATTCAATCGTTGTTATTGAAAATATTTATAGACGCATGTCCTTATCAGGTGAAAAATTAAAAGGTATGGACTTAATCCGTGAAGCAACAAAAGAGATGTTTGTTCCAATTATGTCTTCTACAATCGTGACAATTGCCGTCTTCTTACCTCTTGGACTTGTAAAAGGTATGATTGGTGAAATGTTCTTACCATTTGCTTTAACAATTGTATTTGCACTATTAGCTTCACTACTTGTAGCAATTACAATTGTACCAATGTTAGCTCATTCTTTATTTAAAAAAGAAAGTGTGAGAGAAAAACAAGTTCATCATGAAGAAAAACCAAGTAAATTAGCAAATATCTATAAACGTATACTTGGTTGGGCATTAAACCATAAGATCATTACATCTAGCATGGCTGTTCTTCTATTAGTAGGTAGCCTTGCACTTGTACCGATTATCGGTGTTAGCTTCTTACCATCTGAAGAAGAAAAAATGATTATTGCAACGTATAACCCTGAACCAGGACAAACTTTAGAAGAGGTTGAAAAAATAGCAACAAAAGCTGAAAAGCACTTCCAAGATAAGAAGGATGTAAAAACAATTCAGTTCTCATTAGGTGGAGAAAACCCAATGAGCCCGGGCAACACAAATCAAGCTATGTTCTTTGTCCAATATGATAATGACACAAAAAACTTTGAGAAAGAAAAAGAACAAGTTATTAAAGACCTACAAAAGATGACAGGAAAAGGCGAATGGAAAAACCAAGACTTTGGGGCTAGCGGGGGTAGCAATGAAATTAAGCTGTATGTATATGGAGATAGCTCAGAAGATATCAAACCTGTCGTAAAAGATATTCAAAATATCATGAAGAAAGAAAAAGACTTGAAAGATATCGACTCTAGTCTTGCAAAAACATATGTAGAGTACACATTAGTCGCTGATCAAGAAAAACTAAGTAAAATGGGTCTAACTGCTGCTCAAATTGGAATGGGTCTTTCTAATCCACATGATCATCCTGTTCTTACTACAATCAAAAAAGACGGTAAAGATGTTAACGTATATGTAGAAGCTGAAAAGCATGATTATCAAACAGTTGACGATTTAACAAACCGTAAAATTAAAACACCACTTGGAAATGAAGTGGCTGTAAAAGATGTTATGACTGTAAAAGAAGGTGAAACATCTAATACAGTAACTCATCGTGATGGTCGTGTTTATGCAGAAGTAACTGCTAAATTAACATCCGATGATGTTTCAAAAGCATCATCGACGATTCAGAAAGAAGTCGATAAAATGGATCTTCCTTCTGGCGTAGATGTTTCTATGGGCGGTGTGACAAAAGATATACAAGAATCATTCCAGCAACTTGGATTAGCAATGTTAGCTGCGATTGCTATTGTATACTTCGTTCTTGTTGTTACATTTGGCGGTGCCCTTGCACCACTCGCAATTTTATTCTCGCTACCATTTACAATCATCGGTGCCCTTGTTGCCTTGCTGATTTCAGGTGAGACATTAAGTGTATCAGCAATGATTGGGGCTCTTATGTTAATTGGTATCGTTGTAACGAACGCAATCGTTCTTATCGACCGTGTAATTCATAAAGAAAATGAAGGCCTATCGACACGCGAAGCCTTATTAGAAGCTGGCGCAACTCGCTTACGTCCAATTCTAATGACAGCAATTGCTACAATTGGTGCTCTAATCCCGCTTGCACTCGGCTTTGAAGGCAGTGGATTAATTTCTAAAGGACTTGGAGTAACCGTAATTGGCGGCTTAACAAGTTCAACCTTATTAACACTTCTTATCGTTCCAATTGTGTATGAGGTACTCAGCAAGTTTAAAAAGAAAAAAATAGCAAAATAAAGAAATAACCTCGCAATATGCGAGGTTATTTTTAATTTCCAAACAGGATAAGAAAATCTCCATAGCCTTCTTTCTCTAATTCCTCTTTCGGGATAAAGCGAAGTGCTGCTGAATTAATACAATAGCGGAGACCATTTGGCCCTGGTCCATCAGGAAACACATGACCAAGATGAGAATCTCCTTCCTGACTTCTTACTTCCGTACGGGTCATATTGTGACTAACATCTATCTTCTCATTTACACTAGCGGACATGACAGGCTTTGTGAAACTTGGCCATCCACACCCACTATCAAATTTATCTAAAGAAGTAAAGAGTGGTTCACCAGATACAATATCCACATAGATGCCTTCCCCTTTATGATTCCAATATTCATTTTGAAAAGGCGGCTCTGTACCATTTTCTTGTGTTACATAAAATTGCATATCCGTTAATCGCTTTTTTAAATGTGCATTATCTTTTGGCCAATGTTGTTTAATAAAAGCATCTCGACCGGATCCTTTTCGATATAGTTCATAACGAAAGGCATTTTTCTTATGGTATCCTTGATGATACTCTTCGGCAGGAAAGAAAGTAGCAGCCGGAAGAATTTTTGTTGCAATTGGTTTGGAAAAACGTCGGCTCTCAGCAAGCGCTATCTTTGAAGCTTCTGCTTGTTCACGTTGCTCCTCACTATGATAAAAAATTACTGTTTCATAGGACTGTCCACGATCATGAAATTGTCCTCCAACATCTGTTGGATCAATCTGTCTCCAATACATATCTAACAATTTTTCATATGACATTTTATTCGCATCAAATGTAATTTGTACCGCTTCATAATGTCCTGTTGTTTCAGAGCAAACCTCTTTATACGTCGGATTCTCTTTATGCCCACCTGTATAACCTGAAATAACTTTGATTATACCTTCCATCTCTTCAAATGGTGAAACCATGCACCAGAAACATCCCCCTGCAAACGTAGCAAGTTCTATCTTCTCATTTACAGACATTTACTTCACCCCTATTCTTTCATTCTTCTTACAGTATTGCATATATATATGAAAGTTATAAAAGAAAAAGCATCGGCGTTCGATGCTTTTTCTTTCTCTCTATTTTTCAGCCAACTCTTTTTCATCACTCGTCACATCTAACACATCTAAAAGGAACATGAAGACTGGAATACCAATAATCAGTCCCCACACACCTAAAAAGTGTTCAGAGAAAATTAATACCATAAATGTATAGAAAATCGGTAAATTTGTTTTTTGTGACATGAACTTTGGATTTAAAACATAACTTTCAAGTGCGTGAATAACAGCAACAATGATTAAAATATAAACTACATACGTAATGCTACCGATATTATAGGCAATCATACAAAGCGGAACGAGCGAAATGATTACACCAGCTACCGGGATTAAACCAAGTAAGAAAATCATTAACGCTAAACCGAGCAACTGTGGAAATCCTAAAACCCATAGTGCAATTACTGATAAGACACAATTAACAATTGCAATTAAAAACTGCGCTTCAATTACCTTACCAAACGAACGAGCAAACTTCTTGCCGAAATATTCAATTTCAGTATAAAAAATAGCAAGTCTACTCTCTTTAAATTTTGAAGTAAAAGCAACAATACGAGCCTTCTCAAGTAAAAAGAATAAACTTAAGATGAGGGAAAGTAAAAATTGCAAACCAAATTTTCCGACGTTAGCGATAGATTTATAAAGAATGTCTACACCTTGCCCCACATATTTAGAAAGTTCCATATGATTAATGGCGTTAATTGAAGCCTTTATAATTTCATTATCTGGTGGGTTTTTCAGAAACACGTTGAACTGATAAATCAATTGTGAAATTTGCACCGTCAATACTGGTAGATATTTAAATAATGTAATGGAAATTCCACCAACTAACATTACATATAAAAACGCTATAATAATTTTCCGATTAATCGGCATAAAGTGATTAAATTTTCGTGAAATAAACTTCTGGAATCGATCCATTAAATACGTAAGCATAAACGTAATTAAAATTAAATTAAACATACTTTTTAACCCGTATAACATAAGAGCTAATAAAAGCAGTACAAGTAATCTTTGGAATCCTTTACTTTGAAACAGGTTTTTCATTTGCATAATTGACGAGTGATCTCTCCTGTCCTATAAATCATGTTACTTTCTATTTTACAATACAATCATTCTTTTCAGAACGTATTCTATACAGTATTAATGAAGATTTAAGGAAAATCTCTTTTCTCCTTGCATAAAAAAGCGAAACTTTCATCAGTAGAGATTTTCTTCACCCTCCACCTAATTTTTTTACCAAATTTCGAAGTAAAGATTTTACTGTGTGCGAATAGCAGGATAAAATAGGTCCTACCACTACTGTAACACAAAAAGCAAGCTATCAGTAGAAATCTGTTCTACGAATAGCTTGCTTTTACATTTTTACGAAACATATGTTACTAACCGATAAATGGCATGAACATCGGAATAACAACTACTGTTACAACCCCAACTACTGTTACTGCAATACTTGCCATCGCTGCTTCTACTTCTCCCATTTCAATTCCAACCGCAACGCCAAGTGCATGTCCAGCAGTTCCGAGTGCTAAACCTTTTGCAATTGGGTTTTTTACTCTAAATGTTTTTAAGAATAACGCGCCGAGTGCGTATACAATAACTGCATTAAAAATAACTGCAAAAGATGTAATAGCTGGAATACCGCCGATGCTTTCGGATATTGGTAAAGCAATTGCCGTTGTTGCTGCTTGTGGTAACATAGAATTCATTACAGATGTGTCTAACCCAATTGCTTTAGCGACAATGAACACGACAATCACTGAACAAACAGATCCAACAACAATGGCAGATAAAATTTGCCACCAATATTTTTTTAACTTATCAACTTGTTTGTATAATGGAATTGCAAAGGCAATTGTTGCCGGCTCTAAAAAGAAACTAATCATCTTACCGCCAGTATTATATTCTTCAAATGTAAAATTTCCAACCTTTAAAAATACAATCCCAAGTACCATCGCTACAAACAATGGTGTGAATAAGAAGAACCCCTTTGAATGTTTGAATAAGAATGTTCCGATCCCGTATGCGATTAATGAAACGACGATTCCGAAATATGGAGTCATTGTGCTTGCCATGTTCATTACCTCCTAACCACTTATGGTCTAATAGTTATGCTGCTTTTCCATGTTTACGTCCTTTGTTTACAACATCTAGTTGTTTTGTATCTGTTGTTTCTTTTTCATCTTTTCCTAAAATAAATTGTGCAAATAAACCAGTTACTGCTAATAGAATAATTGTTGCAACAACAATTACAGTTATGATTTGTACAAAATATTGTCCCATTACACCAAGAGAATTAATAACGGAAATACCAGATGGTACAAATAAGAATCCAATAATACCTGTTAACGCTGTTCCAAGTGATTCAACCTGCTCCAATTTAATAACCTTTAAGCATAGTAGACTAAACAAAATGACTAATCCAATTACTGATGAAGGCATTGGAATTGGTAAGTGTGTTGCAATAATATGAGAAACCAACATAATAGCTGAAAAAACGAATGCTTGTGATAAAAAACTGTATACTTTTTTTGTACTCATTTTGGCCACCTCTTTCGATTTGGTACCTTTATTGTATATGATGTCAACGATTAAGTAAGCGCTTACAATACAGAATGTCAAATATATGTAATCAGTTACAAAAATGGCTGGATGAAATGCAAAAGCCGCTTCTTAAATACGAAGCAGCTTTTTGAGTTCCTTTGCATATGTGCGACTTACTGGTACTTTCGAATTATCTTTCATAGTTAAGTTATACGTAGAATTAAACCACGGCTGTACTTCTGAAATATGATTGATATTCACAATAAAACCACGATGAACACGCATAAAAGTCATTTGTGGTAACTTCTTTTCTAAAATAACAAGTGTATCATGAGTTACATATGTCTCTTTAATCGTCTTTACAGTTACTCTCCCGTCCACAAGTCCTACATAAACAATGTCTTCAATATTCACAAGTACAATGGACTCTTCTATTGGTAATGCCAGCTTATGCATCTCTGTCGTGACATCTGAAACTTTCATATCTGGCTTTTTCTCTGTTTCACTTTGCTGACGCTTCTTATACTTTTTTAATGTCTGTAAAATCCGCTCTTCATCAAACGGCTTTAAAATATAATCTAGCGCATCCACCTCAAACGCCTGAAGCGCATATTGATCATACGCCGTTGCAAAAACAATGGCCGGTGGATTTTTCATTTTCTTTAATATATTTGCAATTTCAAAGCCACTATCATCTGAAAGCTGAATATCTAAAAAGACAAGGTCTGGCTTGTTCCCCATTAACTTTTCTAATGCATCTTCCACGCAATCAGCTTCATCAATTACGGAAACTTCTTTCGTACGCTGTAATAAATATTTCAATTCATCTCGTGCTAACATTTCATCATCAACTACTAATACCTTTAACACTACCTTCTTCCTCCCCTATATTTTGAATCGGTATTGCAAAGGAAATTTCTGTCCCTATCTCCGCTTCACTCTTAATATGAAGTATTGTATCTTTCCCAAACAATCCTATTAACCGTTGATTAATATTATATAACGCTGTCCCTGTCCCTTTTTTAGATGAGACCACAGACTTCCCTAACTTTTCTAAACGCCCTTGTTCAATTCCTTGTCCATTATCCTTTATCTTAAAGTAAATCATGTCTTCCTTGGCATATACATGAACTTCTACTTGGCAAATTGGTTGTTTCTTTGGAAATGCATGTCTAAGTGCATTTTCCACTAATAATTGTAGTACGAATGGTGGAAGTAAAACCTTATGTAATCCTTCCTCAATGTACGTTTTCACTTCATATTTATTTGGGAACCTCGCTTGTTCTAATGATAGATAGGCATGTACATGATTCAGTTCCTGCTCTAATGGAATCAGTAACTGACGTGCTCCTTGTAAATTACAACGAAAATACACACTAAGTTGTAATAAAAGCTTCCTTGCTTTTTCTACATCTGTTCGGCATAACGCTGATACTGTATTAATCGCATTAAATAGAAAATGAGGATTAATTTGTGCTTGTAACGCTTTGATCTCTGCGTCTTGAAGTAACTTACTTTGCAGTTCAGCCTCTCCTAACTCAAGCTGTGTTGAAAATATTTTTGCTAACCCTTCTGCCAATTCTTCCTCCACACGACTCAATCGATTTGGGTTTTTAAAATAAAGCTTTAATGTCCCGATTGTATTTCCATGTGATGTTAAAGGAATGACTACCGCCGCTTGTAAGGGGCACCCTTCATGTTGACAATTAATAATTTCCCGTGATTTCGCTTTCATTATTTTCCCTGTTTGTAGTACTTGTTTTGATAACCCTGTAATTAAGCTATGTGAAGGGATATGGTGATCTGATGCTAATCCAACATGGGCTAATATTTTTTCTGTATCTGTTAAGGATACCGCATCCGTCCCCGTAAAACGATGGATAATTTGTGCCACATGCTTACAAGATTCCTCTGTTAAGCCTTGACGAAAATAAGGTAATGTCTTATCAGCAATCCGAAGTACTTTGTGGGTTTGTAAAGCCTTCGCATTTTCTTCTTGGCGCAAAATGGCTTGTATCATAGAAAGTAAAATAAAACTACCTAAGCTATTCACAAGAATCATCGGTATTGCAATTGTTTTTACGATGCTAACCCCATCTTCTACAATAAACAGAATCATCACCATTTCTAGAGATACAATAAAAACACTTAAAATAGCAGAAAACTTAGGTGTAATGGTACGATTATACTTTTGAAAAATGTAACCAATATAACCGGTAATAATCCCTGCTAAAATAGACGAAATCGCACAGCTCAGAGCCGTCGTTCCTCCAAGCATATAACGATGAATACCAGCAATTGACCCAACGCCTATCCCAATAATTGGTCCACCTAATAGTCCGCTAATCCCAACCCCCATAATACGCGTATTGGCAATTGTACTCGATGACGAGACACCTTGTAGCCAATTTTCATTCATAATTGTATTCCCGGCAATTTCAATTCCTGTGTAATTGCTTACAATTGTAAATACGGAAAAAATACAAATAAGCATAAACCTATCTTTGTATCCTCCTTGTTTATGAAGGAGACGTCTAAATGTTTTAATATGTGAAAGTAAAAAACCTAATATAACAATTAACCCGACACGTTCAATCATCATAAGCACTAAATCTAGCATTTGTAATTCATCCTTTTTTGTTTAATTAGTTTTATTATCGAAAAATAATGAAGGTATCGTCAAGAAAAATACTATGTATTTCATGTAATTGTATAATATAGAACATTTAAAATAACCCATATTATTCATTTGACAATAACGACTAAGAATGCTAAAACTAAAGTAATATAATTACAGTCCTTTAACACAGCCCCGTGAGGTTGAGAAGGAAGTCGGAATATAGATACGTGTATATCCTTTTACAGGAACACGTATGCTTTTTTGGCCTTCTCACAATACTAGGTGAGAAGGCCTTTTATTATTCTTCCATAGTGACTGTATAACAAATAAGGGGGAGTAATGATGAACATCACAGGTGAAGCACAGCAAGTAATAGAAGAGACAAAAGCAAAACGATATAAGACCTTACTTGGCTCTGCGCTAGGATATGCAGCGGAAGGATTGGATATGCTGCTCCTATCTTTCGTACTTGTATATATTTTAAAGGAATTTAACTTATCACCAGTAGAAGGCGGAAACCTTACACTTGCAACAACAATTGGTATGTTAATTGGTTCATACTTATTTGGATTTATCGCTGATTTATTTGGCCGCATTCGAACAATGGCCTTTACCATTTTATTATTCTCACTAGCAACCGCTCTGATTTATTTCGCAACAGATTATTGGCAATTATTAATTCTTCGCTTTCTAGTAGGTATGGGTGTTGGTGGTGAATTTGGAATTGGAATGGCTATTGTAACTGAAACATGGTCGAAAGAAATGCGTGCCAAAGCAACTTCTGTTGTCGCACTTGGATGGCAGTTTGGCGTATTAGTTGCTTCATTACTTCCAGCCTTTATCGTTCCACACTTTGGTTGGAGAGCTGTTTTCTTATTCGGCCTAATCCCAGCCCTACTAGCCATTTATGTTCGTAAAAGTTTAAGTGAACCAAAGGTATGGCAGCAAAAACAGGAATATAAGAAAGAATTACTACGAAAAGAAGCAGAAGGAACCCTGACAGCTAATGAAGCTGAGCAGCTAAATCATATGAAGAAGTTCCCACTTCGAAAATTATTTTCAAATAAAAAAGTAACAATCACAACAATTGGACTTATTATTATGTCATTCATCCAAAACTTTGGATATTATGGTATTTTTACATGGATGCCAACAATTTTAGCCAACAAATATAACTACACATTAGCGAAAGCAAGCGGTTGGATGTTTATTTCCACAATTGGAATGCTAATTGGGATTGCAACATTTGGAATTTTAGCTGATAAAATTGGACGCCGCAAAACTTTTGCAATTTATTATATCGGTGGTACGATATATTGCTTGATTTACTTCTTCTTATTCACAGATGCAACATTATTATTATGGGGAAGCGCTCTACTCGGTTTCTTCGCAAATGGTATGATGGGCGGATTTGGAGCAATTTTAGCTGAAAACTATCCAGCGGAAGCACGTTCTACAGCTGAAAATTTCATTTTTGGTACCGGACGCGGTTTAGCAGGATTTGGACCAGTAATTATCGGATTGCTTGCTACAGGTGGCAATTTACTTGGAGCTTTATCACTTATCTTTATCATCTATCCAATTGGACTTATTACAATGCTAGTGTGTGTTCCAGAAACAAAAGGGAAAGTACTCGACTAAGCTTAATCAAAGAAAAAGCATTGAAATTTCTTATTTCAATGCTTTTTTATTATCTATGAAAGAAATTTGGAGTTAAAATCGTATTCGGATAAGGCTTGTGATAAATATGAGTTGCAGCCGGTGATAATGGCGGAATGAGCCATACCCAGTTTCCAGTCACAACGCGTCCACAAGCAGCTTCTTGCTTCTCAAACTGTGCAAATTGCTGCGCTGCTGTATGGTGATCAACAATACTTACTCCATTCTTCTTGAAAGAATGTAAAACAGCTATATTTAACTCTACTAATGCTTTATCTTTCCATAGCGTACTATTTCTAGTTGTATCCAAATTCATGATTTCTGCCACAGCTGGAAGTAAATTATAACGATCCTGATCTGCTAAATTACGGGCACCAATTTCTGTTCCCATATACCAGCCGTTAAAGGGAGCAGCTGTATAAGAAATCCCGCCAATTTCCAAACGCATATCTGAAATCATTGGTACGCCATACCATTTCATCTCAAGTGATGAAAATGGATATTCCGGATGCTCAATATTTACTTCCTTTACCTCTTCTTGAGGAATTTCCTTATACACAGGTTCTCGTCCATCCACAGAAAATACAAGTGGCAATACATCAAAGTTTGTACCTTCTCCATTCCACCCAAGTTTCTGGCAAAACGCTGTAAATAGAACTGAATGAGAGTCACCAATCACTCCCATTTCTGTTTCATATCCCGCATAACGAATCAACTGATGATTATAAATTCTGATGCTGTTTTGTTCACCATTATACTGCTTGAAGATTGTGATAGTCGGTTTAATTTTACCGTCGTTCGTTGCATATTGAATATGATGAATCAGTGCGTTATATACGCCTTTCTCATCATTTACTTCCCGGGCATCTAATATGTGCATTTTATTCCAAAACAATCTTCCAATACATCGATTACTATTTCTCCAGGCCATCCGTGCACCATGGACAAGTTCTTCAAAAGTATGTTCATATGTTCCTGTTTCTTCTATTTCCGATGCAATTTGAGCAAGCCGTTCTGCTATTTGCTTCTTTTTACCTAGCTCTTCATAACAAGTCGTAATAAACTTACTTGCTTCATCTATTAATTCTTTCATTTTACTCATAAACAATCTCCTTCTATTTCACCACGACACTACTACTTTACAGTATAACAAAAAGGGGTGTAGTAACAAACCTGAAAAAGAGGGCTTACATAAATCCAAATTTAAAGATCGACATCCCCCCTTCTCCCATGCCGAGTTAAAACAAAGAGAGAGAAAAAGTTCAGGCCCCCTTTTGTTATTCATAGCAAGAATTTATATGGTCCCTTCATTACAACTTATCCTTCCGGAAAATTGACAGAATTATATATTTTATTGTTGACTCACGGAAAAAATAGGTGTAATTTTGAGTTAGGTGAAATATTTTTACTTAGCGCAACTTTTTCAAGAAAAGAAGGTTAACTGGGATCAAGTAAATGAAAAGTATTTACAAGTAATTCAATTACAAAAGCATTAATTATACGAATAAGGTAAATTTGGTAATGTAAAAGTAGTATCGTTGAAATCCTCCAAAATCCCCCAGATTGCCACTGGGGGATTTTATAAATAACCATCAAATTACTTCAATATAATTTTTCAATATATTATGTATATCTAGCTTTAATTCTCTAAACTGAAACCCTAGCTCCCTAGCTCTCGTATTATCTAGCGTACAATTTGTTATTCCATTATACGGGGCTATGTTTTCTCCTTTAGCTTCAATATAAGCTTCCATCCCTGTATTTTCTTCTACAAAATCAATAACTTCTCTCATAGAGATAACCCCACTATTACATGCATTCATTGGGCCACTTACATCTATTGAACTAAGCCAGGCTAAAAACCTTCCTGCCTCCTTTTCATGTATAAAAGACATGTCTCCTTCTATATCTTCTACCTCAAATGGCTTCCTCTTTATAATATTTTCAACATAAAACCACAATCTCTTTGTATAATCATTTTCACCAATGACAACTGGAAAGCGAACTGCAATAACAGGGAATGTTGCATGTTGAAACAACACAGACTCCACTAGTCTTTTCCCTTCACTATAAGAAAAGTCTTTCCTTTCCCCATAAACAATCGGATACTCATATGGATTGAAATCAGATTCTTTTAAAGATAATGATGGCTCATATACAGCCATTGAAGATGTAACAATATATCTCTTCACCTTATTATGAAGTACCTTGCATATAATCTTTGCTGCATTCGGACTGTAGCAAAGATTGTCATACACAACGTCATAGCTTTCTCCCTCTAATATTTTTTGGAGTTGTCCTTCATCTTCCCGGTCTACAACGGCTCTTTTAACAGTACTACCAAACGGATCCACTGTAAGCCCACGTGTTGCAATTGTTACATCATGTCCAGCTTCTAGAAGACTTTCTACTAAGCGTTTTCCAAAAAACCTTGTTCCGCCAAATATCAATATCTTTTTCATATTCATCATTCCCTAATTATTATAGTTTTTCATGATGACTGAACTTATGATTATTTCCCTTATTAATTATATAAAAAAACAGAGAATCTACATACAGATTCTCTGTTCTTCGAATTAAAACAATTATCGTACTCGATACTTAAAAATGCAGTAACAAAAATATAAAATAGAAAGTACTGACATATAAACACATGCCTGATATACCGCCGGTGTTCCCCATATTCCCATAAAATAAAGAAGCGAAGGAATTGTAAGTGTTACCCATGATTGTACAAATGCTATCCTTCCAAGATATTGGTTTATATTCTTTTTTTGTACATTTAATACAAAGAATAAATACCAAAGAAGTGCCCACATAAACCAAGTCAGTGCATTAACGATATCGTTAAATTGAACAAACGATACGACCATATAGAATAATGCAACAATGGCTACCCATAAACAAAACCATCCTAGTCCATTTCCACTTATTCCTGTAATAAATGTGATACCTACATACAAATAAGTTAAGCCAAATAAGAAAGTGGCTGCATATGAATACACAGTCCAATTGCTTTGATCGGAAATCATAATAAGATAAAACGGAATTACAATTTGTAGCACCCCTACAAATAAATTAAAAACACCCGCGCTTTTTTCTTCTGCTTTCCCTAATATAACAAGGCTATTTAAAAATAGCGCTGCACCTGAAAGTAATAATCCAACATAACCCATATATGTTCGTGTGAAAACCATAGTTTTTCACACCCTAACCTCCTCATACCATAAAATCATACTAATAATATCTTTCTTCTTATTTAGAACTGAATACATTACAAATAACAAAACACTACATTCGTAACGTACAACAGTGTTTTCTACAAAATAATACGTCAGACCTCCTACCTCAAAAAATAAAACAGTCCAAAATATGAATTGATTAACACGCACATTAAAGCGTTTTCAATTCATTTTATCCTTGCCAACTGATTATAAACTTACTCTAAAGATGATACAAGTACTGTAATAACGATCAAAAATAAAATTATACCCTATTTTTATCTCGCATTAACGGGCAGTAAGACCCCACTGATTAAAGTTTCACTTTATAAAAAGTAGAATTGCTCATTTGACCTATCTCATTCTACTAACTTCTAGCATACAATACTATAAATCAACATCTAGTTTTCATAAAAGGAGAGATTATATGCCTAAACAGGTAATCCATTCAACGGGTGTATTAACACGTGAATCACAAACAGATTCTATTCAAGTAAATATTGTAAACTTGGATAGAAATTATGCACATTATATTCATGTCGAGATATGGGATTGGTCCAATCATTCTAATCCAGTACAACTACCAATTCTAGTTGGAGAAAAACAAAAAGTAAGCTTTCCCTATCATCTTGATAGTGAAAACTTAGTCGTGCTATCTGCAAATTTAGATGACAGCATTCATTTTTATGAAATTCGCATCACTCACTTAGACCATTCTAATATTATTACAAATTGCTTTGGGCGCAGCCTATCTTCAGCTACAGGTCAAGAAAGTGAGACAGTATATCATAAACAACTCGTTCGAGTTCATCAAGGGTATATCCCTCATCCCATCTTGTAATGAAGCAAAATTAGAATCATCCTCCTTTAGATTGATTCTAATTTTGCCGCCCCCTACTTCCTAATTAAAAAGACTACATAACTCCCCATATGTGGGTGTAACTTTTACATACAATGAAACTTTAATCAGCAAGGGCCAATCTTATTATTCGTGAATATCGCCATAAATAGAATATTGTTTTAACTAAATTACGTAACAATATACACATACAAAGTGAGAAAGACTACCTAATAACACGAAAATATGAAAGATTTCATGATGCCCCATATATTTAAATTCTAACCATTTTGGTTTTGCTCCGTAAATAAATCCACCAATCGTATAAAAAAAACCACCAAGCACTAAGAACACAATACCCTCTATACTTAGATTCTCTAATAGTGATGGGAAGAATAGAACGATTAACCAGCCCATCATCAGATAAATTGCTGTTGATAACCACCTTGGACAATTAAACCAAAACATTTTAAAAACAACACCACACACAGCTATTGCATAAACAAGAACAAATAATAACAAACCATTTGTAGCTTCTAATGTAATTAAACAAAAAGGTGCATATGTGCCTGCAATCAAGATAAAAATCATCGAATGATCCAGTTTTCTAAAGAAATAAATAACACGTTCACTTGCTACAACACTGTGATACACGGCCGAAGCTATATAAAGAATCATCATCCCTAATCCAAATAGAATAACTGCTGAAATTGTAGAAATAGATGGCATTTTTACAGAAACTTTTACAAGCATAGCTAATAAGGCAATAAATGATAAAATGGCACCCCCTAAGTGGGTAAACGCATTAACCGGTTCTCTTACATAAACATTCATTTTAACAACTCCTTATATAATCACATGTAGTTTCTATAACTACATGTAATTATATACACAATCGATATAAAGGTCAACATTTACAATTCATTTAATTCGTAATACCATATTTAAAGAAGCAGTATATATCATTCCTACAAAGGTGAGGGTTTATATGGAAAACATAAAAAACTTACTTGAAACTTTACATTTAGAAAAAAACATTATGCTTGAAGATATTCCTAATGTAGATTTATATGTAGATCAAGTTGTTCAACTATTTGAAAATAATTATGGCGATACAACAAGAACAGAAGATGAAAAAGTACTTACAAAAACGATGATTAATAACTACGCAAAAGGAAAGCTATTCATCCCTATCAAAAACAAAAAATACTCAAAAGAGCATATGATTTTAATTAGTTTAATTTATCAATTAAAAGGGGCTCTCTCTATTAATGATATTAAAAGTTCTTTAGCGAACCTCAATGAGAGACTTATAAACGATGATGCTTTTGAATTGGAAACTTTCTACAAAAATTATCTTGAACTAACAGAAACAAATGTGGAGAATTTTAAGAAGGATGTAGATAATCGGGTGACTGAAGTACAAGCTGCATCTTCATTTAAAGATAAAGAGTTAGGGAAAATTTTATTACTAACCTCATTTGTAACAATGAGCAATATGTATAGACGTTTAGCTGAAAAGTTAGTTGATGATTTGAAAGAATCTTAACCGTAAAGAACTACCCACCTGTTAGGGTGGGTAGTTCTCTTTATTTAATCGCCTCATGAACTTTTAACTGTTTACCTTTTATAGTCGTATTCTTCATTACTTTTAAAACAAGTGGACCTTTACCATTTAATATATCAACATAAGAAACATTATCTTGTATCGTAATAATCCCTATATCATCCGCTGTGACACCTTTGATTTTGGCAATTGTGCCAACGAAATCTACTGCTCGAATTTTCTTTTTCTTTCCACCATTAAAGTACAACTTCATAATACCCTTATTTAATCCTGCACTTTTCTCTTTTTTCATAATCGGTTTACTGTTTATTTTCTCTTCAAATGCTGCTTTTTTCTTTACAACACTCTCTTTTGACGGAGCTTCTATTTTTTGAATTTCAAAACCAATATATTCTTCAATTTCTGCCAAGAATCTCTCTTCATATGGCGTTATAAATGTAATTGCTTTTCCACTATTACCAGCGCGGCCGGTTCTTCCTGTCCGATGTACATAACTTTCTTTTTCTAATGGAATATCATAGTTAATGACATGGGTAATATTCTCAATATCAATTCCTCTTGCTGCCACATCTGTCGCGACTAAATAACGGAATTTCCCTCGTTTGAAATCATTCATTACCGCAAAGCGATCTTCTTGTATCATACCACCATGAAGTTTATCACATGGATAGCTAGAACGTTTCAATTGTCTAAATACATGGTCTACATTTTCTTGTGTACGACAGAAAATAATACAGCTATCTGGACTTTCAACAGTAGTTATATCTTTCAGAAGCGAAAACTTCTCTTCTTCTCTTACCTCTAAAATCCTATGTTCAATTTTATCTGTCGTAATGCCAGATGCTGTTATTTCAATATTGATCGGTGATTCCATATAGGTACGTGATAAATTTTCAACATCCTCTGGTAATGTTGCAGAAAATAGCATTGTCATCCGGTTTGTAGGTAATTCATCAATAATTGCTTCTACTTGATCGATAAATCCCATATTTAACATCTCATCTGCTTCATCGATCACTAAATATTTTAGACGCTCTAAAGAAAAAGTTCCTTTTTCAATATGATCTAACACACGACCAGGGGTTCCAACAACAATATGTGTTTTTTGCTTTAATTCTAATTTTTGGCGTGCAAATGGTGATTTTCCATAGATGGCTGTTGCCTTAATCCGTTTAAATCTCCCTATATTCGTGATATCCTCTTTCACTTGGGCAGCAAGCTCCCTTGTTGGTGTAAGAATTAATGCTTGTGGCTTATTTTCTTCCCACTCAACCATTTCACAGAGCGGGATACCAAAAGAAGCCGTCTTCCCACTTCCGGTTTGTGATTTCACGACAAGGTCTTTCCTTTCTAATGCAATGGGAATGACCTTTCCTTGTACTTCCGTTGGCTGTTCATATTTTAAACTCGTAAGTGCTCTTATAATTTCTCCACTCAATGCATACTCTTTAAAATTTTGTCCGTTCATATACTAACCTCATTTTGTTATATATTTTAATTCATTTATTATTTAACCATAATCTAAATATTATATTGGTCCTTATCTACACCTCATTATACCGAAATTATTCTTCCAATCGAAATCTCTGTTCATTATTAAATAAGAAGTTGCATAAGGGAATATAATTAACCCCCAGCCTCTCAAATCACCCTACAGTTCCAGGTGACGAATAAAGTGAAACTTTAATCAGTGGGGTTTCTCCATCCCCACTGATTATTAGCCCTCACCAATCGGGCTTTTACAGGCAGTTGATCCCCCACCTACCTTCCTTAGGAAAGCCGAAGCGGCTCGCTCAGAATCGCAGGACGCCCACGCCCTCGACAGAGAGGCACTTTTTGCCTCGTCCGAGGGGGCAAAAAGACCGGAGATTCTAGCCACTAGAGCTGGACCGCGTTTCTCTCTGAATCTTGAGGTGGAAGTCTTACTGCCCGTTAATGCGGGATAAATAAAAATCTGTTCCTCAATCTAAATACTACTATTATCTTCACGATTTAAGCCTTGAACATTAGAGAATAAACAAATGCTGAGCGCACCAAAAAAGAGAATCCATTCAGATTCTCCGCTCCTCTTCCGACACCCGTTACCGTACTCGATATTTAAAACACACAGTAGCAAAACTATAAAATTGAAATTACTAAAACATAAATCCATGTCCGGTAAGCTTTTGGTATTCCTCATCCATAAAATAAAGAAGGCAAGGAAGCGTAAGTCTTACCCACGATTATACAAATACTATTATTTTAAGATATTATATTGATTTATATTTTTTATGTACATTTAATATAAAAAATACATACCGAAAAAACGCCCACAAAAAGCTTATTGAACTTCATTAAAGCTATTAATGCTACTAGCAATGAAACAAAAGGCCATTCAACACATAATCATGTTGAACAGCCTCTCTTTCAGCAACCTATTTCCACATTATGAAATAACTTCTATATTTAGGACATACGATTTTACTGTAATATACAACAAAATTATTCTTTATTATATGTGGCCACTAAAGATTCTATTTTATCACTATACTCTTTTAATAACGCTTTACCCATAGAATAAAATACAAAACAGTTTAATGTTGCTATGAACATTGCCATATTATTTTCACGTGAATAAAGAACGTACATTAGATTTAAAGAGATTGCAAAGGTTAATCCAAGGGCTATACCTGTCCATTTCACATCATATAATAATACAAATATCACAAAAACTATCGTTGGGAAACTATATCTCTCATGCATTTGAGTAGGTAACATATAGAATGCAAAACATATAAATGTTGCAGCTTTCAATAACACCGCTGTACTGTTTTTACGGTTAAAGAAAACATACATCCATGCTAAAAGTACTGCTACAGCCAGAATTAATACTCCAACTCTCTTTAAACTTAAATGTGGCAAGATAATAACTGAGTCACTGACATCAGGTGTAGTTCCAATTATATAATACCAAATATTCATTGCATTTAAAGTTACGGTTGGGAAAGTTCCTACTGCACTTAAATATCCGTGTTCTAACATAGCATACAATGTACCATGAACTGCAAAATAAGTCCCAATTATTATGAGCGGTATACAAAATCCAAGTATATATTTAAACAGTTGCTTAAATTCCCATTTTTCCCATATTATTTTTAGAAAATATATAGCAAAAACAGGAGCAATTACAATAGATTGAAATTTTGCTAGTAATGCTATAGCAAAAATACTCCCAGATAATAACGGATTAGACACCAGTAGTAATATTGAACAAACCATTAATATACCATGCAACATGTCTATTTGACCCCAAATAGCCCCATCCAGTAATATCGCAGGATTTAACGCCAAAAATGTTACCAATATCGCTCTTATAAAAGGATTGTTTATTTTTTTAGAAGCTATAGCAAAAATAATTATAGCTACCATATCAAATAAAATAGGTAGTAAGCGGCTTAACACGTCACCAGGTACTACTTGTAAATTTAAAGCAGCTAGCACTTTTCCATATATACCTAAAAGTGCTAAAAAGAATGGTGGATAATTTACGGCATCACCGTGTGCATAAACGTCAGCCAGCCCATATTTCCCAACAGTTTCCATCCAATTAATAAAATAAGCTTGATCACCAAGAAACCCTGGTAGGTTTGAAGCTAAATATATACGTATTAAAAACGAAAATACAATTAATATAAGGAAGTAGAGATTAAGCCAACCTAAATTTTTTAAGCGAAAATGACTTTTTCTACCGCTTATTGCATCCATATTTTCCCTCCTCTTTTATATTTCATCTTAATATTATGAATTAAAATCACAATTTAACATGATATCATACGATGTAAATATCGTCAATTTTTCCAATAAAAAGAAAATATTGATGGTATTTATACATCCTTTTATTTACATTTAATAATACTAATAGAGTAAATTACTAACCAATAAGAGCCCTCATTTCCCGCTAATTATTGATTAAGTCGGTTTAGTCTACTATCCGTTAATATAAAATAAATAAAAAAGGGCTTTTCTCTTCCCCCTAGAGTAGATAGACCCTTTTTCTTTATCGATTCATGTCCCTTTAAATTCCCATACATTATATCCACATAAGAAACTTTATCTTGCACCAGAATAATCCTGATATTTATACAGCTTTCCTTGCCTTTGTCTCTTTTAATACCTTCATATCGGAAACTGCCTCTGCATGCTTCGTTTCATCAAATTCATTTTCACTCTTTGCAACAACGATTGTAGCAATTCCATTTCCAATTAAGTTTACAATTGCTCTTCCCTCACTCATAAAACGATCGACACCAAGAAGTAATGCTAATCCCTCTAAAGGAATAACCTTTAGTGCTGCTAACGTAGAAGCTAACACGATAAATCCACTTCCTGTCACACCAGCAGCTCCTTTAGACGTTAACATAAGTACTAAAATAATAGTAATTTGCTGCCCGATCGTTAAATCGACACCAAATACTTGTGCTAAAAAGACAACTGCCATGGATAAATAAATGGATGTCCCATCAAGGTTAAAGGAATAACCTGTCGGAATAACGAGGCCAACAACAGACTTTGAGCAGCCATATCGCTCCATCTTATTCATCATTCTCGGAAGTACTGATTCTGAAGAACTTGTTCCTAATACAATTAGTATTTCATCTCGAATAAACTTTAGATAATTCCATAAGCTAAACCCATAAATCTTACAAATAATATTTAAGACAACAAATACGAATAGGAACATCGTTATATATACTGACATCATCAATTTTCCAAGTGGTACAAGTGAAGCAAGTCCAAAATGACCGATTGTATATGCCATAGCACCAAATGCCCCAATTGGTGCTGCCTTCATTACATAGCCAATAATATTAAAAAATACATGTGAAAGTTTATCTAAGAAATCAATCACTGTTTTCCCTTTTTCTCCAAGAGCCGCTAGCCCAACTCCAAATAAAATAGAAAAGAATAATACTTGTAAAATATCACCCTTTGCAAACGCATCAACCATATTAGAAGGAACAATATGAGTAACAAAATCAATCCAATTAATACCCTGTCCTCCGCCTTGTGTATATTTAGATACGTCTCCTTTTGCAAGTTCATTAAAGTTAAGACCTGAACCCGGCTTCATCACATTTACAACAATCAATCCAACAATAAGCGCGAATGTTGTCACAACCTCAAAGTAAATAAAGGCTTTCCCACCAACCTTACCAACCTTCTTCATATCCCCCATTTTGGCAATACCAAGTACAATTGTTAAGAAAATAATTGGTGCAATCACCATTTTTACAGCGTTAATAAATGTATCACCTATCGGCTTCATTTCCTTCCCAACACTTGGCCACATAAGCCCAACTAATACACCGAGCACAATAGCTGTTAATACTTGAAAGGTTAAATTTTTAAATAGTCGTTTCACCTTCATTTCTCCTCCCCTTTTTTGAAAACCTTTCCATCCCTATGTTTTTACATAATGATAGCGTTTTCAATGAAAGGTGAGAAGTTTATGGTCATAACGAATATTTTGGTCATTTTGGTCTCACTTTTCTACTTCACGATATACATAACGATTGACCGGTCTTCCAACTCCCCCATATTGTACTGCCAAACGAATGAATCCCTCTTTTTCCAAATAATCTAAGTAGCGCCGAGCTGTAACTCTAGCTATCCCAATCGCACTGGCTACCTCTTCTGCAGAACGAGGTTCATCTTGTTTTTTTACATAAGCCTCAATTTCATTTAATGTAAATTCATTTAATCCCTTTGGTAAATTGCTTACTTTCTTCTTAGAACGCCCAGCATATAATAATACATCAAGTTGTTCTTGTGAAATTGTCCCAGATTCCTTCAAACTCATTCTATATTGTCGATACTTTTCTAAAGCTTGCTGAATTCTGTATAACTTAAACGGCTTAATAATATAATCCATAGCCCCATTTTGAAGCATAAGTTTAATTGTTTCCCTATCTTTTGCAGCTGAAACAACGATTACATCTGTTTCTAACTCTTGCTTTCGAAATTCCTGCAATACCTTTATACCATTCTTTTTCGGCATAAAAATGTCTAAGATAACAAGATCTGGATTCATTTTTTTGGCAAGATGAATCCCCTCCTCGCCATTGTTAGCAACAGCCACTACTTGAAATCCCTTTACACTTCTAATAAATTCTTTATTTACTTCTTGAACCATCGGATCATCTTCCACCAATAGTACTTTGATTTCCCCTTTACATTTCATACAATTCCGCTCCCATCTCCATTGGAAAAGTAATGATAAAAGACGTTCCCTCATCTTGAAAAGATGAAATGCTAATTTCTCCTCTTCCCTTTTCAACGATTTGTTTTACTAGAAAAAGTCCATAACCTGTCCCACTAACTTTATTCACAGTAAACCCTTTCTCATACACCCTTGATAAATGCTCTTCTTTTATGCCACATCCATTATCCTCAATCAATATCGCACATACATCTTCTGATTGTTCAATGCTAATATCAATTCTTTTATTTTCTATATCAGTTTGCTCAAATGATCCAAATGCATTTTCAATTAAGTTACCTAATAGTACAACGAAGTCATGTTGATCTAGTTGATAAGGAAATGCTTCTAAATAACTATTTCGATCAATTACAACTTGTATCCCTAATTCTTTTCCACGGCTTATCTTACTCAAAAGGAGACCTGCAATAGCATCATTTTTAATCGTTTCATTTAAAAAATTGGTTACTCCTTCTTGTTCTTCTGAAGTATGAAAAGCAAGTTGTAAAGCCTTATCAGCTTTACCAAGTTGAATTAAACCTGCTATTGTATGAAGTTTATTCATATGCTCATGGCTTTGTACACGCAGTGCCTCTACAAAAGTTTTCACTCCTGTTAATTCCTCTGCAAGTTTTGTAACTTCAGTACGGTCTTGAAAGATTGCCACAGCTCCTATTAGTTCATTATCCTTCTTGATCGGTATACGATTACTTAAAATTACCTTTCCACTTACTTTGATCTCTTCATTGTATACTGCCCGGTTCCTCTCCACGATTTCTGGGAGCCTCGTATCCTTTAGAACTGCACGAATAGGCTTCCCTACAACATTTCCCTCTACATGAAAAACCTGCTTTGCCTTTTCATTAAAAATAGTAATAATCTCTTGATTATCAATTGCAATCACTCCCTCATTAATCGAGTGAAAGGTTGCTGTTCTTTCTTCTAACATTCGTTTAATTTCATAAGGTTCTAACTGAAACATCTGTTTTTTAATATGATTAGCAAGCATCAATGAACCAATCAATCCAAATATTAAAGTTAGTATGACAATAAAAATAATCTCTTCTGCTAATCCAAGCATAATCTCCCAAAAGTTTGGTATTTTGTTACCAACCACAACAACACCAATTTGATTTAAATTTTGATCTTTAATAGGCATGAAAGCACGAATTACAGTACCTATCTCTCCCTTTGCTTTTGAAAAATAAATATGTTCCGCAAATGCAGGTTCTTCATCCGTCCCTTTTGATGGTTTTCCAATCATTTCTTTTACAGGATGAGAATATCGAATTCGTTCCATATTCATTACTACTATATAATTTGTTTCATTAATTACCCTGATATTTTCAATGGCCGAATTCAATGTGAACCACCCTGTTTTTTCCTGAAGTGATTTCCTTACATCTGATAATTCCGCCACCGTCCGCGCCGTATTCATAGATCTAATTCTTAATTCTTTTTCTTCCTTTTGTTGAATATTTGCGATGATAACAATTCCACCTATAAGTAATGAAAAAATAACTACTGCATAGGATAAAATCGTAATTTTCCAGCGGATAGGCAATTGTTTCACTGTCTGTTCCCCCTTTCCCCTAAAAGCATCTTTACGAATAAAAATCTTCTCGGTATGCTTACAATAACGACCTACGAGGAGGTTTAAGATGAAAAAAATTGCTCTTTTTATACTCCTTTTTATTGTTTTAATTACTAGCGCGCTATTTATAGGGTTTCACAAACCTTTTCCCCAAGGGAAACTTGCTTATGACGATGATCAAGAAGGGCTAAATAAACAAATTGTTTTCAAATTTAGTCATGTTGTAGCTGAAAATACACCTAAAGGACTTGCAGCTAGTAAATTTGCTGAAATTGTTAACGAGAAATCAAATGGCAACATAAAAATAGAAATTTTCCCTAACGGGAGTCTCTATTCTGATATAGAAGAAATCCGTGCTTTAAAAGCTGGACAAGTTCATTTTATTGCCCCTTCTACCTCAAAACTTGGAATGCTATCTCAAGAATGGGGCGTACTAGATCTACCATTTGCTTTTCCCAACTATGAAGCCATTCAAGAAGGCTTAAACGGAAAAATTGGAGAACAATTACTTCAGTCTTTACAAAAAGATAAGATTAAAGGCCTTGCCCATTGGTCGAATGGCTTTAAACAAATCACTTCAAATAAAGGACCTATTTATATACCTAAAGATATACAAGGACAATCTTTTCGCATTATGCAAAGTAATGTAATCCAATCGCAATTTGATTTATTACAAGTTGATGCACACCAGGATTCATTTAACTCTACATACAAATTAATCGAAACGGGTAAAGTTGATGGTGAAGAAAATACAATTTCAAATATATACTCTAAAAAATTTTATAACGTTCAAAACTATTTGACAATTAGTAATCACGGTTATTTAGGTTACGTTGTCATGATGGATCAAAAAACATGGAATCAACAAACAGAAAGAACGAAGCAAATACTGATTGAAGCAATGAAAGAAACAACCGAATGGAACAACCATCAAGCCATCCAAATGAATGAAAAGCAGCTTGAACTTATTAAGCAAAATTCATCCATTCAAATTCATAAACTAACTGATGTAGAAAAAAAAGAATGGGAAAAAGCACTATCTCCTATATATGATGATCTTGCTCCTACGATCGGGGAACAATTGGTAAATGATTTAAAAGAATTGAAAAAGAAATATCAATTTCTTGAAGATCATAAATAACAAAAAAGAAGGGTATTTTTAGCACCCTTCTTTTTTGTTATTCCATTATTATATTCTAAAATATTATTTGACCTTATCAATTAAACGTTAATCATATATCTTTTAAAAACGAACAATATAAAGATAAGTTAATAAATTAATTCGGTATTAATTATGATATTTTGAAATTTCATCCTTATATTTGATAAATAAACACTAAAACCTTTGACTTACTGAAAAAAATGATGTACATTATCTTTTGGGCGAACATTTTTTTTATTAACAAACAAAATATTCGTATTTAGGGGTGTAAAACGTGGAAAACGTATTCGACTATGAAGATATTCAATTAATTCCTGCAAAATGTGTGGTAAATAGCCGTTCTGAATGTGATACAACTGTCACTTTAGGTAAACATAAATTTAAATTACCCGTCGTACCTGCAAATATGCAAACAATCATAGATGAAAAGATTGCAGTTTACTTAGCTGAAAAGGGATATTTCTATATTATGCATCGCTTTGAACCAGAGAAGCGTACATCTTTTATTAAAGATATGCATTCACGTGGATTCATCGCTTCTATTAGTGTCGGGGTGAAAGAAGAAGAGTATGGATTTATAAAGCAATTAGCTGAAGAACAACTTGTACCTGAATACATCACAATAGATATTGCACATGGACATTCTAATGCTGTAATAAAAATGATTCAACATATTAAGGAATACTTACCTGAAAGCTTCGTTATCGCTGGAAATGTTGGAACTCCAGAAGCAGTAAGGGAATTAGAAAATGCTGGTGCTGATGCAACAAAAGTAGGTATTGGACCTGGTAAAGTATGTATTACTAAAATTAAAACTGGATTTGGCACTGGTGGTTGGCAATTAGCAGCTCTTCGTTGGTGTGCAAAGGCTGCAAGCAAACCAATCATTGCAGACGGAGGCATTCGTACACATGGTGATGTAGCAAAATCCATTCGATTTGGCGCAACTATGGTTATGATTGGTTCATTATTTGCTGGTCATGAAGAATCTCCAGGGGAAACAATTGAAAAAGACGGAAAACTTTACAAGGAATACTTTGGCTCAGCTTCAGAATTCCAAAAAGGCGAAAAGAAAAATGTAGAAGGTAAAAAAATGTTTGTCGAGCACAAGGGTGCTTTAAACGATACATTAATTGAAATGGAACAAGATCTTCAATCTTCTATTTCTTACGCTGGCGGAACAAAATTAGAAGCAATTCGCACTGTAGATTATGTTGTCGTGAAAAACTCGATCTTTAATGGTGATAAAGTATATTAAGCTTTATTTATCCTTTACATGTAATAAATATTGATTGGTATATAAAAAATGAGCAAGGTACTTATTTTGTACTTGCTCATTTTTTTCTTATTCGCTCTATTTCCCAAATCTCTTCCGGTATCCGCATTTTCTACATAGCTCTTCTACTGCTACTCTACGTGAAAATCCATCTACAATATTTTTCGCTCTATCTCTTTCAATAATCTCAGAGAATGAGGCCTCATTAATATTCCCGAGGTCAATAATTCCCTCACCATCTAAGCAACAAGGAATAACTGTTCCATTCGCTAAAATGCCAGCCTGATTTCGAAGCCCGTGACAGAAGCCCTTTCCATCGTCTTCCTCTTCATGCAAGGCCGGCCACTGAAATTCGTAATCTTGGTTAATGAAAATGCGATCCGCAATCTTCACACCACTCCCTGGTGTAATTCTCTCTTCAATTTTGTATGGCAAATCAAATTCTTTCTCAATTATTTCTAATAACTTTCTATTGCGCTGTATTTCAATATTCGTCTTATTGTCTTGTGTCAGATTCCATAATCTCAGCGAAACAATTAATTCTGATTGGCTCGTCGCTTCCCTAATAAAGGAAAGTATACTTCTTACATACCCCTCTTTATCTTCAGATCCTGGATGACCATCAAAACTATGAAGTGAAAAATTCATCTGTCTTAGCGCAGGTTTATTTAATAATTTATGCCTCTTTTTATTAATTAACGTCCCATTAGTTGTAATATTAACTTTAAAACCTTTTTCATGACTTAAATCTAATAATTGATCTATTTTAGGATGGAGCAGTGGCTCACCTTTTACATGTAAATAAATGTAATCTGTATGAGGTTTAATTTGATCTAATCTCTTAGAAAATTCCTCCACAGAAAGAAATTGCTTCTGTCGTTCTGTTGGCGGACAAAAGCTACATGCAAGATTACATACACTCGTAATCTCTAAATAAAATTTCTTAAACTTTTTCAACCTCAATTCCCCACTTCTTTACCTACTTAGAACAAAATGAAAAATTGTTCTATCAATATTACAGCACAATTTTTTATAAATAGAAACAAACTTATACAAGGAAACTAATTTTACCATTTCCTCTGTTTAGAAAAACGTAATTGTATTGTACTTATCTCACTAGAACCTAAACAAAGCTTCGTCCAATTATTATGAAGCATTAAAAAGACCATTGGGGATTTTTTTCCAATGGCCTACGTAATAGTCATAATCTAATGGGTAACTATAGTATCGTAAAAACTATAATACAAAACTCTTTTCCATATATCAAGTTACCCTAATCCTTACATCACATCTAATAGGTAGTTCCTTTTATTTATGATACGGTTCACTGTAACAAATTAACCTACAATTTTCTAAACATATAACGATACTCTGTATTATTTCATATATTGCTCAACTAATTCGTAACATCCTTCTTTTATAGTTGTTTCCAAAGATTCAATATATCCTACCCTTCCTAATGTTCATGTTGTTTTTCCTTTAATGTGTTCATTCCGTTATTAAAAACTGGTGTTTTTAGTACACCGTAAATCTCATTTAAGGCATCCTACCACACTTTATTTTTTAATTTCTCCTTTTTCTCTCAATATCACTACCTTTTCTCCATACATCCTCTCCTCGTAAAGAGCTTCGCTTTTTTATCCCGTTTAAACACCTGTTATACAGGAGAGTCCTAACCCACTATTTAAATTCCAATGTAACCTTGGTTTATAAAAAATATGATAAAATCGTATCTATTAAGTTTATGGTCATTATGCTATGAACATTATGCAAAATTAAACAGCCATGGTTATACTAATTAACAAAAGTGCTAGCATCAAGAGTTTTTATAAGGAGAGAGAACATGAAAAACCTTTATAAAAAGAAGGGGATATACCTAGTTCTATGTATTTTTTTTAGTGTGTTTTTTTTCAATGCCTTAAACCATTTACGAACCCCCACTAATTCAAAAACTTTTTATTATACACCTATTACGCCTGAGCAATTTGGAGCAACTGGACTTGGTAAAGAATTCGATACGCAAGCTTTACAAAAAGCCATTAACAGTGGTTCACACCTTATTTTAAAAAGTGGTGCTACTTATCTCATTGATAAACCTCTTATTATCAATCATTCTATTAAAATTGAAACAAGTAAAAAGAATGGAAAACCAGCTATAATTTTACAAAAAAATAAAGATAGTGCACTTATTTTTAAAAATGATCCCGTGAAATCAACTTATGTAAAACAAACAATTAATCCTAATCAATCTTATGTTGTATTAGAAAGTACAGAAGGAATGAAAATCGGTGATCTACTACATTTAAAGTCTGATAAGTTATGGTATTGGGATAATCGACATTATTTGACTAAAGGTGAATTGCATAAAATCACAAAAATTCAGGAGAATAAAGTGTATCTTGAAAGTCCAACAAGTGAATATTATAAAATAAAAGAAGGGGAAAAAGTTACAGCCACCACATATCCTGAACAAAATCTAGAATTGTATAACATTTCATTCAAGCACCCAAAACCTCAAAATACAACAATGCTAAAAATAAATTATACAAGCAACGCTAGAATAGAAGGTATTTCTGTAATAAATTCTAAAGTAACAGGTATTCTCCTAAACAAAACATTTCATACATATATTTCAAATAGCTATGTAGAATTAGGTACAACAAAAGAAATACCCACTGGCTATGGTATACAAGATTACGGGGGAATCGGGAACATCATTACAACTAGCACCTTTAAAAAAGTGAGGCGTGGGGTAGATTTTTCTGGAGATACACCATCTCGTTATGGAACCGTTTCCCATTCAAAATCCTTTGGATATAAAAAAGGTACATTAGCAGCAGGAAACAGTGGATTTGGTACCCACTCAACAGCTGAACATATTGTCTTTGAAAATAATTATATTGAAAATTTCAATCATGCTTTTATTACACGTGGAAATCATATTTTAATCAGAAATAATATATTAAAAGGTTTTAGTCAAAGTTTCGTAACTACTTCATATGGTGACAATGTAAAAATATTGGATAATGTGTATGAAAGTAAAAATGGGAGTAAATTAGATTATTTCGCAATCATTCATAGGCAATATGAGGGAGCATTCACCGCCACCGACAATACTATCAATGGTCTGACTGGCCCATTCATTAAAAAGAGTTCAAAAAATATTCGTTATATACACGTTAACTCTAATCATACTATGCCTTAAAATAAAAAGGAGTTTATCAATTTAAACTCCTTTTTAAAAAATTACTTATGATACGGTTCACTGTAACTAATCTAAATGAGGTTATTGTTCATTATTTTCATAATTAAATTTAACAAAAAAGGTAGTGCCTTCCGATCCTGTTTGAATTTCTATTTTCGCATTATGACGGGCAGCAATGGCATAACATATGCCTAACCCCAATCCAGTTCCATTATCTTTGGTCGTGTAAAATGGAGTACCCAGTTTCTCTAATACTTCAGGCCTGATACCTTTTCCTTGATCCCGCACTGCAAGCACCACACAATTTTGACCTTCCTTGTAGGTGCTAATAGTTAGAACTTTCCCTGTGCTCATCGCTTCTAAGCCATTACGGTATAGGTTTATTAATAATTGCCGTATCTCATTACGATTTAAAAGTAATTCCGAAATATCATTTGTATCGACTTGAATATATTTATTTTGATTATACGTATCAATCTTTATTAAAGGAATAATATCGTGAATAATTGAATTTAAATCTAACATCTGCAAATCCGATTTCCTTGTATTACCCATTGAGAGAAATTCAGTAATAATAGAATTGGAACGGTCAAGTTCTTCAATCATTAAATTAAAGTACTTATTATGTTTCTCATAGGTGTTCTCTTCTTTTAATAACTGCAAAAATCCTCGTACTGTTGTCATTGGATTTCTAATTTCATGGCTAATACCTGCTGCCATTTGCCCTATTAAATCTATGTTGGATAACCTTTTCAATTCCTGCTCATATTGCTTTTTTTCCGTTATGTTTTTAAAAATACAACAAATACCATCATCATACGGGTATGCAATAACTTCGTACCAATATTCATCAGAGGTAGAAAAAAATTCGAAATGAACTGTAGTTCGCTCTGACATTGCACGATGAAATTCCTTATACATAACTATGTCGTCGCTACTCGGGAAAACCTCCCATATATTCTTGCCTAATACATCTTTTGCTGTTTTTCCTTGTGGAAAATATTGATACTTATTTACGTACGTAAATTCCCATTTATTATTCAAAGTAAAGAATCCATCCGTAATACTTTCAATCACACTTGTAACTTTTTCATTAGCAGCAGCTAGTTCTCTCGTTCGTTCTTCCACCATGCTTTCGAGTTGATCCATATATAACAAGTTTGAAAACGTAGGAGCTGTGGCATCAACGATAGATTTTGCCAGTTGAATTTGGGAATTATCGTAATTAGGAGCTTTTCCCTCTTTGCCAACGACGATTACCCCTAATACCCCTCCCATTGAAACCAATGGAATCATCAGTAGACCCTTACTATCTATATTTTTTGTTTGAATAACCTCTTGGATCTTGGCTTCATAGCTTTTCTCCATCCAATCCGCTTCTGTCCAATCACAGTCCTTGCTTAACTTCGTTGTTTTAATCGTTGTTTTGTCTAGCGGGTCTAAAAGGTGGGCAGCCATGTTTTTACTCTCTAAAATCTGTCCTAAGTAAAAAAAACATTTATCAAAACTCTCCTGTATCGAGGAACACATTGATAAATCACGGGTAACATTTAATAACAGCTGCTTCTCGGCAATAAGGTTTTCCTTTTGTGTTAAATTATTTGCGTTTTGAATTGCGACCGCAGCCATATTTACATAAGCTTCAACACTTTGAATTTCTGAATCCGTTAAGTTCATTGGAGTTCCATAATCAAATAAAAAAACCAGCCCAAATAACTCTTGTCCAAATGAGATAGGCAGGGCTAATAAGGACTTAATTTTGAACGCATCAACTGATCTCGGATCCGGCCGATGATCCTTTGAGGTATCGGGGATATAGATGGTTTTTTTTGTTTTAATAACTTCTTTTGCCAATAAGTCTATTTCAGGATCAATTACCTGAGTATCGAGCGTTACGCCATTTATGGTCTCTGGTTTTCCTGCAAACCCTCTAAATGTTCCATCTTCCTGAGGTAAATAAATTCCAACAGCGTTGCATTGAACAATCTCATCTGATATTGCCATTGTTACACGCTGCAATACTTCTCGTAGTTCTAATTTTGTATTTATTATTTTTGTTATATTCGCGAGCCTAGAATATCTCGCCTGATCACTTAACATTCACATAGCCTCCAATTATAGGCATAATAGAATAAACATGATAATATCAGTGAAAATCAAGACCAATCTGCCATTTTCGATTTTCTCCTGTATTCTTTTCTTACCCTTGTTTTACATTGAATACCTCACTTACTTATGGTACGGTTCACCACGATTAATTCGAAATGCCCGATACACTTGTTCTAACAGTACTAATCTCATCAACTGATGAGGTAATGTCATTTTCGAGAACGAAAGTGATTCATTAGAGCGCTTCATCACTTCTGAACTAAGCCCTAAAGATCCTCCAATAACAAATGCTACTTTACTTTTTCCATATGTAGCAAGGCGATCAAGATTCGCTGCAAATTCTTCTGACGACTTTTGTTTCCCTTCAATTGCCAACGCAATGACATGCGTATCATCTGAAATTTTATCTAATATACGTATACCTTCTTTTTCTTTTACAATTAACATTTCTGCTTCACTTAAATTTTCTGGTGCTTTTTCATCCGGTAATTCAATCACTTCTACTTTTGCATACGCAGATAATCGTTTTAAATATTCTGCAATACCTTGTTTCAAATATTTTTCTTTTAATTTCCCAATTGAAATAATCGAGATATTCACATGTATTCCCCACCTTACAAACACGTTATCCACAAAACTTATCCACATATCCACAAACCCTACCCACATATTGTGTGAGAATCTGTGTTCGACACAACATATGTCGCCTCATTTTGACAAAATTCACATGTTTTTTGTTCTTTTTTCGAGTTATCCACACTGTTGATAACTGGCGCCACTTCACATTCATCCACAATGATATCTAACGCTAATTCAACATGCTCTAAACAACAAGGTAACTCCATATTTTTCACCTCACTATTCTACAATAGAAAACAGGAGGACTATCCTCCTGTTTTCTTAATAATTTTGACTACCTAATTTCACTGTTGTTGTTGCTCGTTTTGTACCACGATAAAACGTAAGAGTCATTTTATCATCAATTTTTTTACTATATAATGACGTTCGGAATCCAATAATATCACGTATCGGCTTCCCGTCAACAGCCACAATTACATCATGTTCCCGAAGTCCTGCATTTGCACCAGGCGATGGACTTTTCACATCTAAAATGCAGACACCATCCGTTACACTACTTGGTAAATGTAGCGTTTCAGACCAGTAATAATTCGGAATTTCATTTAAAGACCTAAGTTCAATCCCAACATAAGGTCTTCTTACTTTCCCATGCTTTTCAAGCTCATCCATAACAGGAACTGCCCTTGTAACTGGGATAGCAAGCCCAATCCCTTCTACTTCTTTCGCCGCAATTTTCATTGAGTTGATTCCAATAAGTTGCCCTGCCACATTTACAAGTGCACCACCACTATTACCTGGGTTAATAGCAGCATCCGTTTGCAATACTTCCACTTGCCAGTCATAATGCCCATCCTGATCTAAGTCTACAGGAACAATTCTCTCATTTGCAGAAATAATCCCTTGTGTAACGGTACCTGAGAATTGTAATCCAAGCGGGTTTCCGATTGCAATTACCTCTTCTCCGCGACGAACCGTATTAGAATCCCCTATCTCAATAACTTTCTTTACATGTTTCGCATCTATTTCTAGAACCGCTAAATCTGTAACTATATCACTACCTAGTACTTTACCAGGTACTTTTTTGCCATCACTTAAACTTACCTCAATACGATTCGCTCCTGCGACAACATGATGATTCGTTACGATATAAGCATGACCATTTGTTCTCTTATAAATGACACCTGATCCTGTCCCAGCTTCTGAATCTGCCTCCGAAAAGTTATCGCGTTGAATGTTTATTACACCCACAACCGCCTCCGATGCCCGATCAACAGCATCTACAAACCCAGAATGATTCGCCGTTTGCGATTGCTTTACTACCATATTTTCTTCACTTGCCTCTACTTTTGGCAAAGATCTAGTTTCAGATCCAGAAAATAAAGGGGCTCCAAATGCAAACAATGAAGCCCCAACGATTGTTCCTGCTATACTAGAAATAACAATACCTTTATGCTTCTTTTTACCTGTTCGTTTCATACGAAATTCTTCTTCATCAATAAAGGACATACTTGTTCACCAATCCTCCCGAAAACAACTATATTCACCTTTATTGTTTACTAAAATGAAGAATTATACGTATTGAATTTTTGTTGGAGCCTTGGGATCCGTATCATGTATCTCAAATGCTTCTCCAACTGCAAGGCCTTTCTCTTCTAATACCTGCGCAACAGACATACGAGCTAGTTCCTTCATATTATTATCTAAACTCAAATGCGCTAAATAAATATGCTTTGTTTCATCTGTAATAACGTCAGTCATTGCAAGTGCTGCATCTTCATTAGAAACGTGACCTACATCGCTTAGGATACGTCGTTTGATACTCCATGGATAGCGTCCCATACGAAGCATTTCCACATCATGATTACTTTCAAAAACGAAAGCATTCGCTCCTTTAATGATTCCTTTCATACGATCGCTCACATACCCTGTATCTGTAATAAGAGCTAACTTCCTACCATTATGATGAAATGCATAAAACATCGGTTCTGCCGCATCGTGAGAAACGCCGAATGATTCTACTTCAATATCTCCAAATGTTTTCACATCGCCAATAGAGAAAATAAATTTTTGGTCCGTTGGAATGTTACCAATTAAATGTTCCATAGCATTCCACGTTTTCTCATTCGCATATACAGGTAACTGATATTTACGCGCTAACACGCCCAGACCTTTAATATGATCACTATGCTCATGCGTTACAAGAATACCTGATATATCTTGAATATCTAGTTCAGCTTGTCTAAATAAAGCTTCTGTCGCTTTTCCACTCAAGCCTGCATCAACGAGCAATTTCTGTTTATCAGTCCCTACATATAGCGCATTTCCTGTACTGCCGCTTGCAAGTACACTAAAATGCAAACTCATTTCTGCTCACTCCATTATTTTTTCTTTTTCATTTTCCTTTTCTTTCTCTAACTTAAGAACCTGTCCCTCAATAGCATTTACAAAATAATCTACTTTTCGATCTGTTTTTAAATTCCACGTCGGAGCAAGCACTTGTATATTCGAAGCTGTAGATGTAACAAGAGTTGCATATCCAATCTGCGCTTCTTTAAAATGCGTATTTTGCTTTATTTCATTCTTAAAAAATAAATTTTCTAATGCTGTTTGAGCTGTAATAATCTCTTGTTCTTTTGCTTTCTCACTCTCACCCATTTCTTTTAAATCAGTTAACATTGTTTGGGTATATGAAATAAGTTCACCTTTCTCATTTACATCCACAACAATCATCCCATGATCATTATAAAAAATAGGTTTATCTTTATACTTTTGGAAAAAATAAATTTTCGTTGCTTCTGCTTTACCAAACTCATATTTCTGACCATCTACTACATAGTTCTTCAGAAACTCACTATATTTATCCTTAGACAGTGTCTTCGAAAGTAGCAATGGTTCCTTGAACTTACTTACAATGGTATTAGCATCTTGTAAAATAGCTGTTTGGTTTTTTAAAGATTGAACATCTTCTTCTTTAAATTCTTTATTTTTTGCTGTAATAAAGGAATCTTTCTTTGGTTCTTTTGGTAAATCACCAACAGTAATTTTATCATCTTTCAGCTGTTGATCTACCTTCGTTTCCGCCATTAACTCTAATTGATTGCTATCTTGCTTTTGAATGAACTGAAATACGAGGAAGAGATCTAAAATAAAAAAGGTAATAATAAATATTGTCTTAATCCGATTCCAATCCAATTAGCTCTCCCTCCTTCTCCTCACTCCACTCAAACACTTCATAATCTTCGCCATAAATTACATACCAAATCGGCTTTAAAATTCCATTTACAGCTTGTCCATTTGGCTCGTTCGGTCCATTTTCTGGTACTAATTTATAACCAATTCCTATATCTTGAATTAATTTTTTATCTAGCTTCGATTTATTTTCTAATGATTGTATAACAGTACGTCCAGATGGGAGTACTGTATTATTACCCCCATTTTTATCAATCAAAAAATTAAACAACGGTCGCTTATAGCTAATTAATTCTTCCGCTCCCCATACTTGGGTCAATGTAGTCAGTCCTTCGCCATTAAATACGGGTAAGTCTTCTTCATATAAGCGGAACTTTGTTTTTCCATTGGAATTTAAATAATCAAACCTATATGCATCTTTTAATCCATTATGACTATTAACAAATTCAAAACTTCTTTGCACCAGAACATTTCCAGGCATCTTCGGCCCACCAGCCACGGATGAATTTGTATATTTTAACATTCGGTTCTGCTTATTGACTTGCATAAGACGAATGCCATCTGTATAAGTTTCTTCTAATTCATTAGAAATAGAAGTTGCATAACGTGGATCACTAAATAGCACATTTTTGAATGATTCTACTCCCATTTCCGTTGCGTAGTACATTGAATTTTGCATTTCTGTTGAACCATCTGGTAAGAATATATTTTTCGTATCGGTTATTTCATATGAAAAGTATGGTTTCGCTACCGCTAAAAATTGATTTTGTGCATTTATAATATCTCTTACATTCACGCCTGTTAATGTCATTTTATACACTTTCCGATGACTATAAGAAACAAAATTCACATCAATGTTTTGATCACGACTTCTAGAAGGATCGACAATAATACGATCAAATGTAAACATATCTAACTTCTTATCTTTAATTGTTAATACGCCCCTAATCGCATCAAATGGAATTTCTGTTGGAAAGACAATTTCAATCTTATCATCTCCATGCACATAAGAGAGGAAATCGCCTTTAGAAATAGAACCCGTGATATCCTTAAAATCATGCAATTCCCCTCCCTCGATAATATTGTATAACAAGTCGATATTGTCTTTTTTTTCACTTACAAAGTGTTTCTTGTCCTTGTGAACAATCATAGAGGATGGAATAATAACATTTGAAAGATCTTTTTTTAGTGCTTCTGCATTTCCTTGAACAAACTTCGTACTTTGCATAGAATTAGAATTTGGTACGTACGTCCATAAATTAAAGGTAAGGAACAGACTAATGACCACTAGGTTAATCAGAACGATGGTTTTAAAGTTTTCCATATTCATTCCCAATCGTCCTCGTCTTTCGCCATTGGAAGGGTGAAATAGATAGTTGTCCCTTTTCCTTCTTCACTTTTTGCCCAAATAGACCCACCATGGGCTACAATCATTTCCTTAGCAATTGCTAACCCTAAGCCAGTTCCACCCATTTGCCTTGAGCGAGCCTTATCTACACGATAAAAGCGTTCAAAAATTTTCTCTACATTTTCTTTTGGAATACCCATTCCTTGGTCACTCACACTAATTTCCAACATATCTTCTCGATCACGTAGACGATATGTTACCGTTCCACCTTCAGGAGAATATTTTAAAGCGTTCGAAATAATGTTATATAAAACTTGTGTAATTTTATCCCCATCCATATCAATGAATCGAGATTTCTTAGAGAATGAACGTTTAAAGATTACATTTTGTTCTTTAGACATCTCAAAACGATCAATAACATTATTAAAGAAATCGGTAAAATCTACCCATTCTTTCATTAAACGATGTTCTGTACTATCTAATTTAGATAATTGTAATAATGCATTTACAAGTCGAATCATTCTTTCCGTTTCTTCTTGTGTAACTGTTAAAAATTGCGGCGCAATATTTGGGTCTTGCCATGCGCCATCACTAAGTGCCTCTAAATAGCTACGCATCGTTGTTAATGGTGTCCGCAGCTCATGCGACACATTTGCCACAAACTCACGGCGCTCACGATCAATACGCTCTTGTTCGGTCACATCATATAAAACAGCGATTAAACCATTTGCTTTACCCGTTTCCTTTTGAATAACAGAAAAACTTGCTCGCAAAATATACGGTTCATTTCGTGTACTAAAATCTAATAAAACAGAATCTGGTTCTTCATATAAATGATCAAGTGTAAATTCCTCTTGAATACCTAACACTTCTAAAACAGACTGATCTAATGCCGTTTCACGTGAAACGTTTAACATCTTTTCTGCAGGGTCATTTAATAAAATAATGTCTCCTTTTCGATCAGTCGCAATTACGCCATCTGTCATATGAGATAGAACAGACGAAAGCTTCCGTCTTTCACTTTCGGTAGAAGAACGTGCTTGTTGTAATTTTTTTGATAAATTATTAAATGCTAATGCTAATTGCCCAATTTCATCATGACTATGCACTTTTACTTTACGAGAGTAATTTCCCTTCGCCATTTCAATTGCTTGTCTTCTCATATCTGAAATCGGCCTTGTAATAGTTTGAGCTAATAAAATCCCTAAAACCGCTGTTACTAATAAAGCAATCACTGTACCAGTCGCAAAAATTTGATTGATATCCTTCATCTGCTTATAAACATCTTCCATAGAAGCAGCGATATGAATAACCCCAATTATTTTTCCCTTATCATTTTCAATTGGGGTTGCCATAACTTGAACGCGATGACCGGTCTTTCCATCTTTCTCAATCTTTCCTTCAGCCTTTTTTTGTACAATAACCCTTTGTACTAACATATCTGTTACTGTTTTTCCTACCATACCTTGCTTATCTGGATTAGAAATTGCTAATAGACGTCTATCTGGATCAATAACACGAACTTCTTGAATATCCTTTTTTCGGTCTGAAGCAAAATCCATAATGGATGTTTGAAGCGCTTTTTCCAAAGGATCTGTTTTTTCACGTTCCTTTGCAAACTCCTGCTTCAAATTATATGACAGTAAATTCGTTTGCTGCGTTAAAGATTCGTTAAAACTTCGCACAAGACTCTTCTCAAGCTCGCGAACAAAATATACACCAATAACCTGCATCGCTATCAAAATTAATAGCATATATATGAGCACAAATTTCAAATGAATCGATTGAAAAAAACCAACTTTCTTCATATACTATTCCTGCTCTGGGTCACGCAAGTAATACCCTACTCCACGTCTTGTTACGATTAAAGTAGGATGACTTGGATTATCTTCAATTTTTTCACGTAAACGACGTACTGTTACATCTACTGTACGTACATCTCCAAAATAGTCATAACCCCAAACTGTTTGCAATAAATGTTCGCGTGTCATAACTTGTCCTAAATGTTTCGCCAAATAATGAAGCAATTCAAATTCTCGATGTGTAAGTTCAATGCTTTCTTCTCGTTTGGTTACACTGTATGCATTCGGATTAATTACAATAGGTCCAATAACCATTTCTGTATTTTCTTCTTTTTCAGCTGAGCCACCTTGTTGATGACGACGCAAGTTTGCTTTTACACGCGCCAGTAATTCACGTGTACTAAATGGTTTTGTTACATAATCATCTGCACCAAGCTCTAATCCCAACACTTTATCTATTTCTGAGTCTTTTGCAGTTAACATAATAATTGGCATTTCAGAGCTTTTTCGTATTTCACGGCAAACCTCTAACCCATCTTTCCCTGGTAGCATAATATCCAATAAAACCATATCTGGTTGTTCCTCATTTGCCTTTTCAATGGCTTCGTCACCATCATGCGCCATCACAATTTCAAAACCCTCTTTTTCTAAGTTAAATTTCAAAATATCTGCAATCGGTTTCTCATCATCAACGACTAATATTTTCTTTCCCATCATTGTTTGTTTCCTCCTAATAAAAATATGGTCAATCATCCTCAAACATGTGCAGCTATCTGTATAGCGTATAATCAAACATTTGTAGCCTTTATTTGAGTCTTTTCTCCTCTATTCTCATAGAATCACGTATGATCCACATACAAGTGGAACACTATACAATCTACAGAAAAACCCCTAGCTTCAACTGCTAGAGGCTCCTCATTCTATTGTAAAATAACTACTCTCATTTGTAAAATTGAACAATATAAAAAGGATATTAAGTGGGCCCACTTAATATCCTGAGAGTGGCTCGGGACGGAATCGAACCGCCGACACGAGGATTTTCAGTCCTCTGCTCTACCGACTGAGCTACCGAGCCAAAACATATATATAAAACCACTAATGGTGGTATAAACAAAAGTGGCGGTCCCGACCGGGGTCGAACCGGCGATCTCCTGCGTGACAGGCAGGCATGTTAACCACTACACCACGGGACCACAAACATATATAAAAGAAATGACCCGTACGGGATTCGAACCCGTGTTACCGCCGTGAAAGGGCGGTGTCTTAACCACTTGACCAACGGGCCACGAAAAATAAAATGGTGAGCCATGAAGGACTCGAACCTTCGACCCTCTGATTAAAAGTCAGATGCTCTACCAACTGAGCTAATGGCTCATTCTCACCAACGTCATATTTTCGTGACGACAAGAGTTATCTTACCATAAATACTTTTATTATTGCAATACCTTTTTTATAAAAAAAGAAAAAACTCATTAGAGCATGAGTTTTTTCTAAAAAATCATTTTCTTATATCAATTAAGCTTCGTATACATTACGAACGATATTTGTTTGGTTACGATCTGGTCCAACTGAGAACATAGATAATTGGATTCCTGTTAATTCAGAAACACGCTCTACGTACTTTCTTGCATTTTCAGGAAGTTCATCTAATGATTTCACACCAGTAATATCTTCTGTCCAACCTGGAAGCTCTTCATATACAGGCTCACATTTCGCTAAAATGTTTAAGTTTGCTGGAACTTCATCGATAACTTCGCCATTGTATTTGTAAGCAACACAAATTTTAAGAGTTGGAATACCTGTTAGAACGTCGATAGAATTTAATGATAAATCTGTTAAACCACTAACACGACGTGCATGTCTTACAACAACGCTATCGAACCAACCTACGCGGCGTGGACGACCAGTTGTCGTTCCATACTCACGACCAACTTCACGAATTTGATGACCAATTTCATCATGAAGCTCAGTAGGGAACGGACCATCACCAACGCGGCTTGTATATGCTTTACATACACCCACAACGCGAGTAACTTTCGCAGGGCCAACTCCAGTTCCAACTGTTACACCACCAGCAATCGGGTTAGAAGATGTAACGAATGGGTACGTACCATGGTCAATATCAAGCATAACACCTTGTGCACCTTCAAATAATACACGGTTATTGTTATCTAATGCATCATTTAATACAACAGATGTATCACATACATATTGCGCAATTTGTTGACCGTACTCGAAGTACTCTTCGAAAATCTCTTCTACACTGAAACCTTCTGTATCGTACATCTTTTCAAACAAACGATTTTTTTCTACTAAATTGCGCTCAAGCTTTTCTTTAAATGCTTCACGATCTAATAAATCAGCCATACGGATACCAATACGAGCAGCTTTATCCATATATGCAGGACCGATACCTTTTTTCGTTGTACCGATTTTATTATCACCTTTACTTGCTTCCTCTACCTCATCTTGTTTTAAGTGATAAGGTAAAATAACGTGCGCACGGTTACTTACGCGTAAATTATCCGTACTTATACCACGATCGTGTAAGTATTTTAATTCTTCAAGCAATGCTTTTGGATCTACTACTAAACCATTTCCGATTACACAAATTTTTTCTTTATAGAAAATACCAGATGGAATTAAGTGTAATTTATATTTAACTCCGCCAAAGACAATTGTATGTCCCGCGTTATTTCCACCTTGATATCTTGCAACTACTTCCGCATGCTCAGAAAGAAAGTCAGTAATTTTACCTTTTCCTTCGTCGCCCCATTGTGTTCCTACAACTACTACTGAAGACATTATTCAAGCACCTCCGCAATTTTCAAACGAACTTTTCAAACAATATAATTGTACCAAAATGAAAAGAGAAGTCAATTTAAAAACGAACATTTTTTTATGTTTTATCTATTTCGTTCGTAAGAATTCTTTATTCACACGATGAAAGCCCTATCTTTTATTTATAAAAAAAGAAACACATCTTATTATAAGAAATGTGTTTCTTTTTTATACTTCTACTATGCCGGCGGTGCATGTCCATCCTCAAAACGTCGCTCTAAGTTTACGAATTTGTTAAATTCCTTCACGAATGCGAGCTCTACGGAGCCTACCGGGCCATTACGTTGCTTGGCAATAATAATTTCAATCGTGTTTTTATTTTCCGTTTCACGATCGTAGTAATCTTCACGATACAAGAATGCCACAATATCAGCATCCTGCTCAATACTTCCTGACTCACGAATATCAGACATCATCGGTCGTTTATCTTGACGAGATTCAACACCACGAGAAAGCTGAGATAAGGCAATAACAGGCACCTGTAGCTCACGCGCAATTCCTTTTAATGTACGGGAAATTTCAGATACTTCCTGCTGACGATTTTCGCCAGATTTCCCACTACCTTGAATAAGCTGTAAGTAATCAATTAAAATCATGCCAAGTCCCTGTTCTTGCTTTAATCTACGGCATTTCGCACGAATTTCACTAACTCGAATTCCTGGCGTATCATCAATATATATTCCAGCATTCGAAAGACTTCCCATTGCCATTGTCAATTTTGCCCAATCATCTGAAGTTAACGAGCCAGTACGAAGCCTTTGTGCATCAATATTTCCTTCCGCACAAAGCATACGCATAACAAGCTGATCAGCACCCATCTCTAAACTAAAAATCGCTACATTTTCATCTGTTTTAGTTGCCACATTTTGCGCGATATTTAGTGAAAATGCCGTTTTTCCCACCGAAGGACGGGCTGCCACGATGATTAAATCGTTACGTTGAAATCCTGCTGTCATCTTATCTAATTCAGTAAACCCAGTCGGTATCCCTGTAACTTCACCTTTTTGATTATGCAAAAGTTCAATTTTATCATAAGCATCTACAAGAACATCCTTAATATTTTGGAATGCTTTTGCATTTGTTTGATGTGATACTTCTAATATTTTTTTCTCCGCTTCATTTAGCAAGCCCTCTACATCATCTTCACGTTCATATCCATCTGATACAATATGAGTTGCTGTTCGGATCAAACGGCGCAAAAGTGCTTTTTCTGCAATGATACGCGCATAGTACTCTACGTTAGCAGCTGTCGGAACAGCCTCTGCTAATTCAGCTAAATAGGAAACACCGCCAACCTCTTCTAACAATCCCTGGTTAGCAAGCGCTGCTGTTGCAGTAACTAAATCAATTGGTTCCCCTTTATCAGAGAGTTCCAGCATAACCCCAAAAATCTTTTGGTGTGCTGTCCGATAAAAAGATTCAGGTAGCAGCAGTTCTGAAGCCGAAGTTAACCCATCTTGATCGAGGAAAATCGCCCCTAAAACCGCCTGCTCGGCCTCTATATTATGCGGAGGGGTACGATCAGCAAATGCATCACTCATACGCAATCCTCCTTGCCTAACTTATTTTTATTGTTCACTAACATGAACTTTTACTGTCGCTGTTACTTGCGGATGTAATTTTACAATTACATTTGTATATCCTAATGCACGAATTGCATCTTCCATTTCAAATTTACGTTTATCAAGTTTAATATTATGTGCTTTTTGCATTGCATCTACAATTTGTTTACTTGTAATAGAGCCGAATAGACGACCACCTTCACCGGATTTCGCTTTTAACTCTACAGTTAATTTCTCTAACGTTTCTTTTAATTTTTTAGCATTTTCGAGTTCAGCAGCTGCGTCTTTTTCCTCTTTACGCTTTTGTGCCTCTAATGTCTTCATACTACTGTTATTTGCTTCAGCAGCTAATCCTTGTTTTAATAAGAAGTTATTTGCGTAACCGTCCGGTACGTTTTTTACTTCTCCTTTTTTCCCTTTACCTTTTACGTCTTTTAGAAAAATTACTTTCATGATTGTGTGCCTCCCTGTAAATAGTCATCAATAACAAATTGAAGTTTCTCTTCTGCTTCATCCACCGTTATATTTTTCATCTGCGTAGCGGCATTCGTTAAATGTCCACCGCCACCTAGATTTTCCATAACTAGCTGTACGTTCACTTCTCCTAAAGAACGTCCACTAATTCCGATAAAGTTTTCCCCGCGTTTTGCGATAACAAAAGATGCAGTTACGCCTGTCATCGTCAACAACGTATCAGCCGATTGCGCAATTAACACTTGGTCGTAATACTCATCACCAACTACTTTGGCAATCGCAATTCCATTTTTATAAATGTAAGCATTTTGAATCGTTTTTGCAACTCGTAAGTACTGTTTCATATCTTCTTTCAGTAATTCTTGCACAAGAACCGTATCTGCTCCATGTGAACGTAGGTAAGAAGCTGCATCAAATGTACGAGCACCCGTCCGGAAAGTGAAGCTTTTTGTATCCACAATAATACCAGCTAATAATGCCGTCGCTTCTAACATTGTCATTTTTAAACGTTTCGGCTGATATTCAAGAAGCTCCGTGACAAGTTCGGCCGTTGAGGACGCATACGGCTCCATATATACAAGAAGAGGATCCTCAATAAAGTCTTCGCCACGGCGATGATGATCAATCACAACTACATTTTCAATCTTATGCAAAAGCTTTTCTTCCATCACCATCGAAGGCTTATGAGTATCAACAACAACAAGTAATGAATCATCTGTTGCAAATTCCATAGCCTGCTGTGGTGTAATAAAACGAGACCATAACTCCTCATTTTGTTTCACTTTATCCATTAAACGTTTAATACCTTTATCAGAATCATTCTCATCTAATACAATATACCCTTCACGTTCGTTTAACTGTGCTACTTTTAAAATCCCAATGGCGGCTCCAATTGCATCCATATCAGGGGCTCTATGACCCATTATAATAATATTACTGCTCTCTAGTACTAAATCTTTTAGTGCATGCGAGATAACCCTTGCGCGTACACGTGTACGTTTTTCAACTGGGTTTGTTTTACCACCATAAAATTTCACTTTACCTGTTGCTTGTTTAATTGCAACTTGGTCTCCACCTCGCCCTAAAGCAAGATCTAAACCAGATTGAGCCATTGCCCCAAGCTCTGATAAAGATAAATCCCCAGATCCTACACCAATGCTAAGTGTAAGAGGAATATTTCGTTTAGCTGTTTCTTCACGTACTTGATCTAAAATATCGAACTTCCCTTTCTCCATTTGTGTCAAAATACTTTCATTTAACACAACGAAGAATCGTTCAGAAGAAGCTCGTTTTAAATATGCACCATATTTGAGGGCCCACTCGTTTAAACGCGATGTCACCAAGCTCGTGATGTTCGTACGCAATTGATCATCCAACCCTTGTGTGACTTCATCATAATTATCCAAATAAATGACTGCGAGTACTGTACGCTGATCCTCATACATTTTCTCAATTTCCGTTTGCTCGGTTACATCAAAAAAGTAAATTAACTTTTCCTCTTTCCTTACAAACACACGAAACTTACGGTTATTTAACGATACAATATCATCAGCTGTTTCGCCTTTACTAAAGAGAAGTAAAGTTTCTGAAACATCATATAAATGCCACCCCGCTAAAGAATGCTGCCCCAAACAAGAAGACAAATAAGGATTTGCCCAATCAATTCCATAATCCTTATTGTATAACAAAATACCGATTGGCATTTGATTAAACGCCTCATTGCTAACCTTTTTTACCCTTGTAACCATATCCGTCGTATATTTTTCAAAATTCTTCTGAAAAACTAATTCAAATCGCACTACGAAAAAGAGTACAATACAAAAAACAAAAAAAGCAGCCACTCCCATTATCCAGTGAAAGTAACCAAGAACAACAATAAGTACAAACATAAAACAAGCCAATACATAAACAGGATATAAAAACCGCTGTCTCTTATAAAATTCAGGCATATATCCAACTCCTATAAAGTAAAACTAACACAAATTGAAAGTCATTTCATTCCATCATTAAACGCCCCAAAGTTAAACTCCCATCAAAAACTTACATTACGTAACAAATACAAATGGAAAATTTACATAAAACTTCAATTTTTAGTAGTAAAGAGCGTACAACCTTACCTACAAAATATCGGTGCGAAACAAGTAACAATGGGAATCCTACCAATTTCATGCCTCATTCTCACTTATTTTGGTTGTATTTTAGAACGTAACGAAGAGCCTAAATCAATTATACCTAAGATTGTCACGAGAGGAAATAACATCGGGATTATCATACATACAATGAAACTAAGAATAGGAACCATTTTTGTATGACCTTTTGCATACGCAAAAAAGGTTATAAATGCAAACCCTTGGAACACAAGCAGAAGTGAAAAAATAGCATATAAATTAGAAAATGCGACATGTGCATATGAATCTGATTCGACTTTCATAAATGTTGAAAGCAGAATAAATATAACATAATACCAAACAATACTTTTAGGTAATCGCATATCTTTAAACTTCGGCCATGACGCTATAGTATACTTCAATTTCTTTAAAACATTACCTGCTATCAATACTGTAATCCAAGAAGATATGAACGAAGCCATTACAAGCAAGCTCGGCAGAAGAGTTCGAAGCATATCACTAAATTGTCCTAACAAATCTTTTTGTTCTTGGTTAATCGGCGCACCAGCTGCCTTCATTATTTGTTCACTTTGTTCCATTCCTTGTTTAAACATATCTTGCATTTGCTTAAGAAAATCTATGTTAAAAAATTGTATACTCACAACATAAATCAATACAAAGTTAAGTAAATACGCAAGCGTTCCTACCAACAATATTTCCGTGGGTCCTTTTTTCTTCTTATACATATATCCTAAAGAAATACCTATTATACCTGACATGAACGTATTCACCAGGCTAAGTGGTGAGCTAACAATAATCGTAACCAGGAGTGATGCTCCAAAAAACATACATGTACTAGAAAACGGGTATCTTACCATAAACAATAAAAAGGGCAACGGCAATATAAATATTGCAACTGTACTTATAACAGGTACATATAAGAATGTTAAAAGTAAAACTGCATATACTGCTAACAGAGCTGCTCCTTCAGTAATAAGCCTTGTACGTTTCATAATTTACCTCTCTTTCTGAAAAGAAAAGCATAGCAAAATGCACAGTAGAGTCAGACTCTACTGTGCATTTCATACGCTATTATTCACCAACATATGGTAAAAGTGCCATTTGACGAGCACGTTTAATTGCAACTGTAAGTTTGCGTTGGTATTTTGCGCTTGTTCCTGTTACACGACGAGGTAAAATTTTACCTCGCTCAGAAACGAAACGTTTTAATAAATCAACATCTTTATAGTCGATGCGAGTGATGCCGTTAGAAGTGAAGAAACACACCTTACGACGTTTCGCACGTCCACCTTTGCGTCCTGCCATGTCTATTTCCCTCCATTCTTTGTTAGAAATAACCGATCTATACCATTAGAATGGTAAATCGTCGTCCGAAATATCAATCGGTTGACCTACATTTGAAAACGGGTCGTCATTCTTTGTAAATCCAGAGTTACCTGAGTTACCTGAATTACCAGATTGACCAAATGGGTTAGAGCCTTGGTTACCGTAACCAGCTCCTGATGGTTGCTGATTGAACGAACCGCGTTGCTCCCCACCGCCATTACGCGGCTCTAAAAATTGTACGCTCTCCGCAAGAACTTCTGTTACATATACACGTTTACCGTCTTGTCCATCGTAATTACGAGTTTGAAGACGTCCATCTACGCCTGCTAAGCTACCTTTTTTCAAATAATTTGCCACGTTTTCTGCTTGTTTACGCCATATTACACAATTAATAAAGTCAGCTTCACGCTCACCTTGTTGATTCGCAAATGCGCGATTCACAGCTAACGTAAAAGTAGCTACCGCAACACCATTAGGCGTGTAACGTAAGTCAGGGTCCTTAGTTAAGCGACCAACGAGGATAACACGATTCATCAATCGAACCACTCTCCCTATATATCTTAATTATTTTTCTTCTTCTTTAACAACGATATGACGAAGGATGTCTTCGTTGATCTTAGCTAAACGGTCGAATTCGTTAATCGCTTCTGCGTTAGAATTCACGTTTAAGATCATGTAGAAACCTTCACGTAAGTCGTTGATTTCGTAAGCTAAACGACGCTTACCCCACTCTTTTGTGTTAATGATTTCTGCACCATTGTTTGTTAAAACACCTGCGAAACGTTCAACTAAAGCCTTTTGAGCTTCTTCTTCAACGCCAGGACGAATGATGTACATAATTTCGTATTTTTTCATTACACTTTCACCTCCTTTTGGTCTAAACGGCCCATAATGGGCAAGGAGCAATTAATTATATAGTAATTACTCACGAGTTTAGATTATATCATAGTAAGTTAGATGAATCAACTAACCAATACATAAAAAACTTGGCAAACATATGATAGGTTCACCAAGTTGATATCTCTATTTTTTCCTAGGAAATATTGATTTACACGTTAAAACGGAAGTGCATAACATCTCCATCTTTTACGATGTACTCTTTTCCTTCTAGACGTACTTTTCCTGCTTCTTTAGCAGCTGTCATAGAACCATTTTCCATTAAATCGTTATATGAAACTGTTTCAGCACGAATAAATCCACGTTCAAAGTCCGTATGAATAACACCAGCACATTGAGGTGCCTTCATGCCTTGTTTGAACGTCCATGCACGCACTTCTTGTACACCAGCTGTGAAATAAGTAGCTAGGCCTAATAAGTCGTATGCAGCACGAATTAACTGATCTAAACCAGATTCTTCAATCCCTAACTCTTCAAGGAATACTTTTTTCTCTTCCTCATCTAGCTCAGCAATTTCCGATTCAATTTTTGCACAAACAACAATTACTTGTGAATTTTCATTTGCTGCAAATTCTTTTACCATCTTTACATATTCGTTTTCAGATGGATCCATAATATCATCTTCACTTACGTTAGCTACATAAAGCATTTCTTTTGTTGTCAATAGGTGAAGTCCTTTAACAATCTTCATTTGTTCGTCTGTAAATTCAACAGTACGAGCTGGTTTCCCCTCTTCGAATGCCTCTTTTAAACGAACTAAAATTTCGTGCTCATATACTGCTTCTTTATCTTTTTGTCTCGCTAATTTTGCCACACGTTCAATGCGTTTATCTACAGATTCTAAATCCGCTAAAATCAATTCTAAATTGATCGTTTCAATATCATCAATCGGATCTACTTTTCCTGAAACGTGTGTAATATTTTCATCTTCAAAACAACGAACAACTTGGCAAATCGCATCTACTTGGCGAATATGAGATAAGAATTTGTTTCCTAGTCCTTCACCTTTACTTGCACCCTTTACGATACCTGCAATATCAGTAAACTCGAATACAGTTGGAACAGTTTTTTTCGGTTCAACTAGTTCTGTTAATTTATTTAAGCGTTCATCTGGTACCTCTACAATCCCTACGTTCGGATCAATTGTACAGAATGGATAGTTTGCAGATTCTGCTCCTGCTTGTGTAATTGCATTAAATAATGTTGATTTCCCTACGTTTGGTAAACCAACAATCCCAGCCGTTAATCCCATATTTTTCACTCCTATGTCTCAATCTTCCATCATTATAGATAGTAACGAATAAAATGACAAGTTCCCTAAAAGTCAAAAAAAGTAACAGCCACCTAAGGAGACTGTTACTTTTTCTCTATTCTTCGTGCCTTACAAGAACTTTTTTCACCTTACGATCAAACTCTCTTCGAGGAATCATTACCGAATGGCCACATCCCTCGCACTTAATGCGGATATCCATTCCCATACGAATAATTTTCCAACGATTTGCACCACACGGATGGGCCTTCTTCATCTCCACAACATCGTACAAGTTATATTGCTTTTGTTCCACTCTTCAAACTCCCCCTCATCATTAATTTGCTTTTTGATTCACTAGCTCTTGACGATTATATAAAACCATATGTGGATATGGAATCTCAATGCCGTGTAAATCAAGGCGATTTTTAATTTCCTTACGAAGTGCCCTTGCGGTAGGAGCATGCTGCATTGGTTCTACTTCAGCAATTACTCGGAGGACAACTTCAGATGCGCCAAGTGTTTGAACACCTAATAATTGTGGTGTTTCTACCATTTGCTCGTATTTTGCTGGTAATTCTTCTAATAACTCTTCAATGATTTGCTCTGCACGTGCGATATCACTATCATAGGAAATCGATACATCGACAAATGCAACGCTATTACTAACAGAAAAGTTCGTCACTTGTACAATACTTCCATTAGGTAAAATATGAATTTCTCCTGTCCAACTTTTTATCTTAGTTGTACGCAATCCAATTTCTAAAACTACACCCTCAACTTGACCGATACGAACATAATCACCTACTGAAAACTGATCTTCTAATAAAATAAACAACCCTGTAATAACATCTTTCACTAAACTTTGAGCACCAAAACCGACTGCTAAACCGATAACCCCAGCCCCTGCTAGTAATCCAGCTGCATTTATACCAAATACACCCAAAATTGCAACTAGCATAATGAATATAACAACGTATGCTACAATATTTTCAAGTAATTTTGCTACCGTAACCGTACGACGCTCTGAGATTTGAATTGGTGAACGACTTCCCATATGAAAAGCCTTCCTTACAATCGCCCTTGCGATACGTACTACAATCATACCTGCTACTAAAATAACTAAAATCTTTAACGTTACAATCCCGATATACTCCCAGCGATTTGAGTCCATTAAATATTGCATTAATGTATCAAACCATTTATTTAATACATCCATACCATTCTACCTCTCCAATACAATTTTCTTTTTTATTCACCCTTTATTGTATCAGAAGTTCTCACTATTTCTGAAAAAAATTTATACTCTTATTTACGTTTGTTTTACCTTGATCTAGGTATAAAATGGAACGAATATATATATACTAGTACTATTATTTCTAGCTCCATAAAGTGACGCTTGAATCAAAGCAAAGTACTCCTCGCTCCTATTGATTATAAGCCGCAAAACTTTTTGCCTCTATCAAATTTTAGTAGTATTACTGTTCTCACATAGAGGGATACAAACTTATAATTTTCTATTTGAAATACAAGCTATACTTAAAAACTTTACAGTGAATCATAAAATTTATCAAAAGGATGGATGATTCATGAATATAAGAAATTTCCGCTTGCCTTTTTTCGAAAAAGAATCTCAAAATGTTATGCATCATGATTTAGAAGCTTGTACAACAATTAGTGATTTTCTCCTCTCACACATACCCATCGATGAAATGAGACCTCTCAGTATAATTTGTATCGGAACAGACCGTTCAACTGGCGACGCGCTTGGACCGTTAGTTGGATCTAAATTAGAACAAATGAACATTCAAAATTTCCACGTATTTGGTACACTTGATGAGCCAATTCACGCACTAAATCTCGAAGATAATATTCAGAATATACAAACTTCTATTCCTGATTCTTTTACTATTGCAATTGATGCTTGTCTTGGAAAATCTCAAAGCATTGGTTCCATAACTGTCGGTGAAGGACCTAGTAAACCTGGAGCAGCAATGAATAAAAAGTTACCAGCAGTTGGTGAACTCCACATACATGGTATCGTAAATTTAAATGGTTTTATGGAGTTTTTCGTCCTACAAAATACAAGATTAAGTCTCGTTATGAAAATGGCAGATGTCATTGCTCAAAGTATAAAAGAAACAGACCAAAAATTATCCGCATTAAAAAAAGCAAACCATCTATAAATAAAAAGATGGTTTGCTTTTCAGTTTTCCCCAGATAATAATTCTAAAATACGATTTAAATCTTCTTTATCGAAAAATTCTATTTCAATTTTCCCCTTTTCTTTCTTTGTTCCCTTAATTTTTACGCCTGTTCCAAATTTCTCTCTTAACAATGTTTCACGTTCTTCAAAGAATATATTTCGTTCTCGTTTTACTTTCTTTGTTTCACGTGAAACACGCTGATTCATCTGTTGAACAATTTGTTCTAACTGTCTAACATTTAATCCCTCTTTTTCAATACGCTTCAATAACAACTTTAATTGTTCTTCGTCTTTTATTGTCAGTAATGTCCGTCCATGTGCCATAGATAACTTTCCATCTGCAATCATTTCTTGAACAAAGGAGGGAAGGGTAAGTAAACGAACATAATTAGCAATATATGGCCTACTTTTTCCAAGGCGCTTTGCTAATTGCTCTTGCGTAACATTTAACTCATCCATTAGCATTTGATATGCCAAAGCTTCTTCCATTGGATTTAAATCTTCACGTTGTAGATTTTCTAACAAAGCAAATTCCATCATTTGCTGTTCATTTAAATCCCGAACGACAGCTGGTACTTTTTCAAGACAAGCTTCCTTCGCAGCACGATATCTTCGTTCCCCAGCAACAATTTCGTATCCTTTAATACTTTTTCTTACGATTAAAGGTTGTAAAATGCCATGTTCTTTAATGGATGCTGCCAATTCTTGAATTGCTTCTTTTTGAAAGTTTTTTCGCGGTTGATAGGGGTTTGGTCTTAACTCCGTTAGTACAATTTCTTGAATTTTCTCTTCCTCTTTTACATCTAAATCTGGGAAGAACGCATTAATTCCTCTTCCTAATCCTTTAGCCACCAGCAATCACTTCCTCCGCTAAATCTATATATACTTCTGCACCCCTTGATTTAGCATCATATTGCATAATCGGTTTTCCATGACTTGGCGCCTCACTTAAACGAACATTGCGTGGGATAATAGAACGATACACTTTATCTCTGAAATATTTCTTCACTTCATCTATAACTTGAATCCCTAAATTTGTACGCGCATCTAACATCGTTAATAGTACACCTTGAATTGCTAAATTTTTATTTAAATGCTTTTGTACCAATCGAACTGTATTCAGTAATTGACTCAATCCTTCTAATGCATAATATTCACACTGAACAGGAATAATAACAGAATCCGCTGCCGTTAATGCATTAATTGTTAATAAACCTAAAGATGGGGGACAATCAATAATAATATAATCATATTCATTACGAATTGGTTGCAGGGCTCTCTGTAAACGAACTTCCCGGGAAATGGTTGGTACCAGTTCAATCTCAGCACCTGCCAATTGAATTGTAGCAGGTAGAACATCTAAGTTTTCAGTTGCGGTTTTTTGTATAACTCCTTGGACCTCTGCATCTTCCACAAGAACATTATAAATACATTGATCTAACTCTGATTTTTCAATTCCTACACCCGTTGTTGCATTCCCTTGAGCATCGATATCAATAAGTAATACTTTTTTCCCTACCTGTGCTAATCCAGCTCCTAGATTAACAGACGTTGTTGTTTTCCCTACGCCGCCTTTTTGATTAGCAATAGCAATGATTTTTCCCATGATGTCACCTACTTTCAACCTTTCTATCTTATTCTAAAAATAATTATGTTTATTGTAACATGAAATAAAAACTTTTCTTTTGCATCCCTATTAAACTTCAAAATTTATTCTAAAACTCCTTCTTCATTTTAAAAAGAAAAATATAGGAAAGAGACCTCTCCTTATAGGATAAGATCTCTATTACATAAGACATTATTTTTTTTTAGGAATCTTAATTGTAATCTGATAGTATTCATCAAATTCTTCTTCTTCGGAATTCACATTCAAACCACTATTAGCAACCATTTCTAATGATTGTCTAATTGTATTCATCGCAATTCTCATATCACGACTTACTGCTTTTTGTTTTGCCTTACGCTTTGGTTTTACTTCTTCCAATAGCTTAGCAATACGTTCCTCAGTCTGTTTTACATTTAATTGCTTTTCTGTAACTTCTTGCAAAACCCTCAACTGTAATTCTTCATTTTTTAAGGGAATGAGAGCACGGGCATGACGTTCTGTAATACTCTTTTCTAACAATGCTTGTTTGATTTCCTCAGGCAACTTTAATAATCGCAACTTATTTGCAATTGTCGATTGTCCTTTTCCGAGCCTCTGTGCTAACGCCTCTTGTGTTAAATTATGTAACTCAATTAGCTTTTGATAAGCAACAGCTTCTTCAATTGCTGTTAACTCTTCACGTTGTAAGTTCTCAATTAAAGCGACAGAAGCCGTTTCCGTATCATTTAAGTTTTTAATAATAGCTGGAACCTTTTCCCAACCTAATTTTGTTGCAGCACGAAAACGCCTTTCCCCGGCAATAATTTCATACTTATCTTCTTCATATTGTCTTATAACAATCGGCTGAATAAGTCCATGCGTACGAATCGTTAAAGCAAGTTCATCAATACGTGCATCATCAAAAACTGTACGTGGTTGATAACGGTTTGGGACGATATTTGCTATCGGGATTTCTTGTATTTCCTCATATATTTTTTTATCTATTTCTTCATGGCTTTCGTCTTGTAATCGAAATTCGCTCTCTTTATCTCCAAAGCCAAATAAACGAGAAAACGTACTTTTCATACATATTCCACCACCTTTGGGCCTATTGAATGTCCTACATAAAAATGTTTCCTATGAAACATTTACGTTTTCATTTATATAATTTAATCTTACGTCTAATAAGATTTATTTTTCAATAGGTAATTTATTGGGTGTTCCTGGCTTACGCGGATATTTCTTTGGTGTTTTTCGTTTTTTCGAGATTGATAAAATATTACGTTCACTGTCTTCAAATGGTAATTGGAAAGTAGAAATCTCTTTTAACTCACCGCCAAGCACTTCTAAAGCATACTTACCATTTTCAATTTCTTCATTTGCAGCTGCACCTTTCATTGCAATAAATGTCCCACCTACTTTTACAAGTGGTAAACATAGTTCGCTTAGTACAGAAAGACGTGCTACCGCGCGTGCCATTACGATATCAAACGACTCACGTACACCGTCTTTTTTTCCAAATGTTTCAGCACGATCATGGCAAAATGCAACATCACTTAATTCTAATTTTTGTGCTAAATGATTTAAAAAGTTAATACGTTTTTGCAGTGAATCCACAATTGTTATTTTTAAATGTGGGAAACAAATTTTTAATGGAATGCTTGGAAATCCTGCTCCTGCACCGACATCACAAATAGAAAATGGTTTTGAAAAATCATAATAAAAAGCAGCTGTAATCGAGTCGAAAAAGTGTTTTAAATACACTTCCTCTTTCTCTGTAATAGCTGTTAAATTCATTTTTTCATTCCATTCCACTAATGTTTCAAAATAGATTTCAAATTGCTCTAATTGCCTAGGGGAAAGAGTAATTCCTCTTTCTCCTAGCATAGATTGAAATTGTTCTATGTTCATCTTGCCATATCTCCTTACTTATTTATTGGTTCGATACTCGCGCAATTTTTCCTTGTTCGATATACACAAGTAAAATGGAAATATCAGCTGGATTTACTCCAGAAATACGGGACGCTTGCCCCATAGACAGAGGACGAACATCTTTTAATTTTTGTCTCGCTTCAGAAGCGATTCCAGAAATCGCGTCATAATCAATATCTACAGGAATCTTTTTGTTCTCCATCTTTTTCATTCGATCCACTTGTTGTAAAGACTTTTCAATATATCCTTCATACTTCACTTGGATCTCAACTTGCTCTGCAATTTCATCGTTAATTTCCACTTCACTTGGCACAAGAAGACGAATATGTTCATATGTCACTTCTGTACGACGTAGCAAATCGCTTGCTCGTATACCATCTTTCAACTCACTGCCACCAATACTACGAATCAATTCCTGAACCTCAGGACGCGGTTTAATAATAAGACCTTCTAAACGTGCCTTTTCTTGCTCAACCGTTTCTTTTTTCATTGTAAAACGTTCATAGCGTTCATCAGGGATTAAACCAATTTCATGACCAATCTCTGTTAAACGAAGATCTGCATTATCATGACGCAATAACAGACGATATTCTGCACGAGATGTTAAAAGGCGATATGGTTCATTTGTCCCTTTTGTTACAAGATCATCAATTAAAACACCAATATAAGCATCTGAACGACCTAAGATTACTTCTTTCTTTCCTAATGAACGGCATGCAGCGTTAATTCCAGCCATAATTCCTTGGCCTGCCGCTTCTTCATAACCGGATGTACCGTTAATTTGACCTGCTGTATATAAATTTTTAATTTTTTTCGTCTCAAGTGTCGGCCATAACTGCGTTGGCACAATTGCATCATATTCAATTGCATAACCTGTACGCATCATTTCAACATTCTCTAAACCAGGAATTGTCTTAAGCATTTCACGCTGAACATCTTCCGGTAAACTTGTTGATAAGCCTTGTACATATACTTCCTGTGTATTACGTCCTTCTGGTTCTAAGAAAATTTGATGACGTGGTTTATCATTAAACCTAACCACTTTATCTTCAATCGAAGGACAGTAACGAGGACCTGTTCCTTTAATCATACCAGAATACATAGCAGAACGATGTAAATTTCGATCAATTAAACGGTGTGTTTCTTCACTCGTATATGTTAGCCAGCATGGAATTTGATCCATAATAAATTTTGTTGTTTCAAAAGAGAAAGCACGAGGTTTATCATCACCTGGTTGAATTTCTGTTTTGCTATAATCAATCGTACTACTATTTACTCGGGGTGGTGTACCTGTTTTAAAACGAACAAGTTCCAAGCCAAGTTCTTCTAAATGCTCCGATAATGTGATAGACGGTTGCTGATTATTTGGACCACTTGAGTATTTTAAATCGCCCATGATAATCTCACCACGTAAGAATGTACCAGTTGTAATTACAACTGTTTTCGCTGTATATTCAGCTCCAGATTGTGTAATTACACCTCTACATACATCATCCTCAACAATTAGACGTTCTACCATTCCTTGACATAACGTTAAGTTTGGTGTTTCTTCAATCGTTTTCTTTAATTCATGTTGGTATGAAAATTTATCCGCTTGTGCACGAAGAGCACGTACAGCTGGACCTTTCCCTGTATTCAACATACGCATTTGGATGTGTGTTTTATCAATATTACGTCCCATTTCGCCGCCTAATGCATCTATTTCACGTACAACAATCCCTTTCGCTGGTCCACCAACAGAAGGGTTACATGGCATAAAAGCAACCATATCTAAATTAATTGTCAACATTAATGTTTTGGAGCCCATTCGTGCTGCTGCAAGACCAGCTTCACATCCTGCATGACCTGCACCGATTACTATGACATCGTAAGAACCGGCATTGTATCCCATTATTTATTCCTCCTAAGATCATCTATCCTTCTAAATACCTATTTGTTATTTCCCTAAACAAAATTGAGAAAACAATTGATCAATTAGGCTTTCATGGACAGTATCACCCGTAATTTCACCAAGTATTTCCCACGTTCTTGTTAGATCAATTTGAACCATATCAATTGGAACCCCATTCTCTATTGCCTCAATAGCGTCTCCAATTGTTTTTTCTGCTTGCGTTAATAAACCAATATGTCTTGCGTTAGAAACATACGTCATATCAGCTGATTCAATTGCGCCTTCAAAGAATAAGTCTGCGATCGCCTTCTCTAACTCATCTACACCTTTTTCTTCAATAAGCGATGTTGTAATGATGCGATTGTCACCTGCTAATTTTGTAACGCGCTCCATATCAATTTGCTTTGGTAAATCTGTTTTGTTTACAATGACAATGAAGTCTTTTCCTTGTACCGCACGGAATAACTCTTCATCTTCAATCGTTAACGCTTCACTATAATTTACTACAATTAGAACTAAATCAGCTTGCCCCATCATCTCTTTTGAGCGCTCTACACCAATTCGTTCAACTACATCTTCTGTTTCACGTATTCCAGCAGTATCAATGAGTTTAAGGGGTACACCACGTACATTGACATACTCTTCAATTACATCACGCGTTGTTCCTGCTATATCCGTTACAATAGCCTTTTTCTCTTGAACGAGGCTATTTAATAACGAAGATTTCCCTACGTTAGGTCTTCCGATAATTGCTGTAGCAATTCCTTCTCGCAAAATTTTCCCTTGCTTAGATGTCTCCAATATTTTTTTAATTTCGCCACGAACATATGTCGCTTTTTCAATTAAAATATTGTGCGTCATTTCTTCGACATCATCGTATTCTGGATAATCTATATTTACTTCTACGTGAGCTAATGTTTCTAAAATTTCTTGACGAAGTCGACCAATTAAATTGGATAATCGCCCTTCCATCTGATTAATTGCTACACTCATTGCTCGATCCGTTTTCGCACGAATCAAATCCATTACAGCTTCTGCTTGTGATAAGTCAATACGCCCATTTAAAAATGCACGCTTTGTAAATTCACCAGGCTCTGCCAAACGTACTCCTTGAGCCAAAATAAGTTGTAATACTTTATTTACAGAGACAAGACCACCGTGACAATTGATTTCTACAATATTTTCACGCGTAAATGTCTTTGGCGCTCGCATAATTGACACCATTACCTCTTCAATAACTTGATCTGTATCTAAATCAACAATATGCCCGTAGTGAATCGTATGAGAAGAAACTGTCGTTAAATCTTTCCCTTTAAAAATGCGATTGACCTTTTCAATCGCATCCTCTCCACTTACTCGAACAATGGCAATTGCCCCTTCCCCGAGTGCCGTGGAAATTGCAGCAATTGTATCAAAATCCATGTCCTTTCACCTCACTTGCTTATTTCTATCTATTTCAACATGATTTTTACCTTCACTAAACTATTAGGATACCATAACGAACCTATCTGCAAAAGAATAATAACTCATTTTATTATGTCCTCATGTAAAAAACACTAAACTTATTCACAGTGGATAAGTTTAGTGTTTTCAGTTATCCACAACGTTTTTTCATACACTAGCAAGAAAAAAACCGGCGCTCATACGAGCAACCGGTTATTTGGAAGATATTACAACATGTCTGTGTGGTTCTTTACCTGCAGAAGTTGTAATTACATTTGGATGATTAGATAATGCTTGATGGATAATTTTTCTTTCAAAAGAAGGCATAGGCTCTAATACAACATTTTTTTTCGTTACCGTTACTTGTTTTGCTAATCGATAAGAAAGCGATTCTAACGTATCTTTTCGCTTACTACGATAGTTTTCAGCATCAATTGTGATACCGATATATTGCTTTGTACTACGATTCGCAACAAGTTTTGTTAAATATTGTAAAGAATTTAATGTATGTCCTCTTTTTCCGATCAATATCCCTACATCTTTGCCAGAAAGTATAAATTCGATTTCTCGACCCTTTACTTTTTTCGTAATCATCACATCCACACCCATTTCCTGAACAACACTTTGTAAGTATTGCTCTGCTTCTTGGATAGGATCTTTCTTCACTACAACTTCCACGATAGCTGGACGATTCCCGATAAGACCTAAGAATCCCCTCTTACCCTCATCAATCACATTCACATCTACTTGGTCCCTTGAAACTTTTAATTGGCTTAAAGCATCCTGTACTGCCAGCTCGACTGTTTGTCCTTTAGCAGTAATTATACTCACTTGCCTGATCCTCCTGCCTTACTAGCCTTAATGTCAGGCCCTTTGATCATATACATTTGAGCAATACCAAAGATGTTACCAACTACCCAGTATAGTGATAATGCTGCTGGGAAGTTAATTGCAAAGATTAAAATCATAATTGGCATAAGCCATATCATCATTGCCATTTGTGGATTTTGTCCAGCAGTACCTGCCATAGCAAGCTTTTGTTGAATGAATGTTGTAATTGCAGCAACAATCGGAAGGATATAGTACGGATCTGCCTGTCCTAAATCAAACCATAAGAATGTATGTTTACTAATCTCTTCCGTTCTCATAATCGCATGGTAAAATGCGAATAAAATCGGCATTTGAACGAAGATTGGCAAACAACCTGCTAATGGATTTACACCATTCTTTTGATATAACTGCATCATTTCTTGTTGTAATTTTTGTTGTGTTGCTTGATCTTTAGAGCTATACTTCTCTTTTAATTTCACCATTTCTGGTTGCAACGCTTGCATTGCTTTCGTACTCTTCGTTTGTTTAATCATTAATGGTAATAATGCAAAACGAATAATAAGAGTCGTAACAACAATCGCTAAACCATAATTACTACCAAATAATTTTGCAAAATACGTGATTAACTGAGAAAGCGGGTATACGAAATATTCATTCCAGATCCCTGTGCTTTTCGATGTAATCGGCAGATTCGTTTCACTACAGCCCGCAGTAAATGCCATTACTGCAATAACCATGGCTAGTAAGCCTATCTTCTTTTTCACAGCCTACTCCTCCTTGTTTCGGTATGTATATAGTGTAATTCATTTCCCTTTTCCTACGCTACTTGTTTGTAATTTTTATACCTGAGCGCTTAAAGGCATGAATTAAGCTTTTCTTTAATTGTTCATATGTCATATCTGCACAAGGCTTCCTTGCTATTATAACAAAATCTTTTCCAGAATCTATCTCATCTTTTAATTCTGTAATCGATTGACGAATCATACGCTTAATTCGATTACGCACTACTGCATTCCCTAACTTTTTACTAACAGAAAGACCAATGCGAAAATATGGTTGCTCTGCTTTTTCAAGCTGGTAGACCACAAACTGGCGATTCGCATTTGATTTTCCATTCTGAAAAACAGCTTGAAATTCATCATTCTTCTTTATACGATTCTTTTTCTTCATATCAATTGACACTCCTGTATTTCATCAGCGGAAATTCATTATTACTAGAAAAAAAGACCACTGAACGATCAGTGGTCTACGCAGATAATACTTTTCTTCCTTTACGACGACGAGCTGCTAGCACTTTACGTCCGTTCGCTGTGCTCATACGGCTGCGGAAACCATGTACTTTGCTGCGCTTACGTTTATTTGGTTGGTAAGTTCTTTTCATTATATGACACCTCCCTGAGGAATATCTGTTAAAGACAGTCTTATAAATTATAGTTAATCAACTAGGAAAATGTCAATGGTTCTCCAAATTTTCATCAAATATTCATTTAAAACCTATTCACAATTTTTTTCACAGTTGCTTTATTCCTTTGTGGATAATGTGTTTTTTGTTTTTTTATATCCACAAATTATTTTTTCGCTTTTACACAGTATATCGTATTGTGGACAAGTTTATTCCACAAGGTATTGATTTTGTGGATAACTTTCTAAAATTCATTGCTATCGCTACCTTTTTTTGATATTATAGTTGTGTTTTCACCTTGAACAAGTTTTCCACATTTGTATTTTATCCACAAATTGTGCATAACATGTGGACAGTTTTAATGACATGTGGGTAAATAGTTTTCCACATTTGTATTTTTTGTCGAAAACTCTATCTCTTATACAAACGACGTTTTTAGGTTTTAAAATACGTTTCGTATAAATATACATTCATCATTTTTTAAGGTTGTACAATCGTTGCACAACCTTATTCTTTTACCATCTTTGTAAAGGAGGGACACCCTTGGAAAATATCTCTGATTTATGGAATAGCGCCTTGAAAGAACTAGAAAAAAAGGTGAGTAAGCCCAGTTATGAGACGTGGTTAAAATCAACTAAGGCACATGCCTTAAAAAAAGATATATTAACAATTACAGCTCCAAATGAATTTGCTCGCGACTGGCTAGAATCTCATTATTCAGAGCTCATTTCAGAAACACTTTATGATTTAACAGGAGCAAAATTAGAAATTCGCTTTATTATTCCCCAAAGTCAAACTGAAGAGGAGATTGACTTTCCTCCTGCTAAAAAAAATAAGACAAACGATGAGTCAATTCACTTACCACAGAGCATGTTAAATCCAAAATATACATTTGATACCTTTGTTATTGGCTCTGGGAACCGTTTCGCTCATGCAGCTTCATTAGCTGTTGCTGAAGCACCAGCAAAAGCATATAATCCGCTATTTATTTACGGGGGCGTCGGGCTTGGAAAAACACACTTGATGCATGCAATTGGACATTATGTTATTGAACACAATCCGAATGCCAAAGTGGTTTATTTATCATCGGAAAAATTTACAAATGAATTTATTAACTCAATTCGTGATAACAAAGCTGTTGATTTCCGTAATAAATATCGTAATGTCGATGTTTTACTTATAGATGATATTCAATTCCTTGCTGGAAAAGAACAAACACAAGAAGAGTTCTTCCATACATTTAATGCACTTCATGAAGAAAGCAAGCAAATTGTAATCTCAAGCGATAGACCACCAAAAGAAATTCCGACATTAGAGGATCGACTTCGTTCTCGTTTTGAGTGGGGACTTATTACAGATATTACGCCACCAGACCTAGAAACTAGAATTGCAATTTTACGGAAGAAGGCCAAGGCAGAAGGTCTTGATATCCCAAATGAAGTCATGCTCTATATTGCAAATCAAATTGACTCAAACATTCGTGAACTAGAGGGTGCACTTATTCGAGTTGTTGCTTATTCATCCCTAATAAATAAAGATATCAACGCCGACTTAGCTGCTGAAGCACTAAAAGATATTATTCCAAATTCTAAACCAAAGATTATTTCTATTTATGATATCCAAAAAGCTGTTGGAGATGTCTTTCAAGTTAAATTAGAAGATTTCAAAGCAAAAAAACGCACGAAGTCAGTCGCATTCCCTCGCCAAATTGCAATGTATCTATCTCGTGAGTTAACGGATTCATCTTTACCTAAAATTGGTGAGGAATTTGGCGGACGTGATCACACAACTGTCATTCATGCCCATGAAAAAATTTCAAAGCTATTAAAAACTGATACACAACTTCAAAAACAAGTTGAAGAAATCAATGATATTTTAAAGTAGTAGCTGAATAGTGTGAATAACTTTCCTTATTTTACACACAGTCTATCAACATGTGGATAGACTGTTTTTCCGTCTCTAAACGGGGTTATCCACATATCCACAAGCCCTACTACTATTACTACTATTTTTTATCTTTATTAAATAAATAAAATCTTATACTTGCCGGAGGTTTTCTCTATGCGTTTTACAATTCAAAAAGACTACCTTGTAAGAAGTGTACAAGATGTAATGAAAGCTGTTTCCTCTCGTACAACGATTCCAATTCTTACAGGGATCAAAGTTGTAGCAACTGAAGAAGGTGTTACATTAACAGGAAGTGACGCTGATATTTCAATTGAATCTTTTATCCCAGTTGAAGAAAACGGGAAAGAAATTGTTGAAATAGCACAATCAGGGAGTATTATTTTACAAGCAAAATATTTCAGTGAGATCGTAAAAAAATTACCAAAAGATACAGTGGAAATTTCTGTAGAAAATCATTTTATGACAAAAATAAAATCAGGAAAATCAGAGTTTAATTTAAATGGTTTGGATTCTGCTGAATATCCACTGTTACCACAAATTGAAGAACATCATGTATTTCAGATCCCAACAGATCTACTCAAACATATGATTCGTCAAACAGTATTTGCCGTTTCAACTTCAGAAACTCGTCCGATCTTGACAGGTGTAAACTGGAAAGTATATAACAGCGAATTGACTTGTATTGCAACAGATAGTCACCGATTAGCACTTCGTAAGGCGAAAATTGAAAGTCATACAATTTCTAATGAATTTCAAGCGAATGTTGTTATCCCTGGTAAAAGTTTAAATGAATTAAGCAAAATTCTAGATGAGTCTGAGGAAATGGTAGATATCGTTATTACGGAGTATCAAGTATTATTCCGTACGAAACATTTATTATTCTTCTCAAGATTGTTAGAAGGAAATTATCCAGATACAACACGTTTAATTCCAGCAGAAAGTAAAACTGATATATTTGTAAATACAAAAGAGTTTTTACAAGCGATTGATCGTGCTTCTTTACTAGCGAGAGATGGTCGCAATAATGTCGTGAAGTTATCGACGTTAGAAGAGCAGATGTTAGAGCTTTCTTCGAATTCACCAGAAATCGGGAAAGTAGTAGAGGAAGTTCAATGTGAAAAAATCGAAGGGGAAGAATTAAAAATCTCCTTTAGTGCAAAATATATGATGGATGCATTAAAAGCATTAGATAGTACAGAAATTAAAATTAGCTTTACTGGAGCGATGAGACCATTCTTGATTCGTACAGTAAATGATGATTCTATCATCCAATTAATTTTACCAGTCCGTACTTACTAAGTAAGAGTTGAGGGTTGCTAGTTAAGACATGCTAGTGGCCCTTATTTGATTTTAGAGGATGTTCAAAAAGTCCGGTAAATAGAGCTGCTGCATTTTTTCGCTTTGGTCATCAGTTCGGTACTTATGTAGTTTCACCTACAATCCGTATCCCTTGGCTTTCGCGCCTTGAACTGCTCCGCTCTATTTATCCTCCTTTTGGAGATATACTTTTATGGGTATTACTTTCCTAATGCTAGTTTATTTAGTACAATGAAAGAATGAACACTTTCAGAAAGTGAGCGATTTTATGAAACGTATTAAGATTTCAACTGAGTACATTACACTAGGGCAATTCTTAAAGTTAGCCGATATAATTGATACAGGCGGTGCTGTTAAATGGTTCTTACAAGAATACGAAGTGTATGTTAATCAAGAACTTGAAAACAGAAGAGGCCGAAAGTTATATGCAAATGATATTGTTGAAATTCCGGGGAACGGAACATTTCAAGTTCAAGCATAAAGGGGGAGCCCTTTGTATATTACAGAATTACAATTAAAGAATTATCGCAATTATGAATATCTAGATCTTTCCTTTGAGGATAAAGTGAATGTAATTATTGGTGAAAATGCTCAAGGGAAAACGAATTTGATGGAAGCTATTTATGTATTGGCGATGGCCAAGTCTCATCGAACTTCGAACGATCGTGAGCTCATCCGGTGGGATGAGGATTATGGTAAAATAAAAGGTAGATTACAAAAACGAAATAGTTCCCTGTCTTTAGAATTAAATATTTCTAAAAAAGGGAAGAAGGCGAAATTAAATCAACTAGAACAACAAAAGTTAAGCCAATATATTGGCGAAATGAATGTTGTTATGTTTGCCCCAGAAGATTTAAATCTTGTAAAAGGAAGCCCTCAAGTACGAAGACGCTTTTTAGATATGGAACTTGGACAAATAGCTCCTGTTTATTTGTATGAATTAAGCCAATATCAAAAAGTGCTCACGCAGCGAAATCACTTGCTTAAGAAAATGCAAGGGAATAGTAAAAATGAGGAAGCGATGTTGGATGTATTTACAATCCAACTCATTGAACATGGTGCGAAAATTTTGCGGAAACGTTTTGAGTTTCTGCATTTACTACAAGAATGGGCTGCTCCAATCCATCGTGGCATTAGTAGAGGATTAGAGGAACTAGAAATAGTTTATAAACCGAGCGTAGATGTATCAGAATCAATGGATTTGTCGAAAATAAAAGAAGTATACTATGAAAGTTTTCAATCTGTGAAACAACGTGAAATTTTCCGTGGTACGACTTTAATTGGTCCTCATCGTGACGATTTACAATTCTTCGTTAATGGTAAAAACGTTCAAGTCTTTGGTTCCCAAGGACAACAACGAACAACCGCACTTTCCCTAAAGTTAGCTGAAATTGAATTGATTTATTCAGAGGTTAAGGAATATCCGATCCTCTTATTAGACGATGTATTGTCAGAATTAGATGATTATCGTCAATCACATCTGTTAAATACAATTCAAGGAAAAGTGCAAACATTTGTGACAACGACGAGTGTCGACGGAATTGAACACGAAACATTAAAGCAAGCGAAAACAATTCATGTAAAAAGCGGCACGGTAGATTGTGAAATAGACAGAACGTAGTTTCTGTTCAAAGAAAAGTAGGTGATCTTTGTGTCAATGGAACAAAAACAAATGCAGGAAAATGCATATGATGAAAGTCAGATTCAGGTGCTAGAAGGATTGGAAGCAGTCCGAAAGCGTCCGGGTATGTATATTGGTTCTACAAGTGGAAAAGGTCTTCATCACCTTGTTTGGGAAATTGTAGATAACAGTATTGACGAAGCGTTAGCAGGATACTGTGATGAAATTAATGTTGCTATTGAAGAAGATAACAGCATTCGTGTAACAGATAACGGTCGTGGTATTCCAGTTGGTATACAGGAAAAAATGGGACGTCCTGCTGTAGAGGTTATTATGACTGTACTTCATGCTGGTGGTAAATTTGGCGGTGGCGGTTATAAAGTTTCCGGTGGTTTGCATGGTGTGGGTGCATCGGTTGTAAATGCTCTATCAACAGAGTTAGAAGTATTCGTACATCGTGAAGGCAAAATTCATTATCAAAAGTATGAACGAGGCATCCCGGTTGCGGATTTAAAAGTAATCGGTGATACAGACCACACTGGGACAATAACTCGATTTAAGCCAGATCCAGAAATTTTTAAAGAAACGACAGAATACGATTTTGATACATTAGCAACTCGTATGCGTGAATTGGCATTTTTAAATCGTAATATTAAATTAACAATTGAAGATAAGCGTGAAAATAAACAAAAGAAAGAGTTTCACTATGAAGGTGGAATTAAGTCTTATGTGGAGCATTTAAACCGCTCAAAGCAACCAATTCATGAAGAACCTGTATATGTAGAAGGTTCAAAAGATGGAATTCAAGTTGAAGTTTCTCTGCAATATAACGAAGGTTATACAAATCATATTTATTCGTTTACAAATAACATCCATACGTATGAAGGCGGTACACATGAGGTTGGTTTTAAAACTGCTTTAACACGTGTAATTAATGATTATGGTCGGAAAAATAATATTTTAAAAGACGCTGACAGTAACTTAACTGGTGAGGATGTCCGTGAAGGTTTAACGGCGATTGTTTCAATTAAGCATCCAAATCCACAGTTTGAAGGGCAGACAAAGACTAAGCTTGGAAATAGCGAAGCGAGAACGATTACAGAGTCTGTCTTCTCAGAAGCGTTTGAGAAATTTTTACTTGAGAACCCGAATGTTGCTCGTAAAATTGTAGAAAAAGGAACGATGGCAGCACGCGCGCGTGTAGCAGCGAAAAAGGCTCGTGAATTAACGCGCCGAAAAAGTGCATTAGAAGTATCGAGTTTGCCAGGGAAATTAGCTGATTGTTCTTCTAAGGATCCAGCAATTAGTGAAATTTATATCGTAGAGGGTGACTCTGCGGGAGGTTCTGCGAAACAAGGACGTGATCGCCACTTCCAAGCGATTTTACCGCTTAAGGGTAAAATTATTAACGTTGAAAAGGCACGATTAGATAAGATTTTATCTAATGATGAAGTGCGTACAATTATTACGGCCATTGGTACAAACATTGGCGGAGATTTTGATATTGAAAAAGCACGCTATCATAAGGTTATTATTATGACTGATGCCGACGTTGATGGTGCGCATATTCGTACTCTATTATTAACGTTCTTCTATCGTTATATGCGTCAAATTATTGAGTACGGCTATATCTATATCGCACAACCGCCGTTGTTTAAAGTACAACAGGGTAAAAAAATACAATACGCTTATAATGATAAAGAGCTTGAAAAGATACTATCAGAGTTGCCAGCTCAGCCGAAACCAGGGATTCAGCGCTACAAAGGTCTTGGGGAAATGAATCCAACTCAGTTATGGGAAACAACAATGGATCCAGAGGTACGTTCATTACTTCAAGTCTCTCTGCAAGATGCAATTGAAGCAGATGAAACATTTGAAATTTTAATGGGCGATAAAGTAGAGCCGCGTCGTAATTTTATCCAAGAGAATGCAAAATACGTGAAAAACCTTGATATTTAAGTAAGTAATGACAGGAATCTAAGTATTCCTGTCTTCTACATATAAATCAATGTATGTGTAACGGAAATGTAAGAGGAGGTGCTCGTTGATGTCAGATAATCAACAACAAGCACGAATTCGAGAAATTAATATTAGTCATGAAATGCGTACCTCATTTTTGGATTACGCAATGAGTGTTATCGTATCTCGTGCACTACCAGATGTTCGTGATGGATTAAAGCCTGTGCATCGCAGGGTTTTATATGCAATGAATGATTTAGGGATTACTGCTGATAAAGCGTATAAAAAATCAGCGCGTATTGTGGGTGAAGTAATTGGTAAGTATCACCCACACGGTGACTCAGCTGTTTATGAGACAATGGTACGTATGGCACAAGATTTTAGTCAACGTTATATGCTTGTTGATGGACACGGTAACTTTGGTTCTGTTGATGGGGATTCGGCGGCAGCAATGCGTTATACAGAAGCAAGAATGTCCAAAATCTCCATGGAATTAATACGTGATATTACAAAGAATACAATTGACTATCAGGATAACTATGATGGATCTGAAAGAGAACCAATTGTATTACCAGCGCGTTTCCCTAACTTATTAGTAAATGGGACGACAGGTATCGCAGTTGGTATGGCAACAAATATTCCACCCCATCAACTTGGGGAAGTGATTGATGGGGTATTGGCACTGAGCCATAATCCTGACATTACTATTGCGGAATTAATGGAGTGTATCCCAGGACCTGATTTCCCTACAGCGGGTCTGATCCTAGGGAGAAGTGGAATCAGAAGAGCTTATGAAACTGGTCGCGGTTCTATTATTCTTCGTGCTAAGGTTGAAATTGAAGAAAAGCCGAATGGTAAACAAACTATTATTGTGACTGAATTACCTTATCAAGTTAACAAAGCACGATTAATTGAAAAAATTGCGGAACTAGTTCGCGATAAGAAAATTGAAGGTATTACAGATTTACGTGATGAATCAGATCGGAATGGTATGCGTATTGTTATGGAGGTACGCAGGGATGCGAATGCTAACGTACTATTAAATAACTTATATAAACATACAGCACTGCAAACAAGCTTTGGTATTAATATGCTTTCGCTTGTAAATGGGGAACCACAAGTATTAAACCTGAAACAAAACTTATACCATTACTTAGAACATCAAAAAGTAGTAATTCGTAGACGTACTGCTTATGAATTAGAGAAAGCGGAAGCACGTGCTCATATTTTAGAAGGATTACGAATTGCGTTAGATCATCTTGATGAAGTTATTACTTTAATTCGTAGTTCAAAAACTGCTGATATCGCAAGACAGGGTTTAATGGAACGTTTTGGTTTAAGTGAGAAACAGGCGCAAGCGATTTTAGATATGCGTCTGCAACGTTTAACTGGATTAGAACGTGAAAAGATTGAACAAGAATATCAAGATTTAATGAAGCTAATTGCGGAATTAAAAGCGATTTTAGCAGATGAAGAAAAAGTTCTTGAAATTATTCGTGAAGAATTAACTGAGGTAAAAGAACGCTTTAATGATAAAAGACGAACAGAAATTACAATTGGCGGTATGGAATCTATCGAGGATGAAGATTTAATCCCAGAACAAAATATCGCAATCACACTTACTCATAATGGTTACATTAAAAGGTTACCAGCTTCTACGTACAAAACACAGAACCGTGGAGGACGTGGTGTACAAGGAATGGGTACGAATGATGATGACTTTGTTGAACAATTATTGACAACGTCTACTCATGATCATATTTTATTCTTTACAAACAAGGGTAAAGTATACCGTACGAAAGGATATGAAATTCCAGAGTATAGTCGTACAGCGAAAGGTATACCAATTATTAATTTACTAGGAGTAGACAAAGGCGAGTGGGTCAATGCGATTATTCCAATTCGTGAGTTTGGTGATGATCAATACTTATTCTTTACAACGAAATATGGAATTTCTAAGAGAACACCTCTTTCTTCGTTTGCAAATATACGTACAAATGGTCTAATTGCAATTTCTCTTCGTGAAGAAGATGAAGTAATCTCTGTACGCTTAACATCTGGTGATAAAGATATTATCGTTGGAACAAGTAACGGTATGCTAATCCGTTTCAATGAGCAAGATGTACGTTCTATGGGACGTAATGCAGCGGGTGTAAAAGCTATTACATTAGGTGATGAGGACCAAGTTGTAGGTATGGAGATCGTTGAAGAAGATATGAATGTTTTAATTGTAACAAAGAATGGTTACGGAAAACGTACACCAATTGAGGAATACCGCCTACAAAGTCGCGGTGGTAAAGGTCTAAAAACATGCAACATTACAGATAAGAACGGTAAGTTAGTAGCGGTTAAATCTGTAACGGGTGAAGAAGATATTATGTTAATCACAGCTGCGGGTATTATTATCCGTATGCCAGTTGACCAAATCTCTCAAATGGGGCGCAATACGCAAGGTGTACGCTTGATTCGTTTAGAAAATGAACAAGAAGTAGCAACGGTAGCTAAAGCACAAAAAGATGAAGATGAAGTTGAAAATGAAGAGACTTCGGAAGAATAAAAGAGGGGAATTTCCCCTCTTTTATTTTTTTTAGAATAATACTTGCATAGATATATAAAAGTCTATATAATAGGCAGAGTCAGCAAATGAGAGATACAAGTTATCGAAAAAAACTTGTTGACGAAAATAATATACTGTGTTATATTATAAAAGTCGCTGAAACGCGACG
>NZ_NTUG01000022.1 GCF_002561295.1 Bacillus cereus
AAGAACTTGTTTGCCGCTCAATTGCGACTCCCTTATGTTAACATCTTCATTTTTCGATGTCAACTAAGTTTTTTTATTTATTTTTTCGCTTTCTGCATTTCTCGCATCAGCGACGTTCATTAATATACCATGCAGGTTATACAGGGTCAATACTTTTCACAAAAAAATTTCACATCCCGTTTCCTATTTTCCCATCTATACTTTTTTATAAACCTCACCTCTTTTAAATCAAAAATTCAAAATTTTGTGTTATATTGTTGTTATAGGAGCGTGATGGGCATGGGAATTAAATATTCGAACAAAATCAATAAAATTCGAACCTTTGCGTTAAGTTTAGTATTTATCGGACTCTTCATTGCATACTTAGGCGTCTTTTTTCGAGAGAACATTATTATCATGACTACCTTTATGATGGTCGGTTTCTTGGCTGTTATCGCTAGTACCTTTGTTTATTTTTGGATTGGTATGTTATCTACAAAGACCGTACAGATTATGTGTCCAAGCTGTAATAAACCGACAAAGATGCTCGGCCGAGTAGACGCATGTATGCATTGCAATCAACCCTTAACGCTTGATCGCACTTTAGAAGGAAAAGAATTTGATGAGAAATATAACAAGAAGAACTACAAAGCATAGAATGTTTATATAATAAAGAAAGAGGTCGACGTAGCCGTCAGCCTCTTTCTTTATTATATATTACGCCTTATGACATTCTGGACATACGCCATAAATTTCTAAACGATGACTGTTAATAACAAAGCCCGTTGCTTTTGCAGCTTCATCTTCAAGTTGCTCCAAACCTCCATAAGGAAAATCAACAATCTTACCACATTTTTCGCAAATCACATGGTAATGCTGACTTGTAACATAATCAAATCTACTTGAAGCGTCTCCATAAGTTAGTTCCTTAACAAGCCCAACTTCTTTAAATACACGTAAGTTATTATAGACAGTTGCAACACTCATATTTGGGAATTTACCTTCTAACGCTTTATAAATTTCATCCGCTGTTGGGTGCGTCATAGATTCCACAAGGTACTCTAAAATAGCATGACGCTGTGGAGTAATGCGTACACCCGTATTCTTCAGCATTTCTAGCGCTTCTTTTAATTCTTCTTTGACCACCGTCATGCACCCCGATTCTATACGGATTATTATTTTATAATTCTTATAAAGAGTGTACTCTTTTTCTTATCAATCGTCAATATTTCTACTATACCTATGTAGTTTATTTTTCACCTAACCTTATTCTTATGTATGTTTGCCCCACCTTTATACATTTACATAGAAAAAAGTGCGAAATAATCGCACTTGGAATACTATCATCTGAGGAGGATACCCTACTTTTTAATGTATGAAGCATCAGTAAAAGCGTATAGACATATGCCTCATCTTACTTACATCATAATAAATTTTCTTTCATTCTTTATTCATGCTGAGACTTAACTTAAACACGAAAGGACATCTTCAATATGCCCTTTTACCTTTACTTTTCGCCATTCTTTTACTAATTCACCATCTTTATTAATAAGAAACGTAGATCTTTCAATTCCCATGTACTCTTTTCCAAAGTTCTTTTTCAACTTCCATACATCGTATCGTTCCGCTACTTTATGATCCTCATCTACTAAAAGTACGAATGGCAAATCATGTTTTTCAATAAACTTCAAATGTCTATTCGCTGAATCTGGACTTACCCCTAGTATAACTGTATCTTTTTCTCGAAATAATCCGTATGCATCACGAAAATCACATGCTTCTGTTGTACACCCTGGTGTCATGTCTTTCGGATAAAAATATAACACTACATTTTTCCCACGAAAATCCGATAGTGTAATCTGCTCTCCGTTACTTCCTTCTAATGTAAAATCTGGTGCCACTTCTCCTACTGCGACCATCTTTGTCACTCCTCGTCTTTTCCTTCTACTATAACAAATGTTACCTTCCCCCGCACTAACGGGCAATAATAATACTCCCACCTCAAAACTCGGCGGGAGCAATGCCAGCTCTAGCGGCTAGAATCTCCGGTCATCTCGCCCCCTCAGGTGAGGCAAAAAGCGCCTCTCTGTTGGGTACGTGGGCGTCCTGCGATTCTGAATGAGCCGCTTTCGCTTTTCTAAAGAAGTTAAGCGGGAAATAAACTACCCGTAAAGGCCCGGTTGGTGAGGGCTAATAATCAGTGGTGAATAAAGAAAACCCGCACTGATTAAAGTTTCACTTTATTTTTCATTATCTATCACAGTCCGGACTACGAATGCAAATGGTAAAGTATATCCAATCAACGCTTCAATAATTGCAATCCAGCGTCCAATTCCAACAGGAGTTACATCACCATACCCAACTGATAATAGCGTAACCGCACTAAAGTATAAACACACTTCTACCAATTGGAAAGAATGAACATTTAAACTTTCTCCATTTTCTCTCAAAGTGGCAAATCCACTTTCCTCTAATACAACATAACTTAATCCAAATGCGATAAGCACCGTCGTATAAATTAGAAATAATGAAGCTAGGTTATACAAGGAAAAGAAACGCTTCGAGTCCGAGTATGAGCTCCACAATATTTGAATACTTCGCAGCACAGCAATCGCTGCAATTAATAAAATAAGTCCCCATAACATGTCCTCCACCTCATCTTATATGTATGAGGACAACACATAATTTATCCCATCGAAACTAACCCCTAGTTAGTTCCCCGCACCTCGGTATCTTTTCACACCTTGATTCCAAAGTGCAATTGCAATAGTGAAACAGATCACACCAACAATTGGCGTCGCAAACGCATAACTGTTCCATTCTGTCTTTCTAAGAAAATATGCTGCTGGATATACACCAACAAATGCAAATGGTAATACAAACGTTAAAATAAAACGAATTACACGATTATAAATATCGACCGGATAACGCCCGTAATTTCCTATGTTATACATCAGTGGCATAATCGAACTTTTCGCATCGGACCAAAACCCGGTACTTGCAAGAGTCACAAATATACCACCATATACAAGCGCTCCTCCGGCTACCATAAATAAGAACAGAAAGAAATCGTACCAATAAAAAGATAATTGAAGCTCTACTGCCGCATATCCCATTACAATCATTCCAGTCACTGCACCAATTAAAGACTCCAGTTCCATTCGTTCTAATATAATTTGAAATAGACTATGAATCGGCCTTGTTAAAACGCGATCCATTTCCCCCTTAATAATATATCTATCATTAAAGTCCCATATATTAAAGAAAGCAGAAAAGATTGCAAAAGGTACTAAGAAAAATCCATAAATAAAGATTACTTCTTCTCGGCTCCACCCTTTTAACGTCTGTGTATGTCCAAAAACGACAAGGATGAAAATTAAATTAACAGCTTGTAATAGTAAATCAGATAATAACCCAACGATAAAATCACCGCGATACTCGAGTTTGGTTTTTATATATTGGCTCGCATATTGCAAAAACAGTTTTATATATAGCATCTCATCATCCCCCTTGTACAATTAGGCGTTTTCTCGCCGTTTTCCACATCAGCACAATCGGAATAATAAGCACTACTGCCCAAATCATTTGGAATAATAAAGCTTCATATAACTTACTCCCTTGTATCCCTTCAGAAAAAATCATACTTGGAATATAGCTGATTGCTTGAAATGGTAAAAACACCATTGCTTTTTGCGCCCATAGAGGATAAAAACTAATCGGTAGTAATAAACCAGAAAATAAATCAATAACAACACGCTTTGCATACATAATCCCACTATTATTAAATAAGAAAAAGGTGAGCATGCCTGTCATTAAGTTAATTTGTGTATTAATAATAAAACTGAATATTAATGACAAAAAGAACCATAACCACGTTTGAAAATTCGTTGTAATTTGTAACGAGAATACAAGCGTAACAATAATCATGCCAGGAATAGAAAAGAATGCAAAACGGAAGATTCCCTCTCCAAGGCCTTGCATAACTTTCATTCCTAAATAATTGTATGGACGAATTAATTCAACAGCTACACGCCCCTCTTGAATTTCCATCGCAATTTCTCTGTCAATGTTATTAAAATAAAAAGCCCGCGCCATCCACGCAATAGCAATGTAAGTTGTCATTTGGGAAATGGATAAACTTTCAATATTCTCTTTCCCACTATAAATAGCTTGCCATAAAAAATAATACGCCCCGATATTAATCGTATAAATTAAAATGCCACTATAATAGTTTGTTCGGTAAGCAAGCATCATTAAAAAACGAACACGAATCATTTCAATATACTTACCCATGAATCATACCCTCTTCATAAATATTACGGATAATTTCTTCTGTCGAAACTTCATTAATTTTTAAATCTTTAATTTGAAAAGCTTGCACGACTTTAGAAATGAGCATAGAAATTATCACTTCTTCATTTGGAATTTTCGCAATCCATGTATATTCTTCTTTTCCTTCTGACCAAACCACTTGATTATCCGGCATTAACATTGAGAGTTGTTGATAGGAGACTGGTGCAGTAAATTGAAAATGTATTTCTTTTTCTGCTCCCCACTGTGAACGAAGCTTTTCTAATGATCCATCATACATAATACTTCCTTCATCCAGCATAATGACGCGTTCACACAAAGCTTCAATATCTGTAATATCATGCGTTGTTAATAAAATTGTTGTTTTATACCGTTCATTCATTTCTTTTAAAAACTCACGAATTTTTAATTTCACCAGAACGTCTAGTCCAATCGTTGGCTCATCTAAAAATAATAGTGGTGGATTATGAATTAATGCCGCCGCTAATTCACAACGCATTCTTTGACCGAGCGATAACTTTCGCACCGGCTTATCTAACAAAGGTCCAATATCTAATGTTTCAATCACATGCTCCATATGTTCTTTATACTGGATGTCTGATACACCATACACTTTTTTTAATAAGCGAAATGATTCTTGCACTGCAATATCCCACCAAAGTTGCGAACGTTGTCCAAATACAACACCAATCGTTCTTACAAATTCTTCTCTCTGTTTATGTGGATTCATACCATTTACGGTAATTTGACCAGACGTTGGCGTTAAAATCCCTGTTAGCATTTTAATGGTTGTTGATTTTCCAGCACCATTTTCACCAATATAACCAACCATTTCACCTTGTTTTACAGTAAACGAAACATCATTCACTGCTGGCACTATTTTATAATTACGATTTAATAAATCGCGAAACGCACCTTTTAAACCAGAACGGCTTGAATATGCTGTAAACTCTTTCCTTAATCCTTGTACTTCAATTACCGACTTCATAATCGGCCCCCTTCCTCAATACCACAACGAATAGTTTACCCAACTGCCATTCCTATCACAAACAATACGTCTTTTTGAAAAACATGTTAGAATAATACATAGATTTTTGTAAGGAGATGAATTGTAGTGAATTTCACAAAATCAGAAGCATTACATAAAGAAGCGTTAGAACATATCGTTGGTGGTGTTAACAGTCCTTCTCGTTCTTTTAAAGCAGTTGGTGGTGGATCACCTGTTGCAATGGAACGCGGAAAAGGTGCTTATTTTTGGGATGTAGATGGTAACAAATATATCGATTATTTAGCAGCATACGGTCCAATCATTACAGGACACGCACATCCTCACGTAACAGAAGCAATTAAAACGGCCGCTGAAAATGGTGTACTATACGGAACACCAACAGCTCTAGAAGTAAAATTTGCGAAAATGTTAAAAGAAGCAATGCCTGCTTTAGATAAAGTTCGTTTCGTAAACTCTGGTACGGAATCTGTTATGACAACAATTCGCGTGGCTCGCGCTTATACGGGCCGCACAAAAATTATGAAGTTTGCTGGTTGCTACCACGGTCATTCAGACTTAGTTCTTGTAGCAGCTGGTTCTGGTCCTTCTACTCTTGGTACTCCTGATTCTGCTGGTGTACCACAAAGTATTGCACAAGAAGTTATTACTGTTCCATTTAATAATGTAGAGACATTAAAAGAGGCGTTAGACAAATGGGGCCATGAGGTAGCGGCTATTCTTGTAGAACCGATCGTTGGGAACTTCGGAATTGTGGAACCTAAACCTGGATTCTTAGAAAAAGTAAATGAACTTGTTCACGAAGCTGGTGCACTTGTTATTTATGATGAAGTAATCACAGCGTTCCGCTTTATGTACGGTGGTGCTCAAGATTTACTTGGTGTAACACCAGATTTAACAGCGCTTGGTAAAGTAATTGGTGGTGGACTTCCAATCGGCGCATACGGTGGTAAAAAAGAGATTATGGAACAAGTCGCTCCTCTTGGACCTGCATATCAAGCTGGTACAATGGCAGGAAATCCAGCATCTATGGCTGCAGGTATCGCATGCCTAGAAGTTCTTCAGCAAGAAGGCGTATATGAGAAATTAGATGAGCTTGGTGCAATGCTTGAAACGGGCATTTTAGAACAAGCTGCAAAACATAGTATCGATATTACAGTAAATCGTCTAAAAGGTGCGTTAACTGTATACTTCACAACAAATACAATTGAAGATTATGACGCTGCTCAAAATACAGATGGAGAAATGTTCGGTAAATTCTTCAAGCTTATGCTTAATGAAGGGGTTAACTTAGCTCCGTCTAAATACGAAGCTTGGTTCTTAACAACAGAACATACAAAAGAAGATATTGAGTATACAATCGAGGCCGTGGGTAGAGCATTCGCTGCCTTAGCAAACGCATAAGAAAATACGTACTCAAAAGAAAAAATAGAGGCCTCCCTCTATTTTTTTCTTTTTTCTATTTCATAAATCACACATTAATAGTATAATTATTCATAATTATCTGTTTAATCTCCAGTTTTATGTTTATTGTTTCACTGTTTATAAGGTCATACAAATATAAAAATCAGATTATTCTTATTTTTATCACAGAGGGGGGAGCGACGGATGCCTAACAATACAAATAAATGGACACCGTCTTTATTTCGAAATTACGCAAATGCAGAACACGATGCATGTGGAATCGTTTCCGTTATGGAAAAACAGAATGTCCCAACAAAGGCAAACATCAATCTTTGTGTACAATCACTTGTAAAAATGAACCATCGCGCTGGCTTTATTAATGGTGAAGGCGATGGTATTGGAATTCATATCGACTTACCAAAAGCCCTTTGGAAAGAAAAATTAAAAAATAGTGGATACAATCCAACGATTGTGGATCATCCCCACTTTATCGTTGGACATTTTTTTCTAAACAAGAAAGAAAATCCTACTCTTTTAAAAAACAGTATTCGTAATACATTAAATAACAAAAATTTCACTGTTATTTTTGAAAGTGATGATGTAATAAATTCTGATGCCCTTGGTCCTCTGGGCAAACAAGAAGAACCAGTATTTTGGCAAGTCGCCCTTCTTTCCGAAACAACACAAACCAAAAATATCGATCAATTCTTATTCAATGTAACAATTGAAATTGAGGAGAATACAGCAATTCATGTTGCTTCATTAAGTCACAACCATGTGGTATACAAAGTTCTCGGTGCTGGTGATACACTTGTTGCCTACTATGACGATTTGCAACATCCTCTTATCGCATCAACTATGACACTTGGACATAATCGCTATTCTACCAATACATTATCTAATTTTTTTCGCGTACAGCCATTTAGCATCCTTGGGCATAATGGTGAAATAAACACCATTTCCAAGTTGCGCGATCAAGCCGAAATGATCGATGTACCACTTACTGCTGGAGGCAGTGATTCTCAAGATTTAAACCGCACCTTAGAAACACTTCTCGTTCAATATAACTACAGTCTATTTGAAGCAATGGATATATTATTCCCACCAATTATTAATGAGATTAAATTATACGAGCCACACATGCAGGATCTATATACGTATATTCGTGAAGCATGGGGACATTTCGCTCAAGGGCCTGCCGGGATTATTTCACGCTATAAAGATGAAGCTGTCTTTAGTGTAGATTCACTTGGTTTACGTCCCGTTTGGAAAGTAGAAACAGAAAGTTCCTATATCTTTTCTTCTGAACCAGGTGTAGTATCACCATCTGAATATGTAGCAGAACCAAAGGCACTTGCTCCTGGGGAAAAAGTAGGTTTAAAGTGGAACTCTCAAGGTGATCTCGTTCTTTATGAGTATGAAGCATATCAGGAAGAAGTATATAAACGGATGAAACAACGTATTCAATTTTCAGACTATCATTTCAACTTATCCATTCCAGCCGCCGAAAAGATTGAAGGGGTATCTTGTCCCGCTCAAGTCGAAACAGAGCATTATGTAGCTTTCGGCTGGGATCGTGAGCATATCCAACTCCTTGAGCAAATGGCTGCAAAAGGTGTTGAACCCATTCGTTCACTCGGCCACGATGCTCCTCTTGCTGCACTTGATGCAGAAAGAAGAAACATTGCTGATTTTATAAAAGAAAGTGTTGCCGTTGTTACAAACCCAGCAATCGACCGGGATAGAGAAGTTGAACACTTCTCTACACGTACAGTATTAGGTGAACGTCCAAGCTTACTTGGTGGAGAACAGCAAACTTTTGTTACTGAGCTATTATCACCAATTATTCTAGAAGGTGATTTAGCACAATCTATCTCAGAAGATCTAGAAACCATCTCATATGAACAACTTATACAACTATTCGCAACTCATAGTGCAGTTTACAAACTCTCTGTCACGTTCACAGCATCCGAGACACTGCATGATGCACTAAATCGAATTAGTGCCGAAGCTACAATAGCTATAAAAAAAGGAGCCTCTCTATTATTACTTGATGATGCGAAAGCTCATCAAAACGAACAATTATGGATTGATCCGCACTTGATTACAGCTAAAGTACACCAAGTATTAACCGAGCACAAACTGCGCCGAAAATGCTCTATTGTGATAAGATCCGGTGCTCTCCGCTCTTTACATGATATTGTTACACTATATGGTTTAGGCGCTGATGTTATTAATCCATATTTAATGTTCGCAACGGTAAATGACGGGACAACAGAACCAGTTATAAATTTATATAAAGCACTAAACAAAGGGATTGAAAAAGTCATTTCGACTATTGGCATCCATGAACTTCGTGGCTACGGTCGTCTCTTCTCTTCAATTGGTTTACACGAAGAGATTGCAAACATACTACAAATTACAAACTTTTTAGGATCGAGCAATTTAGCATTTTCACTTGAATCTCTAGCGGAAGATGCGAAGGCTCGAGCACTTGACTATCCTAATCCAAAAGTTCGAATGAGAAAAACATTCCATGTCTTCCCTCGCATTTGGAAAGCGATTGGTGATGTAGCAAAAGGGAATACTTACGATAATTATCGGGAGAAATTAGCTGAAGTAGAAGATAAGAATCCGATTGCAATTCGACACCTTGTCCAAACGAAAGAAGTAGAGCAGCCAGTACCTACTGAACGCGTTTCAATTGGCATAAAAGATCATGATTTACCATTTATTATTAGTTCAATGTCATTTGGTTCACAAAACGAAATTGCATTCCGTGCGTATGCCGAAGCAGCTGATCGCCTCAATATGATTAGCTTAAACGGTGAAGGCGGAGAAATTAAAGATATGATTGGTAAATACCCACGTACACGCGGCCAACAAATTGCATCAGGGCGTTTTGGGGTAAATGCCGAATTGTTAAACTCATCAAATTTAATTGAAATTAAGATTGGGCAAGGAGCAAAACCTGGTGAAGGTGGACATTTACCTGGATCAAAGGTAACTTCTAAAATTGCCGAAGCACGAAATGCAACAATTGGGTCGGACTTGATTTCTCCTTCTAATAACCATGATATTTACTCAATTGAAGACTTAGCACAAATGATTACCGAAATTAAAACAGCGAATCAACTTGCAAAAGTCGCTGTCAAAGTCCCAGTTGTTCCTAACATCGGGACAATTGCTGTAGGAATCGCAAAAGCTGGTGCTGATTTTATTAATATTAGCGGCTTTGATGGCGGAACAGGCGCTGCTCGTATACATGCTCTGCAGCATGTAGGGCTGCCTGTTGAAATCGGTGTAAAAGCTGCCCATAACGCCCTATTAGAAGCGAATATGAGACATAACGTAGAGATTTGGGCAGATGGTGGGATTCGTAGTGTAAATGATGCACTAAAAATTATGCTTCTTGGCGCAAACCGCATTGGATTTGGTACTTTATCTATGATTGCAATTGGTTGTACAACGTGCCGTGGCTGTCACTTAGATACATGCCATGTTGGTATCGCAACACAAATTGAGTCAGAAGCGCAAGCAAAAGAGCACGGACTACGCCGTTTTGTTCCACGTCAATTCGAAAATGCTGTAGAAGGATTATTGAACCTCTTTACCACTTTCGGAACAGAGCTTAAACGCTTAACAGGTAGACTCGGTTATGAGAACCTACAAGAAATCGTCGGTCGTTCCGATTTACTAGAACAAACGCGAGGCATAGAACGATTAAATTTACACAATTTATTACAAACACTAAGCAAGGCCTCCCACAAAATAACCGAAACACCGCAGCAACAAGATTATGTAACAACCGATTCTTTCCAATCAAAAGAGCTAGTTGGCGTTGGTGTAGATCAACGCGTAATGGGTGGCCTGGAATCATGCTACCGCGTCCGTAGTAAATTATATGAAAACAATACGCTTGAACCACTCACATTAAAATATACAAATGGTTCTATTCCCGGAAATGGATTAGGTGCCTACAATAGCGAAAACTTATTTATTCACGTAAATGGCGGCGCACAAGACGGCATCGGCAAAACATCATTTGGAGGCGGCATTTATATTACGAAGGCAAAAGGAAAAAATGGCATATACTATAACGGTTCTGTCGGAAAAGGATTTGGATACGGTGCACAAAAAGGAACTTTATATGTGCAAGGTAACGCGGATGCACGCGCTGGAATCCGCTTATCTGGAGCAGATATGATTATTGGGGGAAGAATCACAAAACCACTGCGAGAAAAAGAACACGGGAACCTCGGCGTTCATGCCAATATTAAAGGTTTTGCTTTTGAATATATGACAAACGGCCGTGCCCTCGTTCTAGGTGATTCCGGTCCATGGATTTGCGCAGGTATGACTGGTGGCGTCGTTTATTTACGCCATCACCCTGAACTTGGTTTAACAGAATCTGCCCTACGAAGAAGAATCGCAAAAGGAGCGAACGTAACATTGCGTCCACTTAGTAAGAACGGAAAATCGGACATTACCGAATTATTATCGGACTACATTCGCGTATTAAACGAACATGAACAATATGAAGAAGGCGCTCTCCTAACACCGTTACTAGATGACATTCAGCTTCACTTTTATGAAATCATTCCGAAAAAAGAGCAAGCAGATCCATCCATTTCAACTGAATGATACAAGCAAATTTCTATTTACTTAAAATTGACGAAGTGAGTATCACATAGTAATCTATAATAACAATTCGAAAACCTGCTGAAATTCAGCAGGTTTTTTCACTAAAAATATACGTTCAAAAAAGAGGATTTAGAGAGCCGAGCTGGTCGAGGCGCCGCAGACAGGAGGATCGGAGTGTAGCTTTCACTACATGAATACCGGACTGGCAAGGTAACGAAGGCATGCGAAGGCTATCTAAACCGGACTTTTTGAACATCCGTTAAAATATACGTTTAAAAAGGAGGATCTAGAGAGCCGAGTAGGTCGAGGGCGCCGCAGACAGGAGGATCGGAGTGTAGCTTTCACTACATGAATACCGGACTGGCAAGGTAACGAAGACATGCGAAGGCTATCTAAACCGGACTTTTTGAACATCCATTAAAATATACGTTCAAAAAGGAGGATTTAGATAGCCGAGCTGGTCGAGGCGCGGAAGACAGGAGGAACGGAGTGTAGCTTACACTACATGAGTACCGGACTGACGACGTAACGAAGACATGCGACAGCTATCTAAACCGGACTTTTTGAACATCCGTTAAAATATCACTTGCTAACATATTGTAATGAATGTATAGTATCATGTTGTATCATTCATAATGACAAGAAAGAAAGGATATAAAAAAGGGTATGAAACTTGGTGCTCGCATTTTAAAAACGGGTATTGCCATTACATTAGCTTTATTTGCTTGTATTTTGCTCCAACTACCGAGCCCTGTATTTGCGGGAATTTCAGCAATTTTTGCTGTGCAACCGTCTGTATATCGCTCATATTTGACAGCACTTGAGCAAATTCAAGCAAATGTAATTGGTGCAGTATTTGCTATCGGATTTGCCTTTGCTTTTGGACATAATCCTTTTATTATTGGATTAACTTGTATATTGGTTATTGCTCTCACACTCAAATTACGTTTAGAAAATACAATATCTATCGCTTTAGTTACAGTTATTGCGATTATGGAATATCAAGGTGCTGATTTCTTTGATTTCGCCTTACTTCGCTTTACAACCATTATGGTCGGAATTATTGCCGCTTCACTTGTAAACTTAATATTTATGCCTCCAAAATACGAAACGAAACTGTATCATCGTATCGTTGATAATACTGAAGAAATCGTAAAATGGATTCGTATGAACAGCAGGCAAGCTTCTGATTTTACAACATTGAAAACAGATATTGATCGTATGAAAGAAAAAATGATTAAATTAAATCATTACTACTTACTGTACAAAGAAGAAAGAAGCTATACGAAAAAGGTAAAATTCGCAAAAATTCGTAAGCTTGTCTTATTTAGACAAATGTTAGCAACAACGAGCCGTGCTTTGAGTACATTAAAAGCATTACATCGTACTGAAAATGAATTACGATATATGCCTGAATCGTTTCAAGAATCCATTCAAAATGAATTAGATTCATTAACACATTATCATGAACAAGTTTTATTAAAATTCATTGGTAAAGCAAAAAAACAACAATCTGTTGAGATGCTTGATGAAGTAGAAACTGGTAAGCAAGAATTAATCGATATATTTATGGACTATCAAAATAAAGAAGATGAAGAATCATATAAAATATGGTTACATCTCTTCCCATTGATTTCTTCAATTATTAATTACAGTGAAGAAGTTGAACATCTAGATCTACTCGTAGATAGTTTTTATACGTATCACAAACCAGAAGACGAACTAAAAATTGATGAAAAAAAAGAAGACGAATAAAGAAACAGCCCCTTTATGCCAAAGGGGCTGTTTGTTCTATATGTTGAATTTGATATAAGTTATAATAAAATCCCCGTTTTTGCATTAATTGCTCATGAGAACCCTTTTCTTTTATTTCACCATCTTCAATATATATAATTGTATCTACATGTGTAATAGTCGCCAATCTATGAGCAATAATGATTGTTGTCCGGTCCGCAGCTAATGTTTGAAGAGCCTCTTGAATATGCCTTTCATTCTCTAAATCTAAAGCCGATGTTGCTTCGTCTAATATAAGTAAAGACGGATTTTTCAAGAAGACGCGTGCAATTGCTACACGCTGCCTTTGTCCTCCCGACAGTTTCACTCCTCTTTCTCCAACAACCGTATCGTAACCATCTGGCAAATTCATAATAAAGTTGTGAATCTGCGCTGCCTTAGCAGCTGCAATCACTTCCTCTTTCGTTGCTTTTGGGTTTCCGTATAGAATATTAGATTGAATCGTATCACTAAATAATAAATTATCTTGTAAAACAATACCGATGTGACTACGTAAATTTCTTACGTCATAGTCTCGTACATTCACACCATCCACATAAATCGCACCGCTAGAAACATCATAAAACCTTGGAATTAAACTAGCAAGTGAGGACTTTCCTCCTCCACTTGCTCCAACAAGGGCAACTTTTTCTCCAGGACGAATGGAGAAAGAAAGATGATGTAATACGTCTTTTTCATTCGTATTATACCGAAATGAAACTTGATCAAATACAATTTCACCTGAAAGCTTTTTTGCTGAAACTGCGTTTGGAGTATTTACAATATCATACTTTTCATCTAGCAACTCAAACACTCGATCCATTGATGCAAATGATTGTGTGAGTGTTGTGGAAGAGTTAACAAGACGCCGTAATGGACTATATAAACTATCCATATACCCAACAAAAGCAACCATCGTTCCAAGTGTTAAAGAACCTTGAATCACTTCATATGCTGCAAATGCAATAACAAGTAATGGTCCCAAATCCGTTAACGTATTCACTGTAGAAAAAGTACGGGCGGTCCAACTTGTATGTGTTAATGCTTTTGTTAAAAATTCATTATTTTTCGTTTCAAATTGTCCCTTTTCATACTCTTCTAATGCAAAACTGCGCGTCACTTGCATCCCTTGGATACGCTCATGTAAATAACCTTGCATTGTTGCCAATGCTTGCGATCTCTCTCTCGTTAATTTACGAAGACGCCCAAAGAAATATTTCACCGCAACTGCATAGATTGGCAAAATGAGTAATGCAACGAGCGTTAATTTTATATTCATCGAAAACATAACTACAACCGCAATAAAAATAGTAGCCGTATCAAGCCAAACATTCATAAGCCCTGTAATAACAAAATCCTTTGTCTGCTCCACATCATGAATGACACGTGAAATGATTTCACCTGTTTTTGTATTGGAATAATAGCGTAAGCTCAATTTTTGCAGATGGCCAAAAATATGTTTTCGTAAATCATAAAGCACTGTATTACCAATACGCTGCGCAAAATATTGGCGATAATATTCAACAGGCGGCCTTAATACACCGAAAATAAAAAAGGCAATGCCGATTGCTGTTATCAATTGAGATGTTTTTTCCTGAAGTGATCCATTCCCTTGAATTACATCATCAATAATATACTTTAATAGCCACGGCATAATAAGCGGAATCCCAAACTTAATAAGTCCAATAATAATTGTAATTGTAATAAGCCAGCGATACGGTTTTACAAATTGTAAATATCTTTTTATTCCTTGCATATAATCCCCCCTTCAATAGGACAAACCTGCCGGGAAATCCCCTGCAGGTTTGTTCTAATCTCTATACATTAAATACCGTTCATACCACATGTCTACAAAATCTGGCGCGAATGGTCCTTTTCTTTGATGAATCCACTGTGTTAAATACTCTACATTTCTTTTTAATATCGTATCAATCACTGGAGGATAATTCATCATCTGACTATGCTTCTCATACTCATCTTCATCTAAAAGTGTATACGTCATATCCGGATATACTTTAATATCCAAATCATAATCAATATACTTTAGCGCTTCAGAATCATACGCAAATGGAGAACTTAAATTACAATAATAGTATACGCCCTCTTCTCGTAACATACCGATTACATTAAACCAATAATTTGAATGAAAATAACAAATTGCAGGCTCGCGTGTAATCCATGTCCGACCATCTGATTCCGTTACTATAGTCCGATCATTTGCACCAATTACAAGACTTTGCGTCCCTTTTAAAATTGTAGTCTCTTCCCACATTCTATGAATGGAGCCATTATGTTTATAACTATGTATTTGTACTTTTTCTCCTTCTTTGGGAAATCCCATACGTGCTCCCTTCTTTCACTGTGAACGCTCTTCTAAGGTTGCCTTAACTCGTATTGTTTCTGTTAAAAACATATTGAGCCGAATTCACTTTTTTTCTATTATAACTTTTTTGTCAAAATTTTAAAACTAAACCGATACACTCTAAGTTTTGTAACCACGAAAAAATCCACCTTCCTTGATAAAGTGGAACTTCAATCATCCTTCGCTGAAATGTAAGGCGAGGGGCTTACTACCCGCAAATAGCGAGATAAATCATGATATACCAAAAAGCCCTTCTTCATAAATTAAAAAGGGCTCCTCAAAATAACATATCAACACACATCACTTCTTTAGTTAGAAATTATTTTTTCAGTTTCAAAAGAATGTATGACTTCATTTGTTTGTTGTTCAAACTTTTCATGTAAGAGCTTCAAAGCTTGTTCTGTCCTGTTTATTTCTTGACGAATAAAATGCAAATCTTTTTTATCATAATTTTCTCTTTCACTTACTTCGATCTGTTGGTACTTTTCTAGATGCGCTTGTAACTTCAGTAACTCATCCATTGTTTGCAACTGCTCTCCTACCAACTTATCAAATAAATTCATCATTTACCTCCTGTTTCTAATAAAGTAAAACTTTAATCAGTGGGGTTTTCTCCATCCCACACTGATTGTCAGCCCTCACCATTCGTGCTTTTACAGACAGGCCTCCACCTAACTTCTTTGCTTTTGGCTAAATTTCGAGTTGGAATTTTACTATCCACGAATAGCGGGATACATTTCCACATCTATTCATACAGGATTCATCACTACTACATATTTTCTAATGCCCCTCCTCATTCTCCTTTGACTACATTTGTTGACTTATTAGAAGTTATGTCGGCTCTCCCTACAAAATTCTCAAAATAATTGCTTTGAATACCTTTTGGATTTTCACCAGCAACAGATCCTTCTTTTCACACAAAGAAAACACTTCTCTTGAATCGAGAAGTGTTTTTCTTTGTTATTGATTCGTGCTAGAAGATTGCGATTTTTTCGCCGCTGATTTTGCGTTTTGTTGTTTTACTGCTTGCACATCTGTGTCTGTTGCAAACTCTGTGCCGTAACTAGCATTTGCACTTTGAACACCAGCGCTAGAAGCTTGTGATTTTTTTGCTTCTGATTGTGCGTTTTGTTGTTTTACTGCTTGTACGTTTGTCTCAGTCGCAAACTCTGTACCATAGTTAGCATTTGTACTTTGAATGCTAGCACCAGAAGTTGCTTTGTTATAACCTTGTTGTTTTTTACTCATCTTTCTCACCTCCACAATCAATAATGTAACCAACCATTCTAAAAGATATCCGTAAAATTATTTTAAATTGGCGCATATATATTCTTAGGCTCATTCAAACTATATATGATGGAGGTGCATAGCATGTACGTTGGACGCGATATGACAGAACTATCTATGATTTCAAAAGAGGAATGGAAACAAGATGAATTAGCTTATTTTCACCATTCCTTACAGCAGATCATGCCTTATTTAAACGTAGAAGGCCAAACAATCTACAAAGAAATTATAAAAGAAATTGAATCACGGGGCGGTCTTCAAAAAAGTGAAGCGGATTGGACGCACGGTACAAAAATTTCTTACGACTAAAAAACGTGTTCCCTAATTCGGGAACACGTTCCATCTCCAACCTTTTTTACCTGTTGTAAAGGACCAAACTGGTGACGTTACTCGACCACCATATCGATCTTCAACTTTGATATACCATTGATACGTCGTATTTTCTTTTAAATTCTCTAATTTCACTTTTGCATTGCGCCAATTTGCTACAAAATTATCTTTACCAATGACTTCATTCGTGTATACATTTACTTCTACATAGTCTGTTGCAACTTGTTTTATCGCAGGCTTCAAATCAACATCTAATTCAAATTCATCTTTTCCTGGATAGTCTTCTGGTTTATAAAAGTTATATTCATTTAAATATGGAGAGTATGTTTTTACATACATTTTGTTCGCTGTTGTATCAAATTGTAAAAGACGCATATAACCTTGTCCACCTTCTGGACCACCTTGATAGTCCGCTAGCATTTGATATACTTTCCGATCTGGGGCTCCGTCACCATTATCATCAATTTCATCCACTAAAGTCTCACTATCATGATAATGTCCACTCAGCACAGCTAACACATTTTTATTTGGCTTAACTACCTCATTATAAATTTTATCGCCAATTGGACTACGATTACCGGATACCAGTAAATATTCATGGAATGATAAAATCGCTTTTCGATTTGGATATTTCTGCAATATTCCCTTCATCCATTGAATATCTTCATCTGTAACGCCCCATCCCATATACAGCATAATAAAGTCGTTACCTTTTGCTGAAATCAAATCGTAGTGCCCACGGTTATCCTTATAACTTCCACCATAAAATGGCTTATCTTTAAAACGCCAGTCTCCAAAATATTTCGAGTAGGCTGTATAGTCTTCATCCTTATGATTAACATCGTGATTCCCAGCCAGCACACCATACGGTACGTTTGTATTTTCTAATACTTTCATATACTCATCTGCGCGCTGCCATTGAAATTCTTGATATGACTTATCAACAAGATCTCCTGTATGGAATACATATTTAATATTTAATGGGTCTTTTTGTGCTGCAATCCAGTCAACCTGACTTTTATAAATATACGGATAACTTTCAGAGTAGTACTGTGTATCCGACATCCATACAAACGTGTAATCAAACTTATTTGGTGAACTTGGAATTTGATCTTGCACGATCACACTTACTTTTTGATTTTTCACATATTCTTTCGCTAATACTGCACCTTTTAATTCAAAATCTTTGTTTCCAGAAATTTCCGATGCGAGCTCTGTCCACTTATTTGTCGCGTAGTTCCAAGCATACATCGTAACTTTTCTTCCCTCTAGAGAATGACCGTACCATTTCACTTCTACCGTATCATCGTTTCTTACGTCAGCAGCGACTGTTACATCAAAACGATGGTATGGAAATTTTTCTGTCGATTCTGTTGTATAATATTTCCCATCTTTTTTACTAACTTTGCTTAACTGATCCTTATCCAAACTCTTCTCACCACTTACATCAAAGCCCTGTGGTGGCTCCTGTTCTATCATATTTTCAGTAATTTTCATGTGGTCTGTTTGATTCGGCTTATACGCATACCCTTTATAAAACGTCGCCTTCATTGCATCATTTGTTGGATCGGTTACTTTTGCTTCAAGTGTTGGATTCGTACTCACATTTTCCTCCCCATCTTTAGGAAAAATAGGGGTAGGATCTGTCGGATCTTCTGCCCATGTTTCAAACATCACAGTCTTCTCTTGACGATTTCCCACTTGATCCTCAGCCTCCATATGCAACTCATGCTTTCCTGCTGCTAATTGCGCAGAGGACGTTTCATATGGAGTTTCAATCTCTTTCCCATCCAAAATTACTTTTTTACTCTTTACTCCTGCTATATCATCCGTAACTGTTACATCAATTGGAATTTTCCCTTTATATTTCTTATTTTGTACTGTAGTAGAAATCTGCGGTGGTGTATTATCGACTTTTACATTCGCAACAGCTTCTTTATTCACACCATCTTGCACTGTAATTCGATGTTTCCCGTCCTTCACTTTCTTTGTATCCCATAAGTACGCATTCGAAATAAATTTCTCTTCTGGAACTTTAAATTCAAATGAAAATACCGGCGTTGATGTATCTCCATCACCAACTGATAATTCCTGATTTGGATTTGCAAAGTTCGGATCATATAAAGTCGTTCCATCCGCTAATACAAGACGGGCATTTTTCAAATAAAAATCATCTTTGTTCTCTTCCACTCGATCATCAAATGGAGACGTTTTTGTGCCAGATCTGATATCAATTTTGAATGGCTCGTTATATTTAATCTTTGATTGATCAATTTTTACAGTTAATGTGACATAATCACTATACGTATCATCAAATACACGCAATACGTCTTTCCCAATCGTAACCGCATTTTTAAAATACAAATCAGTTTGCTTTACATCGAATGCAAAATAAGCTGGCTTCTCTAAAGTACTGTATGTATCTGTCTCTACTTTCTGTCCATCCACTAAAAGAGAAAGTTGTTCAAATCCAACCGATGACGAAGTTCCTTTTAATAAAACTTGATTTGCAACTACCTCATCATCTTTTACATTGAGACGAAGAGGATTTTTATCTTTCTCACCATCTATTTTCACTGCATACATATCACTTTTCACTACATTTAAGCCATCCGAAGCTTCCAAATAATATGTTATTTTTTCTTTTCCAATTAATTCAGGCGAGTAAATCGTATAATGGTATTGTTTATCTAGACGATCTTCTACTAAATTTTCAACTTTATATTCTGCGTTATCATTCGTTTTGTAATATAATTTCACACTTTTCACTTGTTCGTTATCAAGAACGGAGAAGCTCAATTTATGATCTTGAAATTCAGAAATTAGCCCTTCTGCCACTTTATGTGAAATCGTCGGTACAATCGTATCTTCTTTTAAAACAACTCGTTCAGCAGGTACTTGACCTTCGAATATAGTTCCTGGGGATGCATTATGCTCTGCACTACTAATTTTTTGCATAATTTGCGAACCATCTTGAGGATAACGATATAAAATTCCCTTATTCGCTTTCACATCAGCTTGATTAGCTTGATCATTGTAATAAGCAGCTGCAATTTCATTCCCCGTCTTTGTTGCAACAACAATGCCACGTGCACTACCATTTGCCATCCCATTAGAATATATTTTAACAATATTTTTATTTTCTACTAAGTTCGCACCAAACTGTTTATTAAAATCAGCTACAGTTTTCTCATTATTTTCACCGTTTATAATCCAGAATACAAGAGATTCCCCTGATGGGATGACAACATCATCTGGAGTAGATCCCCAAATGAGATCACCCTCTGGTCCTTCAGATGGGTAACGATACCGAATTGTATAATCTTTAAAATTAATATCTTGCTTGCTATTGTTATACACTTCAATAAATTCATATCCATCTGCTTTTCCAACATTCGTCGTATCCGGTGTTACCTCTGTAATTAAAAATTGTGGTAGGCTTTGCGGGTCTATTTTTTTATGTTCTACTTTTGTTTCATAAGGTTTTTCAATTGTATTTTGATTATCTTGCACGACAATTTTATAAAACAACGAGTCTCCCCATAGCTCTTTTTGAGGAATTGTCGCTTTATAAACATCACCATTTCCTTCTTTCGTCATCTGCAATTTTTTGTGCGTTAGCTTTCCATCTTGTGTGTACAAAACGACCGCATTTTCCCCGCCTTTAATCGTAGCGGTAATTGTTAAATCTTCTGTCGCTATATGAGTAGTTGATGGTGTATGCTCAATTGTAACGTTAGCTTGATCGGGTTGTTTTACTGGCTCTAACGGCACTTGAAAGGGTACTTGCACACCAGGTGTTCCTTTTTCGAACAAACCTACTTTTTGCATTTCTGTACTTTCATGCTTGTATGCATAAGCAATACTTTGTCCAACCTTTACATCCTCTTTCTCGTATGTTGCAGATGATAAAACTGTTCCGTATGGATCTGCAAATTGAATCGTCCTTCCAGCACTATTAGACATTCCGTCAGCTTCAATTTGAATTACTTGTTTCTCGGTGATATTTCCACCATACGCTTGAATAAAATCTTGTTTTGATAGCGCAGTATTTCCTTCATTTTTAATCCAAAATACACTCGTTCCTTTAGCTGGAATTGTCGCCTCTTCTGTAATATTCCAATCTTCACTTCCTGTATCGGAATATTTATAAGTAAACTTATAATTTTTCAACTGTATTGTTTCACTTGAATTATTATATATCTCTATAAACTCATATCCATCTTTTCCTTTTACATTGATCGTATCTGGCATGAGTTCTGTAATCATAATCGGTCTATTCTTTGTATAATCTTCTTTTTGATGTTCGATGGCACTCTTAAATTGTTCTTTCTCCGGAAACGTGACCACCTTTCCATCCTGCTCAATCTCAAACCAATATGTAAATGTATCAGACCATATATCTAACTTTGGAGCAACAATAGAATACAAATTACTCTCAGCTTTATTCATCTCTAGCTTTTTCACTAACAAATTAGAGGCACTACGATATACAAGACTTACTTTTGCCTTATCATATACACTGGCTAACTGAAGTTCGATTGGTAAATCTTCCTGTGCATTAATTTTCAATTTAGGCACATGTACGGTTTCTTGTAACTGCTTTTCTTTTTGACTATTATCTTTTGGTGTAGGTTGTTCTTCTTTGGAGTTGGGTTGTGTGGGTTCTGTTTGTGCAGCTTTCGGTGGTACTGGTTCTAGTTGTTTTGGGTCTGACTGAACTGCTTCTTTTTGTGTGGATTCTGTAGATGTTGATTCTTTTCCCTGCGATTGGAATGTAGTATAAGTCCCTGGCGATGGTATTTCATTTTTCATCTCTTTTTTTGCTTCATTCAAAAAAGAATGAATCGACATATCTTTCGTCTCTTTTCTTGTTTCAATAACATCTACCATTTTATTCTTCCCATTCATTACTTCAATCTTAATTTGTTCATCACTTAAATCTTCAGCAGCAAATATTACATGCTCTTCTTTTACTTCCGTCTTATAATGTTCATTAATCTCATTAACTGTTTTATCTCCAAATACAATTAACTTCGTTTCTTTTGGTTGTACAGATTGTTTTTCATTTCCCCCTTTAAGTTTCAACACTTTTCCATTGACCTTCAGTTGAAGATTCCTCATGTCCATAGCTTTCGCTGATGAGTTATACAATTCGATATAGCGTAAATCATCCGTATAATGCACTTCTGAAATGAGAACTTGCTGATTTTGTTCCCTTTCCTTAGCAAAAGTGAGTTGAGCTGGCTCAGCTAATGCTTGAAACAAGAAAGTCGCTATAACTGCTGAACTGATTACTTTTTTAAGCATTTCCTATCCCCCTTTAAATTTTTCACTACAACTTTCATTGTATTTGTCATTTGTTAAGAGAATATGAAATATTTGTAAGTAATTGTTATGTTTATGTCGAAAAAACTTCAACCATCAAGGTTGAAGTTTTTTGACACATTCTTCATAAATCGTCCGATGTGATTTAGAAAAAGGTAATCTCTCAAAGTCTTCTTTCGATACAATCTTTAGTGTATCTGTTTCTTTAATCGTACTTGTTACTTTTCCATAAAATACAAATACATCCCATGTACGATGCGTAAATGTATGTTGCACGTTCATTGCATATTCATCAATTGAAACAGAAAGAGAAAAATTTTCTTTCATATAATCGCTCAACTGCTGTTTCTGATTTCGAATTCCTTCGCTTATTTCAACATTTGGAAATTCCCACATATTTGCAAGTAATCCTGTACTCGGTCTTTTGTTAATTACATAATTTCCATCCTCTGTCTGCAGCACACCTGCAACGAGTGGCACCATTTTAGGAGCTTTCGCCTTGCTTTTAACCGGCAACTCTTTTTGTACACCTTCTGCATATCCGCGGCAATGGTCTCGAACTGGACAAAGTAAACACGCTGGATTTTTCGGGATACAAATAAGAGCCCCTAATTCCATTAAACCTTGATTGAAATACGATGGATTTTCCTTTGAAATGATTTCACGTACAATCTCTTCAAATACTTTTCGTGTCTTAGGTTTCGCAATATCATCCCACACTGATAATATACGGGATAAAACACGCATGACATTCCCATCTACAGCTGGCTCTGGTATGCCGTATGCAATGCTTAAAATTGCACCTTTTGTATACGGACCAACACCTTTTAACTTTTCAATTTTTTTCACATCATTTGGCACTTTCCCGCCATATACTTCTTGTACTTCTTTCACTGCTGCATGTAAATTCCGCGCTCTAGAATAATAACCAAGACCTTCCCATGCCTTTAATACCTCTTCATCATCGGCAGATGCCAACGCTTCTAATGTTGGGAACTTTCCCATAAAATTTGCGTAATATGGTTTTACAGCTTCTACTCGGGTTTGCTGCAACATAATCTCAGAAACCCAAACACGATACGGATCTTTATTTTTTCGCCATGGTAAATCACGCTGTTCTTTCTCAAACCAACTAATTAAGTCACGTTGAAACTTCTCTATGTTAAAATCATCTAATATTTCAAGTGCCAAACTTGATCCCCCTCATTTTTTTGCATATACGTACTATTATAAAGATTTTAGGAAAAAATTTAAGTAAGATGATATAGGAAATAGAAGGCAAATGCCTTGAGATATCGAATAAAAAGAGTTACATTAATAAAAAACGGAGGTGTGTTTTCATGGACACAGCCACTCACCTTGTTATGGGTGTAACGTTAGGTAGTTTAGCAACATTAGATCCAGCCATTAGTCAGAGTGATTTTGGACCACAAGCTGTTATGCTGGCAACGATTGCTGGCTCCAATATTCCTGATATCGATACCGTCTTAAAATTACGTAATAACGCGAAATATATAAGAAATCATCGTGGAATTACTCATTCCATTCCCGCTGTTATTCTTTGGTCTTTCCTTGTAAGTGGAATTTCCTTTGCCTTCTTTACAGAATCACCCTATCTTCATCTACTACTTTGGTCGTTTATTGCCGTCTTTCTTCACGTATTTGTTGATATTTTTAATGCATATGGCACGCAAGCGTTACGCCCTTTTACTAAAAAATGGGTCGCATTAGGTGTAATTAATACATTCGATGCTGTCATTTTCTTTATCCACATACTCGCTATTGCTTGCATGCTCGTTGGCTCTCATAAAGGATATACTGCTCTAGCTGCATATATTTTAATGTTTGTCTACTATGTTGGTCGGATTGTAATGAGACAAAATGTAAAAAGTGTCGTTTACAAACGATTCGAAAATGTAGAGGAGGTCATCATTTCTCCCTCCTATCGCTTTTATCATTATCATTTGGCAATTACTACAAAAGACAAATACTATGTTGCCCGTTGGCACCGCGGCCATATTATGGTGCATGATAAATTTGATCGTATCCCACTTCCGGATAATAAAATTATGCGAGCTGCACAGAAGGATGAAAACATTTCTGCATTTTTATCTTTTTCACCTGTATATCGTTGGGATGTTTTTGATTACGACAACTATTGTGAAGTACGTTTTATCGATTTGCGCTACCGAAGTAAAGACTATTATCCATTCGTTGCAATCGTCCAGTTGGATCGAAATTTAAATATTATTAGTTCCTATACTGGATGGATTTTTAGTGAAGAAAAGCTACGCAAAAAATTAGAATTGATTCCTCATTAAGAAAAGCGACCAAAGTTGGTCGCTTTTCTTAATGTTTTAAATGATCGTCTTGATTAATTAAATGACTATATTTCGGATTATTCGTGCGGATTTCATGAAGACGCTCACCGTGGTTATTAATCCATGTTCTTACAATTTGTTCTGTCATTTCTTCACCTTGATAACGCCCAGATTTTGCATATGTTCCTTGGAAGTCCTCCCATAATAATTCAACCCATGCACGCGCTTGAGCGTAAGAAAGAAAACCATTTTTTCCAAGTAATTCTTTCGTTAATGTTTCATGAATATCATTCATATTTATTCTCTCCTTTTATTCATTTCTTCTTTTATTTCTAAAGGATATTTTCTTCTATTTTGCACATTCTATAAATGATACTTCTTAGCAAGTATCATCTTATAATGAGGGGGCGTTTTTCTTGGGTAGACAAGCCGAATTTTGGTCTGAATCAAAAAACAACAGCAAAATCGATGGTCCAACGAAAGCAAAAGCACGTTTTGCTTCGAAAAGACCTAACGGCACAATTAACACGCACCCACAAGAACGTATGCGTGCCGCAAATCAGCAGGAAGAGTAATACAAAAATACATTAACTTCCTACATGAGGTGATAAAGATGAGCTACCGTAATCATTTAGATCGTCGTTCTGAATTATTCAACCCTACCTGGGCACGTCCAAAACATGCAAAAGCGCAAGTAAATGGACAGACGCAACAAACCCAGTCTCTCATTATTTTGGCAAACGAGATGAGAAAACGCCAAATTTAACCGCCTATCTCCTTTAACAACTACGAAAAATAAAAACCAGAGCAGCAAAGGCTCTCTGGTTTTTATTTCTCTTGTAATAGTGAAATAGGAATACCAATTTCCTCTGTTTCATTTTGTTTATGTCCCCAGGCAAATACTCCATTGAAATACGTAATTGTAAATGACACACCCGGTTCCTCTATAAGTTCATACGTTTCCCCAACCTGAAATGCATTTATATCTGTCATATAAGCACGAGCCATTGCCATTTTTCTCATTAATACATCAAACTCATTTACTATACCGAGCTGTTCTGCCTTAACAGCCTGTTCTTTTAAAATGCCAATTTCCTCTCGTAGTTCATGCGGTGTCATCTCACTATAACGTCTTGGCATACTCATCATATTCTCTCATCCCTCTTCACGTTTCGTTTGTAAAAATCCCTCTATCTCATCAATAGAAAATCCTTTTCGATACAATGCTTGTTTCATCTTATTTTCATATGTCCATCCATCATGCTTTTTATACTTCTCATGATACTTATTTCCATGATATAACAACGCTTCTTGTTGTTGCGTTTCATCCTTGTCCTCTTTTAATTCTTCTAAACAAATTTGAATCACATCACGATTATATCCTTTACGGACTAACATCTCATCTAACTTTTGTTTCATTTGTAAAAAAGAATGCCTTTGATATGACTTTTTCTTTTTTTCTACAAGCTCAAAGGCATTTTCAATTTGCTTCTCTTTCGGATATTCTTGTAAACTATGAGTAATAATTATATCTTGGACACCTTTACCAAGAAGCTCCCGTCTAATAATAGTTGGTCCTTTTTGATTCACGTTACTATGAGTTCGCACATACGAAATGGCGTACTCTTTATCATTAATATAGCGATCATGTAATAATTTCGAAATAACTTCAGAGATGATGGCTTGTCCCATTTCTTTTTTTCGTAAGTATTCTTCTACTTCCTGTTTTGTTCGCATTTGATAGGATAAATAAGAAATTGCTTGCAAATACGCTTTTTGCACTTCTTCATTGTATAAAATATTTGCTAACTCTACTTCATCAATTTCTATCCCCTTTTGCAAACCATGCTTGATTAAGATTACTTGATTCACACTAAATCCGTATTCTTCCCCTTGCCCTTTATCAATATAAATATTAAATCGTTCTTTCGTTCTTTTTTGTACTTCTATTTTTGTAATGACAGCCATATTCTTCACCTCGCTACTATTTTAACATAGTTGCGGAACAATTTTGCTTTTCGTGAATATATATAATGAGGAGGAAATTCAGTTGAAAATCGCAATTTCTGGAGGAACTGGCTTTATCGGTAAAGCATTAGCTAATTTTTTTGACCTACAAGGGCATACAGTTTATATTCTCACCCGAAATAAAAGAGAGAATCCTCTCAATTCTAACATTCACTATATACAGTGGGATACGCACTCTCATGACTTCCCCCTCACTTATATTGATGTTGTTGTAAATCTAGCTGGAGAATCTATTAACAATGGTCGCTGGACAAAAAAACAGAAAAAACACATTATAGCAAGTCGCCTTCATACAACAAGTAGTCTCATTAAGCAATTACAAACTTTACAAAAGAAACCTCATACTTTTATTAACGCTAGCGCAATTGGCTATTACGGTACATCGGAAACAAAAACCTTTACAGAACAGTACAAAGAAAGTGGTAGTGATTTTTTAGCGACTACAGTAAAACAATGGGAAGAGGCCGCATCTAACGCCACTTCTCTTGGAATGCGAACAATCTATACACGCTTTGGAATTGTTTTAGGAAAAGATGGTGGTGCCCTTCCTAAAATGTTACTACCTTACAAATTATTTATTGGTGGAACAATTGGTTCAGGGAATCAATGGCTATCTTGGATTCATCTAGATGATGTCATTCGCATGATTGATTTTGCAATACACACAAAAGAAATAGAAGGCCCGCTTAATATTACAGCTCCAAATCCTACAACAATGCAAGAGTTTGGAAAGATGCTTTCACTGGTCATGCATCGCCCACATTGGCTTCCCGTTCCAGCCGTTGCACTACATGCTTTACTTGGAGAAATGAGTATGCTTGTATTACAAGGGCAACATGTATTGCCTGAAAAAGCACTACAAAATGGATTTCAATATTCTTTCCCCACATTAAAGCATGCATTACAAAATCTTATATCGCATACAATGTAGTACTTCCGAAATAAACTTTTCGAATTGTTCCTTTTGCTAGTCTAAGGACTATCAGCCAATGGAAATGAGGTACCTATGAAAACCCTATTTAAGCAAGCCATTGTATATCCCATTACTTCTTCTAAATTTCAAGGAGATGTATTGGTTAAACACAATAAAATCGCCGCGATAAAGTCGCATATTGAGCCAACTCAAGATATGACTGTTATTGATGCAAGAGCACTTCACCTTTTACCAGGATTTATCGATGTCCATACTCATCTTGGTCTATATGATGAAGGAACTGGATGGGCCGGAAATGATGCAAATGAAACATCGGAAGTATTAACACCTCATATTCGCTCTTTAGATGGCATACATCCTTTTGATATCGCATTTCAAGATGCGGTTCAAAATGGGGTTACAACTGTTCACGTTATGCCTGGAAGTCAAAATATTATTGGTGGGACGACATGTGTAATTAAAACTGCCGGAACTTGTATCGATCATATGATTATCCAAGAACCTGCAGGATTAAAAATTGCATTTGGAGAAAATCCAAAACGAGTTCATAGTAATGGCTCAAAAGAATCCATTACTCGTATGGGGATTATGGGGTTACTTCGTGAATCTTTTTACGAAGCACAACATTATGGAAACGAAGCAGATTTTCGAATGCTACCGATTCTAAAAGCACTTCGGCGAGAAATTCCAGTACGTATCCATGCCCATCGTGCCGATGATATTAGTTCTGCTCTGCGCTTTGCAACAGAATTTAATCTTGATTTAAGGATTGAACATTGTACGGAAGGACATTTCATTGTAAATGAGCTTGCCAAACATAATTTAAAAGTTTCAGTAGGCCCGACTCTGACACGTCGCTCGAAAATTGAACTAAAAAATAAATCATGGAGTACGTATCATATTTTATCCAAGCATGGGATAGAGGTTTCTATTACAACAGACCATCCCTATACTCCAATTCAGTACTTAAATGTTTGCGCAGCAATCGCCGTCAGAGAAGGATTAGATGAAAAAATAGCATTAGAAGGAATTACAATCATCCCTGCCCGAAACTTACGTTTAGAGGACAGAATCGGAAGTATTGAGCCTGGAAAAGATGCCGATCTTGTACTATGGACACACCATCCATTTCATTATTTAGCCAAGCCCGTACTGACCATGATTGATGGAAAAATAATTTACAAAAAAAATAAAAAAAACTAGTTTATTTTTTTGACTAGATAAAGTATTATACGATTATAAACTGAATGAAACCATAATCAATTTGTGTCGTGATGATTCATTTCAAATTGATGAATGGGGAAGGCAAATGGTGCGCCACCAGCGTTATAGACTGGTTCTAGTGGGTTCGATTCCCACCCCGAAATTTTTTTAAGATTGATATAAAAATTTCGAGGGTGGGGTGTTTTTTCGTCATGCTACCCTCATTTGAGGAGGAGTTAGTATGTTAAAAAAACGCGACTTACACGACAGCCACGTTCTATACGATTTAATGGTGGATCCAGCTGTCTTCCCTTTTGTGCGTCAAAAGGCTTATTCATATGAAGAATTTCTATTTTTAACAAAACAAACAATTGAAGCAGAGGAACGTGGTGAATTGATCTCACGTACCATTTTAGATGAATGGGGAAATCCTATCGGTACGATTACTTTATTTGATGTGCAAGAAAAGGCTGGTTTTCTTGGTACATGGCTTGGAAAACCTTATCACGGCCAAGGTTATAATAAATTAGCAAAAGATGCCTTTTTCAGCGAGCTTTTCTATGAACTAGATATTGAAACAATCTTTATGCGTATTCGTAAAGTAAATATTCGTTCTATGAAAGCTGCTGAAAAACTATCATATGTAAACCTAGCAAACGAAACTAGAAAAGCGGTTTATGATCAAATTAACGCAAATGAGGAAGTATACAATCTATACGAAATTGTTAAAGATCAATATACACTTGCTACAATGCGTGATACTACATTCCAAGATACACATCATTTAAAAGAAGCTTGATTCTTACATGTTAATCTCTCAATGTGGGTTTATATAACTATAAAATGAAGATACTTGTTTATTATGTATATCTCTTCGTGTCATTGGAAACGATAGGTAGTAACGTTATGACACGAGGTGAACGATAATGGAAAAAAAGAAACGTGAAAAAGCAAGAAATACATTAAATAGTACGCAAGAGGTTCTTTATCAGCGCGAGTTTCGCAAAGCAGATCGCGCAGCAGGGTATCGTCCTAAAGGTGTGTAATTATAACGTAAAGATGTACTCCTTATAATATAAGGAGTATTTTTTGTGGAAAACTTTATCCACAGAACTGATAGAATTGTGCATAAATTCAATAAATTTTTCCGATTACTAGCAAATTAATCACATACATCATGTGTAGTTTGTGGATAATTTTTCTGAAAATTGTGGACAATGTGGATATCATTGTTAATATTCCGACTTTACCGTATATTGAAACCGCATTCTCTTGTGGATAACACATAACCTTCTTAATAACTTTTATACTAAATCCTATAAAAACGCAAAAAACCCTCTTTCCAACTACAAAGAGGGTGTCATATTAGGTAAAAGATTGAGCAAGAGCTGGCGATTTGATTGGCATATGATTAGATTGCACATGATTCTCTTCTAAAATTGCATCTACAATATGACCAGCTGGCTCTGGGCGATAAATACTTCCCATCGCTTCTTTCATTTGTCGGAGCTTCCTATCATCTTCTAGTAATGCCTTTGTTTTCGCAAAAATATCCTCATCTTCGCGAATTACAAGCGCAGCTCCTTTATTTTCAAAATATATCGCATTTTCATTTTCTTGCCCTGGTACTGGTTTATATAAAATGACAGGTACTTGTAAAGCTGCTGCTTCACTTAACGTAATGCCCCCTGGTTTTGTAATCATGCAAGAGGTAATACGGAATAACTCATCTATATTTTCTACATAGCCAAATACTTTCAATGCCTCAGGATTTTGTTCCTTGAGTCCTAGTAACTCTTCTTTTAAAGTTTCGTTTTTCCCACAAACAACCGCTACTTGAAGATTAGGGACTGTCATAAATGATTGACATAATTCTTTTACATTCCCTAATACACCGTGAGCACCTGCTACAATAAGTAAAACCTTTTTCTCACGAGATAAATGATATTTACTATATAGGATTTCTGGGTTAATAGTTAATTCAAAGTTTTTACGAATTGGAATCCCAGTTTCTACGATTTGCTCTGAAGGTACACCAATTTCAACCATTACTTGTTTCACATGATCTGTCGCTACAAAATAACGATCTACTTCACGATGAATCCATATTTTGTGTAAACAAAAATCCGTTAACACATTATAAACAGGGATTGAAAAACCTGTTTGCTTTTTCAATTCTGGCACTGCAATAATTGGAAATGTATTAATAACAATATCCGGCTTCTCCGCATGTAATAATGCTTTTAAACGTTTTCTCCCAAAATTCGCATACCACGATGCAATTTTTTTATCGTAAATTTTTTCTACACCATAGTAAAATAAGCGATATAGCTCTTTTCCTATTGTATAGCTTTTTAAGTACAAATATTTTGTAATATCCGTTATAACCGGATGTGACTCTCCAAATAGATCACACACAATCACATCTTCAATTCCTTTTTGATGAAATGTTTGTGCTAATGTTTTTGCTACTTGCACATGACCATTACCGTAATGTGCAGTTAATATTAAAACCTTGGGGTTTTTTATCAAACAAATCCACTCCTAGCTTTTTCGCTTTCCCATATTGCATATACGACAATAGGAAAAACATTTTCCTAAAAAAAATTACATGTTTGGATTCCAACACTTTCATGTTAGCTATGTACCTGTCGTGGATATGCAAAGCATATAAGATTGACCCCTTAATCCTATCTGTGCTCATATCTTTCTATTATACTTTCCTATAAGTGCTTTCGCAATAACTTACAAATGATCATACTTCATGATACTCGCCCTGCTACTTCTTAATTCTTGTTACTATTTAGTTTTCCCTTTACAATTATGTAAATTTATCCCCTTATTTCTTTACAAAAATATGGATATTCCACTTTCAGTATACTCTTTTCTTTAAATATACTCTAGATTTTATTAAAAGAAAGCAAAAAGTCTAATCCAAATGGATTAGACTGCTTGTAAAATATTTTTTGCATTTTGAACATTTTTTTCCGTTGGAGGTTCTACACCTTCAAGAGGATACTTATGTCCAAGTGCTTCCCATTTATATACACCAAGTTTATGATATGGTAAGACTTCTACTTTCTTTACGTTAGAAAGGCTTTGAATGAAATTAGATAATCCCTGCAAATCTTCTTCATTATCCGTAACACCTGGAACTAATACGTGTCTTACCCAAATTGGTTTTTGTTTATCAGATAAATAACGAGCAAATTGTAGAATGTGTTCATTCGTTTTACCAGTTAATTTACGGTGCTTTTTAGGATCAATATGTTTTAAATCTAATAGTACTAAATCTGTATAGTCCATTAGAATATCTAATTTTCTTTGGAACTCTGGTTCTTCAGAATAACATCCTCCAGAAGAATCAATTGTCGTATGAATTCCGGATTCTTTACATTTTTTAAATAATTCAATTAAAAAGTCTAATTGAAGTAATGGCTCTCCGCCACTCACCGTAATGCCACCACCGGAAGCTTCAATAAAAGGAAGGTAACATGTCACATCCTGCATCACTTCTTCAACTGTTATTTCTTTTCCTTTACCGATCTCCCACGTATCAGCATTATGACAATATTGACAGCGTAATAGACACCCTTGTGTAAATATGACATAACGAATTCCTGGGCCATCAACAGTACCACAAGACTCTACAGAATGAATTCTTCCTTTTACCATGTTAACTTCCTCCTCTATTGAAGCAGCCTCCCACTATTTTTATAAAAACAGTGGGAAACTTTTTACTTACATACTTTCGTGCATTGTACGGTTAATTACATCGATTTGTTGTTCACGAGTTAATTTAATGAAGTTCACTGCGTAACCAGATACACGAATTGTTAATTGTGGATATTTTTCAGGATGTTCCATTGCATCCATTAATGTTTCACGGTTAAATACGTTAATATTTAAATGATGTCCTTCTTTCACTGCATATCCATCAAGCATAGATACTAAGTTTTTAACTTGTACATCATCTTCTTTACCAAGCGCTTTTGGAATAATTGAGAATGTATTAGAAATACCATCTTGTGCATCTTCATATGGTAATTTTGCAACAGATAATAGTGATGCTAATGCACCTTTGGTATCGCGTCCATGCATTGGGTTTGCACCTGGCGCAAATGGTTCACCAGTACGACGACCGTCTGGAGTGTTACCAGTTTTCTTACCGTATACAACGTTAGATGTAATCGTTAAGATTGACATTGTATGAACAGAATTACGGTATGTTTTATGTTTACGAAGCTTGTTCATAAATGTTTTCACAAGATTTACTGCAATTTCATCTACGCGATCATCATTGTTACCGTATTTAGGGAAATCACCTTCGATTTCGAAGTCAACTGCAATACCATTTTCATCACGAATTGGTTTTACTTTTGCGTATTTAATTGCACTTAAAGAGTCAGCTACTACAGATAATCCAGCGATACCTGTTGCCATTGTACGAAGAACATTTGTATCATGAAGTGCCATTTCAATACGCTCATAGCTATATTTATCGTGCATATAATGAATAACATTTAATGTGTTTAAATAAAGGCCAGCTAGCCATTCCATTGTCATATCAAATTTACGCATAACTTCTTCATAATCTAATACTTCAGAAGTGATAGGTGCAAATTCAGGCCCAATTTGTTCTTTTGATTTTTCATCTATACCGCCATTAATTGCATATAATAGTGTCTTAGCTAAGTTTGCACGAGCTCCGAAGAACTGCATTTGCTTACCAATTCTCATTGCAGACACACAACAAGCAATACCGTAGTCATCGCCATAGTCTGCACGCATAATGTCATCATTTTCATATTGAATTGCAGATGTTTTAATAGACATTTTCGCACAGTAGTTTTTAAAGTTCTGTGGTAATTGTTTAGACCAAAGAACTGTTAAGTTTGGCTCTGGAGCTGGTCCTAAGTTATCTAATGTGTGCAAGAAACGGAATGAGTTTTTCGTTACTAATGGACGACCATCAAGGGCAATACCACCGATAGATTCAGTTACCCAAGTTGGATCACCAGAGAACAATTCATTGTAATCAGGTGTTCTTGCAAATTTCACAAGACGTAATTTCATAATGAAGTGATCAACAATCTCTTGTGCCGCTTCTTCAGTTAATGTACCATTTTCAAGATCTCTTTCAATGAAGATATCTAAGAATGTTGAAGTACGTCCAAGGCTCATTGCTGCCCCGTTTTGTTCTTTAATTGCTGCAAGATAAGCGAAGTATAACCATTGGAATGCTTCTTGTGCATTTGTTGCTGGTTTAGAAATATCAAAACCGTGAGAAGCTGCCATTTGTTTTAATTCTTGCAGTGCACGCATTTGCTCAGATAGCTCTTCGCGTAAACGCATTGTATCTTCGCTCATTACACCACCAGTTAAATTTAAATCTTCTTTTTTCGCTTCGATTAAACGATCAACACCATATAATGCTACGCGGCGATAGTCACCAATAATACGTCCACGGCCATATGCATCTGGAAGACCTGTAATAACACCAGATTTACGAGCTGCTCTCATTTCAGGAGTATAAGCATCGAATACACCTTGGTTATGTGTTTTACGCCAGTCTCTGAAAATACGGCTTAATTCTTTGTCCATTTCATATCCATAAGATTCACAAGCCTGCTCTGCCATACGAATACCACCATAAGGTTGTAAAGAGCGCTTAAATGGCTTATCTGTTTGGAAACCAACTACTTTTTCAGTATCTTTATTTAAATATCCAGGACCATGAGATGTAATAGAAGAAACAATGCTTGTATCCATATCAAGTACGCCACCATTGTCACGTTCTTGTTTTGTTAAATCCATTACTTGATCCCAAAGTTGTTTCGTTGCTTCTGTTGCTTCCGCTAAGAAAGATTCGTCTCCTTCGAAAACGTTTACATTATTTAAAATGAAATCGCGAACATCAATCTCTGCTTTCCACTTTTCACCTTTAAAGTTCGTCCATGCGTTTTTTACATTTTCTATTACTTGAGTCATCCTAATCTCCTCCATTTTTGATTAGTACAGGACTAAGATTTTTTATATAACAGCTTACACATTTAGAATACTACTTTTTTGAAAAAACGAACGAGATAGTTGTGACACCTTTGTGAATTGTTGAGCAAACTACTATATGCATAGTGTTAACTTTAATTTAAACTCTTTTAAATTAAGACTTTCCTTAATTGTATTTTTTTGGTATCCTTATAAATGAATCCTATTCTGTGGTATAAAGAGTCATACCCATTTTAAACTGTAATACCCTTATCTCTTATTCTGTTATAGTTTTTCTACAACAGAATAGAAAAAAGTGTACCTATTTGGTACACTTTTTTTCATAATGAATTGAATCTACCCTCTAATTAGATCGCGGCACAATTTACACCGAAGAAAATCACATCTCGGAAGTTCTTTAATTTTTCAACGTTATAATTGCAGCTCCAGCATAATATGCAGCTGTTTGTAATTCTGCATGCTCTGCTACAGATACTGTAACAAGTGATCCACCACCTGCAGAGAAATATTGAACCGCCTCTAATGGAATTCCATCCTCTTTCACATCGATGTAAGTACCATCTTGCCACTTTCCTTTTTGCAATGTACCAGATAAGTCTCCAGTGACTTTCCCAATTTCTTTTCCTTCAGCTGATAAAAAGCTCCATTCCCATTTTGTTAAGCTTAACAACTGATTTAATTCACCAATTCTCTCTCCCATTATGCTATAAAATGCATATGAATTCCGTACCCCTCTTTTCTTCTTGATTATTAACAGCTCTTTTCCCAATTCATTAAATAAAATTGTTGCTCATATATTCCTTTAAGGAAAAAGGATAAGATACCTTTCCATATCATTTGAATCTGGGAATCATATTTTTCTTTGAGCATCCCCATTGTATTTCCATCTAATCCAAAGTATGTAACTGTCGTAAATAAACCTGTCTCTCTACGAACGACAAATCTCCGCTGCTCCAGCAATAGAGAGATTTCTTTATCTTGAATGATCCTTTCTATCTTTTTAGCCCTACCTCTTTCTATCAAACTATAAATCAGTAACATACATGCTGGTAGCACGATACTTATTAATTTTAGGTTATCCTTTTCCGAACTAAAGAGTGTTCCTTTTCGATATTCCACTACAAATCCAATCGCAATAATAATCCATACAATAATAGCTAAAAATAATGTCCGCTTTGCATTACGCGCATGATGCTTATGAATACTCATAACAGCCCCCTTTTTCCATTTTTTTCATTATCTCAATAAATATGGCCTTTCTCAACTTACATAAAAAAGACTACCTCAAAAGATAGTCTTTTACACTTCAATATGCTGCAACATCGTATAAATATCATTATTAACCGTACCGAACGATTTAATGTTATTTTGAATATTAGATAATAAAATAACATACACATTACCACTTCTACTAAATCCATTTAAACAATTCCATCCTGGCATTACCCCATGATTAGAATAACTTCCTGGATTGACATACCATCCAAATCCATAATCTTTTTTAAATGCTGTAAACATTTGATTGTAGCTTTCTTTGGATATTAACTTTCCCGAAAATAGCGCTTCATTAAATAAATATAAATCATTTGCGCTCGTATATATATCACCATTTCCATATAACTGCGACATACTCGGCATGGCAGGTACTGTCATATTATTTTTTACGATTTTGTAACCCGTAGAAGGATACTTTGTCTTCTCTAATTCCGTACCAAAACCTGAATTTTTCATACCTACCACATCAAAAATATGCTGCTTTATATATTCTTCTAGCGGTTGCCCACTAATTTTCTCAACGATGTAACCAAGTATGGTATAGTTTGAATCTGAATACTTCCATTTTTCACCTGGATTAAATAAATGTTTTTGCTGTCCAATTCGCTTCAATAATTCCTCATGGGAGATATCATCTTTTCCCGCTTCATATTCAGGAATTCCAGATGTGTGTGTCAATAGATGAATCAACTTAACTTCGCTACCTCTTGGGAAATCAGGAATATACTTTGCTATTGTATCTTCTATTTGAAGTTTATTTTGATCTTTGAGTTGCATAATTGCTGTTGCTACAAATGCCTTTGAAATCGAACCAATGTAAAAAGTGGTTTCAGAATTATTCGGTATATTTTTTTCTCGATTTGCCAACCCATACCCTTTATTTAAAAGTACTTTTCCATTTTTCACGACAACTGCCGTCCCACTAAAACTCTTATTCTTTAAGTACTCGTCTAACTCTGCATTTACATTAATTTCTTGTGGTGGTCCTTCGGCAGGTTGTTCCGCTGCTATGGCTTGCTGTGGCTCTTCTGGAGGCTGCTCTACTTGTTTTTGTACCGCTTCTTTCTTTACTTCTGCTGTTTCCCTTAACACATTTTCTTTTTTATTATGTACAGTAATTTGGGCATATCCAAAATACACAAGCGAAACCAATACAATAAAAATGACCGTTCTTTTTATATATGTAACCGGTCTACGAGCTTTCATACTCCTACGCGATCTCATACTGCCACTATCTTTTTCTTCATTCATAATTCTTTCTTTCCCCTTGTTTACCAATAATGTAATCCTTTTATACAAAAATATACCTTCCAGCTTCTCCTAAGTAATGGAAAAAAATTCGCATACAATCCTTACTGTATCATGCGACGAACGTATTACCAACCAATATGCACAAAAAAGAAAAAGAAAATTTTTAAAAGTAAGATTCACATTAAGGTGCCCCACGTCCCCCCTTTACTTCCGCTGAATTTTGAAACAAAAATCTTACTAACCATCCGTGATAAAGTGAAACTTTAATCAGCCCACACCAATCGGGNNCGTCCGAGGGGGCGAAACGGCCGCAAATTCTAGCCGCTAGAGCTGGACCTCATTTCTCTCTGAATCTTGAGTCGGGGGTCTTACTGCCCGTTAATGCGGGATAAAATCCCTAAAAAAAAAGAGGATATCCTCCAAAAGATCCATTTTATCGATCTTTTGGAATATCCTCTTTCACAATTATTTATACATGTTTTTTCATATCATCAGCTACAGATTCAACGTTTGTACCTACGATAACCTGTACACTTGTATTACTTAATTTCATAACACCTTTTGCGCCAGCACGTTTTAATGCTGGTTCATTTACTAAGTTTGCATCTTTCACTTGTAGGCGTAGACGCGTTGCACAGTTATCAATAACTGTTAAGTTGTCTTTTCCACCTAATGCCGCGACATAAGTTTCACCGATAGAACCTGCAACTGGTGCATCTCCTTCTTCAGCTAACTCATCGTCATCTTCACGACCTGGCGTTTTTAAGTTAAATTTCTTAATTAAGAAATAGAATACTACGAAGTAAATTGCCGCATAGATTAAACCAATTCCTGCTAATAATAACGGTTTTGTTGCAATACCAAAGTTTAAAACGTAATCAATTGCGCCGGCACTAAATGAGAAACCATCGTGAATGCCCAGCGTTGTTGTTACAAATAATGAAATACCTGTTAATACAGCATGGATACCATATAATACTGGTGATAAGAACATGAATGAGAATTCAATTGGTTCTGTAATACCAGTTAAGAATGATGTTAAAGCAAGACCACCTAACATCCCTGTAACCATTTTACGTTTTTCTGGTTTCGCAGCTGCAATCATTGCAAAACATGCTGCTGGTAAACCGAACATCATGATTGGGAAGAAACCAGTCATAAACATACCAGCTGATGGGTCTTGTGCAAAGAAGCGTGCAATATCACCATGAACAATGTCACCTGCTGCATTTGTAAAGTCACCAAGTACAAACCAGAAGTATGTGTTCATTACATGGTGGAGACCAATTGGAATTAATAGACGGTTTAATAAACCAAATAACCCTGCACCGATTGCATCTAAGTTTACAATGCCGTGCGCTACTGTATCAATACCACTTTGGATTGTTGGCCAGATTTGACCAAATAATAATCCTAAAAGAAGCATAACAATAGACGTAATAATTGGAACAAAACGTTTTCCTGCGAAGAACCCTAACCATTCTGGTAATTTAATCTTATAGAATTTGTTATATAGTAAGCCAGCGACAACCCCAGCAATAATACCGCCCAGTATGGCCATATTTATTTTAGGTGTTAGCGCTGCTGCTTTTGAAACTTTTGTCATTGTATCTGCTAACTTACTTGGATCAACTGAACCTAATAAGTCTTGAACACCTTTTAATTTATCATTTAATTCCGCTGTTGAATAACCAACACTTAAAGTATCAGTTGTATTCTTCATAACTAAGTAACCAATTGCACCTGCAAGACCTGCGGCACCACTACCATCAACAGACAAACCGATTGCAACACCAATTGCAAAAATAAGTGCTAAATTATCAAAAATTGCTGCACCGGCCTGTGCCATAACAGGAATATCAAATACGTCTGGTTGACCTAAACGAAGTAATAAACCTGCTGCTGGTAACACTGCGATTGGAAGCATTAATGCTTTACCAATACGTTGTAAAAACTGCAACATTGTAATTCCTCCTATTCAATTTATGAAATCGTTACCATTATAAATACGTTTAGAAAACGCTTTCTATCACATGATTATAATAACATATAGTTGTATAGATGTGTAGTTTTTATTTATGAACTTTTTATGGATATCTTTTCTATTTTTAAGCTGTTATATAAAAGAGGCATTCTTCTTCCTCATTGCGACTAAAATTAAAAACTAGCTAACCGGACTATGTATCCATTTTGATTTTCCAACATATCATTCGCAGCTATGAAGAACAAAGGGTGGCATGTATTCGTTTGCTCTTTCAGCTTTATTTAGCACCGGGCAGAAAAAGAATCTGACCGCTCCTATGCATGGCTAGATCCTCTCGCCCCTTTAAAAAGAAAGCGTTTTTATCTATTTTCCACCTTGTATTCATATAGAAGTTTTATTTTATCATTCCACTTTTTCATGTTATTATTTATTTCCGAGTTTATTGGGAAACGTAAACTTAGTAAAAAGAAACAGGAGCGTTGGTATTATGCAGTGCATCGAGACAAGCAACTTACAACAGTTGCTAGAACAAGTAAAACCATATACAAAAAAAGGAAAACTTGCTACTTATATCCCCGAGCTAGGAAATGCAAATCCTGATGATTTAGGGATTGCTATCTACCATAAAGAGACTGAGTACATTCATGCTGGCAACTCACAAACACTCTTTACTCTTCAAAGTATTTCAAAAGTAATCACACTTGCTCTTGCCCTTTTAGATCGTGGTGAAGAATATGTATTCTCAAAAGTTGGAATGGAACCAACTGGTGATCCATTTAATTCCATTATTAAATTAGAAACCACTAGCCCTTCTAAACCCCTTAATCCAATGATTAACGCAGGTGCATTAGCTATTACAAGTATGTTAGCAGGAAATAGTAACGAAGAGAAGATGGAACGTATCCTTCACTTTGTACGTGATATTACAGACAATCCTACAATTAATTATTCTTCCAAAGTAGCCATCTCTGAACTAGAAACAGCTTACTTAAATCGTTCACTTTGTTACTATATGAAGCAAAACGGCATCATTAATAGCAATATTGAGGAATTAATGGACTTGTACACACGTCAATGCGCTATTGAAGTAAACTGTATCGATTTAGCACGCATCGGTTTAATCTTTGCAATGGATGGCTATGATCCATATAAGAAAAAACAAATCATCCCAAAACATATCACAAAGATTTGTAAAACATTTATGGTAACTTGCGGCATGTACAATGAATCTGGAGAGTTTGCGATCCGCGTTGGAATTCCTGCAAAAAGTGGTGTCGCTGGCGGTATTTTCGGTTGTGTAAAAGGAGAAATGGGAATTGGTATTTTCGGTCCTGCTTTAGATGCAAATGGAAATAGCATTGCTGGTTTTAAAATTCTTGAACTTCTTTCTGCTCAAGAAGGCTGGAGTATTTTTTAAAAAGAAGTCCTAATAGCCTACTCCTCATTATCTATAATCAAATTTCATCAACTAAAAAAGTTATTCTTCCCCATTTAGATAGAATAACTTTTTTTATTATGCATATTTGCTCCCCCACCCTGAATAATATAGTACAACCTAACGCTATACGGTGGAGGTGTAAAAACATGAAACTTATTTTTCAAATGGAGGGACAGCCTGTCCTAGAGAAAACCATTCTTCTTTTTATCCTTAGTATTGTAGAAAGCTTAAAGCTCAAAGTTGTTTCCCCCGATGAAGCTTATCGATACATATTCAATTTAGAAGTATTGGAATTATTAATGGATCGAAATATTGATGATCAAGTTCTAGAACTTATTCATTTTGGTATGGGGCTTGAAGATATTCATCATGTCCTTCCCGAAGAACTTGAGCCTAGTATTGAAGAGTTAAAATGGCGTTGTATTCAAGTGCTTGGTGAATATGAAATGTATGAAGAATCACAACAACTAATCGAAGATATACGTTGAAAAAGCACCTATAATAGGTGCTTTAATGTTTCTTTAAACTATTTTTATACGTTTCAATATTAACTGGCAACTCTTCCTCTTCTAATGTATGTTCATTTACATCTTTATGAATGAAAGCCCCTTTAGGCGGCTTATGATCCCCCTTTTTCTTATGATCAAACGATTTACCGCGTCCCATATTCATACCCCTTTCTAAAAAGAAATCACTGTTAGTATGAAGAAAAGCGTGTCGATATATGCAACGATTTGTTGTATTTCCAAGGAAATATCCGAATATTGTTTTCCAAATTACTCCGCATTCAGAGATCGTAAAACCCCCACTGATTAAAATTTTATCTTTCCATCAATTCATAGCCGTCTTATCCTTGATACTCCGTGTGATTATGACGTTGACAGCCAAACAAATAACAATCTGTAGCAATGGGCATTTCAAATTCCATTTGTGGAGTATGCCCAGACATAATCTTCTCTATCATATGATTATACTCTTCTTTATTAGAAATTAATTCGCTCACACGCTCTTCTTTATCACTTTCTGTCCATGCTTCACAACACTCTTCACCTAGAACATCTTGAATAAGTTCCTCTGTCTGTTCCGTGACTTTACTTATGATCTCTTCAGCAGATGTTAAAGAATTCACTTTCAGTAGGGAATAAACATATCTACTTATCCAACGAGGTTCATCCGCATATTCTTTCCACCCTTTTTCAAACCATACAATCGCTTCTTTAAAACACCCCATTTCTACATACAATTCTGCAACCTCAATTTCCCCTATAAAATTCTCATCTTCTTCTGAAAATAAATCTAATTTATATTTCGCTTCTGCTGTATTTCCCATTTCAATCAAACATTTAATATGACTATACATATAATAATCCGAGTTACTTGCACCCATAAGAAAATATTCCGATGCTTCTTTCAATTCTCCAAGATAATACTTAGCTACCCCTAAGTTTTTGTATGCTTCCATAGATGGCTGAATCGCAATAGACTGCAGCAAAATATTAGAAGCATCTTTCCACATTTTTTTCTTTATATAAATTTCTCCTAAAAGATTATATGGAAAATATGAAGTTGGCTTCATATTTATAACTTCTTTCATCAATTCAAAAGCAAGTTCAGTATCATCTTCTTCATAACTATAAATCCAAGAAATGTTGTTTAACGATTGAACATCTCTTGATACTTGCACGGCTTTTTTGAACAATTTTAGCGACTCTTCATATTCATTTTTCTCAAGTAATTCAATTGCCTGTTGATTTAAATTCACTCACATTCCCCCCTCTTTCTATATCTCATATTATTTTAGCATCCATATATTTTGGGGTAATAAAAAAATCGTACAAACATTAGCGTTCGTACGATTCCACGACAGGTACTTTTATGTTACATGACGTACCTTAGCCATTTATTAACAAAACCTTAAAATTCTCTTATTTTTGTATATGACACCATTCATATATAAAAGCAGTAATAACTTTTGTAAACTCAACTAACTGGCTAATTTGAACTTTTTCATTCACAGAATGCGCTTCTTCTAACGTACCTGGCCCGTAGATAACAGCTGGAATATTAAAATCACTAAACCACCCACCATCTGTTACTGTTGCTGACATATCTAAAATTGCTTCTTGCTGTAATATAGATTTATGCACAGCTCCAAGTTTCTGCACAGCTAAATGATCGCCATCAACTTCTAACGAAGGAAATATTTCACCCCGATCAACAATCATTGATTCTCCGCCCCACTCAAACTCATAACCCAGAACTTAAGATGAATCTCATTACAAACTTTGCACTTCTGTTGTATTCGGCTTTTCAATACGTTCCATTTTACTTTTCTTATTTTTTGTAACACGGTAAAACAATAAACAAACAATCATAAATGGAATACCACAATATAGTGCCATTCGTTGTTCTGGAATAAACGCCATACCAACAATTACCGTTAAATTTAATACTAAAGCAAGCAGCGGGACAAACGGATACAATGGAGTTTTAAATTTCAAATCCTTAATATCCCCCCCTTGCTTTATGTATGTTCTTCTAGCTAACAGGTTAGATAAAGCGATAGATGCCCAGACTAATATTGCACCGAATCCCGCAATAGAAAGAAGCCATAAATAAACTGTATCCTCTGCATAAATACCTGATAATAAAGAAAGACACCCTACAATGGTACTTACAATCAATGCATAAATTGGAACACCTTTTTTAGATAACTTACCAAAAATCGGACTAATCATTCCTTGATTAGACATAGACCATAGCATACGAGAAGTTGCATATAGTCCAGAATTCGCTACTGATAGTACCGCTGTAATAATAACGAAATTTATTATATCTGCAGCATAAGGAATACCAATTTTATCAAATACAACTACGAATGGACTTTCTATTACTCCTGCTTGTTGCCAAGGGAATAGTCCCGCAAGTATAAAAATGGATAGTACAAAGAAAACAAGTATACGCCAAACTGTATTATTAATAGCTTTCGGAATCGTTTTCTCTGGGTTTTCACTCTCTCCAGCCGCAATACCAACTAGTTCTGTTCCCTGGAAGGAAAAATTAACTGCAATCATTGTAACTAAAATAGCTGTTAGCCCATTTGGAAACAATCCTCCGTAATCGGTAAAGCTAGAAAGCATTGGAGCTGGTTCATTTCCTTTCATATCTAGGAAACCAAACATTGCTGCCCCGCCTAAAATAATAAATGCAATAATCGTAATTACTTTAATGCTTGCAAACCAAAACTCAACCTCTGCAAAACTTCTTGAAGATAATGCATTAATAGCAAAAAGTAGAACAGCGAAAACGACGCACCAAATCCACGATGATACATCAGGAAACCAACGTTTCATTAAGATACTAACTGCAATCAATTCAATCCCTATCGTAGCAGACCAGTTTAACCATGACATCCATCCCACTACATAACCTACTGCAGGTGAAATATGCTTTGTAGCATACGTTTGATAAGATCCTGCATCAGGCATAGCAACCGCCAATTCTCCAAGGCAGAGCATTGTTAAATACATAACAAATCCTCCAACAAGATACGCTACAATTGCTCCTCCAGGCCCAGCTTCATGAATTGTATAACCTGATCCTAAGAAAAGTCCGGTACCAATTACTCCTCCAAGTGCAATCATAAATAAATGTCGACTTTTCAACTCCCGCTTCAATTCCTGGTTTTGATTTGTCATATAAATCCCCCTTTTTGTTTGCAAATCCTCATGAATGTAAACGCTTTACAAATAAATTGAAAAAGAAAGTTAAACTATGAAAAGATAATAGCTTGCATTTTTATTAAATACTCACAATAGGAGGGAGATTTTTTGGAAGCAAATCTCCCTCCTAACTTCTTCGCTTCCGCTGAATTTTGAGACGGGAGTGTTATTGTCCGTTAATGCGGGATAAATGAAAATGATTATTTAAAAGCGCACTAGAAAACGGTACATAATCCAAACAGTTTATATTAATCACTACCTGTTATTAACAGGTCATCCCTTACTGTTATTAATCGTGTTTTATTTGTGATAGCTTGTCCCTCTTCCACTTCTAGCAATTCAATATAGCCACTAATTCCCACTTTTATTTCCACTTTCTGTTTATCTACCGTTTCAATTAATGCTAATTTCTCCCATTCATATACATAGGAGCTTTCAGTAATAAATAATTTTTCTACTTTCCCGTAACAAGGACTGTACACGTTTTCTATAACTTCCTTCATTTTGTAACCTCCTCTTTTTTTTATTAAGTGTCGCTAAAAAGTTATACACTCTATAAAATTTTCAACCCACCCCTAGTCTTTAAATTTAGAGCTTTCAATTTCTATTAATGCAAGATACATACCAACCTCAATTCTTATGTAAAATTAGAATTTCATACAGTGAAAAACTTAATAAGCGCAAAAGTTTTCCTATCATTTTAAAATTTTTAATAGAAAAAGCGCAAAAAATTTTGCACTTTTAATAGAATTTTAATAAAATTATAAAAAGTCAGTCTTCATAGGGTATAACGAGGAGAAGATGATACATGCATGCAGAAGAAATCAATTTCAAAAAAATTATTGAGATGAATATGCTATATGAAACTTTACTCAATGAACTTGATATTGGGATCCATATTATTAATGAGGAAAGTAAAACGATAATCTACAATCAGAAAATGATGGAAATCGAATCGATGGATCGCAAAGATATACTATATAAAAATCCTTTAGATGTATTTGTATTTGAAGAAAATCAAACTAGCACTCTTATAGAAGCGTTACAACTCGGAAAAACAAAAAAAAATGTAAAACAAACTTATTTTAATAATAAAGGAAAAGAGATTACAACAATTAATGATACCTTCCCCATAATAGAAAATGGAAAAATCAAAGGGGCTGTTGAAATTTCAAAAGATATTACCCAATTAAAGCAAATGATGAAAACGGGTCTTCTGCAAAAACAAAATACTAAGTTTACCTTTAAACATATAATAGGTAATTCTAGGGCAACCCAATCTATCATTACAGAAGCAAAAAAAGTCACACGTACTTCATCCTCCATACTTATCGCAGGAGAAACAGGAACTGGGAAAGAATTATTTGCGCAAAGCATTCATAATGAAAGTCACCGTTCAGCAAAGCCTTTTATTTCACAAAACTGCGCTGCTATACCAGAAACCCTAATGGAAAGCCTTTTATTCGGAACGAACAAAGGGGCTTTTACAGGGGCAATAGATAAACCTGGTTTATTTGAAGAAGCGAATGGCGGGACTTTGTTATTAGATGAAATCAATTCATTAAGTCCAGGTCTTCAAGCAAAATTATTGCGTGCTATCCAAGATAAAACAATACGAAGAATCGGAGGCGCACAAGAAAAAGAAGTGGATGTCCGAATCATAGCAACCATTAATGAGGACCCAATTGAAGCCATAACACACAATCGATTAAGGAAAGACCTATATTATCGGTTAAGCGTTGTAACTTTATTTTTACCGCCTTTAAGAGAGCGAAAAGAAGACATCTTATTGCTCCTTCATCATTTTATTGAAAAGTATAATATCCAATTTGGATTAAAAGTAAAAGGAATATCCTCTGATGTAAGAGACCTTTTTTATAACTACGATTGGCCAGGGAATGTACGAGAATTAGAACATATGATTGAAGGCTCTATGAACTTAATTGAAGATGAGGATATTATTACAACGTTCCATATGCCAACACGCTTTTATGAACTAACAAAAAAAGAATTCTCCTTCCATCCGTCTTTAACTAACCAGAATGACAATGATGCACCTAAAACTTTAAAGCATACAATAAAAGAAATGGAAAGAGAGTACATTAATCAAATTCTCAAAGAAAATAAAGGGAATATCTCACAAACTGCGAATTTTTTAGGATTGAGTAGGCAAAACCTGCAATATCGATTAAAAAAATATAATTTAAACAGCTAAGAAGACTATATATCATCTTGATTCCTTTACAATTTCTAGAAGTACAATCAAAAAAGGAAGGATTGTTTCCCCCCTTCCTTTTTTGATTTATATCTATATCAACTACAAAATCATCTAAAAATCTACCTTCTCCAAATACAATCCACTCGCATCCGCAAGACAATTGATTTGATTTCGTTGCTTCGCTTCTAAAATTTGCGGGATCGCATCTGCATCTAACTGCCCTAATCCAACTTCTACTAACGCTCCAACAATTTTCCTCACCATATTATGAAGAAATCCATTCCCGCTCACTCTGATTTGAATGAAGCCTTCACTTTCCGCGACATCGAGCATATATACTTCTCGAACCATTGATTTCTTTTTAGATTTCGCATTTGAAAAAGCAGTAAAATCATGTGAACCAATTAAATATTGAGCTGCTTTTTGCATACTTTCAATATTTAACTTTTTCTGAACGTGCATGCTATATTTACGCATAAATGGATTCGTATGTTCCTCATTCCAAATCTTATATAAATACGTTTTCGCTTTTGAGTTGTATCGAGCATGGAAACGTTCTGGAACTTGCTCTACATCAGTAATACTAATATCGTTTGGTAAATATTGATTTAAATACTTTTTAACTTTCGGTTCTGATAATTTTTCTTCAATCTTGAAATTAGCTACCTGATTAAGAGCGTGTACACCAGCATCTGTTCTGCTACACCCGATAATTTCTATTTCTTGTCCAACCATTTCTGATAATACACTTTCAATTTTTCCTTGAATGGTATTATCGTTATTACCGAGGCGTTGCCAGCCCTTATATCGTGCACCATCATATTGGATTGTAAATTTGTAGTTGTTCATTATATTCTCCTTACTTTCATTCGCCCAATAAAGTGAAACTTTAATCAGTGGGGGTTCTTCATCCTCCACTGATTTTATTCCTCACCAATCGAGCTTTTATCGGTAGTTGATCCCCCAGCTTCCTCGTTTAGATGAGAATCTTACTGCCTGTTTAATGCGGGATAAAATATAATCCCTCACATAACTCCTGCTTTGTGAGGGAACGAAAATAGTTTATTTTCTAACAAGCTTAACTACATTCTCAACATGTGCCGTATGCGGGAACATATCCACTGGCTGCACATATTCCACTTCATAACTCTTCATTAATGCTTTCACATCACGCGCGAGTGACGAAGGATTGCAAGAAACGTAAACCACTTGCTTTGGTTTTACTTTTAAAATTGTTTCAAGTAACTTATCGTCACAACCTGTACGAGGAGGATCAACTACAATTACATCTGGGCGCCAGCCTTCTTTCACCCATTTCGGTAGCCATTGTTCTGCTTTTCCAGCTTCGTACTTCGTATTTGTAAATCCGTGACGTCTTGCATTTTTCTTTGCATCTTCAATCGCTTCTGGAATGACATCCATACCGCGCACTTCTGCTGCATCATTTGCCAGCCAAAGTCCAATTGTACCAACGCCGCAATATGCATCAACAATTTTTTCTGTACCTGTTAACGCAGCAGCTTTTTTCGCTTCGTTATATAGGACAACCGTTTGTTCTGGATTCAACTGGAAGAATGCACGTGCTGATAACTCGAATGATAAATCACCAAGTGTTTCTTGGATGACTTCTTTTCCAGCTAAGTTGAATGTTTTGTCACCGAAAATAACAGATGTTTTACGCCAGTTCACATTTTGCATAATCGATTTAACTGTCGGCATTTGTTTTTGTACTTCTGCGATAAATTGCTCTTTATTTGGTAATTCTTCTTTTGTTGTAATTAATGTGACTTGTACTTCCCCTGTTTGAACTGCAGCACGTGTCACGATTGTACGCACTAGACCTTTTTGTTTTTTCTCATTGTAAATAGAAATGTTCAACTTCTCTAATATACGTCTTACAACTTTTGTCGCTTCGTTCGTTGCTTTATGCTGAATCATACAATGAGAAATATCAATTAATTGATGTGAATTCTGTTTATATAATCCTGTAATTACTTTTTCATCTTTACGCCCTACTTGTAATTGACTTTTATTACGATAATGCCATGGATTCCCCATACCAAGTGTTGGGCGAATGTCAGCTTCCACGTTTCCGTTCATATACTTTTCAAACGCTTGTACAACAATATCTCGCTTTTGATTCAACTGTTCTTTATAATCTAAATGCTGCAATTGACAACCACCGCATTCATCATATACTGGACATGGCGGTTTTACGCGATGCGATGACGCCTTACGAATTTTTTTCACTTTCGCCTCTGCAAAGCCACGCTGAATCTTTGTTGTCTCTGCAACAACTTCCTCTCCTGGTAATGCCCCTGGAATGAAAACAACTTGTCTCTTAAAATAACCAACGCCTTCTCCGTTAATCCCTAGGCGCTTAATTGTCACAGGAAACGTTTGACCAACTTCCAACTTACTCTCATGTTGCTTTTGCATTATTGTTACACCTCTACTCTATACTTTTCCATAAATATAACGCTGCATAACTGCAGTATGGTTCACATTCTTGTTTCACTTGTTCTAAAAGTGCATCATCCGGTTTATTTTCTAGTTGAAATAACCCTTGAAGCGCACGTTGAATCCCGATATCTGCTTTCGGGAACATATTTTTCCGCCCGAGTCCAAATAACAAGAAGTTTTGCACTGTCCATGCACCGATACCTCGCACTGGTAACAATTGTGCTGACACTTCTTCTTCTGTTTGTTTTTCTAGTTCCACTAAGTTTAACTTACCTTCCACAATATGTTTTGCTAGTCCTATCATATATTCCGCTTTCCGTTGGCTAAACTTCTGATTTCTAAGCTCTTCTACCGAAATATTCGCTACCCTTTCTGGTGTTGGAAAAAAGAAAACACCATTCTTCTCTGTTCCATATTTTTTTACAAATTGTTCTGTAAGGGCAGTAGCAAATTTCAAATGAACTTGTTGATGAATAATACAACGAAGAAGGCAGGCAAAATAATCGAACTCTAAAACAAGTGGTGTGTAGGCATATGTTTCAAAAAGTGGACGTAATGATGTGTTTCTAAAATGGGTTTGTATCTCTTGAAAAGGTTCGCTCCATTGAAAAATGGAATGGATGCGTTTCATCACCTTCTCTTGTTCACCTGTCTGGCCTGAAATCCAAAATTGTGGTTTTTGAAGCGTACCAATCCCTTGCACACGAACAACAATCTGCTCTTCATCTATAAGAAGTGGAACATAAACGGTCTTTTCTTCTAAGTGAACAACATTGAGTGGATCAAAAGACAAACGCCTTAAAACCTCTTCAAAATGGTACGAATTCTTTAACGTAACATGTTCGCTCCACATACGTTTCCCCATCCTTTTTACACATCATTATAACATGAGAAAACCGTAAGCATACATGCTTACGGCTGATTGCTTTTTACTAAATCATCTAGACTTTTAAAATGATACCCTTTCTCGCGCAAATCATCAATGATTTTCGCAAGTGCTTCTGCATTATCTTTTGATATAGCATGGAGTAATAAAATAGAACCCGGATGGATCATATTCATAACATTATTATGTGCATATTGCCATCCTCTTTGCTGATCTACTTTCCAATCTAAAAACGCAAGAGACCAAAACACATTATAATATCCCATTTCTTTCGCAAGTGCTAACGTACGCTCACTAAAAATCCCACGCGGAGGACGTACATATTTCACTTCTTTTTGTCCGGTTACTTTTTTTATTTCATCTGTTACGCTTTGCAATTCCCCACGAAGTTTCTCATCACTTACTGTTGTAAAATCCGGATGACTTTGAGAATGATTTCCGATAATATGTCCTTCATTTTTCATTCTTAATAATAAATCTTTTTGCGTCTTTATATAATGACCTGTTACGAAAAATGTGGCTGGTACTTTTTTCTCCTTTAGTACATCTAAAATTTTTCCAGTATATCCATTTTCATATCCGTTATCAAATGTTAAATATATATCTTTTTTCTTCGTATCCCCTAAATAAAACCCACCATTATTCTGGAGTAACTCAGTAAATTTTTTCCCAGCATCTGGCGGAGTTTCATTTTTTGCTCGTGGAATCCCCCAATGATTTGGTGCATTCGTATATGCAAAAGTTGAAACCGGAACAAGTACCATCATAATTGAAAAAATGAGACCTATATATAACCATTTATTCTTCATAAATAGTCTCCTTTCCATATATCATCGTACCTGTAGTTTCTGTTTTCAATATTTCTTTCATCCTAAACAAGTTTTTCTATATGTACCAAAAAATGCATCTCGATTAATCGAGATGCATTTTTCTACTTATTTAAATACTGGTTCTTTAAAGGTAGCTAATTTTTCAAGTGATGTTTTATCTACATCAGCATGTAAGCTGTTACCGTGAGAATCCATTGTTACAACAGCTTTAAAACCATCGATACGTAGGTGCCACATTGCTTCTGGAATACCAAATTGTAAGAAGTCGACATCTTTCACTTCTTTAATACATTCAGCATAATACTGCGCAGCGCCTCCAATGGCATTTAAATATACGCCGCCATGTTCAGCTAGTGCCGCTAATGTTTTTGCTCCCATGCCGCCTTTACCAATTACAGCACGAATACCAAACTTCTTCATGATATCGCCCTGATATGGCTCTTCACGAATACTTGTCGTTGGACCTGCCGCTTTAATTTTCCAGTAATCATTTTCATCTTTCACAACAACTGGACCACAGTGATAAATAATTTGTCCATTTAAATCTACTGGGCAATCGTTATCCATTAAATGTTTATGGATTGCATCACGGCCCGTGTACATCATGCCATTAATTGTTACAACATCACCAACACGAAGTTCACGAATTTGCTCTTCTGTAATTGGTGCCTGCAGCACAATTTCACGTTGTTCACTGTTTTCTTGATTCTCTTCTTGCTGAAGCGTATTTTCTCCTTCTTGATATAACCAATCCATAATCTCACCTGTTTCAGGATGAATTGTTACACCAAGACGGCGATATGCCCAGCAATTATATGCAACAGATACATAGAAGCTCGCTGGCAGACGATTGTATACGCCAATTTTACAACCAAGTAAAGTTGTTTCGCCGCCGAATCCCATTGTACCGATACCTAACTTATTTGCATTCTCTAATACGTAATCTTCAAGCTGCTGTAATTCTGGAATTGGGTTCACATCATCTAACGTACGGAATAATTGATTTTTTGCTAACTCATAACCTGACGTACGGTCTCCCCCGATACCAACGCCAATTACACCTGCGCTACATCCTTGCCCTTGCGCTTGATACACAGCATGAAGAAGGCATTTACGAATCCCTTCTAAATCACGTCCAGCTCGCCCAAGTCCTTCTAATTCACAAGGTAAGCTATACTGAATATTTTTATTTTCACAACCGCCACCTTTTAAAATTAAACGAGCATCAATGTAATCTTTTTCCCACTGCTCAAACTTAATAACAGGTGTACCTGGCCCCAAGTTGTTACCACTATTGTCTCCGAAAAGAGAATCAACTGAGTTTGGACGAAGTTTTCCATCCTTTGTCGCCCGCTCAAGCGCAATATAGATGGCCTCCTTCAGTTTCAATTGATTCACACCAACTGGTGTATAAATTTTAAACGTTGGCATCCCTGTATCTTGGCAAATTGGCGAGATATTTTCATCTGCCATTTTAATATTATTTGTAATCGTGCCAAGTGCCATCGCCGAACGAGTCCCTGCATTTTCTCGTTCTTTTGCTCGCTGAATTGCACGACGAACATCTTTCGGTAAATTCGTCGACGTTTCAACAATTAGTTGATACATGCTTTCTTGAAGCTTTTCCATTGTTACTTCCCCCTCAATTGTGAACGCTATCAAAACGTTACGAGATGAAATTTTCATTCTTCACTCCCTAGAGTCTGTTCTTTTTCTTTCATGACTCTTCAGGCCAGATGAAATTTTTCACAACTTGATTATAACCTTTTTTCCATATTCCTTCTATTTAATAGAATAGAAAATCTTTATAAATTCCAATATAACAGCATGCATACAGAAAACGGCTACCAACATATAATTGGCAGCCGTTTTATCCCGTATGACAGGGCAGTAAAAGCCCCATTTGTGAGGGCTAATAATCAGTGGAAAACGAAGAACCACCCACTGCTTACAGTTTCACTTTATATTATTCGCCTTTTTTAAATTGCTCACATTTCAGCTCTAATTCATCTAACATTGCAAGAAGACGATCTATATCTTCTAATTCTACCTCTTCTGGTTCAATTGTATCGATTACTTCTACGAACATATTTAAACGTTCTTTTAAATATACTAGTTGTGAATCTTTATCTTGAATTGCTTTTCCCATGAAGGCACTCTCCTTTTTATTCGAGTTACTTTTATTATACCGCAAAAATGATTGTCACGGACATGAATTTTCATTAATTTTGTCACAGCACTTGATTCCAGATAACATAGAAATATAATACGCTTTCTTTTTCATTTAAAGAGAAATAAGAGCAGCAAGAAATTCTTGTTACAAAAAGTTTCACTTTACCCCGCATTAACGGGCAGTAAGACCCCAACTTAAAATTCAGCAAAAACAAAGAAATTAGTTTTGGGATCAACTGCCCATAAAAGCCCGATTGGTTCAACTAATTCTCAGTGGCGGATGAAGAAAACCCCCACTGAGAAAAGTTTCACTTTATAAAACGTCCATATTCTTCTATTATAGAGGATGGACAAATTGTTATTTCAATAGTCAAAGGAGTATTTCAGATGAGTATATCACAAACATTGAAGCCGATTACTCCTTCTTACGATCCATGGGAAGCGTATATGGACCTTGAAGAGTACGGCAAATTACTATTAACAAACGTTGAGTTTACAACGACAACGTTATGCAATATGCGCTGTGAGCATTGTGCTGTTGGTTATACATTACAGCCAAAAGATCCAAATCCGCTTCCAATGGAGCTTTTATTAAAGCGATTAGATGAGATTCCTCATTTACGTTCTTTAAGTATTACGGGCGGAGAGCCAATGCTCTCAAAAAAATCCGTCGACAACTATGTAACACCACTCTTAAAATATGCCCATGAACGCGGCGTTCGCACTCAAATCAACTCAAACTTAACTATAGATTTAGCCCGTTACGAACAAATTATTCCTTATTTAGACGTGTTGCATATTTCACATAACTGGGGAACAATTGATGATTTCGTTGAAGGTGGATTTGCAATGATGGAGCGCAAACCTACTTATGAACAGCGCGCGAAACTATTTGAAAGAATGATTACAAATAGTAAAGCTTTATCAGATGCGGGTGTTCTTGTATCCGCAGAAACCATGTTAAACAAACGTACTCTGCCACATATGGAACACATTCACCGTCAAATCGTTGAAGAAATGGGCTGTAAACGCCATGAAGTACATCCGATGTACCCAAGCGATTTTGCTAGCAACCTTGAAATTTTAACAAAAGATGAAATTCGAAGCGCGATCGAGCATTTATTAGATATTCGTGATGAAAACGTTTGGATGTTATTTGGTACACTACCTTTTTATGCATGTAGTAATGATGAGCGTGATTTAGCTACATTAAAAAAACTACACACAAGTAAAAACGTAACTGTACGAAATGATCCAGATGGGCGTTCCCGCTTAAATGTAAATATTTTTGATGGGAGTATTATCGTAACAGACTTTGGCGATATCCCATTACTTGGTAATGTTCAAACAAACACATTACAAGAAGCCTATGACAAATGGTTTAGTTCAAAAACAGCGAAATCTTTAAGCTGTCACTGTCCTGCTGTAAAATGTCTTGGACCAAATATTCTTGTAAAAAACAGCTACTATCCAACCGAAGACTTCTTAACAAAAGAAACAAATATTACACTTTAATACAAAAACGTCAGCATTACGCTGACGTTTTTTGTATTTATCCCGCATGAACGGACCGAAAGTTTCACTTTATCCTATTATTGCGGATGAGGCGAAGAAATAAATTTAAAAGACAAATAATCTTGAATTGGAATTGCAGCCCCAATTCCTTGTGATGTAATATTTTTAATCACAAGCCTCTTTTGATTTCCTTTTAAAACAAGATATACTTCTCCAAATGTAACCTTTCCTTTTTCATTTACTGCTGGTGTATAAGCATATAAATATCCAAGTTGTTTAGGGCTGATATTGTATACACGCTCATTCCCAGTACCGTAGCCAATGGTTGTTTGAAACGAAAGCGGTAATTGTACCTTTTCCATCGCCTGTAAAAGGATCATTTTCTTCACATCTTCCGCATCTTTAATATATGCTGTTAAACCACCTTCTACAGTTTTTTGTGCTTCTTGCTTGTAGCGAAGTGGATATAATTTCTCGACACCACGATTGTCATATACATTACGATTTACTTGCTTATATTCCCAATTCATTGTTGTATCTGTTGACTCATAGTTTAAAGGCCATTGCCCCAAATAAATCTTCGCCCTATATCCTACCGCAAGAGGTGCGTTTGAAATCGACGTTTCATTAAACATTCGTATTAAGTGTGGATTTTCAATACGAATATCTGATGTTTTCAGTAATTCTTTCGCTAAATCACTCGGCTGTAAACGCGGTAAATCTCGTGCTTCATTTGGATACGTATTGTCCTTTGAAATATTCAAAACAGATGAAGGCATCTTTATATCTACCGGTGTCTTTGCAAAACTGCTACAAGGAAATAATAAAATAAACGAGACCATAGTTGACAGACATATGCTGCATACTCGTTTCACCTGCTTTACCCCTTCCTAATTAAGAGTATCTAAACGCTATCTAACTACCTCTATTATTTTCTCTCTACACTATTGCTATCCCATTTTTTTATAATAAGTAAAAACCAATCCCCATAATGAAATAAGCTGCCAATAATGTTCCCCCTTCAAACCAGTTCGTATCTCCATCATTCGAAATTGCAATTGTTAAAAATACAGAAGTGATCATCGCTACAAGTTCCGGCAATGTAAATACAAGAGGCATTTTCGCTGTGAAGAACACCGAAAGTAATACGAGTACAGGAGCAACAAACATAGCAATTTGTAATGTAGAGCCAATTGCTATCTCAACTGCGATATTGACTTTGTTCTTATATGCCATAATAATTGCCGAGGCATGTTCAGCAGCATTACCAACAATTGCAACAATAATAACTCCGATAAATAATTCCGACCACCCAAATGATTGTGCCACTGTTTCAAATGTGTGAACAAGTGCCTCTGATACATAAGCTACAGCAGCTGTTGCAATCGCTAAAATGAGCAGTGCTTTCCCCTTTGACCATTCTGGTTCTTCCTCATGTTCTACTTCATCACTTTTATGCTGATACACTCCGCGATGCGTAACGAGTTTAAAGAACAGCGCCGCTAAATACATGACAATCATGATGATTGAAACCCCAATACTTAGTTGATATGTTTTATCTAGATCCATCTTCATTGAAAAAACTTCGGGAATAACAAATGCGACAACAACGGCAAATATTAGTAAGGCCGAATTATGCCTTGCATCATAAATATTGAAGCTTTGTCTTTTATACTTGAGTCCCCCTACAAAAAAGGAAAGCCCCCCAACTAACAATAAGTTTCCAAGAACAGAACCAGTTAATGAAGCAAGTACAACTTCAATTAACCCTGCTTGTAATGCAAAAATTGAAATAATAAGTTCAACCGCATTCCCAAATGTTGCATTTAATAAACCACCAATCCTCGGGCCGGAAACAATCGCTAAACTTTCTGTCGCTCTTCCCATAAATGCAGCGAGAGCAATAATCGTAATGCAATACACAGCAAACATAATAGTCTGTGGCCAATGTAGTGTATTTCCAAGAACTGAGAGCGGTACACCTATCAGTGCAAGTATTAAAAAAATTTTATTGAACATCTTCTCCATCCTTCCATCATATGTATTTCTCCTCATTCCTATCTTTATTCTTCTCCTAACTTGTCCCATTTCATCACAATTACGTTTAAAAAATGCGATTGCAGAAAAAAGTATAGAAAGTCATACATTTTTCACACAAAAATTTTAGATATTAGAAAGAGGTAAAAAAAATGCACTTAAAAGAAAAAATTGCAACTATCATTCAAGGACAAAGAACAGGTGTATTGGCCACCATTCGTGAGAATAAGCCACATAGCTGTTTTATGATGTTTTTTCATGAAGACTTTGTACTATACGTCGCAACAGATCGCAATTCCAAGAAAGTAGCCGATATTAGGCAAAATTCCAATGTGCACGTGCTACTTGGAAGAGAGGGAAAGAAGTGGGATGAGAATTATATTGAAATAGAAGGCACCGCTTCAATTGAAGAAGATCCTTCGTTAAAAAATAAATTTTGGAATAACGGCTTAAAGCGTTGGCTACTCGGTCCAGAAGATCCTAACTATGTACTTATAAAAATCAATCCAACTACAATTTACTACATCGATAGCGATGGTATGACTCAGCCGGAGTTTTTACGACTGTAATACGAAAACAAGCCCTGTTAACAGGGCTTGTTTTGTCGAAAAGTTCTTTTAAAAAAAACGTAAAAAAGATGGAACTTTCTAAAGATTCTGTTATATAATAGCAGTAACTTAAATAAACTGTATTAAAACAGATTGGGAGGAGAAAGAAAATGATGAAAAGAGAAGAACGGAAAAATATGATTGAGTTTATCGAAAAGAAAAAAGGAATTGAGCGTGAGGAACTTTTATTTATGACAGATGATGAAGTAGAACATATTTATAATGTAACGTACTTTTTGTATGAAGAAATTGCAGAATAAAAAAGTAAAGGCCAACCTTATTGGGGGGCCTTTTACTCTTTTATAGTTATATTCCTACCTCAATACAAATTATATCTATATATATAGTACAAATGATTCTCAAGTTACACTTGAGAATCATTTTCATGTATAATAGTACCAGACTGGAGGATTTTTATTATGAGTTCATGGCTATTATTCGCATTATTATCAGCAATTGCTGCAGCACTTGTATCCATTTTCGGGAAATTCGGATTAGAAGGAATCGATGCCAATGTGGCAACAACTATTCGTTCCATCATCATGGCACTATTTATGATCGGCGTAATTATAATACAAGGAAAATTTCAAAATATCGGTGACGTTTTATTAAATAAAAAAGCACTGCTATTTATCACTTTAAGTGGTATAGCCGGTGCCTCATCTTGGTTATTTTATTTTCTCGCTTTAAAAACAGGTAAAGTTTCACAAGTTGCTCCTGTAGATAAATTAAGTGTTGTATTTTCAATTATTCTTGCAATGATTATACTAGGTGAAAAGTTAAATTTCATGACTGGAATAGGTGTTTTATGTATTACAGCAGGCGTTCTCTTCATTGCTTTCAGCTAAAAAACCGCTTCACTAGCGGTTTTTTTTCTTATTTATGTATAGCCATACTACGAATATGACCAATGCAGTAATAATTAAGATCCATATTCCATAGTGATGTAAACTATATTCAACAAAACGCCACTTCTCTCCTAACTTCCACCCAAGCCCAATGAAAACGCTAATCCAAATCAACGCCCCACTATATGCATATAAACAAAATCGCCAAACTGTTAAATTGGACATACCAGCAAAATAGGCAGTTAAATGACGAACCCCCGGTATAAAATATCCGATCATTAATAAAAAGGGGCCATATTTTTCAAACAAAACATGTGTCTTTTCAATTTGTTTTTCTTTAATTCGAATTTTCGGACCATATTTTTTCAATACAGGTAGTCCTAATTTTAAACCAAGTAAATAACTTAGCGTAATTCCAAGCACCGCACCTGCCATTCCACTTAAAATAGCAGTTGGCCCTGACATAATTCCTTTCGAAATATTATAACCAATAAACGTCAGCAAAAACTCATCTGGTATTGGTAGACCTACAATTCCACCCGCAAGAGCTATAATAATTCCGAAATATCCATAATGTGCGATTAACTCACCAATATGTTGTTCCATTCGGATGACACATCCTATGCACGATCGTTATTCCATATTGTGCCCTCTCTATCGTTTAAGCAAACATGGTATACATATTCACTATACATCGTTTTTATAATGAGCACTACTCCTATTCGTTTAACCTGTAATGAAATTTCTCACTCGTAATCTACGTTTTTCAGAAGCCTGAAGTATTGACGCACCTTGTCCACTACTAACATGAAAAATCTATACTTCACTTCATAATTATAAGAAAATCCGACTTCACAAGCGGGATTTTTGTTACAATAAAGAAAAGTTATATTTAGCAACGGTTTGACTCTCAAGAAAAATAATATAGGCATTGAACATATATTTAAAACAATAAAATACAGCTTCTATCCGTGTAGAATACTGTGCACCCTTTTACATAAAAATCATTTTTAAAATTATACAGGGGGAAAAAACATGACCATAGAAAAACAATTGATTCAAAAGACATATTATGAAACATTTTTAACTGAACAGGATTCTACTCAAGCTCCTCAAGTACTTGGAGAATCCTATATAAATGAAGCTCAAAATAAATTTTCCAATATCTCTAACATTCGTTTCGCACAGGGAGAAGTTTATTATCACCATAAAGATTTCGAAACAGCTATTTTCAAATGGGAGAAAGTAAACAATGATCTCTCACTATGGGCGAAAAAAAATATAGCAGATGCTTATTTTGAATTAGGGTTATTTTCAATAGCAGAAGAAATTTATACGTCTATTCAAACAGAAGACACCACATTAACGATGGAAGTGTCTTTACAGCTTCTTTCTCTGTACATGGAACAAAATCGTTTAGGACTGGCTTTTAAGGTCATTAGTGAAGCTGTTTCTTTCCAACCAGATTATCCAAATATTACTGCTATCGCTCGCTCCTTTTATGAAAAACAGCAAGATTGGAACAATGCCATTGACCTTGCTATTCAAGAAGGGATTCGAACGAAATCATTACATTGGTTTGAACTGTTAACAAGTTATGTGAATCAAGGATTCACAAAACAAATGAAACCAAAATATTTTTATGAAGCACTAAAAGTGTTATGTACCGTCGATTCCGTTCAATTTAAGCAACTTGTCTCATCACTTTGGAAAAGCTACCAAGATGAGTCAACCTACTTAGTATGGATTCAAACAATTAATCATCTATTTTTACACGTCGAAGTAGATGCTTACGATGCATGGGATGAAGTTATTACTCTTTATCAAGACACATACTGCGAATTAATTACAGGACAATATTTGATGCATGAACTTCACGAGCTTATTCCAGACTTATTAACGAATTGGTTCAGCTTAACAAGAGCAGAACATTCTCTATTTGTCTCCGCCGCAACACTAGCATGGAATGAGGTTGCACCTAAGAGCCTCGATACATTACTTGTAAAAAGCGCTGAAACGCTTCTTTCCAGTTCAACAATATATAACGCAGTTGACTTAGATAAAGTTTCAAACCTTTTTGAAACAATTGTCGTATGGGCTGAAAAAAATGATGTAGATTTAAGCCATTCTTTCACATGGCTTGTGCGAGAACTTTCTGATTTACATGTACAACAAGTTCTCATTACAGGTACAAATGATCAAAGTAAATCATCCTTTATCAATTCTATATTAGGAACCGATATACTAAAAGATTCCTCTAAAGCCGCTATCATATTTAAAGATAGTGTGCAGACAGAATGTACGGAACTCACTGATTTAACAATACGAAAGACTTCCAATTTAGATGAATTTTACGAAATGCTAGCCGTTCCTTCAAAATCAGAATCTGAGCAGAAATGTATTGAATTTAAACTACCATGTAGATTTTTACGAAAAAATAAATTCTCATTTATCGTGACACCAGGTTGTGTTGAAACTGGAAATAAAACAAGTGCAAATCTTGATTACTTACACACAGCAGATAATCTATTATACGTTCTCAATCCCTCTTCATCTTTAATTGAGAAAGAAATCGATACACTATTATATGTGCAAGAACAATTGCCAAATTTACACGTTCATTTTGTTCTAAATACAATCGATACGCCTATTAATGAAGAGAAAGCAAATAAAAAGTTAACTGAAATCACATCCCAAATACAGGTACATTTCCCAAATGCACGCGTGTTCCCTTACTCATCTTTACATGAGAACAGCGGACAACTAAGTGATCTAACAGAATGCATTACTTCAAGCTTTAATAATAGAAATATAAAAAAAGAGCGCACAGAAAAGCTATTATGGTTCATTCAAAAGACCATCACCTATCTGTTAAATGAACGCGTACAATTAGAAAATACATTAGTAAAATCAATTCGCTGGAACAAGCACATTTTAGTAAAGCTAAATGGCTTTATTAATAACTTAAATGCGATTGAAAAAGATAAGACCCGCTCTATCACAGACTCATATCGTTTAACAAAAGATGAAATTATACATGATCTTCATAATCAAATTCCTGAATTATTGCAGAGTTGCTCTGATTTGATTCATGAAGACAGCGACTTCAAACAAGTTCCAGAAGAACTAAATACAGCAATGAATGAAAGAATCCAAAAACATTTACAGCAAATGATATTACCTAAGTTCACACGTTCTATTCAGGAATGGATTGAAACAGCACATAATGAATTTATTCAAGGCCAATCTTATTTAGATGAAATGAGTGAAGCATTTAATAAATTATACGAAGAAGAACGTCTGAAATTACCATGTGATTTTCAATTACTTGATGATTGGCGCCGAGATGTTGCAAGAATGACGAATCGAATCAAAGTTGCTGATGTGAATATTTTACTACGCTTTACACCAACACAATTTCTGTTAAAAAGTGCTGGAAAACTATTTGGTAACATGCAGAAAAACCAATCTATGCTTTACAACAAATACAAAAATTATATTGAGACTGAAGACTATACAGAAGTAACAACAATAATTTCTGAACAGTTCTTCCTTCAATTTGAATTATTTGAAAGTGCATTAGAACGTGACATTATGATGTTCTTTAAAGAGCCTCTCAGCATATTAAAGCAGACTGTAGAAGCAGCTCATCTCGAAATAAATCAGGATGAAAATGCACTAACAAAACTAAGAACAAATCCAGAAACATACCATGATCCTTTATCATTATTTAAATTACAGTTATTGCAATATAAATTTATGCTAAATCATAAACCGACTTCATCAAAAATAGAAAGTAACAAGGTGCCAACAATTTAAATAAGAGCAAAAAAACCAAGCAAATCATAACAATTGCTTGGTTTTTTTCTTACATCCTAGTTTACAATTTTCATATGATCAAACGGATAATAGATTGCGGTTAATGTTCCAAGCACTTCCGTTTTATGAATCATCCCTAAGCCATTACGACTATCTTTACTCACTAACCGATTATCACCCATAACAAAAATCTTATCCTTTGGAATTGTAATAGGACCAAAATCTTCAGTTAACTTCATAAGAAGTTGTTTCGCATGCTTTCTATTCTTATCCAGATAAGGTTCACTTTTCACTTGATGATTTACATATAATTGATCATTTTTCATCTCAATTACATCTCCTGGAAGCCCAATAATTCTCTTTACGTAAAAGTTATCAGTCTTTACTACAATAATATCTTCACGCTCATAAGTCTCAAACCTCTTTGCTAACTTATTAATAATTACTTTATCCCCATCTTGTAATGTCGGCCTCATCGATGCTCCTTGTACAGTTGTTGGAAAAAACACAAAAATCTTCATCAAGAAGAATACTAGAAATGCAATCGCAAATATTTCAACATATTCCCTAAAATAGCTTTTCTGCTTCATTTTCCACCTTCCATTTCTCTTCCCTAGTTAGATTTATCCCGCATTAACGGGCAGTAAGACCCCCACCTCAAGATTCAGAGAGAAACGAGGAAAGTAGGTGGAGGATCAACTGCCCATAAAAGCCCGATTGGTGCGGGCTGATAATCATTGGGGGATGAAGCCCCCACACTGATTAAAGTTTCACTTTATTAAAGATAGTTCTCACGATTAATTCTCAATAAAACCACAACTCAAAAGACTACCATTCCGATTTCCAACAAAAAAGCATTGTAGCATAATATATCATTAAAAAAGGATATCTCTAAAATAACTAGACAGCTATTATTAGAGATATCCTTTTTATATTCCAGCATAAATAATACACATCTGCGCAGCAATATATGTGAACCAGACCCAAAGCGGATCATACTTTACATTGCGACCACCAATATCTGTCACACCGATAATAAAATCAGAAATCACAAATAATAGTCCTCCAAACGCTGGAATCCACCACGTTCCACTATTTGCATAGTATAATGCAAATGCAAAGCATGCCATTCCACCAACCCATAAACCATATACGAGCGCACCAATTGTAAACAATTTATCTTGTCCTTGATTCCGAATAAAAAAGAACCAGCCAATTATTAAAAATAGACCGTAGACAATTACGCCAATCCAAAGCCCCTTCCATGAAATACCTGTTTGCAAAAACGCATTTACGTAAAAACAATGTGCAATAGCGAATGTGATCATACCACCGATTAATCGATGTCCAAACGGAATAAGCCCCGCCATAAATAAATCACCTAGCGTAGATAAAGTCATCCCAATCGCCACCCACTGGTGATACTCTACTGATGGATCTTGCAACCAAATCCAAATCGCACCACCTGTTAACGAAAAACTAAGAATAAGACGGACGAACAATGGCAATGGCTCATTTTTTCTAGTTTGTTTCGTCTTTCTTATAGCCAAAAACACACCAACCGTAAATAAAATAATTTGTCCAGTTAATAATAGATAAATTTCATTCATAATATGTACTCCTCAATAAATAGATACTAATGTTTTTTTCGTGGTATAACTTATATTTTCCTTTTTTATCTTCGAAAAGAAAAGAAAAAATTATAAAACTATACGAAAAACCACGAGAAAATGGCGAGAAGTGTTTCGTGTAAAGATATAATTAAAATTTTATTGGCAATTTGACGATGTGTATTTTTTCATCAGCTGTAAATTTAGCCATAGAAAAACTGCACCTCCAATTGTTAGATTACGTGTCTAACAATTGGGGTGCAGTTCACTTTAAGCTACTTGTTTCTCTTTTTCTGTTTTTTGCACATTTGGTGTGCGATTTACTACGATAATTCCCGCTGCTACACACGCTAGGCCAAATAAAACAAATGAATGGATTGCTTCCCCTAAAATTAGGCTAGATAGCATAACACCAAATACTGGTATAAAGAACATATACATCGACACTTTACCAACTTTGTTATACTTCATAACTGTATTCCATATGCAAAAACCTGCCGCTGATAAGAAGGATAAATACAGTAACATAAGTAGTGCTTTCATACTGAATACAAAAGGTATAAATCCAACTTGAAAAATACCAATACACAATAATCCGATAGATCCAAAGATCATCTGGTACGCTGTCATATACCCAACATCTAATGTTTTACTTCCCTCTTTCGCTAGTATATTTCCATATGAGTACATCATCGCTGCCCCAAGAAGCAATAATTCACCAATTCCAAAATGAAATGCCAAACTTCCGTCACTTGGCACATTTACAAGGATGACACCACAAAATCCGATAGACACACCAATTACTTTTCGAATATTTAATGCATCATCTTTATACAAAAAGTGTGCGAGTAAAATTTGGAAAAAAGATGACGTCCCTGAAATAATAGCACCTTCAATTCCGGAACTGTAACTCATTCCAATATAAAAGCATACATATTGAAGAAATGTTTGAAATACACCAATTTGTATCAATTGCTTTCCTGTCCCCTTTTTGAAGGACATATCTTTTCCTATTGCTTTAAAAAAGAATAAAAGCATCACGCCTGATAAGAAAAAACGATAACCAGCAAATAATATTTGCTCGCCAACTTCATGTGGCCGAATTCCGAGTTCAGCATAACTTAATTTAATAAAAGGAAATGCGCTTCCCCATAGAAATGTTGCTGCGAGTGCTGCAACAAATACACCAATCGGATGGGTAAAAAATTTCTCTGTCTTCACTTGATGTCTTCCTTTCCGACCTTTTTATGAACAATATTCATATATACCAAATGAAAAACAAAAACACAAGTTTTTCATTTTTTATACAAATAAAAACATATCATTACATAAGAACATATGATATGCTATGTAATAATTACAAAATAATAATTAATAAAAACAATTCTCATTAGAAATGCTGCTATCCGTATGGATGGCAGCTTTCGTCGTTTTATAGGGGTTTCGATTTTGATTCTTTTTCTCAATAAACACTTTGGAAGGAGCGAATAATTATGAACACAGAAGTAAAAACATTACCATCAAAAAAAGATACGTCTATCCCATCTTGGATTCAAACATTTCAAAAGCACTATGAACTAATCTTTGCAATCTTATCTGGTGTTTTCATTTTAGCTGGTTGGTTATTCACCAAAAACGAAGCAACAAACGCCGGAATTTCCTTTTATATCCTTGCTTATATAATCGGAGGATATGCAAAAGCGAAAGAAGGCATTGAAGATACAATTGAAGAGAAGGAATTAAACGTAGAAATGTTAATGCTTTTTGCTGCTATCGGTGCAGCTATTATTGGTTATTGGGCAGAAGGTGCGATTCTAATCTTCATCTTTGCACTAAGCGGTGCAATGGAATCTTACACATTAAGCAAAAGTCAAAAAGAAATTTCAGCACTACTTGATTTACAACCTGAAGAAGCTTTACGCATTTCTCACGGAACAGAAGAACGTATTCCAGTAGCTCAGTTGGAAATTGATGACATTATTTTAATTAAGCCAGGTGAACGCGTACCTGCTGATGGTACCATTCATAGTGGTGAAACAAATATTGATGAGGCAGCAATCACCGGGGAGCCTATCCCAAATGAGAAAAAATTAGGTGATGAGGTATTCGCTGGAACTGTAAACTTACGCGGTGCAATTGAAGTAAAAATTACAAAACGAAGCGATCAAACATTATTTCAAAAAATTATTCGTCTCGTTCAAAACGCACAAAGCGAAAAATCACCATCCCAACTTTTTATTGAAAAATTTGAAGGAACATATGTAAAAGGTGTGCTTATTGTCGTTGCTCTCATGATGGTTGTTCCCCATTTCATGCTAGATTGGAGTTGGAACGAAACGTTTTATCGCGCTATGATTTTACTCGTTGTCGCTTCTCCTTGTGCACTCGTTGCAGCAATTACGCCCGCAACATTATCTGCTATTTCTAATGGTGCAAGAAGCGGTATTTTATTTAAAGGTGGTATCCATTTAGAACGCCTTGCCTCAGTAAAGGCAATCGCCTTTGATAAAACGGGAACATTAACACAAGGAAAACCGACTGTAACAGATGTTTATGTACGTAATGGAATAACAGAAAAAGATGTACTATATATTACTGCTTCTATTGAAAGTCATTCCACACACCCGCTCGCAGAAGCGATTGTCAAGTACGCAAAACATGCATATGACATTACACTAACGAAACCAGAAAGTGTAGAAGATGTCACTGGATTTGGATTAAAGGGTATGTTAGAAAGTAAAACGTATAAGATTGGTAAAGCCGATTTTATTGGTGAAGAAGCAACAACTTTTCATAACGGTATCGCTACTACACTTGAACAAGAAGGAAAAACAGTAGTTTATCTTAGTGATGACAAAGGAATTCTTGGGCTTATCGCTCTAAAAGATACGTTGCGCCAGGAAACAATTGCTGCAATTCATGATTTACAGAGCATTGGTGTTGAAGCCATCATGATCACCGGTGATAACGAACAAACAGCTAAAGCAATTGCAACTGAAAGCAATATAAAAGAATACTACGCATCATGCTTACCTGAAACAAAAGTAGACACGATAAAACAACTAAAAGAAAAATACGGTACAGTAGCAATGGTTGGCGATGGTATTAACGATGCTCCTGCACTTGCTACATCAAGTATTGGTGTTGCCATGGGAGAAGGTACAGATGTTGCCTTAGAAACAGCAGATGTCGTTTTAATGAAAAATGAACTTTCTCGCCTTGCACAAGCCATTCGTTTATCAAAACGAATGAATCGCATCGTAAAACAAAACATTATCTTTTCTTTAGCGGTAATCGCGTTGCTCATTTGTTCAAACTTCTTGCAATTTTTAGCTCTTCCCTTTGGTGTTATTGGCCATGAAGGAAGTACAATTCTTGTTATTTTAAACGGATTACGATTATTAAAAGGCAATAACTAACGGGTCCCCCAGGCAGGGACCCGTTTTTCTTCACTATTTATCTTCAGTAGATTGTACGTTTAATGGTAACCGTTATGTCCATTCGCACTACTGCTTGTTTTATGTTTTGGATGCGAACTACTTTTTTGTTTACCTTGGCTTTTATTATTGTGATTCTTTTTATTATTACTCATTTTGAATCCCCCCTGTTCCTTTTTATTATGGAACAGGACGCTATTTTTCATTACGGGAATTATTGTCACTTGCTCGATAAGAATACAAGAGACCATTAATTTCACCACCAAGTAAAATAACCCAGGCCGTTAAATAGAACCATAACATTAAAATGATAATACCACCGAGACCACCATATGTATTTGCATAATTGGCAAATTTGTCTACGTAAAAAGCAAATGAGTACGATACCACAATCCATCCAATTGTTGCAAATAATGCTCCTGATACAACTTCTTTTCTTCTTAACTTTCGATCAGGCGCAAATGTATATAAGAAACTAAATAAGGCAAATAACACTAAAAAGCTGGCTACTAATCGTGTAATACTCCATACGAAGGAAAAACTCTCTGATAAGCCGAGCGCTTTAAAAACAGCTGCTCCAATTACCTGTCCAAAAACAGGGACAATTAAAGCAAAGACAATCATAAAAATTATTGACAGTGTGAGTACAATGGACAACGCTCTCGTTGTAATGTAAGAGCGTGTTTCTTTTACGTCATAAGCACGATTAAAAGCATTCATGACTGCATTTACACCATTTGATGCAAACCATAACATCGATAATAAACCAAATGATAGCAAACCACCATTTTGTTTGTTTACGACGCTATCGACATTCACCTCAATTAAATTCATTGCATCTTCTGGCACATAATTCTCTAATAAACTGAGCACATCCTCTGTATGAATGGGAATAAATCCAAGAAGTGTAATTAAAAAAACAAGCCCAGGAAAAATCGCAAGCAAGAAGAAATAAGCGAGCTGTGCTGCTAAGCCCGCTACGTCATCTCGCATCGTTCGGTCATAGAGACCTTTACCAAACGAATAGACACGATTTCCCCTTGCTTTCTCTAAAAGTTTTTTCATATTTCTCTAAACACTTCTCTTCTCTTCTTTATCCTGCTTCAACTCAATATATGCTTCCGTTTTTTTTTCCTCAGCATTTACCGGTTCTTCTCCCTTTAACTCATCTGACACTGGAGAAACTGCTTGAATTTCAATTGTTTCTGTTTTTTCTTTTGGCTCAGCTTTTTTCTTACTAAAGATTTCTTTCGTTTCTTTTAATGTCTCAACAACAGCTGGTGTCAATTTTTTAATTTCCGCTACCTTCGCCTTTACGACATTAAAATCTGCAAGTTCTCGCCCTTTATCTGTAACAGTTTGCACTTTTTCTTTAATCTTTGCATTCTCACCAATTTCAATCATTTTTGTTTTTGCTTTTTCCGCTGTATTTTTCACTTTCTCACGGTTTTCTTTCTTCAACATGGAAACAGCTACACCTGCTGCTACCCCAATCGCAATGTTTCGAGCTATATTATTCTTCTTTGCCATATTCCTTCACCCTTTCGTTTCTTATATTAGAAAGTATTTCTTTCTAAACTTTCTCATATTCCTTGCTCATTTCGAATGAATGCTAACAACTTTGCACACCCTTCTATTACAAGGTCATACACTTCTTGAAAGTTCCCTGTAAAATAAGGGTCAGGAACATCAGTCCAGCCATCGTCTGGAACAAAATCGGACAGTCTACCAATATAGCCTCCAGCTTTACCTAAACTTTCTAAGTCTGCTATATTCTTGTTGTCCATGGCAATAATATAATCAAACTTTGTTAAATCTTCTTTTTCTACTTGACGTGCTTTAATTCCTTCAAAAGAGACTCCATTTTCTTTTAAAATTTTTCTTGTTCCTTCATGAGGTGGGTGTCCAATATGCCAATCGCCTGTTCCAGCAGAATCAATTTGAAGTTTATGTTCTAGCCCCTCTTTCACGACAAGATCCCGAAAAATTGCTTCTGCCATCGGAGAACGACAAATGTTCCCGAGACAAACAAACAATACTTGAATCATATTTGTTTCTTCCTTTCTTGACGCATTTCTTATATATACATATAGTATAAACAACCAATTATTAATTATAAAGGAAATTCCTACTAATTTAATAGGATTGAAAAGTTTCATTAACGAAAATGATAAAAAATGTTAAGATATCCTTATGTTATTTCAAAGGGGGACACTTCGGTGGATTTATCCGTAAAATCACAAGAAAATGTTGAATATATGGTAGAGGCGATTAAAGAAAAGTTACGTATGGTAAATGCTGGTGCAATGCGTGCTGAAAGCTTTAATGAAGCTATGTACGAAGATTTACGTGACATTTATGATCATGTAATGAAGCGTGAAACATTTAGCATTAGTGAAATGCAAGCTATTACAGAAGAATTGGGTACGTTAATTAAAAAATAAAGAAAAGTCCCTTGATTAAGGGGCTTTTCTTTATTTTCACCCTTCTAAACGAAGTGAAGACGGATAGCACGTTAGAACTGTAACATGCATACTAATCATCTTCATCTCGTTCCGAAACGGAACTATCAAGGGTAAGTGATGGTAGTTCAATTCTAACAAATTCATGACATCCCCCTACTTTTCTACATCTATTTTCCAAATACTGTACAATAAAAGAAGAACCCCACCATCGATCTCACATCTATTACTCACTATATTACCATTGCTAACTGTGTTTACCGGAGGTGCTTTTCTATGAACAATTGGTACAGTAAAACGAAAGAGGAAACAATACTTTCACTTGAAACAAACGAACAACATGGTTTAACAAACGAAATAGTACAAAGTCGCCTAAAGAAATACGGCCGAAACGAACTCATCACAAAACAAAAAAGAACGCTATGGCAACGTATTTTTTCTCAAATTAATGATGTCCTCGTCTATGTTCTTTTAATTGCCGCTCTTATTTCAGCCTTTGTAGGTGAATGGGCCGATGCCAGCATTATTTTCCTTGTTGTTTTGCTAAATGCTGCAATCGGTGTTATTCAAGAATCAAAAGCAGAGCAAGCTTTAGAAGCATTAAAAAAAATGGCCACACCTAAAGCCATCGTAAAACGTGATGGTGAGTTAAAAGAAATTCCATCTGAGCAAGTCGTACCGGGAGATATTATTATGCTTGATGCCGGACGTTATATTCCGTGTGACTTACGCCTTATCGAAACGGCCAATTTAAAAATTGAAGAGTCTGCTTTAACAGGAGAATCTGTTCCTGTTGACAAAGATTCTACGTATCATCCTTCTCTTCAAAATGAAGAACAAGTACCACTAGGCGATCAAAAAAATATGGCATTTATGTCAACACTCGTCACGTATGGACGTGGCGTTGGGGTTGCTGTTGAAACAGGTATGAAATCACAAATCGGAAAAATCGCTACTATGTTACATGAAGCTGACGACGATACAACACCACTTCAAAAAAGCTTAGCACAAGTCGGAAAATATTTAGGGTTTGTAGCTGTAGCAATCTGTATCATTATGTTCTTAATCGGATATTTCCAAGGACGAGATACACTAGAAATGTTTATGACTGCAATTAGCTTGGCGGTCGCGGCAATCCCAGAAGGATTACCAGCCATCGTCTCTATCGTTCTCGCAATTGGTGTACAGCGAATGATTAAACAAAACGTAATCATTCGCAAACTTCCAGCTGTTGAGGCACTCGGTTCGGTTACGATTATTTGTTCAGATAAAACGGGTACATTAACTCAAAACAAAATGACAGTTACTCACTTTTATAGTGACCATACATATGACAAACTAGAGAATGTAAACGTAAATAATGACGCCCAACGCTTATTATTAGAAAACATGATTTTATGTAACGACGCATCTTATACAGCCGAATCACAGACTGGGGATCCAACAGAAATTGCTCTTCTTGTTGCCGGCAGCACCTTTGATTTTCAAAAAGAGACGTTAGAAGTTCAACATAGACGTGTGAATGAATTACCTTTTGACTCCGAACGCAAGATGATGTCGACAGTGCATGAATATGATAAGCACTATTACAGCATGACAAAAGGAGCAATTGATAAACTCTTACCTCGTTGTACCCATATTTTCACAAATGGTGAGACAAGAATTTTAACCGATGCAGATAAAGAACAAATAGTAGAAGCTGCTCAAATGATGTCCCAAAAAGCTTTGCGCGTACTATCTTTTGCTTTCAAGCAGTATGACACACAAAACATCGCCAAGGATCACATAGAAGAAAACCTTATATTTATAGGGATTGTCGGTATGATTGATCCCCCTAGAACCGAAGTAAAAGCTTCTATTGCTGCATGTAAAAGGGCAGGGATTCGTACCGTTATGATTACAGGCGACCATAAAGATACTGCCTTTGCTATCGCAAAAGAGCTTGGCATCGCTGAAAAAGAAACTGAAGTCATGATTGGCACAGAATTAGATCGTATTTCAGATGAAAAATTAGCAGATGAAATTAATCATTTAAATGTATTTGCCCGTGTCTCTCCTGAACATAAAGTAAAAATTGTGGGAGCATTACGTGCAAAAGGAAATATTGTTTCTATGACTGGGGATGGCGTCAATGATGCACCATCTTTAAAACAAGCAGATATCGGAGTCGCAATGGGGATTACAGGAACAGATGTCGCTAAAGGAGCGGCTGATATGGTTTTAACAGATGATAACTTCTCATCTATTGTCAAAGCTGTTGAAGAGGGAAGAAATATTTATCGCAACATAAAAAAATCAATTCTTTTCTTACTTTCTTGCAACTTTGGAGAAATTATTGCACTCTTTTTAGCTATTTTACTAGGGTGGGCTACACCGCTTCGTCCCATTCATATTTTATGGGTGAACTTAATTACAGACACGCTCCCGGCTCTATCGCTAGGCGTTGATCCAGAAGATCCAGATGTTATGAAAGACAAACCTCGCGGAGAAAAGGAAAGCTTGTTTAAAGGTAGTGTCCCTTTCCTTATTCTGAACGGGGCTGTCATAGGGCTGCTTACTTTAATCGCCTTTATTGTTGGAGCGAAATTATACACAGGAGATACGAATATCTTCCCGTTGTTCCCATCTCAAATTGATGACGATGCATTACTACATGCTCAAACGATGGCGTTTGTCGTACTTAGTTTTTCACAGCTTGTTCATTCATTCAACTTACGATCTCGTACAAAGTCAATCTTTTCAATTGGAATATTCACAAATAAATACTTAGTTTTCTCCCTACTTATCGGTATCCTAATGCAAATATGTATTATCTCAATACCACCAATTGCCAACATATTTGGGGTACACGCCTTAACATTACAAGACTGGGGATTTGTTATCGTACTAAGTATTATGCCACTTGTTGTGAATGAGATTATAAAGGTGTTTAAAAGAAGCTAAAAGGCAATGAGGAATCTCCTCATTGCCTTTTTATTACCCTTGTAATTCTTTTTTAATATTCTCCGTAAGTTCTGCCATACGTTTCCGGCTTTCTTCACGTTCACGTTTGTTTTGTTCTTCGATTTGCTGCGTTTCTTGCATACCTCTTGAAATAATATTCCATGTTTCTTCAAGTGTTTCCATTTTAATACTAGAAGAGCCAGAAAGCCTTGCTACTTCTACACTTTGTGTTGCAATATTTTGTGCGTTTTTCTTAAGCAACTCATTTGTACGACGATCAAGCTCCGCCATAGAGTCAGCAACAAGCTTTTGACGCTTCGCATTCACAGCTTGAATAATTCCGTTTTTAAAAATAGGGATTGTTGTAATAAATGCTGTATTAATTTTACCAATTAATTTGTTATTACCACGTTGAATCATGCGAATTTGTGGTGCTGTTAATAGTGCAACCATACGAGCCTTCTCTAAATCATCAATGCGCTGCTCTAAAATTTCAACAGAGTTTCTCAAAGATTCTAATTCAATCCCTGCCAACTGATCATTATTACGAACGCGTTCTTCATACATTGGAACAAGTTCTGTGTTTAGACGCTCTAGTAACATTTCCCCTGCTACTACATATTTCTCTAAGTCTAAATAATATTTTAAGTTTTGTTCATATAAACCATCTAACGTACCAATTGATTTTTTCATTTCATCTTGGTATTTTGTAATTTCCACGTACACTTTGTCCATTTCACGGCCCATCGTTTGATACTTACTAAAGATTTGCTCAATCATTTTATCTGCTTTTTTAAACATACGAGAGAAAAAGCCACTTTTCTCTTCTGCGAAATCTTTACTATCAAACCTGTCCATAATCTTACCAAGTTGCTTTAATAATTCCCCAGAATCCTCTATCTTGGATAAAGACATCGTATGTAAAATTTGATCCGCGAAGCGAGAAATTTCCATAGAAGGTTCTTTCCCTAGCTCAATTAACTCCAACTGATCTTTAATATCAACAGCGTTATAGATACGTTGAACTTCGGCATCTTGTCTAAGCTGCAAACGGACATCTTGCGCTGTTTGTTCATTTAATTCTGTTTTTGAATCTAATACGATAGGATTATTGTTCATATGTTTTTCTCCCCTTCTTTATAAAAATGGGCGAAATAGCCCTTTTATTGTTTGAGATAAATTCTTATAAGCTGATGGACCATGAAATTCAAGATCAAAATTCACTTCTTCAAGCCAGTGGGAATCAAATGCCGCTGCTTCAATGTAAGGTTCAATATCATTTCTTCCTGTCGGATTAAAGTGCAATACATCAATTCCGATTTGATTTAAGAATAACAACAAGACAGCATCAGAACGAGTTAATTCTCCGCTCTTCTCATTATTAAATATAACAATTTTTGGTACTTCTTGCGAATAATCAAATTTCTCAAGTAACTCTAAAATACGAGGTGGAATTTGAGAAAGCTGTGCAAAAACATACAATGCTACCTCTTGTTTCGTTTCTTTTCCAACAGGTTTACAAAGTTCACTTTCACACGTATGAATAATCGCCTCAGCAATTCCATGTTGTAATCCTTCAGGTAAACGCTTATGCGGCCACCAATGACTGTTCATAATTTGATCGGGATGCAATTTTCCAGCGCGGTCTAATGCATCTCGATAATGAAATTGAAAGTTTGCTTTTTGTTCTTTTGTAAATGGAAATGTATTAATTAACAAGCTGTTATCAAATGTCGTTACTGTCTTCAATCTTTGGAAGTATTCTTTATCATTCTTCGAAACACCTGACACCTTCGCAAATAAAGACGGAATATAAATATGTTTATTTTCCACAAAGAATGTCGGACGTACAAATGCCTTCTCTTTCGTAATTAAAAATAGTTCATCATATGTTGTCTTTAGTGTACGTGCTACAGGTGTGTATGCGCGAAATTGCCACGGTTTGTATAATAAAGAATTGTCATGGTGGAGTACTTGTTCAATTTCTTTCGATGCTTGATAAGCCACCGTTGCGACACGTTCACGGCGCCGATCTGGAAATGGCTCAAGTGAAATACGACCTGAATGTGAAATAACAAAAGTTTTTTCTTGATCATCAACACTTTCAAAGCCGTCTTTTCCTTCTGGATGATAATATAAAACATCACACCCGAGCATAATAAGGAAGTATAAGAAATAAATACGACTCTCCTTTGCATCTCCATACCAAACGATGCGAGGCATTTGCTTTTTATAATTAATTGTCGAAAACCATTTTGCTACGTAATTTTCACTTAATTTAATAATATCAATTAAGAAACGTCGAAAACCTTCTGTTTTTAACGATTGATTATGCTGTTTCTCGTACAATTTTAGCACAGCGATAAATGTTGTATGTATATAGTGCTGTAAATCAGGGTTATCGACTTTTGGTAACAATTGTTTACCTGATAAATGTGCAACAAGACGATTTACTGTAAGACCATTCGGCGCTTCCTGATGTAGTATAAATACTTCTTGAATATGACGAAGCTTCTCAGAATCAATGACCTTATTTAAATTTTGTTCGTGTAGTACATGAATCCCTTTCGCTTCACTATAATCAAACAATTCATTAAAATATTCATCTACATCGTTAGGGACACCAAGAATTCGACAAGCTATGTAGCTAAATTGCATCTTATTCTCTGTTAATTCATACTGCGGCCGCTTTTCTAAAATCATTTCAAATTGTTTCAAATCATTTTCTGCTTTTAATGCGTATGGATGAAGTGTAAAACGCGAAAACACGACAGTTCACCTCCAAAAACATTTACTTTTTAAAAATTAATATCTTATCTCTTTATTATAAACTATTTTAGATTATAAAAAATGGGCGCTCGTATAACGAGCTAACCCATTTCAATTATTTATCTTCTTGCTTAGTAGCTGCAATCTCTTCGCGAGCTTGTCCTTTTCGCATATAGTGCAGAATAAATGTTGCGCCAAATGCGATAACAAGAATTATAAAGAATAACCAGTGTGGCATTTCAATATGCCAGACAGATAATAACATCTTCCCAGCAATGATTAAAATTAAAATATATGCCGTTGATTCAAGCTCAGGAATACGTTCTAGTAATTTTAAAAATACGCCAGCAATACCACGCATCATTAAAATACCGAGCATTCCACCTAACAATAGAATCCAAACTTCATTAGAAACACCAAATGCTGCAAGAACGCTATCTACCGAGAATGCAATGTCCATTAATTCAACCATTACAACTGTTCCCCAGAATACACCAAACATTCTAAAGAGAATGCTGTTTTCGTTCATGCCATGTGCTTCCTCTTCCTCATCATTTCCTTTTCGTTTATCCATAAAGTATTTAATAGAAAGCCATGCGAGATACAGCGCTCCTAATAATTTTACCCACCATAATTTAATTAAGAACATACCGATTCCAATCGCAATAAAGCGGAATACATATGCACCAATTAATCCATAAAATAATGCCTTTTTACGTTTTTCTTCCGGTAAATGTTTTACCATTACCGCTAACACAAGTGCGTTATCAGCAGATAATAAACCTTCAAGTACTACAAGTGTACCAATTAATCCCCATGATACCGGATCTTGCAACACCTTAATCCACATGTCCCAATCAAAAAATTGGGCATACGTATCAAGCATGCCTTGTAAAATGCTCATCTTACTGTTATCCCCTATTCTCTGCTAGATTTATAGAAAGGCGAAAAAAGGAAACGAAGTTCGTTTCCCTCTTACGCATCCAAGCCATACGCTCTTACAAGCGCACCTAATCCACCTTGGAATCCACTTCCTACTGCATTAAACTTCCACTGTCCATTATGACGGTATAATTCACAAAAGACAACTGCTGTTTCAATGGAGAAATCTTCCCCTAAATCAAAACGAAGAACTTCTTCATTTGTTTCTTCATTTGCTAAACGAGCAAATGCATTTGCAACTTGTCCAAAGTTTTGATTACGTCCTTCCGCATCATAAATCGTAACAGTAATTGCGATTCTATGCACATCTGCTGGAACTTTCGTTAAATCTACAACAAGTTGCTCATCATCACCTTCACCAGCACCAGTACGGTTATCACCTGTATGTAAAACCGATTCACAAGGAGATTGTAAGTTATTATAGAAAATAAAATTTGTTTCTTTCGTACATTTTCCATTTGCATCTAATAAAAAAGCAGATGCATCTAAATCATAATCAGATCCGCCATCATATGATTTAATGTCCCATCCAAGACCGATAACCGCTTTTGTAAGACCAGGGCTTGTCTTACCTAAATCAATTTTCTGTCCTTTTTGCAATTGAATAACCATTTATATTCACCTCTTATGCTATCATTCTAAAAACATATACATGAGTGACGTACATGTTCACTCATGTATATTTCTTTTATTACTCTACATCTAAACCAAAGTTATTACATAAAGATCCTAATCCACCTTGGAATCCACTTCCAATCGCATTAAATTTCCAATCACCCGCATGACGATATAATTCCCCTACTACTACTGCTGTTTCAATAGAGAAATCCTCACCAAGATCATAACGAATTAACTCTGATCCTTTCTCTTCATCTACAATACGTACGAAAGAATTAGATACTTGTCCGAAGTTTTGGCTGCGGCCTTCCCCGTCGTAGATTGTAATTGTGAAACAAATACGCTCAATATGAGCAGGAACATTCTTTAAATCTACTTTAATTGTTTCATCATCGCCTTCGCCGTCACCAGTACGATTATCTCCTAAATGCTCTACAGAACCATTTGCACCCTTTGGATTATTATAAAATACAAAGTCCTCTGGACCTGATACTTTTCCATTTGCACCTACTAGGAAAATACTAACGTCTAAATCAAAATCGTTTTGTCCATCATAACGATTTGTATCCCATCCAAGACCTACAAGAACGTTAGAAAGACCTGGGTTTGTTTTTGTTAAATCTACCTTTTGTCCCTTTTTTAACGAAATCGATGCCATATATTATTCCTCCTAAAATTATATTATTGATAACGTGATACAATCTCACTTAAATTTTTATCTTGCGTACCTTCTCCAACCGCAGCAAACTTCCATTCACTTCCATGACGGTACATTTCACCTGCAACTAACGTTGTTTTCCCGCCATAACTATCAGATAAATTGTAACGTGCTAATTCTTCACGTGTTTGCGGATTTTGAATACGAATATAAGCGTTCTGAATCATGCCAAAGTCTTGGCGACGATTCACGCAATCATAAATATTTACAACAAATACTAAACGATTAATCCGACTCGGAACTTTATGTAATTCTACGAAAATCGTTTCATCATCACCAGAACCTTCACCTGTTAAATTATCACCCGAATGAATAATACTTCCACAAGCAGACAGCTTATTACCAAAGTAAACAAGATCATTTTTATTTAAAAAACGATCATTTTCTAACATAATCACAGATGCATCACAATCGATGGTTGGTTTGCTTCCAAATAACGAAGATAGAAATCCACCTGATTGTCCCATTGGATCCCATCCTAAGCCAACCTGTAATTTTGCTACTCTTGGTTGTCCCTTCGTTAAGTCAATCTTCTGTCCTTTTTCTAAAATAATAGGCATGAAGTTTCTTCCTTTCCACAAGGTATTTTCCAAATAGGAAAATATTACATTCTTCTCTTATATTGTAGCATTAGTTGCCGATTGAACAAAAGAATAAATTTTCAATTATATGAAAACATCTACTTCATTTGTTTATGAGGATGTAAGAAATGGCAAATTACCCCAAACCTCATAATTCACAGCATTTTCAATCGAGATAGAAATTTTCAATACAGATTGTAGTTTCTCAACACTCGGGATACTGGCATAGCGCGGAATATAATCCACGCCGCCAGTTATTATTTCTCTACTATTACCAACAACAAAATGACATGTTGCTCCCACTTTTCTAAAGGAGTTCGTTGGGAGATCAACTACCCGTAAAAGCCCGATTGGCGAAGGCTAATAACATGAATTGTATTTTCTAATATCGGTATCTACCTACTGAATGAACCTTAATAAGAGTTTACAAGATTTACTGATTCAGTCTTCACGTAAACACTATTGTACGCCTTATTATCTGAAACGATTTCATAATATGACCCTTGTGGGGTATGAATCGTATTTTTAATCGCCACCATTATATTTCGAGACGTGGAACCATTTTGATCTCCAGCTAGGTTTTTATATACTACTGAACTTGTCTTCAATGTTCCAAGTCTGTATTTATTCAAATCTTTACTTCCATTTATTGCATCTATTCTGTGCATAAGTGATGCAATTTGTTGTCCCCAGTTTTCATCACTTGCATACATAACATTCATACCTTGTGCTTTATCACCTAAATTCCCACCATTATATGTGTTTCCACTTGGCGTTAAGTAATGTTTATCGATGTACGCTGCACAAAAATCAATGCCCTCTTCCCATGTTTTAAATCCAGTTGCTCCGTTATATGGATCTGAGTCTACTGCTCTAAATCCAAATAAATTTTTCTTGTCTCGCGCAATACGGCTTGTTCCCCAACCAGACTCTAAAATAGCATGTGATAACAAGTATCCAGCATTCATCTTATACTTCTCTGCTGCACTTACAAAATATTCCCCGAGTCCAACAAGAGGACTATTCGGATTAGATTTACGTAAGAAATTATCAATCTCTTCACCTGTATAGGTAGAAGTTACACGCAGTGGCACATATTCAAAGTATTGATAACTATCTTTCCCACCAATTTGTGTTTTATCAAATGACTCGTAGCGCTCACCCTCTTTTAAATGCTTCGGTGCATTTCCAACTTGATACACTGCATGCTTACCAGTAGAAGAGTTATATACATAATGATATAGTTTCCCATTTTTTACGGAATAGTAAGAAGTTGCTGCCCCTGTCATCGTCGGATGCAATGTTACATCACCTATATTTACATATCCTGTCAATCCATCGATTTTCACATGTATACGATTCCCGACAGCTTTTACAAACTTTAAGTCTGCTCCACCTTTTACATATGTAAGTTTCTTTCCAGTCTGAATATCGTAAATATGAATAACGCCATTTGCGCGAACAAACCCTTGCTTCATATCTACAACCTTACCACCGTTTGTAATATAAGCGTCCTCTTTCATATTTTTCATAATTCGTTCAGCTTCTACTTCATTTGGTTTTTGGATTTTTTGAGATGAAGTAACAATTTCATATGAAGACGAACCTTGTTTCATTTTTAGGAATTGTAATGAGACGTACCCTTCACCGCCACTAAAACGAATTTTGGCCCAACCATTCTCTTTAGCAACTATTGTCACAGTCTCTCCATTTTTCAAATGACCAATAATTGCAGTTTCCGTAGATGAACCTTTACGAACATTTAATAGAGAAGCATTTACAACTGCTCGTTCTTCTATAACTTGTCCAGGAACAGTTGGTTTTGCAGGATCCATTCCAATTTGAATAAACTCTAGTGAAATATAACCTTCATGACCTTTATAACTAATTTTCGCCCAGCCGTTCGCCTTCCCTAAGATTGTTACCTTTTCACCATTTTTTAAGTTTCC
>NZ_NTUG01000023.1 GCF_002561295.1 Bacillus cereus
AACGAAACAAACAACGTGAAACGTCAATTTTTATTTTATGATGCTAGACAAACTAACTTTATTGGAGAGTTTGATCCTGGCTCAGGATGAACGCTGGCGGCGTGCCTAATACATGCAAGTCGAGCGAATGGATTAAGAGCTTGCTCTTATGAAGTTAGCGGCGGACGGGTGAGTAACACGTGGGTAACCTGCCCATAAGACTGGGATAACTCCGGGAAACCGGGGCTAATACCGGATAACATTTTGCACCGCATGGTGCGAAATTGAAAGGCGGCTTCGGCTGTCACTTATGGATGGACCCGCGTCGCATTAGCTAGTTGGTGAGGTAACGGCTCACCAAGGCAACGATGCGTAGCCGACCTGAGAGGGTGATCGGCCACACTGGGACTGAGACACGGCCCAGACTCCTACGGGAGGCAGCAGTAGGGAATCTTCCGCAATGGACGAAAGTCTGACGGAGCAACGCCGCGTGAGTGATGAAGGCTTTCGGGTCGTAAAACTCTGTTGTTAGGGAAGAACAAGTGCTAGTTGAATAAGCTGGCACCTTGACGGTACCTAACCAGAAAGCCACGGCTAACTACGTGCCAGCAGCCGCGGTAATACGTAGGTGGCAAGCGTTATCCGGAATTATTGGGCGTAAAGCGCGCGCAGGTGGTTTCTTAAGTCTGATGTGAAAGCCCACGGCTCAACCGTGGAGGGTCATTGGAAACTGGGAGACTTGAGTGCAGAAGAGGAAAGTGGAATTCCATGTGTAGCGGTGAAATGCGTAGAGATATGGAGGAACACCAGTGGCGAAGGCGACTTTCTGGTCTGTAACTGACACTGAGGCGCGAAAGCGTGGGGAGCAAACAGGATTAGATACCCTGGTAGTCCACGCCGTAAACGATGAGTGCTAAGTGTTAGAGGGTTTCCGCCCTTTAGTGCTGAAGTTAACGCATTAAGCACTCCGCCTGGGGAGTACGGCCGCAAGGCTGAAACTCAAAGGAATTGACGGGGGCCCGCACAAGCGGTGGAGCATGTGGTTTAATTCGAAGCAACGCGAAGAACCTTACCAGGTCTTGACATCCTCTGAAAACCCTAGAGATAGGGCTTCTCCTTCGGGAGCAGAGTGACAGGTGGTGCATGGTTGTCGTCAGCTCGTGTCGTGAGATGTTGGGTTAAGTCCCGCAACGAGCGCAACCCTTGATCTTAGTTGCCATCATTAAGTTGGGCACTCTAAGGTGACTGCCGGTGACAAACCGGAGGAAGGTGGGGATGACGTCAAATCATCATGCCCCTTATGACCTGGGCTACACACGTGCTACAATGGACGGTACAAAGAGCTGCAAGACCGCGAGGTGGAGCTAATCTCATAAAACCGTTCTCAGTTCGGATTGTAGGCTGCAACTCGCCTACATGAAGCTGGAATCGCTAGTAATCGCGGATCAGCATGCCGCGGTGAATACGTTCCCGGGCCTTGTACACACCGCCCGTCACACCACGAGAGTTTGTAACACCCGAAGTCGGTGGGGTAACCTTTTGGAGCCAGCCGCCTAAGGTGGGACAGATGATTGGGGTGAAGTCGTAACAAGGTAGCCGTATCGGAAGGTGCGGCTGGATCACCTCCTTTCTATGGAGAATTGATGAACGCTGTTCATCAATATAAGTTTCCGTGTTTCGTTTTNNGTATGTTCTTTGAAAACTAGATAACAGTGTAGCTCATATTTTTTAATTTTAGTTTGGTTAAGTTAGAAAGGGCGCACGGTGGATGCCTTGACACTAGGAGTCGATGAAGGACGGGACTAACGCCGATATGCTTCGGGGAGCTGTAAGTAAGCTTTGATCCGAAGATTTCCGAATGGGGAAACCCACCATACGTAATGGTATGGTATCTTTACCTGAATACATAGGGTATTGAAGACAGACCCAGGGAACTGAAACATCTAAGTACCTGGAGGAAGAGAAAGCAAATGCGATTTCCTGAGTAGCGGCGAGCGAAACGGAATCTAGCCCAAACCAAGAGGCTTGCCTCTTGGGGTTGTAGGACATTCTATACGGAGTTACAAAGGAACGAGGTAGACGAAGCAGTCTGGAAAGGCTCGTCACAGAGGGTAACAACCCCGTAGTCGAAACTTCGTTCTCTCTTGAATGTATCCTGAGTACGGCGGAACACGTGAAATTCCGTCGGAATCCGGGAGGACCATCTCCCAAGGCTAAATACTCCCTAGTGATCGATAGTGAACCAGTACCGTGAGGGAAAGGTGAAAAGCACCCCGGAAGGGGAGTGAAAGAGATCCTGAAACCGTGTGCCTACAAATAGTCAGAGCCCGTTAATGGGTGATGGCGTGCCTTTTGTAGAATGAACCGGCGAGTTACGATCCCGTGCGAGGTTAAGCTGAAGAGGCGGAGCCGTAGCGAAAGCGAGTCTGAATAGGGCGTTTAGTACGTGGTCGTAGACCCGAAACCAGGTGATCTACCCATGTCCAGGGTGAAGTTCAGGTAACACTGAATGGAGGCCCGAACCCACGCACGTTGAAAAGTGCGGGGATGAGGTGTGGGTAGCGGAGAAATTCCAATCGAACCTGGAGATAGCTGGTTCTCCCCGAAATAGCTTTAGGGCTAGCCTTAAGTGTAAGAGTCTTGGAGGTAGAGCACTGATTGAACTAGGGGTCCTCATCGGATTACCGAATTCAGTCAAACTCCGAATGCCAATGACTTATCCTTAGGAGTCAGACTGCGAGTGATAAGATCCGTAGTCAAGAGGGAAACAGCCCAGATCGCCAGCTAAGGTCCCAAAGTGTGTATTAAGTGGAAAAGGATGTGGAGTTGCTTAGACAACTAGGATGTTGGCTTAGAAGCAGCCACCATTTAAAGAGTGCGTAATAGCTCACTAGTCGAGTGACTCTGCGCCGAAAATGTACCGGGGCTAAATACACCACCGAAGCTGCGAATTGATACTTACGTATCAGTGGTAGGGGAGCGTTCTAAGGACAGTGAAGTCAGACCGTAAGGACTGGTGGAGTGCTTAGAAGTGAGAATGCCGGTATGAGTAGCGAAAGACGGGTGAGAATCCCGTCCACCGAATGCCTAAGGTTTCCTGAGGAAGGCTCGTCCGCTCAGGGTTAGTCAGGACCTAAGCCGAGGCCGACAGGCGTAGGCGATGGACAACAGGTTGATATTCCTGTACCACCTCTTTATCGTTTGAGCAATGGAGGGACGCAGAAGGATAGAAGAAGCGTGCGATTGGTTGTGCACGTCCAAGCAGTTAGGCTGATAAGTAGGCAAATCCGCTTATCGTGAAGGCTGAGCTGTGATGGGGAAGCTCCTTATGGAGCGAAGTCTTTGATTCCCCGCTGCCAAGAAAAGCTTCTAGCGAGATAAAAGGTGCCTGTACCGCAAACCGACACAGGTAGGCGAGGAGAGAATCCTAAGGTGTGCGAGAGAACTCTGGTTAAGGAACTCGGCAAAATGACCCCGTAACTTCGGGAGAAGGGGTGCTTTCTTAACGGAAAGCCGCAGTGAATAGGCCCAAGCGACTGTTTAGCAAAAACACAGGTCTCTGCGAAGCCGTAAGGCGAAGTATAGGGGCTGACACCTGCCCGGTGCTGGAAGGTTAAGGAGAGGGGTTAGCGCAAGCGAAGCTCTGAACTGAAGCCCCAGTAAACGGCGGCCGTAACTATAACGGTCCTAAGGTAGCGAAATTCCTTGTCGGGTAAGTTCCGACCCGCACGAAAGGTGTAACGATTTGGGCACTGTCTCAACCAGAGACTCGGTGAAATTATAGTACCTGTGAAGATGCAGGTTACCCGCGACAGGACGGAAAGACCCCGTGGAGCTTTACTGTAGCCTGATATTGAATTTTGGTACAGTTTGTACAGGATAGGCGGGAGCCTTTGAAACCGGAGCGCTAGCTTCGGTGGAGGCGCTGGTGGGATACCGCCCTGACTGTATTGAAATTCTAACCTACGGGTCTTATCGACCCGGGAGACAGTGTCAGGTGGGCAGTTTGACTGGGGCGGTCGCCTCCTAAAGTGTAACGGAGGCGCCCAAAGGTTCCCTCAGAATGGTTGGAAATCATTCGTAGAGTGCAAAGGCATAAGGGAGCTTGACTGCGAGACCTACAAGTCGAGCAGGGACGAAAGTCGGGCTTAGTGATCCGGTGGTTCCGCATGGAAGGGCCATCGCTCAACGGATAAAAGCTACCCCGGGGATAACAGGCTTATCTCCCCCAAGAGTCCACATCGACGGGGAGGTTTGGCACCTCGATGTCGGCTCATCGCATCCTGGGGCTGTAGTCGGTCCCAAGGGTTGGGCTGTTCGCCCATTAAAGCGGTACGCGAGCTGGGTTCAGAACGTCGTGAGACAGTTCGGTCCCTATCCGTCGTGGGCGTAGGAAATTTGAGAGGAGCTGTCCTTAGTACGAGAGGACCGGGATGGACGCACCGCTGGTGTACCAGTTGTTCTGCCAAGGGCATAGCTGGGTAGCTATGTGCGGAAGGGATAAGTGCTGAAAGCATCTAAGCATGAAGCCCCCCTCAAGATGAGATTTCCCATAGCGTAAGCTAGTAAGATCCCTGAAAGATGATCAGGTTGATAGGTTCGAGGTGGAAGCATGGTGACATGTGGAGCTGACGAATACTAATAGATCGAGGACTTAACCATATAATATG
>NZ_NTUG01000024.1 GCF_002561295.1 Bacillus cereus
TTTTTGCCTCGTCCGAGGGAGCGAAACGGCTGGAGATTTTAGCCGCTAGAGCTGGACATTGCTTACACCAAATTTTGAGGTGGGAGTATTACTGCCCGTTAGTGCGGGATAAATTGCAGTGCTCAGCATTCAAACAATTAAGAAAGGATGGGAAGTAACATGGCGTACGAAAGATTTGTATTATGGAATGATAAAATTATTGATACACATAAAACAGGACCGTACATACAATTAGAAGAACGTGGCTCGCAGTTTGGAGATGGTGTCTACGAAGTCATTCGTATTTATAAAGGAACCATCCACTTATTAGATCCGCATTTAACTCGATTATACCGTTCAATGGATGAAATAGAATTAACACTACCATTCTCTAAAGCAGAACTCATTACACTACTTTACAAATTACTCGAAAATAACAAGTTCGAAGAAGACGGCACGATCTACCTACAAGTTTCTCGAGGAGTACAACATCGTACACATGCATTCTCCTTTGACGTAATTCCTACAATCTATGCCTATATCTCACAAAAAGAACGCCCTGCTTTATGGATTGAATACGGAATACGTGCCATATCAGAGCCTGATGTACGTTGGCATCGCTGTGATATTAAATCCTTGAATTTATTGCCGAACGTATTGGCTGCTACAAAAGCAGAACGCAAGGGGTGTAAAGAAGCACTTCTCGTTCGTAATGGTATCATTACGGAAGGAAGTCACTCTAACTTTTTTCTCGTCAAAAATGGGACGCTTTATACTCATCCCGCTAATCATCTCATACTAAATGGGATTATCCGCCAATATATTCTGTCTTTAGCACATAAGCTACAAATCCCTGTTCAGGAAGAATTATTCAGCATTCGCGACGTTTATCATGCTGATGAATGCTTTTTTACAGGAACAACTGTAGAAGTGCTTCCGATGACGCATCTTGATGGTACCGCCATCCAAAATGGTCAAGTTGGAAGAATCTCCAAATTACTACAAAAAGCATTTGTCCAAAGCTTTTCTCCTTCTAACACCTCACGATCTTAAAGGTGAATATTTTTATGATTCAAATGATTAATATACGTATTTTCATTTAAAATCAAGGTAGCATCTGCACCTTGATTTTTTTTTGTAATATTTTTGACATATTCAGATTCCCTCATAACCCTTGACAGTAATCGACATGCCTTTTAGAATTTTTAACAGTTGGTAAATATTTCATCAATATATTATACAGACAGAAAGGAATCGACAAAACATGAAAAAATATCTTGCCGGTCTTGCGGCAGTGTCTGTAGCAGGAGGAGCAGCCCCAACATTAGATAGCGTTCAAGCTGCACCTGAAAACACACAAAAACCTGCTGCACAAGCTGTTCAAGCTGCACCACAAAACAATTCAAATTATACAGTTACTGCTGACGTATTACACGTTCGTTCAGGATCTAGTACTTCTCACGACATTATCTCCCGCGTATATGAGGGTCAAACATTAAACGTAATCGGTGAAGAAAACGGTTGGTTTAAAATTAACCATAATGGTCAAACTGGTTACGTTAGTGAAGAATTCGTATCAAAAAATGGTGCGAAACCAAACGTAAGTACAAGCGACAATAATACAGTTACTGCTGACGTATTACGTGTTCGTACAAACCCAAATACTTCTAGTTCTATTATGGGACGCGTATATGAAGGTCAAACATTAAGTGTAATCAGTGAAGAAAATGGATGGGTTAAAATTAACCATAACGGTAAAACTGGCTACGTTAGTGGACAATTCGTATCTGGCGTTTCTACAAATGCTGGGTCTTCAAATAACAACACAAATGTTCAGGAAGCAAGTGGAAACTATACAGTAAATGTATCTTCTCTTCGCGTTCGTACAGGCCCTAGCACTTCTCATACTACTTTAGGCTCTGTTCATAAAGGACAAGTTGTTAAAGTTACTGGAGAAGTACAAGATTGGTTCAAAATTAACTATGCAGGACAAACAGCTTACCTTAGCAAAGACTACGTAACAAAAGGCGGTTCTAGTAGCAATGTTACCGAGGGGAATGGTCAACAAGAAATCAATGATAATGTAACTGTTCAAACTGGCGGTACTTATGTTGTTAATGCAACATCATTGCGAGTTCGTACAGGCCCAGCTACATACCACGGTGTACTTGGTGGCGTATTAAATGGACAAACATTAAACGTAGTTGGCGCAGAGAATGGCTGGTTCAAAATTAATCATCACGGTAAAACTGGCTATGTAAGCAGTGAATTTGTAAAATTTGTTAAAGGTGGCACACCAACACCTGAACAGCCAACACAACCAGAGAAACCAGAACAACCACAAACAGCTGTTGGCGAATATTATATTAATGTTGCAGCATTAAATGTACGTAGCGGCGAAGGTACAAATTACAGCGTAATCGGTGCTCTTCCACAAGGTCAAAAAGTACAAGTTATTTCTGAACATTACGGTTGGAGCAAAATTAACTACAACGGTCGCACTGGCTACATAGGAACTCGCTTCCTATCTAAAACACCAGTTGGTGGCGCTGTAGATAATAACAATAACAATAACAATAACAATAACAACAATAATAATAACAATACAGGCAACACAAGCGGCGATACATCATCTATCCTTGCATATGCAAAATCAATGGCAGGTGTACCATACGTATGGGGCGGCACTTCTGCTAATGGCGTTGACTGCAGTGGTTACATTTTCCACGTATTTAACAAATTCGGTCACAACGTTAGCCGTCAAACTGTAGCAGGATATTGGAGCAGTCTACCAAAAACTTCAAATCCACAACCAGGCGATTTAATCTATTTCCAAAACACTTATAAACCAGGCCCTTCTCACATGGGTATCTATCTTGGTGGCGGATCATTTATTCAAGCCGGTGACAACGGAGTTAAAATCGTTTCAATGAATAACTCTTACTGGAGTAGCCACTTCTTAGGATATACAAAAGCACCTTAAATCATAGTTTCAGAGTCTTCTAGATTACTAGAGGGCTCTTTTTTATAGAATGATATAAAGTGAAACTTTAATCAGTGAGGGTCTTACCACTCGCAAATAGCTGGATAAAACAGCCATGAAAACAAAAGATGACCTACTCTCTTTTTCTCCCTTTGTTTTTAAACTCCGTATTGGACTAAAGACTTCTATCCATGGCTGGACCCTCTCTTCCCACCTAAAGGGAAGTTTTTGTCATCTTTTCTACTCTTACTTCTACAAATATGTTCTCATCCTCTTATTTCATACACCATATTCCATACAAATGTTTCTTAACGTTACAATAATAAATGCCTTCCCGCTAAAAAACATAACCTATTTTACTTCGATAAGATTAATATGTGTTTTCTTATGGAATTTTCTTTCTATTTAAACTTTTCGACAGACGTTTGACCTCTGAAGTCCGGTATGATAAGTTACTTAAGATACTATGTCCGTAAAAGTATAGACATCTGTTACTTATACTTTTTTACTATGAGAAAGGGGATTTACACTGCATGAATTTTTTATGGGGAATTGGCGGCGTGATTGGAGTTTTAGCAATTGCTTTCTTATTATCTTCTAACCGCAAAGCTATTAATTGGCGTACGATTTTAATCGCGCTAGCATTACAAATTACATTTTCATTCATCGTATTACGTTGGGATGCTGGAAAAGCTGGCTTAAAAGTGGCTTCTGACGGCGTTCAAGGTTTAATTAATTTTTCTTATGAGGGAATTAAATTCGTTGCCGGGGATTTAGTAAACACAAAAGGTCCTTGGGGATTCATCTTCGTAATTCAAGCACTACTTCCAATTGTATTTATTAGTTCATTAGTCGCAATCTTATATTATTTAGGTATTATGCAAAAATTCGTTAGTATCATCGGTGGTGCATTAAGCAAACTTCTTGGAACTTCTAAAGCAGAGAGCTTAAATTCCGTAACAACTGTTTTCTTAGGACAAACAGAAGCACCAATTTTAATTAAACCGTATTTAACACGTTTAACAAACAGTGAATTCTTCGCAATTATGGTTAGCGGTATGACAGCTGTTGCTGGATCCGTTCTTGTTGGGTATGCAGCAATGGGGATTCCGCTAGAGCACTTATTAGCGGCAGCCATTATGGCAGCACCATCAAGCTTATTAATTGCAAAGCTAATTATGCCGGAAACTGAAACACCAGATAACAATGTACAACTTTCAACAGAGCGTGAAGATGCGAACGTTATCGACGCAGCAGCACGCGGTGCATCTGAAGGGATGCAACTTGTTATTAACGTAGCAGCAATGCTAATGGCATTCATCGCATTAATTGCTGTATTAAATGGTCTATTAGGATGGATTGGTTCTTGGTTTGATATTAAGCTAAGCCTTGATTTAATCTTGGGATATCTTTTATCTCCATTTGCTATTTTAATCGGTGTTTCACCAAACGAAGCTGTACAAGCAGCTAGTTTCATCGGTCAAAAGCTTGCAATCAACGAATTCGTTGCTTACGCAAACTTAGGACCACATATGGCAGAGTTCTCTGATAAAACAAATATGATCTTAACATTTGCAATTTGTGGCTTTGCAAACTTCTCTTCTATCGCCATTCAATTAGGTGTGACAGGGACACTTGCTCCTTCTCGCCGTAAGCAAATTGCACAGCTAGGAATTAAAGCAGTAATCGCTGGGACACTGGCGAACTTCTTAAACGCAGCCGTAGCTGGTATGATGTTCTTATAAGTAAAACTTTAACCAATCAAGCTGATTCGAAATTTCGGATCAGCTTTTTTTATGCATGTATCCCCCTACTCCTAGCACATATTACATATAACAACCTATTTGTTAGGAGGTCAGATGATGAAACAAATGCCCAATCAAATTATACTATTATGGATTGTGCAAATTTTATTCTATTTCACCACAGTTCATATAAACTCATTTCCTTACGCCTTTTTCTTCACAATTATGTATGTACTCATCAACTTACTATTTCTATTCACTTCAAATAAGTTCGCTTTCATTTTGTTTGTTGCTGGAACTCTTCTCTCCGTCTTCTATTTATTTTATGAAGCATGGTTATATTTATGGAGTACTTCCACACAGCTTTCCTATATCATCGCTCATTTCCTAGCGATTACGAATTTCTTTCTTATTTACATATCGACCTATATGTTAAAAAAACTTGTGAATGAAAATAGACGCTTACAAAAGCAAGTTCAAACGCTCGAACAATATATCGGTGAAACAAAGCTATTAACAAGACAAGAGTTCGAAAAGCGTGGCTTATTACTCGAAACAGCTATGAAAAGACGTAGTGAAACGGGAATGATCATCTACTTTTCATTTTCCTCGTTTTCTATCTATACAAAGCATAGCGCTATGGATCGCGTTGCCTCTCTCCTACTCGATACCGTGCTGAGTGATTTTGATTTAGTTGGAAAATATGATGATAATACATTGGTCATTTTACTCCAAAATATAAATGAAGATGGTGTAAATATTGTCCTAAAGCGCCTTGAGCACAAATGGCAAGAATGGTTCACAGAAGAAGCTATTTCCAAAATCAAAATAAAACAAGAACAACTTGGAGGGCAGATGTTAACGACATGATGACACTTATTCTTCTCCTATTATTTCTTCTATTTTGTTTGCTTGTTTTTTGGGTTAGTACTATTTTTTCTATTAAATATGTGCTTATTTTTACAGCTTTCTTATTTTCAAGCTTACTCGTCTACTATTCCTTACTCACAATTGCCGGTCTTGTTCATCGAAATCGTAAGTTAAAGAAGCGGACATTAGAACATTATCCTAGCGTAGATATTCTAATTCCTGCTCATAATGAAGGCGTTGTGATGATGGATACGCTAACTGCAATGGCAAATATTAAATATCCCGGAAAACTTACCATTTATTTATTAAATGACAATTCCAAAGATGAAACTGGGGAAATTGGCGATGATTACGATGAAACCTATGCTCGCATCAAACATATTCGTGTACCACCTGGAGAACCAAAAGGAAAATCACGTGTATTAAATTATGGACTCAGCATATCAAGCGGAGAATATTTTTGCGTATACGATGCTGATAATCAACCTGAGCCCGATGCTCTCCGCATGCTTGTTGAATACGCAGAAACGACAAAAGATGCCGTCGGTGCCGTCGGTCATGTCCGCACTGTTAACGAAAAACGCAACTGGCTTACTCGGATGATCTCTCTTGAGTTTCAAATCTTCCAGCTACTCATGCAATCCGGACGTTGGCTCTTATTCCAAACTGGCTCATTAACAGGAACGAACATGCTCCTGCGCCGCTCTGCACTTGAAGAACTTGGTGGCTATGACCCTTACGCCATTGCTGAAGATGCAGAACTCACATTACGAATTACACAAAAAGGTTATCTATTACCAATCGTACCCGAATCCATTACATGGGAACAAGAACCAGAACATTTACACATCCTTATTAAGCAACGAACACGCTGGCTCCAGGGCAATTTATATATTTTAGAAAAGATGTTTTCCTCATTCAGCTTCTTTAAAGGAAAATTACTCGTTCACTCCTTGCAACAAGTATTAGTATACGTTGTCTTTTGGCTGTTCTTAATCATCTCAAATGTATGGTTTATTATTGGCCTACTTGGTCTCTTTCAAATCAGCTATGCCATTCCCTTACTATTTATGTGGTACGTCGCCTATATCACATACACATCACAACTCTTTAGTGCACAAAGTACCGAAAATACATTCACACCAACAAACATATTTATCAGTATCATCATGTATTTCACATACGCTCAGCTCTTTACTTACCTATTTGTTAGAAGCCTCATCCTATACTTACGTGCAAAAAGCAAAAAACAAATTATCGGGTGGGATAAAACAGTGAGGTATAAAAAATAAAAGCGGAAGCGGCTCGTTCAGAATGGGAGACGAAAGCAGCACGTAAAAATTAAACAAACGTTTGATTAAAAAAATAAGCACAGAGCGCCGTATGCTCTGTGCTTATCTTTATGTTAAATCTATATATCGGACAAATACCCCTTAGTCGAAAGTAACTTTCACGTCCATCCCCCAACGAACGATCTACTTTCATTTATATACGAAAAAGTGACTGCTATTTTTGTAAAACCAATTGCTTCTCTTGTTGTTCTTTAGATACTTCAGTTTTTGGTTCCGTGTTTTCTTGGACATTGCGATGTGCCACACGTTTCAAACAAATATGCTTCCACTTTCTTTCGTAACGCTTCATTATTCTAGTTGTCCCCCTTGAATACGCTTAAAAACTATTTGAAATCGCTTACAGGAAATAATATAGCACATATACGGAAAAGTGACAACACATTTCCGACAAATTTTTGACAAATTTTTGGATTACTTTTGACAATATATCGATAGTTCGACACGAATTATCTATTATTCGACAACTGACAACCGTTAAAAACGCACACACTAAAAAAAGAGCTGATTCTGAATCAGCTCTTTTCTTCTATTATATTATTTTTTATGATGATGGTGATGTCGACCTTCCTTTTGCAATTCTTTAAATAGAGCTGCAATCATAAAGAAAATAACAAATACAAACGGAAATGCTGCGATAATTGAAGCTGTTTGTAAAGCTTCTAGTCCACCGACATATAATAAAATCGATGCTAGTGCTGCTAGTACAATACCCCAAACAAATTTAATACGGTTTGGCGGGTTTAGACTACCATGCGTCGTTAACATCCCAAGAACAAATGTCGCTGAATCTGCTGATGTAATAAAGAATGTTGAAATCAATAGAATCGCAAGAACAGATAATGCTGGTCCTATACTCCCCATATGATCTAACAAAGCAAATAAGCCTACCTCTGTACCCATCTCCTTAATTTGTCCGTAAATATTCGCTCCCTCAAACAACTCCATGTGAATGCCAGTTCCTCCAAATACAGAGAACCAAAGCGCACCAATAATTGTTGGAACGAGTAACACACCAATTACAAACTCACGAATCGTACGTCCACGTGACACACGTGCAATAAATGTACCAACAAATGGTGACCATGCAATCCACCATGCCCAATAGAAAATCGTCCATGATTGAATCCACTGGTTTCCACCCTCATTTAATGGACTTAAACGAAAGCTCATACTCGGCAACTCTTGAATGTACGAACCGATTGTAGAAGTAAAGTAATTCATAATAAAGTTTGTTGGACCTGCAAATAATAAAATCGCCATAAGTGCAAATGCTAAAATAATATTCGTATTACTTAAATATTTAATACCTTTATCTAACCCTGTTTGAGCAGATAATAGATATAAAACCGTTACGATTCCAATAATAACTAACTGTGTTGTTAATGAGTTTGGAATCGAGGTTAAATAGCTAACACCACCTGCAATTTGTTTTGCTCCTAGTCCTAACGAAGTTGCCACACCAAACACTGTTGCAAATACAGCTAACACATCAAACATATGTGCAATGCGGCCGTGTTCGCCACCCTTAAATAACGGACCAACTGTTGCACTAATCGTACTTGGCTTTCCTTTTCGGAATGTGAAATAAGCGATACATAATGCTACAAGTGCATACAAGCCCCACGGATGTAAACCCCAATGGAAGAATGAAAAGCGAAGTGCAAGACGTGCACTCTCTTCTGTGGCACTTTCTCCAAATGGAGGTACGTATAAATGATTTAACGGTTCAGCAACGCCCCAGAAGATCAAACCGATTCCCATACCAGCACTAAATAACATAGCAAACCATGTCATATAACTATAATCAGGTTCATCATCATCTTTACCTAAACGGATAGAACCGTACTTTGAAACAATTAAAAAGATAGCAATCCCTAAGAAGATAGAAACAGAAATAATATAAAACCACCCAAACTTACTAACCAACGCAGTTTGAATTGCAGTAGTTACATTTCCTAAGCTACCTTGTCCAATTATAGATTCGGGAATAATCCCCCAAATTGTAAATGCGATACATAATGTTAATGAGACAATAAATGTTTTTGTCAGTTTCCTCATAAAATCCCCCTTTTGTAGGTTTCTTTTCTTCGTAAAATGACCCTAATCCCGATATGTTAAATCGGATAAAGTGAACTATTTCTTGTGGTGATTTTCTTCAAACTCTCTAAAATCAGCCTTCACCAATTAGAATTCTGATGGACAGTTCATCTTCCATATAATCGTTTGAACTATAAAATGGAGATGCGACCGCCAAATCGTGCGAGATAGATGCGGATGGGAATATGGATTCCCAAAAAATGGTGCGTTACAGTTGTAAAAAGGGCAAATATATCGATTGCCACTCTTTCTTTTTGTAACAATTATGCGGTTGTTTTGTCAGGATATTGTACGTATTTATAAATTCACAAACAAAATGTTTATGTTTATATAACTATTTTAGGCATAATTCGATGAAATTCTCAAGGAATGTAACACTTTAGTAAACATTTCGTAATACCTACGTAATATTATTATCTTCGCTGAAAAATCCCCTTTGTATTACAAATCATAAATATATCTACTAAACCTCCTAAAAACATGGAATAAAAAACGCTTTCTATCATTTTTTTCTACATTACAGAGTATTAATGCTTTGTTACGAATGGTTTGTAATTGTGTGTTTTCCCAAATTCCGAAAAAAACTGTTGCTATAATGAGGACACGAAAACAAACGCAATGGAGGCTATTATGAAAAAATTAATCGGTATAGCAACAGCAGCAGTTTTTGGTCTTGGGATTTTCACTACTTCTGCTCAAGCAGAAACTGTTGTAACAACAGACGTATTAAATGTACGAGAGAACCCAACTACTGAATCAAAAGTTGTAGGAAAATTATTAAATGGTCATAA
>NZ_NTUG01000025.1 GCF_002561295.1 Bacillus cereus
TTAAGTTGATGGATGTGTGGAAATACCCCATGCCCATCAACTTAAGAATATTAACTTCCCCCAATAAAAAAAACGTTATTCTCTCTAAACAAGTTCAATTAGAAAGGATGACGTTTTTTATGAATCTTCCGATTCAAAGTGAACTCCAATTATTTGCTGAAGAATTACATCGATATCTTACTCTTTAGAAGAGTTTGCTAGAAAATTAGCTTTTGTACAACGGGAACGTAAGTTTTTAGGTTATGATTCGGTTACTCACAATATAAAAAGCTCAAATTTCTAAGCGTTTAAATTCAGAGTGTTTTTTTCATCCCTCCATAAACAGCTTCTTTTTTATTGAATGTGTATTTTATTTCGGTATAACAGGAACCCAGAGTTCATGTCTCGGTTTATGTTTCGGACCGTAATAACATTCTATGCACGGTAAATTTGCAAGTTCATACTCAGAGGTTGGGACCCACTCAGAATATAAGCGTTTCCATGCATCCACTATATTCGGAAAAACTGCCCATGTGCTTGCAGGAATAATTAATGTTTCCATATCAGCTGATACTTCCCCATCATACCTTACACCCATAAAGTAGGAAAACTCTTCATCTGTTATGGCGGCTTCTTTTCCACAAACCCCCAAAAGGCTTTCTAGCGTGCATTTTGGATTTTCCCATGACATATCTATTAATTCTTGCATAAATCCGTCTTTTTTCGCAGTGTTCCAAAGTGTAGGGATTTTTTTAAATGCGCTTCTTGTTTTTATAGGTTTACTCTTTCCTACAATTCTTAACTCAAAATCGAGATTTTCGATTCTGTAATCCATCTCGGTACCTCCTTTAATAGAAATTTGGAAGGAAATTTTCGGAAAGGCTTTTAACTGTACTCCTTTATTACGAGCATTAGAAGGGGTTATTCCATGTATTTTTTTAAAAGCACGTGAGAAAGCATCGGAAGAAACGTAACCGTATTTAATTGCTACATCGATAGTTCGAATATCATTTTTTTGAATTTCAAATGCTGCAAGCGTTAAACGTCTTCGTCTAATATATTCTGAAAGCGACACACCTGAGATTGAAGAAAACATTCTTGAAAAATGAAACTCAGAGCAATTAGCTGCCTTTGCAATCTTCTTGTAATCTATTTCTTCATCTAAACTATTCTCAATGTAGTCCAATGCATTATTCATTCTTTCAAGCCAATCCATAAGTTTACTTCCTTTCAAATATTTACTTTAATACATAATAGATAATAATAACCGACATTTCATGCCTAAAAATGTCGGTACAAAAAATACACCCTTTAATAAAATGTAAAATAAGGGTGTATTTTTTGTTCTCCGGTGTTTATATACTCTTTTTATTTACTTCTATTATTTCTCTTTTATAACTTTTATAATATTCTAACATAACTTGTCGATTCTTTTATATAATCATCCTTTTAATTCTAGGGTGATTTATTGAAAATAATTTATATTCTTATCTTTTTTAGGTAACTTGTTTAGAAAGGATGACGTTTTTTATGAATCTTTCGATTCCAGATGAGTTACAACTATTTTCTGAAGAACTGTACCATCATTTAACCCCTTCTCTTTTAGACAAACTTGCAAAAGAATTAGGGTTTGTAAAAAGAAAACGAAAATTTTCAGGAAATGAATTAGCTACTATTTGTATCTGGGTAAGTCAACGTACAGCGAGCGATTCCCTTGTTAGATTATGTAGCCAATTACACGCAGCCACAGGCACTCTGATGAGTCCAGAAGGACTCAATAAGCGCTTTAATGGGAAAGCTGTTGCGTTTTTGAAATACATTTTTTCTGTGTTATGGAAAAGTAAACTTTGTGAAACATCGGCCATTTCAAGCGCGGCATTCATGTACTTTCAACGAATTCGTATTTTAGATGCTACGATTTTTCAAGTACCAAAACATTTAGCTAATGTGTATCCTGGATCAGGTGGTTGTGCACAAACAGCGGGTATAAAGATTCAATTAGAATATGATTTACATAGCGGACAGTTTTTAAATTTTCAAGTTGAACCGGGGAAGAACAATGATAAGACCTTTGGAACAGAATGTTTAGCGACATTACGACCTGGCGATCTATGTATTCGGGATTTAGGCTATTATTCACTGGATGATTTAGATCAAATGGACCAACGTGGCGTGTATTATATATCGCGGCTTAAACTAAATAATATGGTATATATCAAAAATGAGTTTCCTGAATACTTTCGAAATGGGACAGTAAAAAAACAATCTCAGTACATCAAAGTTGATTTAGAACACATTATGAATACCTTAAAACCAGGACAGGTCCATGAAATAACAGAAGCTTATATTGGAAAGGATAAAAAACTATTTACACGAGTTATTATATATCGATTAACTGAAAAGCAACTTCGAGAACGTAAGAAAAAACAAGTGTATACGGAAAGTAAAAAGGGTATTACGTACTCAGAGAAAAGTAAACGCTTAGCTGGTATGAACCTATATGTTACCAATACACCTTTGGAATGGGTTCCGATGGAACAAATACATGATTTTTATTCTCTTCGCTGGCAGATTGGCGTGTCCAGATAAGGACACATTATCTAGTTGGTGAAAGTCCAATCGGGAGAATAGACTCCACTCCCGTAGCCTGAGAGGCACCATGAAGTGAAAGCGACATGGCGAAGCCCTCTGACATCACATGCAAAAGGCATGTGGGCAAATCTCCAGGTTGTAACGTACAGTGAACGTAGACGTAGCCTCGTTACACGCAATTCCGGTGGCTGAGACGGTCGATAACGTGCGAAAGCAGCAAGAACTGACCGAAACGAGTCTGGAACGGCAGTTCTCACCGGCGACATGGAGAGAAAGATAATGTGGAAACTGGAGAAGCCCTCGACACCCGATGAAGAAACCTCATCGAGGAGACCGTCTCTATAACCGCGATCGGGAAGTGAGAACGGTAGGTGTCAGGGTGGCGGAACGGATCGTAGTACCAGAGATCTGCGTGCAGCAAAACGCGCGGGGAGGGAAGGGTCCGAACCTGTAAATATTTCGTACGACCAAAGGAGGCAAGGGTGCCATGACAAAAACACCTATTACTTTGCAGGAACTAAGGCGGCGAATCTATCAAAAGGCGAAGTCTGAACCTACGCATCGGTTTTGGGGACTATTTTCCCACATTACCAAACTAACAACCCTCCATGAAGCATATCAGCATGCGAGGAAAAACGGCGGTGCCCCAGGTATCGACGGTCATAGTTTCGCTGATATAGAACTAGAGGGAGTTATACCGTTTTTAAAGAACATCCAAGAAGAACTGCAGGCTGGAACATATCAACCACAAGCTAATCGTAAAGTAGAAATCCCAAAAGCAAACGGCAAAATGCGGACACTGCAAATCCCGTGTATACGGGACCGTGTGGTCCAAGGAGCGCTAAAACTCATATTGGAAGCTATCTTTGAGGCTGATTTCTGCCCAAATTCCTACGGATTCCGACCAAAACGCTCCCCGCATCAAGCGCTGGCAGAAGTGCGACGCAGTGTGCTGCGTCGTATGACCACAGTCATTGATGTTGATTTGTCACGTTACTTTGATACAATCCGGCATAATATCCTACTGAGGAAAATCGCAAATCGTGTCCAAGACCACCAAGTTATGCGCCTAGTAAAACAGGTGGTAAAAGCTGCAGGGAAGATTGGAGTCCCGCAAGGGGGACCGTTCTCACCACTAGCGGCAAACATCTACTTGAATGAGGTAGATTGGACATTTGATGCCATTCGGCGTAAAACGACGGAAGGCAACTATGAAGCTGTGAACTATCACCGATTTGCCGATGATATGGTTATCACCGTAAGTGGGCACTCCAGTAAACGGGGCTGGGCTGAACTAGCACTGCGACGACTGCAGGAACAATTGGAGCCTTTGGGAGTTGAACTGAATCTTGAGAAAACTCGGATGGTCGATGTCTTACAGGGAGAGTCTTTTGCCTTTCTGGGATTCGATTTCAGGCGAGTACTGAACCGAAATAAGACCCGACACTTCATATGCATGACCCCAAAGAAGAAAGCCCGTATGGCAGTGAAAGCAAGAATCCGCGAACTCATTCAAAACGCAGGAGCCAAACCAGCACAAGACTTAGTAAAACAAATTAATGCCGTACTAACGGGATGGGTGAACTACTTTCGAGTTGGAAACTCCAGCGGAGCATTTAGCGAAGTGCGTGACTATACGGAGATGAAAATCCGTACACTGCTGACAAGAAGGAAACGGCGACGAAAGCGTAGTATCGGATGGTAGAGATGGAGTAATGAATATCTCTATGGTGTACTGGGGCTCTACTGGGACTGGAAAGTCCATTCCCTTAAAAGTGCAGAGGGATACCGATGAAAGTGTCTGCCATTTGATAGGTCTCATAACCCTTTTGATGAAGTTTATGGGGTGAGCTGCTTGAGGGAAAACCTCACGAGCAGTTCTTATGGGGAGGGGTTGGAAACGGGTCATAACTGATACCGCGCCAGTCCTTTACCCGACAAATTATCTTTAAAACTTGGAAATCCTTATTTCAAATTCATGATTGGCAAAATATCAAACGAGAGCGATTAGAATGCCACATTTATGGGAAACTCATCGCTATTTTTCTATGTTCTTCTACTATGTTTAAAATGCGACAATTAATTTTACAAAAGAAGAAAAGAGAATTAAGTGAATATAAAGCTATTGGAATGATTCAAGACCATCTATACATTCTTTATCAAGCTATACAGCAAAACACCCGAGAAATAACAAGGGTTTTAATCCGCTTGTTTCATCTTCTACAGAAGAATGGACGAAAATCTCACAGGTATGAGAAGAAAACTGTCTTTGATATTCTGGGTGTTGTCTATGAGTATAATGAATTGAGAAAACAAAAGAAAATTGCATAATTAAAAAAGTGAAACCCGTTAGGGTTTATTTGGTATGCGCATTTTTAAGCATATACTTCTATTTTACGAATGTTTTAAACCAGTTGAACGCAAGTTCAGTTTGTTTACACTCTTAAGTTGATGGGCATGTATGGTGACCCCTATTTGGGATGGCTGCAATCTTTGCACCAGAACCAATATTTTTCCTGGCCGTTTGTAATTATAAAAAATTTATTTTGATGCAGAAAAGTACAAAACACAAGTCTATCTATTTTCTTATATTCTCATAAAATATAGGATACAGGAGAGTGATGGTAGATGGAAGTAATATTATTATGGAAGAACTTTCTTAGTCTGTATGACAGTTCGAATGATTATGTTAAAGAAATCGTTAAAACAGGTCGCCAATTAAGCCGCTCAGGAGCAGTTTATAATTATAGTCATGAGGAAAATGCTATTCAAGCAGCAGTTGCTGATAAATTTGGTAAACATGATGTGGAAATTCAGGAATCAAAATATATTTGTACATGCTCTCAAGGCGCATTATGTGAACATATCGTAGCGACTTTATTTTATGCAGAAAGTATGCAAAACCCAGGACAGTTAAGTGAGTTATTTAAGTACTGGAAGTCTATTGAAAAAAGAGGATTACCCTCGGGTAATTCGGAAAATCCATTATATAGTAATCAATTGAAGGCTATAAAAAAAAGAAAGCCTTCCTTAAAGAAGGTTGTAAATTTAAACTGTACATTACGACAATATCAATTAGATGGTTCTAAGTGGCTAGTACATCTAAATACACATAAAATCGGTGCTTTATTGGCAGATGATATGGGTTTGGGGAAAACTATTCAAACAATTGCTTTCTTTAATGAAGTGTGTGATAAGCAAAAAACTTCATTAATCATAGTACCTACGTCGTTAATAGCCAATTGGGAGAAGGAATTTAGTAAATTCGCTCCTAATATAAAAGTTCACATTCACTATGGAAGTGAACGTGAAAAGGATAGTTTCAAAATGTGTGTAGGTAAATACGATATTATTTTAACGACTTATAGTACACTTACGAATGATCATATCCTCTTTAAGAATATGAATTGGCATATTATTTGTTTAGACGAAGCGCAGCACATCAAAAATGCCCAAACAAAAAGATCTCGCATCATACGCTCTATGAACAGTGAAGGGAGAATAGCATTAAGTGGGACACCAATTGAAAATCGTTTAATGGAGCTTTGGTCACTGGTTGAATTTTTAAACCCAAAATTTCTTGGAACACAAGAAGTATTTAAGCGACAATATGTTGATCCAATCGAACGACAGCATAATCAAGAAAAAATGCAACAGTTGCAACAATTAATTCAACCTTTCATACTACGAAGAACAAAGAAAGAAGAAAAAATAAAAGCGGATTTACCTGAGAAATTAGAGCAGAAGCAATACTGTACTTTAACTGACGAGCAAGAAGAGTTATATAATAAATTGGTACAAGAAGTAAAAGCTGAAACAAAGTACTTAACAAAGAAAAAAAGGAAGCCATATATGATGACCATGATTGGGAAATTAAAACAATTATGTGATCATCCTGGTCTATATTTAAAAGAAGATAATATAGCAAACATTACAGAGCGTTCTAATAAAGTAGTACTAACTGATGAACTAATTGGTACTATATTAGAAGCTGGTGAAAGTGTAGTTCTCTTTACTCAGTATGTAAGAATGGGAGAATTACTACAGCAGCATTTTATGAATAAATTTGGTGTCGATGTTTTGTTTTTGAATGGAAGTACTTTAGAAAAGGATAGGAGAAAGATGGTGGAAGATTTTCAAAACAAACGAGCGCCGATCTTTATCCTTTCTTTGAAAGCAGGAGGAACAGGGTTAAATTTAACAGCAGCTAACCATGTTATACATTTCGATCGTTGGTGGAATCCCGCAGTTGAAAATCAAGCAACTGATCGTGTACACCGTATAGGGCAAAAGAATTTTGTGCAAGTACATAAACTTATTACGGTTAATACTTTAGAAGAAAAGATAGATAATATTATCAGTAAAAAACAGGAATTGAGCGAATTCATGTTATCTCCCTCAAGTACAAATTCAATCTTTGATGAAGATATTGATAATTTAATTTAACAATAGTAGGCAGTATTATGATTACTTGTTTTCAATTTTATTATTGCTTTTAAACAAAGTGTGATTAAAACTATCACACGAACCCATATATCAAGATAAATAAAAAGAAATCATTTTGAAAAAAGCTTGATCAAAATGATTTTTTCTTTTCTTGAATAAACATCTCGTTTTATAAAAAGGATTAATTAAAACTCACTTAACTTTTTGTCAAGATAATCTATAGTATTTTCGTTTGTATGATAACAATTAATCATGACAGGGATTCTCGGAATATCGAATAAATGATACGGATGGGCTAAAGAAATTGAAATAGTGGGTACTTCCCGAATGAGTCGCATGCGAATAAGGGCGACCACTGCAACCATAAAGTCGGTTTTAAGTTAGTGGAAGGCAGGTTTTCCAAAAAAATCACAAGATTGAATGGTTCTTTTATTGAATACGTAGGCGTTATAAATGCTGCTCCAGGATTTTGACTCGGACCAAAGCGAGTCACCTCGAATCCGTTTGTTTGCAGTTTATCGGCAAATTTATCAATGCTTGGTGTTCCGAAAGCAATAATTATAGAAGATTATCTATTGACGAATGAAACGATGAAAGAATTTAACGAAAAAGTATTGAAGAAAATTTCATCATATTTGAATGATAAAGATCTTCAAGTTATGGAAAATATACTTGGCATAGAGAAAGAGTTCTTAGAGAGTGTATTCCAATCTATTATAAAAACGTATGGAAACACTGATATATACTTTGCTCATGGGTTTGGGATAATAAAGGAAAAACGAAAGAATTTACAAAGTTATTGTCTAGAATCGGATATATATTATCACTTAAAGTTCTATATAGTCCTGGCGTCTATTTAAAGAAGTGTTATAAGTTCATGGCATAAAGGGTTAGAGTGTTAAACAGTATAACTCTATGTTTTATAACAATTGTAAGAAGAGAGCTCATCTTGAGTTCCCTTCTTGACTGTATTCTCTTAAAAGTAAAATCGCATCTGAGATAGGGTAAACTGTATAACCTTGGATTCCAATATAAATTATTTTTTGGGAGGATGATTCACGGTAGTGTTTAGGTGAAACTCCGGTTAAATCTTTAAAAACCCGATAAAATGATGAATCACTTTCAAATCCACTTTCGGTAACAATATAAGGTATAGAATATTTCGTATTACGTAGTAAATTTTTTGTATATTCAATTCTATAATAATTTGTAAGGTCCTTTGTTGAAACAGAACCAACTGATTTGAGCGAACGGTACAATTTAGATCGGCTCATTCCAATGGCTTTGCATAACTGTTCTTGCTTTAGATTTTCTTTGAAATGTTCTTTAATGTACTGTTTAATTAAATTAAAATCCTCAAATTCCTCCTTTGGGGATATGTTGGCATTCGTTTCACTAATTCTATATGAAAGATGGTGAAAGAATTTACCTATCAAGTAATAAAGTTGGCTTTTTACAAAGAATTGGTAGCCATCTGGCTTTTCGTGCAATAATAAACCTATTTTTGCTAGAGAAGTTTGTAAATTTATAATAGCTTTTTTATTTAAAGGTATATCCAATTTTGTATTAAGTTCAAAATGAAAAACTGAATTATATACTTCTGAAATTAATTCCGGGCTAAACTGCAAGAAAATACATATATTACCTATTTCAGGGAGCGAAATTGAATGAATTTCACAGGGGTTAATAAGGATCATATCGCCTTTTCCAAGTTTAAAAGAGCCACTTTCTGTATTTACTGTTACTGTACCTTGTAAAACAAAGAATAACTCATATTCATAATGCCAATGGGGGCTCGAATTCTCCACTGAATGAACCATAAACTTCATTGGTGCTTCTTTTATATACTCAACATATTCTAACTCTGACTGAACCATAGTTCCTCCTACTTTTAAAAAAGTATATAGTATTGTGCTTAATTTTACTGAAATACATATTTTAAATATACAATAATTTGTGCATATGCAACAAATTAAGAGAACGATTGCAACTTTTTAGGAAAACTAAAAAAAATGGCTTGATATACTTAAAAGTGTATTTCATAGCCCCAAAGCATTATTTGAAAGGGGAAGTAGCATGAACAAATATCCATTCCAAGATGCATCTCTAACTATTGATAAACGAGTAAAGGATCTTATGGGACGTATGACATTAAACCAAAAAATGCGTCAATTAACTGGGCTCCTTCTGACAAGTGAAGGAGAAATAAATAATAAAATGCTTGAGGACGGAATTGGTGAGGCTATATATTTTTCAACGCTAAACTCACCAAAAGAGAGTGCAGAAAAGATTCGTTCCTTGCAAAAAAGTATTATGGAACAGACTGAACTAGGGATTCCAGCCCTATTTTATACAGAAGCTTTAAGTGGTATTGTAATGCCTGGTTGTGCATTATTCCCAACTTCGATTGGCCTTGGAGCTAGCTTTGCTCCGGATCTTGTAAAAGATATGGCCGACCGAATTAGAAAGCAACTGATAAATATTGGGGTACGTCAAGCCTTGTCTCCAGTTCTAGACCTAGCAAGGGATTTCCGTTGGGGGCGCACAGGTGAAAATTATGGGAGCGATCCTACGTTAGTTTCTGCTATGGCTTGTGCCTTTGTTTCCGGATTACAGGGATCGAATTTGAATAATGGTGTAGCGGCCACAGCAAAACATTTTCTTGGCTATTCTATGACAGAGGGCGGCTTAAATCAAACTAGAACCCAGACAGACTGGAGAGATCTACGCGAAAATTTTGCAAAACCTTTTGAGGCAGCAATTCGTAAGACGAATCTAAAAGCTGTGATGAACTCATATTCAGAATATAATGGGAAACCGATATGTGCATCTAAAGAAATTCTAACAGATTTATTAAGAGATGATCTTGGATTTGATGGTCTTGTTATTAGTGATTATATGTCTATCATGAGGCTTGTTAATACATTTAAAACGGCAGAAAATAGCACAGACGCAGGTATACAATCTATTATGGCCGGTTTGGATGTGGAGTTGCCAACTCCATATGGATATGGAGTTAGTCTTAGAGAAGCGGTTAAAGAAAGAAAGGTTGATGAATCTTATATTAACCGAGCCGTTGGACGAGTACTAAAATTAAAATTTGAACTTGGCTTATTTGAACAACCATACCGTGATTTTCAAGAGATAAATAATACAGAACATGATATCCAGTCTGCTTACGTGTCAGACAAATTAATGACCCTAACTAAAAATGCCGGTATTCTTCCATTGCGTGATAAAAATATTTCTATCGCTGTAATTGGCCCTACTGGAAATAACCTTTGCATGATGAATGGATCTTATACTTATCCAACTAATTATGAAATGATGCTAGATATTATGAATACTGGCAAAAAAGGCATACAGGGGGTTGAAGTTGATGTAATACAGATGCTAACAGATGACTCTAAATCAAAGAGAGAATGGATATCTGAAGTTGATAAGGTTATACGAAAAGAACATCCTGGTTCAAAAACAATTTTCGAGGGTTTGAAAGAGATATATCCCAACACTTCATATGTGCAGGGATGTCATGTTAAAAGAAGAAATGAAATCGATTTCAATACAGCGATTGATGCTGCATCTAAAGCAGACATCGTAATTATGACTGTTGGAGGAAAAATGGGTATGGTGTCTGACAGTACGGGGGGAGAGGGGTTTGATAATGTTGACATTACTTTACCCGGAGCTCAATCTGAACTTGTTCAGAAAGTATTTGCTGTTAATAACAACATGATTGTTGTGCATACAGACAATAAACCATTAATAGATTCATTTATTTATGAAAATGTACCAGCAGTTTTGGAAGGGTGGCTACCAGGGCCTTTCGGCGGAAATGCAATTGCGCGTGCTATAGCGGGTATAACTAATCCAGGTGGGAAATTGCCTGTGGATATACCTCGTCATGTAGGACAAACTCCCGTTTATTTCTACCAGCACAATGGATCTCGTTCAGATGCTGGAATGCATAATAACATTAACCCTAAAGGCTATTTAACTGAATCCTGTTCGTCCCAACTTCCCTTTGGATTTGGCTTATCCTACACGGAATTTGAATATTCGAATGGGAAACTTGATGTTGAATTGATTTATGAAATGCCGCATCTTACTGTATCCATCGATGTAAAAAATGTTGGAGGGGTAGCGGGTGATGAAGTTGTTCAATTATATGGAATTGATGAGTTTGCATCCATTATACGTCCGCAAAAAGAACTGATTGGTTTTAGACGTATATCACTTAAAGCTGGTCAAGTTAAACGGGTTTCACTGACATTCTGTATTGATCAACTGGCATTCCAAAATAGTGAAAACCAATGGATAGTTGAAAAAGGACGATTCCGCTTTTATATTGGAAAAGGATCTAATGACACAGTATATGAAGTTGAATATAAGCAAAAAATCACCATTTATACTGATCACACCAAACGAGGTTTTTTTGCTGAGACTAAAGAAATCTAGTTTCCATATTTCTTTAAATTTTTAAATTGAAATGAAAACGTTTACCAACAAAAAAAGTAGGGGAGTGCAAAGAAATGTCTAGTTCGTTGATTCATGGTCAAGTTAGAACACCGATAAAAAGATTAACTTTCGGCATTATGTTTGGATACGCTTGTATGATGATAGCGCTCGTGACTCCAGCAATGCTATTATTGACATTCAAAATGATGGAAATCGATCCAAATGGGTACACGTATTCCTTTGGTCTCGTAGCCAGTATTGGTGCTTTGTTCGCGCTAATTGGTAATCCATTAGGGGGTGCTATCAGTGACCGAACGAATATTGCCTTCGGCCGTAGAAGAACTTGGATCGTTATTGGACCACTTATAGGCTCTGTAACTCTATTGTGGGTCGGAATGGCGACAGAGATTTGGCAAGTTGTAGTAGGTTGGTCCATAGCACAATTATTCTTTAACTTCGGTATGGCAGCCTTTAATGCGCTTGTTCCAGACCAAGTCCCAGAAGAGAAACAAGGTACGACGTCAGGGCTTCTAGGGCTGGTTGCTCCAATTGCTATTGCAATCGGTATGGGGCTAATGACAGTCATGGCGGACGCCCCATTAATAATGAAATGGGCTCTACTTTCGGCAATAGGTATCATGGGACCTATCATTAGTGTGCTCTTTATTAAAGAAGGGAAAATCGAAATCGAGCGTGTGAAGACGAATCAAATTTCATTAACTGAGAAATTAAGCAGGATTTACCCAAGTCCGAGGAAATTCCCTGAATTCACATGGGCAATGCTATCTAAGTTTTTACTGATGCTTGGGTTTGGTGCCTCTGCTTATTTAACAGTAATGCTGGTTAATCGTATGGGTTATTCTGCAGCTGAGGCGACATCAAGAGTAGCGACACTCCAAATCATTTCGTTTGCTTGTATGGCTTTAACTAGCGTTCTAGGTGGAATACTGTCTGACAAATTAAAAAAGCAAAAGCCATTTCTTTACGTCTCTGCTTTTATCATGTTGATTGGCACACTTGTATTCGCTTTTGTCCCAGACTATACGGCCTTTATCATAGCTACCATTGTCATTGGACTTGGAGCTGGGTGTTTTACAGCAGTAGATATGGCTTTAGTATCACGTATATTACCGAGTAAAGAAGACGCCGCTAAAGATTTTGGTCTTATGAATATAGCAAACACACTTCCGACATCAATTGTCCCTGCAATCGCACCGCTTTTGCTTACAACAGGAGGATGGCCATTCTTCTATATTGCATTGGCAGCTTGTATCCTTTTCAGTATCTTTACTATAAAACCGTTGCCCGAAATCGGAGAGGCATTGGAAGAAAAAAAGAAGTGCGTGCATCTCGATTCGAATATGAAAAACATTTAATTATATTTTAAATTTGAAACGGAGGAAAACTTATGTTAAAACCAGAAGCAACATTAAATTACGAGCCATCTATCCAATATATAGAAAATAAGAAAGGGCCACAACTTGGTTATTCTACTACATCTGGGGTTCAGATAATTCAAAAGGACGATTTATTTTTCAAAAACTTAAGTAAGGATGGAATCTTGAAATCTTTCGAAGATTGGAGGTTACCCGCAGAGGAACGTGCAAAAGATTTAGCTTCTAGACTATCTATCGAGGAAATTGCAGGCTTAATGCTATACAGTACCCACCAGATGATTCCAGCCAGAACTGATGGGTGGTTCGGAGGAACATACAGCGGTAAACCATATGCTGACAGTGGTGCAAAACCTTGGGACTTAACAGACGAGCAAATTGCTTTTTTAACTCGAGATTATATTCGCCATATGCTAGTTATGGTGGTGGAAACCCCTGAATATGCAGCACGCTGGAACAACCGATTACAGGCCCTTATAGAGGGCGAAGGTCTTGGTATTCCTGCTAATACTAGCTCCGATCCACGTCATGGATTCGACTCGAGTACCGAATTTAACGCTGGGGCAGGAGCGGCCTCCCGTGTATCACGTTGGCCGGAGCCGTTAGGATTGGCAGCTACATTTGATCCAGATATACTACGCCAATTTGGGGACATTGCCTCTAAAGAATATCGTGCCCTCGGTATGACGACCGCATTATCACCACAAATTGATATTGCTACCGATCCGCGCTGGTTCCGATTTAACGGCACTTTTGGAGAGGATTCAAACTTGTCTACCGATATGGCTCGTGCTTATGTAGATGGATTCCAGACGTCAAAGGATGGACGCGAACTTGCTAACGGTTGGGGCTTTGATAGTGTAAATGCAATGGTAAAACATTGGCCGGGCGGTGGCTCAGGAGAAGGTGGCAGAGACGCGCACTTTGCTTGCGGAAAATATGCTGTATACCCAGGAAACAACTTCGAGGAGCACTTAAAACCATTCACTGAAGGGGCTTTCCAACTTGAAGAAAAGACAGGCCAAGCTTCTGCAATTATGCCATACTACACAATTTCATACGATCAAGACAAAAAGAATGGAGAGAATGTCGGCAATTCCTATAACTCCTATCTAATTACTGATTTACTTCGAGAAAAATATAATTACGATGGAGTTGTTTGTACCGATTGGTCTATTACAAACGATGAGAACGGTAATAAGGATGATGTATTTAGTGGCAAGTCTTGGGGTGTTGAACATCTTTCTGTAGCGGAGCGACACTATAAATTAATTATGGCTGGCGTAGACCAATTCGGTGGAAATAACGAAGTGGCCCCTGTGCTAGAGGCTTATCAAATGGGTGTCGAAGAACACGGAGAAGAATTTATGAGATCACGTTTTGAAAAATCGGCAGTACGTTTGCTACTAAACACATTCCGTCTCGGTTTATTCGAAAATCCATACCTGCAGCCTGAAGAAAGTGAAAAAATTGTAAATTGTCCAGAGTTTTCAAAAGCAGGTTATGAAGCACAACAAAAATCAATCGTTCTGCTTAAAAATAAAGGGCAGACACTACCTATAAAGGGGCGCAAAAAAGTATATATTTCTAAGCGATACCTACCTGAATCGAAAAGTAGCTGGGGTTCGCCAATGCCTGAAAAGTTGTATCATCCTGTTGATTTAACCGTTGTAGCCAATTACTTCGATGTGGTCATTGACCCAGAAGAAGCGGATTTTGGACTTGTGTTTATCGAGAGTCCAAACTCTGGGGTGGGTTACAGTAGAGAAGACGCAGAAAATGGAGGGAACGGCTACGTTCCAATCAGCCTTCAATACAAACCGTATACTGCCGAATTTGTTCGTGAACAAAGTATTGCAGGTGATCCGAGAGAAAATGATGTTCTTAACCGATCATACAAGGGCAAGACTGTTACGACATACAATTCTCATGATTTAGAAGCTGTTCTTGATACAAAGAAAAAGATGCAAGGCAAACCAGTCATTGTATCGTTGATGCAATCCAATCCGACAATTGTTAAAGAGTTTGAAGCAGAAGTTGATGCTATTTTCACGCATTTTGGTATGGAAGATAAGGTAATCATGGAATTACTAAAAGGAAGTTTCGAGCCTTCAGGCCTTCTACCATTTCAGATGCCTGCGAATATGAAGACTGTAGAAACACAATTCGAAGATGTTGCACATGACATGGAGTGTCATGTTGATGAAGAAGGAAATATTTACGACTTCGCATTTGGATTGAATTGGGAAGGTGTCATTGAGGATAATCGGACCGAAAAATATCGAAAAAAGTGATAGTTTTAGGTGAAAATACGAACATAGTATATTCACAGAGAGAATACCCACTTACTCCTATGTCACAGGGGAAGTAAGTGGGTATTTATTATGGTTCTGGTGCAAAAATAGAATAAAAGATAATAAAGCACATAGATTCCTAACGGAATCGTATCTTATGCTGCAAGTCCAAACAATTGTTGGATGAATTCTTTCTGATTTTGAACAGACTGGTCCCGTAAATCAACCTGTTCTTTTTTTATCATATGCATGGCTTCTATGCCACTTAGTATGTAAGTAGCTGTGCGAAATGACTTCAATCCTAACATCGAACGAACTCGCTTTTTTATAAAACGATGATCCTGTTCTATGATATTATTGAGATGTTTCACTTGTCTCATTTGTATGCCTTCAGGCATACATTTCTCTTCTTTTAACTCTTTAATCGCTACAGGATAAGCTGGATTTTTATCTACTGTTATGACGCGAGGCTTACAAACATGAGAAGCAGCCAAAGATTTTTTGAAAAAGTGCATGGCTGCTTGTTTATCTTTTGATTCACTTAGATGAAAATCAATGGTATTCCCTTCTGAATCAACTGCACGATATAAGTACATCCATTGACCTTTTACTTTGATATATGTTTCATCGACTCTCCAGGAATCATTGGTTGACTTAAGATGACGTCGTACTCTTTCATTTAATTCTGGTCCATATTGATGAACCCAACGCATAATCGTTGTATGAGCCATGGATAATCCGCGCTCCTCCATCATTTCCACCAAATCACGAAAACTTAAGTTGTAACGTAGGTACCATCTCACTGTTAACAAAATAATATCAGGCTGAAAATGTTTCCATTTGAATACATTTTGGTTTTCCATACTGATCATGCCCCTATTTTTAGATTAATAGTATCAGTATGTCCAAAATTTAGATATTCATTGCAGTGGTTTTGAAGTTTTTGCACCAGAACCATCCTTTCTGTATGTTTCTACAAAAAGAATAGCGTATCTTTGCATTTTGAGGAAGTTTAGTTTTGTTAGCTTGATAGCGATCTGGTGCTACCCTATATTTGGAATTTAATGTTCGTTCAATATAATCTACTTCTGTCTGTTAAAGATGGATTGATCATATCCGTTACTGCACGATATAGATTTTCCGGATATTCAGCTATTCGATGACATAAATACAAGTACCACTCTTTTCCGTAAGTTAAATATACTTTACAGTTGTACCCCTTACTTTTTAAATCCATTAACAAATCTGGACGGATTCCGTAGAGCATTTCCATTTCTACGTTGGGTTGATTAAGGTATTGACGGTTTTCCATTTCTTGAATAAGCATTTCATCATGTGTGGCTATGGATACTGGGTGGTTAGATTCTATTATTTGTTCTACAAGTTTAAGATAACGATTATTTAATTCCTTTGATCTAGACATAGCAACATCAGCTGTTTCTTGATAAGCCCCTTTGACAACTCGTATTTTCCCAGGATAATGAACTAATTCCTGAACATCATTGTTGGACCTATATAAATGTGCCTGTATAGTGATCCCTACATTAGGATATTGCGTAGTTGTTTTTTTATAGATATCAAGAATATCGTCAGTTTTTGATGTTTCTTCCATACTTATCATAAGTGTAACGCCGTACAGATTTGCTTTCTTGGCTAACTCAAGTAAATGAATATAAGCTGTTTCTGGATCCACAGATAATCCAATATGTGATAAATCAAACGAAACAGTCGACTTCATGGAGAACAAACCCATTTCTTCAATAAGATTCAAAAACTCGTTTTTGGCGTTTCGGCATTCTTCTAAATCTGTTGTATTTTCACCAATGTATTCCAGTGAAATAGAATAACCTCTTGAAATCAGTTCTTTTGCTGTTGCAAGCCCATCTTGCCTATGCTCTCCGGTTACAAACCGTTTGGCGGCTTGCAATAATAAAGGATAGAGTTCATTGGACTGCTGAATATAAGATTTAATATGTTCATTTCGTGCAACCGATTTAAGTGCTTGGGTGACTTGAACCTTTGGATTAGTCATAACTTACATCTCCTTTTTCATATTTACATAAACTTTATCATGGTAAAATGGTTTATATTAGTACCATTTATAATGAATTTTCAAAGTACCAATTCTAGATAAGGAGTAAATTTCAATATGCTTTGGATACCTATTGACCGGTCATTAGATATACCATTAATTAGACAAGTTTATCAGCAAATACGAGAACAAATTTTAAACGGGGACTTACAATCAGGAGAAAAACTACCGTCGACACGTGAACTATCTTCTGAGTTGAATGTATCCAGGAATGTGATTTTGGAAGCGTATGATCAATTATTGGCTGAAGGATTTTTAGTTGCAAAAAGGGGTGCTGGAACATTTGTTGCTGAAGGGACTTTTTTAGAACAACAGAATAAAACACCTTCATTTCATTCTGTGAATTGGAGTGAAGATAAAAATAAAGATGATAACATCATCAACTTTCGTTCAGGTATACCAGCACTGGATTTATTTCCGCGTAAGACATGGGCAAAATTGTCTCATACCATATGGAATGACATTGCACCTTCTACTTTTGGATACGATATTCCCGAAGGACGTCCGGAATTAAGACAGGTTTTATCACGCTATTTACTGAAAACAAGAGGTGTTGATTGTCATCCAGAACAAATTGTGATTACATCTGGTGCAACCCAAGCTATGACACTTGTTTCTAAATTACTTTTATCGCCCGATGATACAGTGATAATGGAAGATCCAATCACCAATGATATTCAAACTATATTTAAAACTTCAGGTGCTCTTCTTTACCCTATACCTGTTGATGAATATGGAATGAAGACATCGTTGCTGCCATTAAATAATTATCCAAAGTTTATCTTTGTTACTCCGTCCCACCAGTTTCCGTTAGGAGGAACGTTACCAATTCAACGAAGGATTCAATTGATTAACTACTCTAGAAGAACAAATTGTTATCTTGTTGAGGATGATTATGACAGTGAATTTAGATATGAAGGACCACCTGTAAGTTCATTACAGGGATTGGATTCAGATCGTGTATTATATATTGGTTCGTTTAGTAAAATCTTATCACCAGCCCTTAGAATGGGATATTTAATTCTTCCTTCACAACTTATTGAAAAATGTCGCAAGCTAAAATGGTTTTCGGATTTACATACCCCTTCTTTAGAGCAGCTTATCCTTGCCCGTTTTATTGATGAAGGCTATTTGGAACGACATATTATGAAGATGAAGAAAATGTACAAAAAACGAAAAAACTTCCTTATTCATTGCTTAAAAACAACATTTTCGAATAGGGTTAATATTTTCGGTTATTCAACAGGCTTACACCTAATTGTTGAATTAAATGAATCCTATTTTTCAAAAGAATTACTCGAATGGATCGAACGGTTTGGAGTTAAAGTATATCCTGTAGAAGATCATACTATAGAAAAAGGAAAACATCATAATCGAATTATTTTAGGTTATGGGCATCTAAAAAATGAAGAAATTAAAGAAGGTGTGACCAGACTACATAAAGCAATATATAATTTTAAATCCAAAAATTAAAGCCGAGCCGTCCTTAGCTTAGCATGAGGACAACCCGGCTTAGTTTTCTGTCAGGATCCCATCACTATCCAGCTAAAATTTTATAGTACCTCCAGAACGAAATTTTGTGTTAACATGTAACAAAAAGTTCATTTTTTCGTTTTGGGGTAATTCTGGATTTTTAAGTTGATGGATGTGTGGAAATACCCCAGCGGTGAAGGAAACAGAGCATTTCTACTTTGCGCTGCATAAGTTTCACGAGCAGATTAAAGATGCAGTAGCGACTGCAAAACAAAAAAGAACATGGCGTGATAATGCGGTTCAATTAACAGAGCGTTACTTACAAGAAGGATTACAGGACCGGGCTGTATCACGCGATTTACCAATTGGAGTACCAATTCCAGTTAAGGGATATGAGGATAAAAAAATCTATGTGTGGATTGAAGCAGTGTCAGGTTATTATTCAGCAAGTAAACGATGGGCTGAAGAAGCAGGGAAAGATGATGGAGAGTTCTGGAGTAGTAGTGTGAAGACGTACTATGTGCATGGTAAGGATAATATTCCGTTCCATTCTATTATTTGGCCAGCTGTATTGCTTGGAATCGGAGAAGAGGCCATTCCGCGTCATATTGTTTCTAACGAATATTTAACCGTTGAGAAACGAAAATTATCGACAAGTAAAAACTGGGCCGTATGGGTACCGGATATATTAGAGCGATATGATCCAGATTCAATTCGTTATTTCCTAACGACTAATGCACCAGAAAATCGCGATACTGATTTTTCTTGGCGCGAATTTATTTATAGCCATAATAGTGAGCTTTTAGGGGCATATGGGAATTTTGTAAATCGTACACTAAAGTTCATTGAGAAATATTATGACGGTGCTGTGCCAAAAGGTCATGTGAATTTAAAGCTGAAAGAAAAGGTGGAAGAATTATATAGCAGTGTAGGGAATGCAATTGAACAGGCTCACTTTAAAGTTGCATTAGAAACCATCTTTGAAACAGTGCGCTTTGCGAATAAGTATTTTGATGAACAGGCGCCTTGGAAACAAAGAGAAGAAGATCCTGCAGCTTGTGAAGAGACGATTTACACCTGTGTATATTTCATTGTGAATTTTGCGCAGTTACTTGAGCCGTTTTTACCTTTCTCTAGTGAAAGAGTGCGGAACATGTTAGCAATTACAAATGCGGGCTGGAAATGTGAAAGTGCATTACCAGAGCGGGTGAAGGGTGTACAGCCGTTGTTTGAAAGAATTGATGTCAAAGCAATTGAAAAAGAGGTAGCAAAACTATACGAGGCATTAAAGTAAAAAGAGCACATCATGTGCTCTTTTTTAGGCGCTTTGTTCTATATTACGTTTCTTCTCTTTTCGTGCAGTAAGAAATTGCGGTGTGAAAATACCAACTAATATGCAAACAATGCCAAGCCATTGTAATGGCGATACGACTTCATGAACAAGTGTAATAGAGGCGATGATTGCTGTTGGTAGTTCGGCAGCGCCTAAAATGGTTCCGAGCCCTGTTCCTACTTTTGGAACACCAATTGAGAAGCAAATGACTGGTACAATAACACCGAAGAATCCAAGGAAGAATGCATATTTCCATAATCCAGCCTGTAAGGCGCCATCTGTTAAGAAGGTCGGTGGAAAGATGAAGCAAACGATAAGTGTAGCGCTTGTCGTCATCAAAAAGCTTTTCGTATACGGTGGTACATTAGTAGCAACGCGTCCACTTGCAAAAATATAAAAGGAAAAAGAGACAGCAGCTAATAGTCCAAAGATAATACCTTTTGTAGAGAAGCTTTGCCCAAGTCCTTCAAACACGCCACCTGCAAATAATGTTCCGGCAAATAAAATGATAATTGAGATCACCTTTTCACGACTTGGAAATGTTTTATTAGCAATTGCTTCAATGACTACGCCAATCCATGTGAATTGAAAGAGTAAGACAACGGCGATAGAAGCAGGTAATTCTTCTACGGAAATGGCGTAGAAAATGCCAGTCATGCTCATTGTTGTTCCGACAGCCAATAAGGAAAAGATTTGTTTTTTCGAGATTTTATGACGTGAGAAGAAAAGAACAAGTAATAAAAGTCCAAACCAGCCAAATACATATTGTCCACCTAATAGTTCAGGCGCAGAAAAACCATTCATAAAGCCAAGTTTGAAAATTGTCGAAAGTACGCCATAGCTGCAGGCGCCAAATAAAACTAATAATGAAAACTTAAATTTCTCCATACAAAACCCTCCTTTTACAAATAAAAAACGCCCGCTATCCAATGAAGGACAACGGGCGAACGAAACAGAGTGAAAACTCTACAAAATTCCGCCACTCACAAGAGCGTGTGAGTTTGGTTATAGAAAAATAAGAAATAAAACAATGGCTAGTTATTATGATTCTAGTTTATAGCAATCTCATTTATATTTTCAATACAAATGAGATTTTTTGAAGTGAACTATACGAAAATAAGAGAAAAACGTAATTTTTTCGTATATAATAAAGGAGAAATGAAAAAAATTGCAAATATATAATAGATATTAGGGGAATTTGCATGAATATGGGGTATTTTAGTATTAACCTTACGAAAATGTAAGCTAAATGTAAGCTATTGTGATAGTTATTTCGACAATTTTTTTATAGAATAATAGTAACAGTTTATACGTGATGGACGTTATAGATAAAGATAGAAAAGGAGAGATCGACATGGAATGGATTCATGAGTTGTTTCAGCAATACGGGTATTATGTGGTCCTTGTTGGCTTACTTCTAGAGTATATTGCGCTTCCGTTTCCAGGAGAACCGACTTTAGCGTATGCAGGTTTTTTGGCACATAAAGGAGACTTACAATTACCACTGTTAATTATCTTGTCATTTATCGGTACAAGTGTTGGGATGACAATTCAGTACTTTTTAGGTAATAAACTTGGTATGCCTTTTGTGCAAAAATATGGAAAGTATGTGTTTTTAACACAAAGAAAAATTGATTTAACGAGAATGTGGTTTGATAAATATGGATATTTCCTTATCTTTATCGGATTCTTTATTCCGGGTGTACGCCATTTTACTGGATATTTTGCAGGGATTATTAATTTACCGTTCCGCCGCTTTGCGATTACGATCTACTCTGGCGCTCTATTCTGGGTATCTTTCTTCTTAATCGGTGGCTATTGGTTAGGTGGAAACTTGCATGATATATTTGGAGTACTTGGACAAAACATTGGGAAAATTATTTTCGGTGTGATTGTCATTGCAGCCATTACATTAGGAGTTCGTTTCCGCAAGCAATTAAAACGTGTATTTGTACAAAGCGTAAATTAATATGGAATCCATTCTATGTCGAAAATTGGAAGAGACAGTGCTAATAGGCACTGTCTCTTTTTATTATCCAACTCCAAGAATGTTCGCTTATTTCGAAAACAGATTCGTTTCTGTTAAACTTACTCGAAACATATAGACCGTGACGATAGTTACCATCTTCTCCAATAAGAAATTGAATATATGTATTTTAAATATATTATATAAAATTTCTTAATATGAATGTATAGTTGATTTTGACATGTATTGGTGTCAAAATGACAAGGATAATTGACAAACATAAGGATATTATTTACAATTTTAATTAATTAAATGAAAAGAGGTTACATATGAAGCTTCAAAATCGAGTGAGGGAATTCAGGGCGAAGCACCGAATGTCACAAGGTGAGTTAGGGAAAGCAATCGATTCATCAAGGCAGACGATCAGCTTAATTGAGCGCGGTGATTATGCGCCATCGATTGTTTTGTCGCTTAAGATTGCGCAAGTTTTTAGGGTGCCGGTAGAGGAGATATTTATGTTAATAGAAGGGGAAGAAGAAGATGGAGAGTAGGATAAAAGATACAATGTTTTTTATTATGAAATTCTTGATGTCTATGCTAGTGGGGGCAATCGCTGGATACATACTAGTTCATTATTTTGATATTAGGTCAACTGGGGATGATTCTTATGTTGCGATAGCTGCGCTGTTTATGTTTTGTGCAGTGGGGTTATTCTTGTTTGGAAAGAATATGCGAACATTAGCGAAGTTACGTGATGAAGAAGAAAGTATGCAGGGGCGTAAACTAGGGACTATGCTCATTTATTTACGTATAAGTGAAGTTATTGTATGGTCTTGGGCGAGTTGTGCTGCTATTATGTATTATCGCTCATTTACCGCCGGAACTCCTGCGTTATTTGAAATTGTAAACTTTGTTATATCTACTGTATGTTTGATTCTTGTTATATGGAGTGGCTTTATTATGAAGAACCGATATAACAAGTTATATCCAGAACAATCCGTTACATATTCACAGTCTATGGAAATGTGGGCGAGAAATGCAGATGAGGGACAAAAGCATATCGTTCATGAAGCAGGTTACAAGGCATATCAATTTACGAATGGCGTGCTCGCATGGGCATGGATTCTGTCAATTGGTTATACGGTTGTAAGGGAAGCGGATTTCTTTCTAATCGGTATCATTTCATTTGTTTGGATATTACATATCGGGAAATACATGTATGAAATGCATAAAAAAATGATTTATTAATGTGAAGAAGCTACAGGGGAGAGAGAAGCAATGGATATTTTAAAAAGACCAGCTTTTTCTATAATGATTGCTTTTGTTTGTTCAGTTATATATGGATGGATGAGACCGGAAAAAATACAAGATCTGTTGGAAATATGGGGAATGTTAGTTATTTTCGTGCTTGTTCTTGCCATTCATGAACTAGGGCATGTTATTTTTGGTTTGTTAAATGGTCTGAAGTTTAAATTTATGGTAGCAGGACCTATCACCGTTCAAAAAGAGGGAAAGAAAATACGGATAAGGGAAAATAAAATGTGGTTGTATTTCGGAGGCATAGCTATGTTATTACCTCCGTCTATACATACAGCAAACCTTTCAAAAAAGTGGGCATGGATGACGCTAGGTGGACCGATCACAAGTTTAGTTTTTGGTATTGTGTCAGGCTACATATACATGGTGAGTTACTATCAATTTCTTTTATACTTTTCTGTATTACATTTCGTCATCTTTTTAGCTACAGCGATTCCAATGAAGGGAATGATGCTTAGTGACGGGAAACAGTTTTTAATTTTAATTAAAGGTGATGAAAAGGCGAAGCAACATTTACATAGTATTCAAGTATCTAGTGAGTTGTGGAGCTACAAACGACCAAAAGAGTGGGATGAAAAGTTAGTAGAAATAAGTGAAGAAAAAATAAAGGGTAAGGAAGAGGTAAAAGAAATACTAAGCGATCTTATGCTTACGTTTTATTCACGATGTGATAGAGAAGGAATGGCGACAGGAATCACTTGCTTAGAACAGGTTTTACAAATACCTGTTACAAAAGAAAATAAATATTTTGTCAGTAGTTTTCATAGTTGGTATGTGTTATATAAAGTGCTATATGATATAGACGATGTTTCTTTACAAGATATGAAGCAGCACACGAAAGCTATAACAAAATTGGACCCGCATGGGTATTACCGGACACATGCAATCTTAAAATATTTAGAGAAGGATGCGGAATCCTTTCATGCGTATATGAAAAAGGCTGAAAGTGAGTTAAAGAATGCTGAAAAGAGTGGAGCCGGTTATTTACAATTAGAACGAGAATGGTTCCAGCTTTTGCAACAGAAACCCGTAATTTAAGGATGTCTTACGCCAAGTAGGGTATCTTTTTTTTATGTAAATTTATTAAGTTTTATAAATTATGGATATTTTAGCGTTTATTTTGCTGATTTTGCTTCTTTATGTATTTTGTAAAGTAACATATGTAGCATTGAGGCTGTTAGCGATTGTGTTAATTATTGTATGTATCGTTCAATTTGGAGAGAAGTTGCTTGGGCTCTGAGTGGAGCGGCGTGTCAAACTTTGGCGAACGGCCGATATGTTGATGATGTATAAAAGTATG
>NZ_NTUG01000026.1 GCF_002561295.1 Bacillus cereus
TCAGTTTTCAAAGAACTTGTCCATCGCCTCTTGGCGACTTCCTTATGTTAGCATCTTCATTTTTCGATGTCAACTAAGTTTTTTAAATTTCTTTTTCCGCTTTCTGCGTTTCTCGCATCAGCGACGTTTATTAATATACCACCCTCATTTTAAAATCACAAGTGTTTTTTAAAAATAATATTAAAAAGTTTTCCACTTCATAATTCTACCTATTTATTTCATATTTAAATAGAATTTCTTCTCCCTCACTTCGAAAACGTTACAATCCTCTTCCCTCACTACTTAAGAATAAATTTAGAATTTTTTTACATTTAATTAATGAAAGATATCCAGATTTTGTTATATAGTAACGAAGTAGACAAAAAAATTAAACGGAGGAATTACTTTTATGGATAGGTTAACAAAATTCTCATTAAAAAACCGAGCCGCTATTATCATCATGGTCTTTCTAATTTCAGTGCTCGGCGTTTATTCAGGCTCTAAATTACCGATGGAGTTTCTACCTAGTGTCGATAACCCAGCAGTAACTGTCACTACAATGTCTCAGGGGTTAGATGCTGAAACAATGACAAAAGAAGTAACCGAACCTCTCGAAAAACAATTTCGGAATTTAAAACACGTTGATACGATTACCTCGTCTACTCATGAAGGTTTGTCTCGTATTGATATCGCGTATACGTCTGATGCTAACATGAAGGACGCCGAACGCGAAGTTGAAAAAATTACTGGCAACATGAATTTCCCAAAAGAAATTACAAAACCTGTCGTCAGTCAACTTAACACCTCTATGATTCCACTTGCACAGATTACGATTCAAAAACAAAACGGTTTTACAAAAGCTGATGAAAAGCAGATTGAAGAAGAAATCGTTCCACAACTCGAAAATATCGATGGCGTTGCTAACGTCATGTATTATGGCAAATCAACATCCGAGCTATCTATCCTATTAGACCCAGAACAAATGAAACAGAAAAACGTGACACCTCAGCAAATATTAACTGCTTTACAAGGCAAAGAAACATCCACTCCAGCCGGTCAGGTCACTGTAAATAAGGAAGATCACAATCTTCGTATTATTGGAAATATAAAAAGTGTAGATGAAGTGAAGAACATAACACTTGAAAATCAAGTGAAATTAAAAGATATAGCACAAGTAGAAGCGAAACAACATCATGACACTGTTACACATGTAAACGGCGAAGAGGGAACTGGATTAGTTATTATGAAAGAACCTAGCAAAAACGCTGTTGAAATCGGGAAAGAAATCGATAAACAAATTAAAAATATAAATAAAGAATATAAAGATACTTACACAATTAAGTTACTATCCTCTACTCACGAACAAGTCGAAAACGCTGTTATAAGCATGGGGAAAGAAGTAATCTTAGGAGCAATCGCTGCAACATTTATTATTTTATTCTTTTTACGGAGTATTCGAACAACGCTTATTGCTGTTGTTAGTATTCCATTATCTATTTTATTAACGCTATTTTTACTAGATCAATCTAATATTACATTAAATATTTTAACTCTTGGGGGATTAGCCGTTGCCGTTGGACGTCTCGTTGACGATAGTATTGTTGTCATCGAAAATATCTTCCGCCGTTTACAAAAGGACACCTTTTCAAAAGACGTTATTCTAGATGCAACAAAAGAGGTAGCAGTCGCCATTACCTCTTCGACATTAACAACAGTCGCTGTCTTTTTACCTATTGGTCTTGTATCAGGTACAATCGGTGAACTTATGTTACCTATGGTACTGGCAGTTGTATACTCTATCCTTTCGTCATTGGTTGTCGCACTAACAGTTGTTCCACTTATGGCATTTTTATTACTCAAAAAGACAAAACAACGAAGTCCACAGTCTTCAAGAAAGTATGTAGCTACTTTAAAATGGGCACTTTCGCATAAGTTTATTATTTTATTCTCTTCTTTCTTATTATTTGCTGGGTCTATCGCCGCTTACATATTACTACCAAAAGCAAATATCAAAGCGGAAGACGACACGTTGCTTTCAATTAATATGACATTCCCAACAAATTACGATCTTGAGTCTAGAAAGCAAAAAGCCTTTGATTTTGAAAAAAAATTACTTGCTAATAGCGACATAACAGATGTTATGTTACGAATGGGTTCTAGTGCCGAAGATGCACAGTTTGGATTTACAACTAAAAGTAACCTTGCATCTATTTTTGTCACCTTTAAAAAAGGATCAGATATTGATCAATATATCAAAACATTGAAAAAAGAGCAGGCAGACTTTAAACCAGCCGAATTTGATTACACTAAAACAAGCTTTTCTAGTTTTGGCGGAGGCAACAGCTTACAATTTAACGTAACAGCAAATAATGAAGAAAACTTAAAAAAAGCTGCCAATCTCGTTGAAACAAAACTAAAAAGTATCGACAGTCTCTCTAAGGTAAAAACAAATCTAGAAGAGTCAAAAAAAGAATGGCAAATTCATATTGATCAAACAAAAGCAGAGCAAGTTGGATTAACACCAGAAACAGCAGGACAACAAGTTTCATTTCTTATGAAGAAATCACCTGTTGGACAAATTACAATTAACGATGAGAAAACAACCTTGATGTTAGAAAATAAGAAAGAAAATATAAACAAACAAGAAGATATTCTGAATACAAGCATTCTATCTCCTGTAAAGGGACCAATTCCTTTACGAGACATTGCAACTATTTCAGAAAAACAGTTACAAACGGAAATCTTCCATAAAGATGGGAAAGAAACGATTCAAATAACTGCTGAGTCAACATCTGAAGATTTAAGTAAAGTAAATGTAGAAGTGAACAAAGCGATCTCAGAATTAGACCTACCAAGCGGCGCGAAAGTTAAAGTTGCCGGTGCAGGTGAAGCAATGCAAGAAAACTTCACCGATTTATTCAAAATCATGGGTATTGCAATTGGGATTGTCTACTTAATTATGGTTATCACGTTTGGGCAGGCACGCGCTCCATTTGCAATTTTATTCTCTTTACCATTAGCAGCTATCGGTGGTATTTTAGGATTAATTATTTCGGGGACGCCTGTTGATTTGAATTCTCTAATTGGCGCATTAATGCTAATCGGGATTGTTGTTACGAACGCTATTGTATTACTTGAACGTGTTCAACAAAACCGCGAACACGGCATGACAACACGTGAAGCTTTACTAGAAGCAGGATCTACTCGATTACGTCCTATTATTATGACCGCTATTACAACAATCGTAGCAATGTTACCATTGTTATTCGGTCAATCACAAGCAGGAAGTATGGTTTCTAAGAGCTTAGCCGTTGTTGTAATTGGTGGTTTAGCAGTGTCAACTGTACTTACGCTAGTTGTTGTCCCTGTTATGTATGAACTGTTAGACCGGTTCGGTAAAAAACGAAGTTCACGTAGAAAAGTAGATTCTTCTATAGATACACCAAAAGCTTAACAATAAAAACGTTATCTTCCGTTCTGGAGATAACGTTTTTTTCTACTATAATACGCAATTATAATTTTTTGACTACTCATTCACATAAGTCATCACTTCATCTATATAGTCTTCTAATGGTTGTCCAGAATCTACAATAAGGTACGTACACTCAGATGGGCGTTTACTACCATCTAACCATTTCTTAAACGCTTCTTCCGATTCCACTTTTTCAATTTGACTTATCATTCGTTCTCGTGTCTTTAACCTATTATTAATTTCTTCTATATTATTAAGATAACATTCGACATATTTGTATTTCACACGATATTTCTTAGACAACATCTTCCCCTTCTCCACCATTTCTGTATAAAGACACGGACTATCCAATATTACACTATACCCTTGGGACAAATGAAAGTCTATTAATGTCCATTCGATTTCATACGAAATTCCACCAGCGGCCTCAGTTTCAATCTGGCGTGTTTCCAACGACTCTAGTAAAGCCGTTTTTACAATGTCATGATCAATAATAACCGCTCCTGTATTTTTCCCTATATGTCTAGAAAGTGTCGATTTTCCCGAACCTGGAAAGCCTGACATTTGTAGAAAAAACATGAAAAGCGCCCTCCCTATCTCCATTCCAACATTTGCATACACAGGTATATATACAATATTCCCCCTTCATACTCCTGCTATAGCCGAGATTATCGGATTCACTTTATACAAAAAAGCTCCCTGTTTTTTATAAACAGAGAGCTTCTTATCCAGTTAGGGTACAAGCATTTAAGCTGCTTTTGCTTTTGTTGCTTTACGAGATCTCTTCGCTCCTGTAAAGCGCTTATGAAGTACAGATGCCGTAAAACGGGCAATAATATTAAAAAGTAATACCATAATAATTAAGACTGCTGCTGATTTTGTCGCAATTAACTTCGCATCTGGAATAATCCCTTCAGAGTTTAATTTCCAAATATGAACTGCTAACGTTTCAGCTGGGCGAAATGGATTCAATGGATGTGCAGGACTTGAAAGATCAGCTGCCGAATTTAAAATTGGCGATGTTAATCCCGCTGTATAAATTAATGCCGCTGCTTCACCAAATATACGACCTGCCGCTAAAATAATTCCTGTAATAATTTGTGGTAATGATGTCGGAATAATAATTCGTACAATCGTTTGCCACTTTGTTGCACCAAGCCCAAGACTCGCTTCTTTTACATTAGACGGAACTTCTGAAATTGCATTTTCACAAACACGCGTTAAGCCTGGTAAATTCAAAATTGTTAACGCAAGCGCTCCACCCATGACCGTATAGCCCCATCCAGTCATTGTCACAAATACTAATAAACCAAATAACCCAACAACAATAGAAGGTAATGACGCCATCGTTTCAATACACAAACGAACAAAACCTAAAAAACGTCCTTGTTTTGCATATTCTGCAAGATAAATCCCTGCTCCTAATCCAAGTGGAATTGAAATAATTAAAGTAATAACAAGCATATAGAAAGAATTGAATAACTGCGGACCAATTCCACCACCTGCTCTTGTATTACTTGGTTCTCCGAATAAGAAACTTGGATCCCAAAATCCCCAGCCCTTTTGCAAAATTTCGTATACTAAGAAAACAAGTAAAGCTACTACAAACGCTGCAACTGCATATAAAATACCCGTCCAAATATTATTTACTTTTCTTGCATTCATCGTTATCGTTCACCTCTTTGGCCAATTGCTCGAATTACTAAAATAAATAGGAAGGAAATAACAAGTAATATCATTGCCAATGTCCATAAAGCATTATTCCAGGCCGTTCCATTTAAGGTATTCGTCATGTCCATTGTTAAAATACCTGTCAATGTTGCCGTTGGGCTATATATCCCCTCAGGTAATTTAACAGTATTCCCGATTACCATTTGAACCGCTAACGCTTCACCGAAAGCACGCGCTAAACCTAAAACAACCCCTGTTAAAATACCTTTTTTTGCAGCTGGAACAATCACACGGCTAATCGCTTGCCATTTCGTTGAACCTAAACCATAAGAGGCTTCCAAGTAATCAAATGGAACTGAACGTATTGCATCAGAAGCAATACTAGCAATAGTAGGCAAAATCATAATACTTAGCACAATAATACCTGCAATTAAACTAAAACCAACACCACCGAATGAATCACGTAAAAGCGGAACTAAAATCGTAACCCCTAACAAACCGTATACTACTGAAGGAATTCCAACTAATAATTCCAAAACAGGCTTTAATACTTTGTTACCAAATTTTGGTGAAATTAAATTCATAAATATCGCAAGAGCTAGCGCAATTGGTGCACTAATAACGACTGCGCCTAATGAAACAAGAGTCGAACCCACAATAAATATCACAGCACCAAATGAACCTTGATCAGCATTCGGATTCCATTTCGTTGATGTCAGTACTTCAGACAATGAAATACCACTTTGCGTAAAGGATTGAATTCCTTTTCCGCAAATAAATGCAATAATTGCTAATGTAACAAGAACAATCAATATACCGCAAAACGTAACAAGCGTTCTTCCGATGTATTCACTTTTTACATAATTAATTTGTTTTTTCCCCTTCATCACAGGACATAACCCCACTTCATAGATTGAAATGAACAAGACTGGCCTCGCAGCCAGCCCCGTTGAATATTTATTTATTCAGTTTAGACATTGGAATGTAACCCATATCTTCTACTTGTTTCTCGAAGTCTTTACCTTTTACATAATCAATATAAGCTTTTGTAGCTTCTTTTGCTTCCCCTTTTGTTACCATGTACTCATAAGACCAGAATGGATATTTTCCTGCAGAAATGTTTTCAACTTTCGGCTCTACACCATCAATTTTCACAGTTTGTAATGCATCTTTTTTATCGCCTACCATATAAGACATCGCAAGGTAACTAATAGAGCCAGGAGTAGAGTTAATCGCTTGTTCTACCGCACCGTTAGAATCTTGTGTTGTACCTGTTCCATCGTTAATTTTCTCATCTTTCATAACTGTTTTTTCAAATGTAGCACGTGTACCTGATGATGCCGGACGGTTAATCACATTAATTTTTTCATCTTTACCGCCTAACTCTTTCCAGTTTGTAACTTTTCCAGAGAAGATATCTTGTACTTGTTTCGCAGTCAAGTTATCAACTTTCACATCTTTATTTACAACAAGCGCAAATGCAATACCTGCCACTTTGTTATCTACTAATTCTTTCGCTTTTTCTGGGTCTTTTATTTTATCTGCAGATGGAACATCAGAGTTACCGATTTGAACCGCACCGGAAGCTACTTGGTTAATACCCGTTCCACTACCGCCACCCTGAACCTGAATAGAAACGCTTGGATTCTTTTCCATGAATTTTTTACCCGCTTCATCAGCAAGCGGTTGAAGAGCTGTAGAACCTGCTGCCGCAATTGTACCCGACAATTCTTGTTTTGCATCGTTACCACCTTTAGCAGTTTCTTTACTATCTGTGCTTTCTGATTTTCCGCACCCAACTAAAGCACCCGCAACTACTAATGCTGCTAACGAAAATTTAATACCTTTTTTCATAACCATGTCTTGTACCCCCATTTGGATTATCACTTTTTCACATTCATCTACTTCTTTCGAACACAAATTCATTGTAGGACAATAATATTATGTTAGTGTTAAGCAATTTTTAATTTTAAGTAAAGAGAACGAACACGCCGCGAAACCTATATATTTCACCTCTTTTTATTAAAAAAACCAAAAGAAACCACACAAATTAGCCCTGATTGTAAATTTACTTTTAACAATGTAAATTTATCGTAAATAAAATCTTGTTTTTCACCATCAATATTAAAAGTGCATTTACAAATCCCCTCATTTTTCCAACTTTATAAATGCTATTCCGCATTTATCCCACATAATTTCAGTAATATTTTTCTGCACAGCAAAATAAATTGGAACAATTCTAAAAATAATTGAATATTTTTAAAGTACTAATTGACATCGTCATCCAATGTAGTCTACTATATTAGTAACAAAAAGTTTCCCTCGGCAAACTTTTTAAACCAACACTAAAAATATAGAGAAGAGGTAACTTTTATGGTATCGGCTAATATCAAACCCCTTTCACATTTCCAAACAGGGCAGTTTGTACAAATCGAGAAGATACAATTAGAAGGAACTATGAAACGTCGATTATTAGATTTAGGGTTTATTCCTGGAGCTACTATTAAAGTATTGCAAAAAAGCCCGCTCGGAGATCCAATCGCTTATCAAGTAAGCAATACAACCATTGCACTGCGTAGTGAAGAAAGTTCCCTTATTTTCGGGAGAATAATAGGAGATGATTCAAAATGAAAAAACATCGCATTGCACTAGCAGGAAACCCTAACACCGGGAAAAGTACGTTATTTAATACATTAACAGGGTTAAAGCAACATACTGGAAACTGGACTGGAAAAACAGTATTAAAAGCTGAAGGTGAGTATGAACATAACGGAAGTATATATACTCTCATTGATTTACCAGGAACATACTCTCTGTATTCAAACTCTACAGATGAAGAAGTGGCACGTGATTATATCATTTTTGAAAAACCTGACGTAACCGTTGTTGTGGTGGATGCAACTGCTATGGAAAGAAATTTAAATTTAGCGTTGCAAGTTATGGAGATGACAAAAGACGTTGTAGTTTGTATTAACCTAATCGATGAGGCTGAGAAAAAAGGAATTATTATCGATGAAAAAAAATTAGCAAAATCACTCGGAGTCCCTGTAGTTAAAATCTCTGCTCGAAACCGAGTTGGAATCAACCATTTACTAAGTGTAATCGGTAAAGTAGCAAACAAAAAATTACTCCCTACGCCTGTTCAAATTACTTACAATGAGCAAATTGAAAGCATGATTCAAGAATTAGAACCAGAAATCTATAAAGTTTTCGGAGATGTTTATCCCGCGCGCTGGATAGCACTTCGTATATTAGATGGAGATAAAAATTTTCTAGCAGCACTCCAAAAACATCATAAGGAGCCGCTTGTAAGGGAGGTCATCATAAATGGAATCTCACTCAGCCAGTAAAGCTCTTCCATTAGATTATATTGTTCAGCATGCGCAAACACTTACAAAGGAGGACATACGAGATGATATTGTAAGCGATATTTATCGAACTTCCGCAAACATATGTAAGGACGCTGTTCAATACACAAATACCGATAAGCTATATCGTTCAGAAAAGCTAGATAAAATTTTCACTTCTCCTATATTTGGATTTCCAATTATGCTCGGAATTTTATCTATTATTTTTTACCTTACAATTGCCGGAGCTAATGTGCCATCTAGTATGATTGCTGAGTTTTTCGGATGGGCAGAAGGTTATTTAACCGCTTGGTTTCAAGCGATGAATGCACCAGAATGGTTACACGGCATCTTAATTCTCGGCTTATTTCGTGGTACTGGCGCTGTAATTAGCGTTATGTTACCACCTATGGCTATTTTCTTTCCTATGTTTGCTTTATTAGAAAACTACGGGTATTTACCACGTGTTGCATTTAACATGGACCGCTTATTCAAACGTTCTGGTGCTCACGGAAAACAATCATTAACAATGGCAATGGGATTTGGTTGTAACGCTGCTGCTATTATGTCAACACGTATTATCGAATCACCGCGCGAGCGTATGCTAGCGATTTTAACAAACAACTTCGTTCCATGTAATGGACGTTGGCCTACGTTAATATTAATGGCATCACTCTTTATGGCGGCAGGCTATACCGGTAGCATGCAGACGCTTGTTACAGCTGGTGTTGTTGTCGGAATGGTTGTAATTGGGGTTATTGTTACTTTAACAGTATCTTGGGTATTATCAAAAACCGCTTTAAAAGGTGTTCCAACTCACTATACGTTAGAATTACCACCATACCGTAAGCCGAAAATTTGGAACACAATTGTACGTTCCACACTCGATAAGTCAATATATGTTTTAAAACGCGCGGTAATTGTAGCTGCACCTGCGGCTGTATTAACTTGGGTATTAGCCAACATTTATGTAGGTGACACAAGCCTACTTATGTATTTTGTGAATTTCTTAGATCCATTCGCTCAATTACTAGGTCTTGATGGGTTCATTCTAGCTGCATTTATTCTTGGACTGCCAGCTAATGAAATTGTCATTCCCATTTTATTAATGTCTTATTTATCAACTGGTGCTTTAACAGAAATTGATGATTTAAATCAAATTAAAAACTTATTCTTAGAGCATGGCTGGACGTGGTTAACTGCGTTAAATACAATGTTGTTCTCTCTTCTTCATTTCCCTTGCGGAACAACATTAGTAAACATATATAAAGAAACAAAGAGTCCTAAATGGACATTTTTATCCTTTGCAATCCCTACTGTTATCGCCATTGCGGTTACATTCCTCACAACGCAATTGGTACATTGGTTAGGACTTGTATAAAGTGAAACTTCCATCAGTGAGGCTTCACCAATCCGAATCTTACGTAATAGCATTCACTCGATTCTGCAAAAATCCATAATAATGTACAAAAGGAAACCTGAGCTATGGGTTTCCTTTTTCATCTTCATTTGGATTTCCCCACGGTTGTGCACCATATTTTTTAATTTTTTTATTCAAAAAATAAACAGCGTATGGGATAATTCCCATCAAGATAGTATTTATAATTGTAAGAGTAGAAGGTGTTTTCATATCATACCTCCCCTTAATATAAAAAACATTAAACATATTGATAAGAAACGCCTCCATGCCACATTACTGACCACCTTTTGGTACTAAAGAACCTGAATGTTCTACCACCGGATGAACACGAACAACTATTTCACTCTTAGAAAAATAGTTCTCCCCTCTATCCCAATTTTTTTCTATCTTCTTCCACTCTTTATACTTATGCCGCTTATAGTAATCCCCTAACTCAAGAACATCTGTTTTAAAATCTTTTTGCATTTTTTTTATCGTCCTCATCGCTATACTTTCCATCTCTTTAGAAATGTATGTCTTCATTTTCTTTTCACTCCACGGCTTTCCATCCCCGCCTAAATAAGCCTCTGCTAGTACACCTTCAGGATAAATATCAACTGTAAACTTCGGATGACGTAGTTCTGTGAAAGAAGCATGTATTTTTCGTCTTATTTTGTGAATTTCATACGTGAACGCTTTTTTCTCTTTTCGAATGGTCACAAAACCACTCGCTTTCTTTCCAATTATATAATTTAACCCTTGCGTATTTTTTCCAGTTAAAAGGCCAATCAATTTATTATCCTTTCCTTTAAACACAGCAGCCCCTTCCATTTTTACACCTTGTTTCGTTAATTGTAAAATCGGAAGTACAAAACTTCTTTTAGCAGTTATCGTTTCTTGTACCTCACCAATACGAACTGCTTCTAACATAAATGCATTAGCCTCTGCATGATCTGCTAATAAATCAATATATTTTGCTGGTAAATTTTCCGGTTTAGAACTTTGTTGCAAAACCTTCTCTGCGCGTCCCTTAGAAACAAAAATCCGAATATTCCTCCTCATTTCATGATCGCGAAGAAAGACATCTAACGTTTGTTCTAAAAGGTTTTGTTGCTTTAATAAATCTTTTGAAAAAATAATGACTTTAATATGCGGAAAAAATAGAGAGCGGCTGATTTTTTTGGATATCTCTCGAATTTGTGCAAAAACACTATCAGCAGTCGCATTAATATTAATATAATTATCTCCCCCCCCATTTTTCCCTCCCTGTTGTGCTAGCGAACTCGGTAAAACAAGTTGATATGTTCCCTTCATACGAGGTGGCTTCTTTGAATCACTTTCTCCTTCATCGTCTTTCACAGCATCAAAAGCTACTCCTACAACAAAGCCCCTCTCTTCAATTTCTTTTCGTTCCGAGCAACCACTTATACACAAAGACAAAACAATACAACAAATGCATTTATGAAGACGATTCACTCTTCTTGCCTCCTTTTATTTTATAAATAATGAAGACAAGCACGGGAACAATGATAATGCACGCCATATCAACCCAAGCTAAGTAGGTACCATACTGAGTTAACGTGGTAACATTTTCAGGAAGCATGTTAAACAGGTAAATAATTGGTGCGCTTACAAAAATAAATGTTTTCTTTTTAATAGAAGGAAACATCGAACAAAAACCGATTATTGCGATATCATAATACATAGCTGTTGTATTAAAAATTGTAAGAATCCAAGTCGTAAAGAAAATGGCATCAAAACGTTCTAAAAATCCTCCGCCAATTTCAATCTCCTTTCCTAACTCAATAACAGGATACGTTAAACTCTTCGTCGTAGAATAAGAAAAGACTGTAATACAAGTAAGATAAATGAGGATATATAGTAAATTCGTAATCATTACCCCCTTTGCAGCAGCTAAAGGAGCTTTTTCTCTTTGCTTCACGATTGAAGAATAAAATAAAACGACCTCAAACCCAATAAATGTAAAAATAGATTCTTTCATTCCAAGAGCGTATTGGCTCCATTTTGTTTGGAACAGCGGGAGCAAATTATGAGTATCCATTAAATTTATATTTAATAGAGATAAAGCCAAAATGGCGCTCGCTGCAATTGGCAAAAATAACAAATTAAGGCGAAGTAATGCCGCTCTAGAACCACTTACTCCATAGATAACAACAAGTAAGTAAAAAAATGATAAAAGTTCAATAGGCGTTTTACCAAATAAGTATGTTTGTGAAATAATTGAAATTGCTCGCGCTTGATACGCGGTAACGCCAACGAACGTTAACACCATAATACTTGTAACAATGAAGGCTACGGGTTTTGATAAGTATATACTTGTATATTGAAAAAATGTTTGTTTCGGAAATAGAATGGCTATTTTCGTAATAAGCCAAGCAAAAAATGCACAAATCAATCCACCAAGAAGCAAAATAATCCATCCGTCTGTAAAAAGCGTCTTTTCCGCAATTATCCGGGGCATCGAAAGTGCCCCTGTACCTATAATGACTGAAGACACTGCAAATGTTAGCTCGCGAGATCCAATTTCTTCATCTCCGTATTCAAACGGTTTCAATTCACTTTCTCTCCTTTAAACGCAATGTTTCATCTTTGGTCTGTAAATATTCAGGTCTTGTCTTTAACGTTGCCTCCGGTAACAATGCTACTTCTTCTTTCCAATCTCTATAAAAAGCAGGAGCTATTGGCGTAAAATATGGAATTCCAACACTTTTTAGATTCATCATATGTATTGCTAATGCAATTAGCGCTAAAATAATCCCATATAGTCCAAACATAGTAGCTGCTAAAATAAACGCAAATAACAAGAAACGAAATGTAATCGTTATACTATACACAGGCAAAGAAAAGGTAGCAATAGCCGTAACGGCGATTACAATAACCATAAAAGGATTGACAATCCCAGCGCTTACTGCAGCCTCTCCAATAACAAGTCCTCCTACAATCCCAACGGTTTGTCCGATTTGCTTGGGTAAACGAAGCCCCGCCTCTCGAATTAATTCCATTGTTAATGTCATAATGATGGTTTCAATATAGGCAGGAAATGGCACCCCTTCTCTCGCTCCAGCAATCGAATACGCAAGATTGGATGGAATGAGACCTTGATGATAGGAAACAAGCGCAACATATACCGCTGGAAGTAAGATTGCCATAAGCCCAGCTATCATACGAAGCCCCCTTAGTAAGGTACCAATAATCCATCTTTCAAAATGATCTTCTGGCGATTGAAAAATATCAACAATAACCATAGGTGCAATAACCGCAAACGGTGATCCATCTACTAAAATGACCGCTTTTCCTTTCGCTACAGCAGCTATCGCTCTATCTGGCCTTTCTGTATTTAAAAATTGCGGAAAGGGAGACAAGTTATTATCCTCAAGCAGGTGCTCAATCTTTCCGGAATCTAATATCGTATCTGTTTCGATTGACTGCAATCGTCGATTTAATTCGGCTACAATATATGGATTAATGATGTCTTCAATATAAATTAACGTAACTTCTTTTTGAGATCGTTTTCCCATAATGTAAGATTGAAATCGAAGCTTCGGATCACGTAAATTACGTCTGATTAACATTTTATTCGTTGCAATATCCTCCGTGAGCCCTACCTTAGGACCTCGAATGATATTTTCTGTGATCGGTGGCTCTAAACTCCGTCTTTCCCATGCTCTACTATTAATCACTAATGCATGAGGTATTCCATCGATTAAAACAATGGTATCTCCTACTAGAACAGAATTAATAACATCTGACAATGTCTTTACTGTATTTACTTCTCCTATAGAAATAAATCTGTCTAATAAGGTTTGCATGATTGGGGCTTTATTTGGAATCTCTTCATGCTGTAATGGCCAGATGACAAACCGATAAATTAAGTCTTTATCTGCAAGCCCACATAGAAAAATAACCGCACACCGAGTAGATGAACAAGAAAGCGCAAACTCTCGTACTGTTAAATCGTTAGGAGACTGCAACGTGTCTCGAATAGATTTTGTAATTGCAGATAAGTCTGCCTCTAAGCTCGTCATCTTCCTCACCTAACTTTCCTCTCAAGATATTACCGTTATATTTCTCCACCTTGGGAAAATGTATGCAATGAAGAAAGCTANNTAGCTTTCTTCATTGCATACTATTCCTATTTCTCTAACGCCGTAGAATTGTATTTCACTTCAATATTTCTAGTTATTATACTAACGCCAAAAAACCCCACTGATTAAAGCTTCACTTTATCTCACTCTCCTTTTCTAATAAGGTTCAAAACAGATGTGACAAAAACTTCTACACCAATCGGTAAGGCATCTTCATCAATTGTGAAACGAGGATGATGATGTGGATATATAATTCCCTTTTCTTTGTTCCCAGCGCCAATAAAGAAAAACGTACCTGGCGCCTTTTGTAAAAAGGCTGAAAAATCCTCACCCGCCATCGTAGGTTGTAACCGAAGTACCTGCCCTCTACCATAAAGCTCTAACGCTGCATTTTCTACAATTTGTGTAACCCATTCATCATTCACAACAGGACGATACCCATATTCATAAGAAAAATGATACGTTGCACCATACGTTTCTGTAATATGCTTCACAATACTTTCAATCCGCTGTGCTGTTTGTTCTCGTAATTCATGCTTTAAACTCCTTACCGTACCCTCAATTGTGGCCTGCTCCGGAATAACATTATGCGTTGTTCCCGCATGAAACTGTGTGACAGATACAACGAGAGAATCTAAGGGATTCGTGAGGCGCGATACAATTTGTTGAAGTTGAGATACTACTTGCGTACCAATAGCAATGCTATCAACTGTTTCATGAGGAATACCTGCATGTCCACCTTTTCCTTCTATTGTAATGTTAAACACATCAGGCGCTGCCATCGCTGGACCATAAATAACACCCACCTTCCCTACTTCTAAAGAGGCCCAAAGATGCGCACCAATAATATAATCAACATTTCCCATTACACCTGCAGCAACCATCTCCTCAGCACCGCCCGGAAAATTCTCCTCAGCATGTTGAAACAAAAAACGAATTTCCCCTTTAATTTTTTCTCTTTTCTCTACTAACGCGTATACAGTGCCAAGGAGCATCGCAATATGACCATCATGCCCACATGCATGCATCACCCCTGGATATGTAGAAACAAATTCAAACTGATTTTCCTCTTGAATTGGGAGTGCGTCCATATCAGCACGGATTGCAATCACTTTCCCAGGCTGTTCCCCCATTAATCTTGCCATGACGCTATACTTTGTTGGTCGTGAAACTTCTAGGTGAGGAATTTTCTGAAGAATATCGTATACAAACTGAGATGTTTTTTCTTCTTGAAAAGATAGCTCCGGATACATGTGAAAATATCTTCTCCACGCTATTAATTGTTCTTTAGAAAGAACACCATCTTTTACTTTATCCATTGATCCACTTCCCTTCTTCACTAAATTAAATGTTATTATAGCTCGAAATAATCATAAAACGAAGAATTTTCTGATTATTATTAATTCAAAAAATGAAAGCTATCTCTAATATTAGATAGCTTTCATTTTTATAAAATAGTAATTGCTTGTTTTCCCATTTGTTCCCACGCTCTTTCAAATTCGGAACGTGACACTTTTTTATTCGGATTATTAGCTAATGGATCATTCATATATACGTAGTTTTGATCATATCCAACAACTACTACGCTATGCTCGTAATATGTAATTTTTATATCACCGTCATTTGTATTCCATGTCTCAAAGCTACCTTCAGCTAGCGGTTGAAACGTTGTATTCGCAATTACCCATACCGGTGAACCTGAGCTAATGACCTTATAAATATCCTGAATATCTTTTCCTGTTAAATCAATGGTTTTTTCAGGCATATACTTTTCGGCAAGTTTAAAAATAGGCCCATGATATACACCATAACCAGGTTCAGATTTCGTATAAATATTCCCTACAAATCCTTCATAAGGATTTCCACGAAGTTCATTCTCTTTAAATGGGACTTTATTGATTTCACTTGCAAGTTGCATCTTATCTACTTGGACACCTTTATACTGCAATAACATCGCTAAACTTGTCACCTCACAACCTCGCTGCAGTTCCGGAAGTTGTTTTATAAATGGAACATTTTCAATCATAGCCGTTTCTTTCATATCAAAAAGAAAGTCCACTCGTAGCTCCTGTACTTTTTGAAGAATTTTATTTTTCCCTACAAAAAGAATTACAAGTAGTACGATTCCTATTATACATATATATTTCAATTTCTTTAACATGTTCAAAACTCCATTACATCGTTATTTTCATTAAATACCACCCTTTTTATTCTACCTTTCTTCTACCTAGTTTACTAGAAAGATTATTTGAATCGTGATTTAGTTAAATTATTTCAAAATTCTAATTCATTCTATTGTAAATTAAAAATAATTATACATTTTCGAAGCGTCCCAATATATTTAAATATTTTTATGTTTTCTATCCATGAAACATAAAATCCGGAGAATCTAATCATAGTCGCCTTTCTTATCATTCTTACACTTAGCTCATCAACTAAGTTAATTTCTATAGTGATATAAAGCAAACTACGATTCGTATGTTTCTTCCACTCTCGCTGATGAATGTTCATTAAAAAAACAAACAAGAGAAAAATACAGGAACAAGAATATATGGAACAAGCGACTATTATTGGATTTACCATACTTTGTACCAAATAAAATATAAAGAAATTGTCACATTTGAAAAGCAAAGAAATGTCACACAGAAATAAACTGAATATATAAACTTTCCAACTAATTACCGTGGTAAAATCAATTTTTCTATTTCTTGGGTATGTTGGTATAACTTTATTTATCTTAAAATTTTTACAATCATGTTTTCGTCCGAAAAATGGTTTACAATGTAATCAAGTTACAAATGATATTCACCTTAAAAAGTGTGCATTTGTGTCTATTTTTTAACAATCTAGCAAAAACTATTGCCTTCTATAAATTAATAGGTTTATATTGTTTTATTGGCATAGTTTCAATCCAAGGAGAAAGGAGATTTTCAATCGTGCAACTAAAGAAATCGTTTTGGAAGTTGGCTTCACTTCTTCCTTTATCACTACTCTTGTTCCTCGGTGGCTGTGAGAAAAAACTTGCAGTATTAAACCCACAGGGGCCTGTTGCAAAAGCACAGTATGACTTGATCGTTTGGTCATTCGTACTTATGTTGTTGATTATTGCAATTGTATTCATCTTGTTTACAGTCATTTTGATTCGTTATCGTGAAAAACCAGAAAACATGGACTATGAGCCACCTGATCAACACGGTAACACATTATTAGAAATTATTTGGACACTCTTCCCAGTTCTTATCGTTATCGCATTATCTATTCCAACGGTAAAGGCGACTTACGCATCAGAAGAGATTCCAAAAGAGTCCAAACATCTTAAACCAGTTGAAATTTACGTTACATCAGCTAACTGGAAATGGTTATTCAGTTATCCAGAGGAAAATATTGAAACCGTTAACTATTTAAACGTACCAGCTGGTGTACCAATTCAATTCAAACTAACATCTGTTGGTCCAATGAACGCCTTCTGGGTTCCAGAACTAGGCGGTATGAAATACACAATGGACGGCATGATTATGGATTTATATTTACAAGCTGATAAGCCAGGTTCTTACCTTGGTCGTAGCTCGAACTTCTCTGGTGAAGGATTTACTCACATGGAATTTGAGCTTGAAGCAAAGAAACAAGAAGATTATGACAAGTGGGTAAAAGAAGTTCAAGAAACTGCTAAACCACTGACAGAAGAAAAATATAATGAAATCATTAAACCTGGTGTAGTAGGGCGTATGACATTCTCTAGTCACCACTTAAAGTATGTAGATCCAAAATCACTTGAGTATTGTGATTACAACTACTACAAAAATAAAAAGTAATAGATACTATTCCAACAGATTGGAGTGAACACAGTGAAGCTTGATGAATTTTTTGTCACAGGCGATCCGATTATTTACGGAGCTGACGCATCTATCGTTCTTGTGACATTAGCAATCATTTTCGTACTGACAAAGTACAAAAAATGGAAATGGCTTTGGGATGAATGGTTAACGACTGTTGACCATAAAAAAATCGGTATAATGTATATTATATCGGCAGTTTTAATGTTATTCCGTGGTGGGATGGACGGTTTGATGATCCGTGCTCAATTAACTTTCCCGGATACAACATATTTAAACGCTGAACACTATAACGGAATCTTTACAACGCATGGTACAGTTATGATTCTTTTCATGGCAATGCCATTCGTTATGGGATTAATGAACGTTGTTGTACCACTACAAATTGGTGCTCGTGACGTTGCATATCCGTTCTTAAATGCTTTAAGTTTCTGGTTATTCTTTATCGGAGCAATGTTATTCAACATCGCTTTCGTTATCGGAGGTTCTCCAGACGCTGGGTGGACATCATACTTCCCAATGGCTGGTACTGAATTTACTCCTGGCGTAGGAAATAACTTCTACGCAATTGCACTGCAGATTTCCGGTCTTGGTACATTAATGACCGGTATTAACTTCCTGGTTACGATTTTAAAAATGCGTACACCTGGTATGACATTAATGAAAATGCCAATGTTTACTTGGTCAATTTTAATTACAACAATTATCATTATTTTCGCTTTCCCAGTATTAACAGTTGCTCTTGCATTAATGACATTTGACCGTCTATTCGATGCTCACTTCTTTACGATGGCGAGCGGCGGTATGCCAATGTTATGGGCCAACCTATTCTGGGTATGGGGTCACCCTGAAGTATATATTGTTATCTTACCGGCATTCGGTATTTTCTCTGAAATCATTAGTACATTCTCACGTAAACGTCTATTCGGATACAGTGCAATGGTGTACTCAATGATTGCAATTTCTTTACTAAGTTTCGTTGTATGGCTTCACCACTTCTTTACAATGGGATCTGGTCCAGCCGTTAACTCATTCTTCTCGATTTCGACAATGGCGATTTCGATTCCAACCGGGGTTAAAATCTTTAACTGGTTGTTTACACTGTATAAAGGACGTATTCGTTTTACAGTTCCAATGCTTTGGTCATTGGCATTTATTCCAAACTTCGTAATCGGTGGGGTTACAGGGGTTATGCTTGGAATGGCAGCAGCTGATTATCAATACCATAACAGCTACTTCCTAATCGCCCACTTCCACTACGTATTAATCGCAGGTACAGTATTCGCTATGCTTGCTGGATTTACGTTCTGGTATCCAAAAATGACTGGTCATATGCTGAACGAGCGCATTGGTAAATGGACATTCTGGATCTTTATGAGTGGATTTAACATCTGTTTCTTCCCAATGTACTTCTTAGGTTTAGATGGTATGACTCGTCGTATGTACACTTATTCAGAAAGCCTTGGATGGGGTTGGTTAAACCAAATCGCATCTGTCGGCGCAGTAATGATGGGTATTGGTTTCCTATTACTATGTTACAACGTAGTTTGGAGCGCACGTCACGGTGAGCGTGATACTACTGGAGATCCATGGAATGGTCGTACACTTGAATGGGCAACTCAATCTCCTGTACAACATTACAACTTCGCTAAACTTCCTGAAATTAAAGAAGCTGATGCTTACTGGTTCATGAAGCAACGCGGGGAAACAATTACACCAAAAGCAGATGAATTAAAACCAATTCACATGCCAAGTAACTCTGGTGTGCCAATTATTATGTCTAGCTTTATCGGTCTTGCTGGTTTTGCGTTAGTATTTAGCTGGTTCGGGTTAGCAATTATTGGCGGTATCGGTATGTTAGCTTGTATGATCTATCGTTCATTCGATTATGACGATGGTTACTACGTAAGCGTTGATGAAATTAAAAAAACAGAACATGTAGCATGAGAGGTGAAACGAAATGGCGGCTTTAGATAAAAGCTTACCTTTAGAATATCAATCTGAACAAAGCAGATTGAATATTCTAGGGTTCTGGATTTTCCTAGGGGCTGAAATTATGCTGTTCGCAACACTTTTCGCCTCTTATTTAGTCCTTGCTGGTCGTACGGCAGATGGCCCAACACCAGCAGACTTGTTTGAAGTTAAAACACTTTTAATTCAAACATTACTACTTTTAACAAGTAGTTTTACATGCGGTATCGTAATTCATGAAATGCGTAAGAACAACCAAAAAGCTATGTTAGGATGGTTCCTTTTCACATTACTTTTAGGTGCAGGCTTCTTATTCTTTGAAATTGAAGAGTTCATCATGTATGTTGGAGAAGGCGCTACGCTTCAAACAAGCGCATTCTTATCTGGATTCTTCGTTCTTCTTGGAACACACGGTGCCCACGTAACGGGTGGTATCATCTGGGCAACTTGTGTTATCATCCAAATTTTAAAACGCGGATTAACACCAGTTACAGCTCGTAAAGTATTTATTATCAGCTTATACTGGCATTTCCTTGACCTTGTTTGGATCTTTATTTACACACTAGTTTACTTGAACGGGATGGTGGCGTAATAATGGGACAAAACAATACACAAGCAAATGGACACGCGCATAGCGGGTTTCCATGGTCACACGTTTTCGGGTTCATCTTATCGCTTGGACTAACGTTTCTTGCTTTATACGTTGCGCTTTACACAGACTTGCCACTTTCAACGATATTAACAGCTATTATCGTAATGGCACTTGCGCAAGGTTTATTACAATTAATTATGTTCATGCACTTAAGAGAAGGAGAAGGTACAATTCAAATCCTTACAATGATATACAGTTTCTTCGTTGCAATTGCAACAGTTGGTCTTACTGTATGGATTTTCTTCTCTATGTAATAAATAGAAAAAGACTGCTGAGATAATCTCAGCAGTCTTTTTTATTTATCCCGCATCTTCCCTTCTATCCATATTACGGAAATTACAACATTATCATGTAAACCATACTTATTATGACAAATGTTAAGAAAACTCTTTCTTTATGAAATCGAGTTCACATGCATTGCTTTTCTTCCTATAATATGGCTACAATAAGTACTATATTATTTTGAAGGGAGATAACGCAATGGACCACCATTCTTCAGTCGGGTCACTTATGATTGTTGTTGCAATCGCGTTTTTCATTCCCCTTTTGTTACAACGCTTTAAATTAAAAGCACTTCCTGTCGTAGTCGCAGAAATCATCGCAGGAATTTTTGTAGGAAAAAGTGGATTTAACGTCATCGAGCCTGACATGTGGCTTCAAGTCTTATCAACACTAGGATTTATCTTCTTAATGTTCTTAAGCGGTTTAGAAATCGATTTTTCTATCTTTAAACAAAAAGGGAAAAAGAATACGGCGAACGAACCAAACACGTTCCAAGTAGCAAGCATTATCTTTTTATTCATTTTCATCTTATCCTACGCTATATCACTTATATTCGTGTGGCTTGGATTTGTAGATAATGCAATGTTTATGACACTAATTATCTCAACAATTTCTTTAGGTGTTGTTGTACCAACATTAAAAGAAAATAACTTAGGAAAAACAGCAATTGGCCAAATTATTTTATTAGTTGCTGTTATTGCCGATTTAGTTACGATGATCCTACTCGCTGTATTCGTCGGATTGAACTCGGAAAGCGGCCAAAGCATGTGGCTTCTTCTCGTTCTATTTGGTGCAGGTATTGTAATTTACTTTGTGGCAAGACGCTTTAAAAATATTCCATACCTAGAAAATTTAAAGGCTGGTAGTGTCCAAATTGACACACGCGCTGTATTTGCACTCATTTTAATCTTAGTCGGATTATCTGAATCTGTTGGTGCAGAAAATATTTTAGGGGCCTTTTTAGCAGGTGTACTCGTGTCCTTATTATCACCAAATGAAGATATGGTTGAAAAACTTGATTCCATTGGATATGGTTTCTTCATCCCAATTTTCTTTGTTATGGTTGGTGTTAATTTAGAAGTATGGTCTATTTTTAAAGAGCCTTCTAGTATGCTCATGATTCCAGTTTTAATTGTTGGACTCTTTATCTCAAAATTATTACCATCACTTGTATTAAGAAAATGGTACCCGCGTAACGTTGTATTAGGAAGTGCAATTTTATTAACCTCTACACTTTCATTAGTTATCGCTGCCGCACAAATTGGTGAAAAACTAAATATTATTAGTCCGAGTCTATCCGCTTCACTTATTTTGAGTGCAGTTATTACATGTATTTTTGCTCCTGTACTATTTAAAAAGATGTTTCCGAAGGTGGAAACACCAAAACCAAAAGTTTCTATTATTGGTGCAAGTCGAATCACCCTTCCATTATCACTTGATTTAAAACGCGAAGATTATGATGTGACACTATACATGATGCGTCAAAATAAAGTAAATGCAGAGGAAGCGACATCTCATGACTTCCCTATCGTAAAATTAGATACCATTACGATAGAAAAATTAGACGAACAAAATGCATTTGATGCTGATCGAGTTGTCGTTGCAACAAGTGATGATGAACAAAACTTATTATTAGCAGAACACGCAAAAGAATTAGGTGTTGAACACGTTATTGCAAGTGTAGAAGATCCTCTTCTACAAGAAAAAGCGACGCAAGAACATATTGTCGTATTTTCAACCATCAACTCTACACGCATTTTATTACGTGCACTCATCGATAAACCGAGTCTCGTCCGTTTAATTACAACAGCAAATGAAACAGTTCGTGAAGTTGAATTACGTAGTAATAAATATAACGGTTTACCGCTTCGTCGTCTGCCCTTCTTAGGTGACGTGCTCATCATTCAAATTTACCGTGGTAATCAAGCACTCGTACCACATGGTGATACAAAATTACAAAATGGTGATACGCTCCTTGTAACAGGTTCAAAAGAGCACATTGATACACTGAAAAACATACTAGAATAGCAAAACATCCCCTTCTCAGTTTTTTGAGAAGGGGATGTTTTTTATATAACACTCACAATTTTTTTCTTAAGATTCCCTCTTTTTAATGGTAAAATATTACCATCACATATTATGGGGATGAATCACACTATGTCTATTTCAACGTTAGCTCTTTTGTTATTAGCAGAAGTACTCGTTGCTATTATTTTAATCGGTATTAGCATTGAAATTTGCAGCTATGGATGGAAAAAATCAAATGGCACGAAATACTTTTGTCTCGTTCTTTCCCTCCTGCTTGGCACTTGTAGCGTATTAGGACTCTGCGTGGCACCCGCGTATTTCTTTCTCCAACTTATCGAAAAAACATCTTAAGAAAGGAATGATAGGATGAAAATCAAGCATATCGATGCCTCTGAAACATATGCAATTAGGCAACAGATTTTACGACCAAATCAAAATTTGGAGGATTGTAAATATCCAGCTGACTATGCAACAAATTCTTTTCATCTCGGTGCTTTCTTAGACGATGAGCTTGTAAGTATTGCTACATTTTCTCATGAAATACATCCATCCTTACAAGGTAATCATCATTATCGCTTACGAGGTATGGCTACAGTGCCTGTCTTTCGGAAACAACATGCTGGAAGCTCATTAATTACACACGCCGAAACCATTCTAAAAGAACGTCACACAACGGTACTATGGTGCAACGCTCGTATTAACGTGGCAGATTACTACAAACGATTAGGATTCCTAGAACATGGTAAAGTATTTGATATCGATCCGATCGGACCACATAGACTGATGTATAAAGAAATACAGTAAATCTTTAATCAATTAGGGCCTTCTTCCCAAAATAAATCATTTAATGTTTGGTTTAGCGCATAACAAATATTCAAACATAACTCTAAAGAAGGATTGTACTTCCCTTTTTCAATTAAACTAATCGTTTGCCTTGTAACTCCTACTTTTTCTGCTAATTGCTGTTGTGTTAAATCTAACTGAACACGAGCGACTTTTATTTTACTTACAGCCAATTCAGGTCCCTCCTCTACTATTAATTGCAATATATACATTCCGTTAATCAATTTATAAGTTACATGTTAATTAAATTTCTTTTTCATGTTTCATGCTTTATATTAAATTCCTACAAATTAAACTTTCACTTTATTATACACGAAAAAAGGGTACTTCCTAAGAGAAGTACCCTTTCCTATATGATTATAAGAATAAATGACACCCAAATAAAATTGCAAAGAAATACAGAAGCGGATGAACTTCTCTTCCTTTCCCCTTCACAATTTTTAAAATTGGATAGATTAAAAATCCAAGTGCAATTCCGTTCGCGATACTAGATGTTAATGGAATCCCTACAAAAATTAAAAATGCCGGTAATGCATCTTCAAATTCACTCCAATTAATATCACGAATACTTTGTGCCATTAAACTCCCTACAATAATTAATGATGGCGCAGTAATTGCTGCTACACTCGATAAAGAAGCAATTACCGGACTGAAAAATGCCGTAATAATTGTTAAGCAAATGACCACCATACCTGTTAACCCTGTTTTACCACCTGCTGCAATTCCCGCTGATGATTCAATCGTTGCTGCTGTTGGGCTTGTTCCAAACATAGCTCCCGTTGTACCACCGATTGCATCAGCAATAAATGCTTTACCGAAACGTTTTTCAGCATTATCTGTATTTAAACCCGCTTGTTTAATGAGACCAAGCAAAGCTCCTGTTGTATCAAATAATAATACAAGTAAAAATGAAAAAACAACGCCGTACAATCCATATTCAATTACATCAGAAAATGCAGTCATCGGATTTGAAACAATGATTCCCTGTGGTAAATGAGGAATAGCTGTAATTTTATCCGTAAACTTCAGCTGACCTGTAAAAAAGGCAATAATCCCAGTCACAATCATACTAATGAACAATGCACCACTCACACGCAATGCCATTAACACTGCTGCTAATGCTAAACCAACTAGTGTTAAAATAACAGCTGGTGAATGAAAATCTCCAATTGTAACTAAGTTAGTTGGATGATCCACGATAATCCCAGATAAACGAAGACCAATGAAAGCAATAAATAACCCAATTCCACCTGCAATTGCCTGTTTTAAACTGTCTGGAATTGCGACAATAAGTTTCTGCCGAAACGAGGTGAAAGATAATAGAAGAAAAATAATACCTGTGACAAATACCGCTGAAAATGCAATGACATATGTAATTCCTTCTGCCTTTTGTACAACAGAATAAGCAAAGTATGCATTCATCCCCATCGCTGGAGCAATAACAATCGGATAATTTGCTAAAAACGCCATACATAACGTTCCGACAACTGTTGCAATAATAGTTGCCATAAATGCTTGATCAAATGGTACACCTGCATCAGCTAATATTTTCGGATTGATGACAAGAATGTACGCAAATGTAAAAAATGTTGTGATGCCAGCTAAAATCTCTTGCTTCACAGAAGTGTTATACTTTTGTAATTGGAACATGCTTAGGTACCCTTCCTACACAATGAATTATTATCACACAGTCTTTTCTTATATTATGCGAGAAAATGTAATACTTAATCTTACCAACCAATAAAAAGAAGAGTCAATATATTCGCTAATAGTTCGAATTTTAAGTTTAGGTCTGACAAGGAAAGAAAAACCTTTCTTTTACTTTTAGCTGGAAAAGAGCATCCGCCATGCATAGAAGCGGTCAGGGCCTATTTTAGCCCCATGCCACATTTTAAACAAAAGGAGAAAACGACTGGAGGTCTCCTTTTGTTTACATAGCCGTGATTTATATGTTAGAAAATCTAAATGCATTTTCACACTTCCCTTTTTAGCTGGGAAAGAGCGTCCAGCCATGCATAAAAGCGGTCAGGTCCTATTTTAGCCCCATGCCACATTTTAAACAAAAGGAAAGCACAACGACAAGTTATCCTCAATTATATATTACAAAATCCGAATGATTTTATATAGTACAGAACACAAAAATTATTTTTGTAGCATAACAGAGAGAAATGTTTTATAATTTAAAATAGTCGCACTTTAAGAAAGCGCATTCAAATTTTTTCATCCTATAAGGAGGCTTTTTATGCAGCAAACAAACAAATCAGGAACTTTAAACCGCGGTCTAAAAGAAAGACACATCACATTGATGTCCCTTGGATCCGCTATTGGTGTAGGACTATTTTTAGGATCTGCTTCCGCTATAAAATTAGCTGGACCTTCTATTCTATTAGCCTATATGATTGCTGGGCTCGTTATCTTCTTCATTATGCGTGCTCTTGGGGAAATGGCAATTGAACAACCAGTTGCTGGTTCTTTTAGTAAATATGCATATGATTATTTAGGACCTTTAGCAGGATATATCACCGGTTGGAACTATTGGTTTTTATGGGTTATTACTTGCATGGCGGAAATTACTGCCGCTGGTATATATATGGAGTTTTGGTTCCCAGATATCCCGCGCTGGATTTGGGCGTTAATGGCTCTTGTACTAATGAGTGCATTCAACTTTTTATCAGTAAAAGTATTTGGAGAACTTGAATTTTGGTTTGCTTTAATTAAAATTGTCACAATTATCTGTATGATTGTAATTGGGACAGGCATCATTCTATTTGGATTTGGAAATGATGGAATTGCTACTGGAATTTCGAACCTTTGGTCACATGGTGGCTGGTTCCCAAATGGTTTTTCTGGGTTACTTCTTTCCTTACAAATGGTGTTATTTGCTTATTTAGGAGTCGAACTTATCGGAGTTACAGCTGGTGAAGCACAAAACCCGAAGAAAACACTCGCGAAAGCAATTGATAACGTATTTTGGCGTATTTTACTCTTCTACGTTGGAGCTTTATTTGTGATGATGGCAATTTATCCATGGAATGAACTTGGCGATAAAGGAAGTCCGTTCGTATTAACATTCCAACAAATTGGCATAGCAAAAGCAGCGGGTATTATTAACTTTGTTGTCTTAACAGCTGCTCTTTCTTCTTGTAACGGTGGTTTATTTAGTACAGGACGCATGCTATTTACATTAGCACAACAAAAAAAGGCACCTGAAAAATTCGGTCATTTAAATAAAAACGGCATTCCAAGTAAAGGAATTTTGGCAACTTCCTTCGTTTTACTTGTTGGCGTTATTTTAAATTACCTCGTTCCAGCAAAAGTATTTACATGGCTTACAAGTATTTCAACATTCGGGGCAATTTGGACATGGGGCATTATATTAGTCGCACAAATCCGTTTCCGCAAAGGCTTATCAGCACAATCTGTACAAAAACTAACGTACAAGATGCCATTACATCCTTTAAGCTCTTATTTCTCACTCGGTTTCCTTGTATTGGTGTTAGGAATTATGGCTTATTCAGAGGATACAAGAATCGCATTAATTGTTGGCCCAATTTGGTTAATTGCACTTGTCATCGTGTACTTTATGAAAGGTTTTCATAAAACAGATTCACCTACCTCTTCTTCAAAAGTTGGTTAAAAAAAACGCGCTTCTTTCAAATGAAAGAAGCGCGTTTTTACCTAATTATTTTTCTTTCGAGAAAAACATTCTTGAAATAACAATTCCTAATCCACCAACAAGTAAGAATAACACTGCGCGGATCATCATTGATACTTCTGGTAAATCTAAGAAAAACAGCTTACCGACTGTTACAACTAATACAACAAGTCCAGCATATAATATTTCATTCATTCTTCTATTACGACCAAACCAAACTGATACTAAAGCATATATCATCCATAAAAGTGACACATATACACTGATAATACTTCCGTCTGTTGAAAGAACCTCTCCTATTCTAGTAATCGTGACAAATATAAGCACCATAAATCCATACATCATAATGGAATACGCATACTTCCCAAATTGTTGCAACATTGGTTTCACTTTCACCATGACATAATAATATGTTCCAACTAAGATGAGATGAGCTACGAAAGCAGCTGACATAAATGTCTCAAACGGACTAACAAGTGTCTGAAGCATACCAATCGCATAAATGACAGCACTTATATAAAACTTAATTTCTTGCTTCAATTTAGTAGAAGTAACAATACCTAAAAATCCTTGTAACATTAAGACAATGGATCCATTCACTAAGCTAAATTCATATAAAATCGCTAAACTAAACGACCCCATCGCAAAACCAAATAAAACATCCGTAAATAATGACTTGTTATTTTTTGTATATTCTGCTCCAAACATTACAGCGTGTACAACCGCACTTATCAATAATCCCCATGTTGTAAATTCAGGAATCTTCGCAATTGACATGATAAAGAAGATTGCATTAGCACTGAATACTGCCATTCTCGGTTGATACATAAAAGTTCGATCAATGAACATATGCCAAAATAGTGTAAGATGAATCAGTCCATAAACAACTGTTAATTGTATGTGTAGATTTCCTAACAATACTGTCATAACTACAAAGAAGATAAACGTTACAAGTACAGAAACAGCATAAGACACCATATATAAATATTGATAACGGTTTTTATATGCATACCATAATAAACTCATTGTTAATAACGTTTCATATCCAAAGAAAATGTAGGAATTAGGGGCTGCACTATTTAATAAAAATGGTACAAAAAATGCTCCTACCGATACAAATATAGCAAGATACTCTGATTGATATCGCTTAGCGAGATAAATACCGAGTATAATCCAAATAATATTTAAGATGAATGCAACGCTGGCCGGAAAAAAGTTATACAAATAATGTGCAGCAAATGTTGTTAAAACAATACTTGTCACACTACCTCCAGCTAGCACGAGACCAAGCGCTTGACGTTCCTGCTTAATTTGCATATCCCCTATATAATACAATCCAACTGATAACGCTACCCCAAATACAATACGAATAACTGGCGTAAGTAATCCTGCATCTACCCCTGCCTTAAATAGCCAAATGACCCCCAGCAACATAATGGCAACGAAAATTCGTGGCAGCCATGTTTGACAAAATTTTATTATATCAAACGGTTCAGGCTTAAATGCAGAAATGTCTACTTGCTTTACTTCTGGTTCTTTCACTCTTTCTTCAGTAACGACAATTTCTTCTTTTTGTACATTTGGTTTCGAAATGACAATTTCTATTTCCTCTTTAATCGGTTCCCTGACTTGTTGAACTTTTTCTTCTTCCATTACTCTTTGCTGCGCTTTCAACTCATAAAGTGTCTCCTGCAACGTATCAATCGTTGTTTCTAGCGCCTCTATTTTTTTACTCAAATCCTTTTTCATTTTCTCCCCCCTCTAATCATGCCGATGAAATAGTAAATCACATCATAGCAATTGGATAAATTACCAGTTATTTATATCATACTCTTTAACTATCTATTTTTTAAGATATTTACTCCTATTAACCCCAATTTTTGCTATTATAGTAGTAAATGGAAATCTTTTTTCGTAAAAATGAGGTGCTTCTATGAAACAGTCCGTTTGGAATTGTTGTTCAAAAAAGAAAATTCGTGGTTTAAGGAGAGTATGCCGAAATTTTTTAAAATATACCACCGCGCATACAAGTTCCTTGCCCAGCACAACTGAGCTATCCTCTTTAGGCTGTTGGTCTATTCATCTTCCGTTTCCTCCTTCTCACATCAGATCAAAATCAGTGAAACGATTTTATTTACAAACAATCATTAACCGAGTAGAACATTTCATCCATTTAAAAACTATAGCTGGAAAAGAATATCGTATTTATTTTTGTGCCTCATTTCCTAGCTTACAAACTTCTAATATCTTAATTGTATGTAATAAACAAGGCATAGAACGATTTTTTGAAGGCTTTTTAGACAAATCTACGGACGGGCCACAGTGGATTTCCTTATCACAAGAACGCGATATAAAAAAAGAACTCGGTTTACATATCCCTAAAGAATTACAAGTAAAGGGGTACACAGAAATTTTCACTGATCCTCATTCCAACGATAAAGAGATGTGGTTTATAGGCGAATTAGAGTAAACAAAAAAAGTGTTTCCCAATAAGGAAAACACCTTTTTCTAATCCTTTTTATTCATACAAGCACTTACAACCATTCCTAAACAGCCGCCTACAATCGCTGGAATAATCCAGCCTACTCCTTCTGTATACAACGGAATATGTTCTAGTATAGGTGTCCACTTTGAAAGGAACACGTTACGATTTAAAATATCTATCCCACTAAACAGCGCTACTATTCCAATGGTAACTGGATATATATACGTATACTGCTCAATATATTTATGGCATAACCCCAAAATAATAAGCGTTAAAGCAATTGGATAAATAAATCCAAGAATCGGAACGGATACTTTTAAAATTTGTGTTAATCCTAAGTTCGCAAGGATCATACTAGTAGCACTTAAAATAAAAGCCCACACTTTATAAGAAATTTTAGGAAATACTTCCGCAAAAAATTGACTACATGATGTAACAAGTCCAATTGACACACATAAACAAGCAACAGTAAAAATAATTCCTAATAATACTGTACCACTTTGGCCAAATAATGCAGTCATCACGTGAGCTAGCACTTGTGCACCATTATCAAACTTTCCAAGCGAGCCACTTATCGATCCAATATATCCGAGAATAACGTAAATAAGAGATAATAAAAGACCTGCGCCGATACCAGCCATGCTCATATATGTTGCTAAGCCTTTTTCGTCGTGTACTCCTTTTGCACGCAAAGCATTGGCTATAACAATCCCAAAAATTAACGCCGCTAAAGCGTCCATCGTTAAATATCCATCTAAAAATCCTTGAAATACCGCAGACCCTCTATAGTTCCCTATCGGTTCTTGAACATTTCCTATTGGCGTCATCATACTTTTGATAAAAATAATAGCAATCATACATAATAATAACGGTGTTAACAACTTCCCAAATAACCCCATCAATTTTGATGGTGATAAACTTAACCAATAGACAATGCTAAAAAAGATAACAGTATAAACACATAGTAATACATTACCCGCCTCTGGGAAAAACTGACCGGGTCCCATTTCAAAAGCTAAACTCCCTGCACGTGGTATACCTAATCCTGGACCAATAAACAAATAAATAAGACAAGGAAAAATAATTGCAAAAGAAGCATGTACACGATTAGCTAATCCTTGGAAACTTCCTGCTTTCGCAATTGCGATTACACCTAATATGGGAAGCCCTGTTGCTGATATAATAAATCCAAGTAACGCAATCCACACATGTTCTCCTGCTTCATATCCAAGAAAAGGTGGGAAAATAAGATTTCCAGCCCCGAAAAACATCGAGAATAGCATAAGGCTCATAAGTAAAATTTCTTTTTTCTGTAATGATTTCATTTCTTTCTCCTTCTTTATTTTTAAATAAGATGAAATCCTTCTCATCCTATACATATCGTTTTTCAACATATAAATTTCAGCTATGCAAACAAAAGAAGACTTCCACTCATTTTCTACTTTTGTTTTCCATCGCACGGCGCTAAATAAAGCCCTGACCGATTCTATCCATGACCGGATCCTCTCTTCCATCTAAAAAGAAAGAGGGATATCAATTTTCCAACTACTTATAATCTGGTTCTACATATAAATTACAGCTATGCAAACAAAAGAAGACCTCCACTCATTTTCTACTTTTGTTTTCCATCGCAAGGGGCTAAAAAAGGCACTGACCGCTTCTATCCATAGCTGGATCCTCTCTTCCATCTAAAAAAGAAAGGTTTTATATGTTTTTTTATTTCCCCACTAGAACAAACATAGTCCATAGTCTATCACAAAAGAAATCCCCATTCTATATCTTTGAAGGTTTCCAATTTCTTCTGAAAAATCGACCTTTATTGACATTTAATAGTTAATAAAGTAAACTATTAAACATATAAAACTATTAACTTTGTTTTCGTTTGTGTCAGGAGGAAACTTATATGGAATCAGCGATGCAACTTGAGAAAAAACAACAAAGAAACAAAAAACATCCTCCAGGTTTATATCTACTCTTCTTCACAGAAATGTGGGAACGATTTAGTTACTATGGATTACGAGGATTATTAACACTATACTTAACAACAGCTTTAGTAAGCGGTGGCCTTGGATTTAGTCCTGCTTGGGCACTTTCTATCTACGGATTTTACACTGGAGCATGTTACTTCACTCCAATGATTGGCGGATACTTAACTGACCGATTTCTTGGAAAACGCTTAGCTATCACGATAGGCGGCGTGACAATGGCAATCGGTAACCTTGCGCTATTTGCTCTACAAAATCAAATTGGCCTATATCTTGGGCTAGCGCTTATTATTATTGGTAATGGTTTCTTCAAACCAAATATTTCTACACTTGTCGGAGAATTATATGAAGAAAATGATCCAAAACGTGATAGTGCATTTACCATTTTCTACATGGGTATCAATGTCGGTTCATTTTTAGCTCCACTCGTTTGCGGATTTTTATCAGAAAATTTATTCAAAACAACTGTAGATGGCGTTGTTCATTACGGCTTCCGTTACGGATTCTTAGCCGCTTCAATTGGTATGATTATCGGTCAAATTTTATTTACAACATTGTCTAATCGCTACCTTGGCGATATCGGTAAAAAACCAACAAGAGATTTACAAACAGCATCGGGTACACAAACAACTGGTAATACACCACTTACAAAAAAAGAAAAACAACATACAGCAGTTATCGTTATTCTAACTTGCTTCGTTGTCTTCTTCTGGGCTGGTTTTGAACAAGCCGGTAGCTCGTTAACATTATATACAAACAATTTTGTTGATCGTTCTGTATTTGGATGGGAAATCCCAACATCTTGGTTCCAATCAGTTAATCCACTGTTTATCATTTTGCTTGCCCCTGCTATTTCAGCACTATGGGCTAAGCTTGCTACAACAAAACGTGGAGACCTAAAAATCCCAACGAAAATGGGACTCGGTATGATTTTACTTGGAATCGGTTATATCGTTCTCGTTATTGCTACATTAAAAACAGGTAGTGACGAACACAACATTACTGAGAAAGCAAACCTATTATTTATTGTTTTCACGTATCTTTTCCACACATTAGGTGAATTATTCTTATCACCTGTTGGATTATCAATGGTAAGTTCTCTTGCTCCAGTCAAACTCGCTTCATTACTAATGGGGGTTTGGTTAGCTAGTTCAGGGATCGCTAACATTTTAGGGGGCCAACTCGCTAGTTTTACAACTGCACTTGGATATTCAGAAGTATTCACTGTTATAGGAGCTGTCGCTATTGTTTTAGGATGTGTTTTATTATTACTTTCTAAAAAACTAGTAAAATGGATGGACTAAAAAAGCTGAGGGATTGCTCCCTCAGCTTTTTATTTTCTTAGTCTGAACAAAATCACCTGTAACAACAAAACGCTTCGAGTTATCCGATACAGACACACATGTAATAAGTGTAACTTCTTTCTTCTCGTGATCTTCTACTACTTCCCATTTATCAGGTGTTACTTCTGTCACATTCGTCACAACGTACTCATATTCATTTTCATTATCATACAGATAAATTTTATCGTCCTTTTTTAATGATGCTACATCACTAAATAGAACACCTTTTTTTGACATATTATGCCCTGCTAATGCATAATTTTCTTTTCCCATTTCCTGATTCTCTTTTACAGTTGCTGCTCCTGATAATAAATTTTTCTCAGTAGAAGCTTTTAAAATTGGGAGTTTCAATGAAATACTCGGAATCTCAATACGACCAATTACTTGTGTTTTATCTAATGATGCATTTGCTACCTCTGATAAATCAGGTTGGTCAATTTTAGATGCATCTACAAATTGTGTGTCCTGTTTTTCATATTCCATCTTCTGAACAGCTTGTACATTTTCTTTTTGCTTCTTCTCTGCCATATATCCATCATAAAATGGCTTACCAATTAAAATGCCACCTACAACAAATAAAAGAACTGCTAGTATACTATATATTCTCCTCTTATTCATACATAATTCCTTCCCTTTACAAAATCTTACTTCTATATAAGATGATAAAGTAAGATAGCTTTATGTACAAGTGTTAGACCGAAAGAAAAAACTTATTGATCTATATGATAAAAACTTAATACTCCATCTACTTCATCTGCACTCACAAATACATCTCGACCGTTTACTTTATGAATCCCTTCCGGTGCTGCCCCAGCTGATGGCACAAGTCCAATATAAACCAGAAACATCGGAATTGTTATATCAAAAAATAATACAGCATTTGCTCTTTCAGCAGCTACTGCTAAAATAGGTTTTCCTTTTATCATACCAGTTGCCACATTTTCTACTTCACTTCCGCGATTTTCGCTTCTAGTATCAGGATATAAACCAGCCAATGCTACCTTTTCATCAATCAGATTCATACTATCATACACAAGAGAGCCAGCTTGACTCCATACAGTAATATTTCTCCCCCCTGATTTCACACCATCCTTCAATTCGTTTTTACTAAGATCCCCTTCATTGGCAGTAATGAGAAATCGCCCAGACGGGTCCCACGTCACACCATCTGGTTCTAAGCGTGCAGTTATCTCATCTTGAAAAGATACGGTTCCATCCTTTTTCAAATCAGCTTTATGGGTTGTAATGCCAAGACCAAATATATTTTCAATTCGTTTTTCTGTAATATTTACAATTGCTACCGCGTTATTTTCTTGTAATGTAACAGCGGCTTTATCTCCTTTTGGGCTAATCGCTACATACTCTGGCTGCGGATCATGCTTATAGATTGCTCCATTTTCAACGTTATTCATATCGATTGGAAGCTCTACATGTTCTCCGTGCATAACATCACCATCAGGAAATGTAATCATAGAAATACTTCCTGGCCGTTTTGTTTTTTTCATATTCACTTCATTTTCATCATTTGGATCGTTTTCCTCATCTTCATTACAAATAATCAATGTTCTTCCGTCCGCCGTTAACGCGACCGAGTCTGGTCCTACCCCTACTTCATACGTTTTGACAACTTGCTGTGATGCTAATTCTACAACTGCCACTTTTCCTTTATTTGCATGATAAAGATTATCGCCTGTCCGAAAAGCAGCTAATGCGTACTTTCCGTCTGGTGTAACCGTTACACTCGTTACTTCTGCTTCTGTATGCATTTCTTTAAAGCTTACATTTCCTAATACTTTTATATTCTCTACATCTGCAATTGATAGTATTTGAATTTGTCCTAAATCTGCCTCTGTAACAACGAGGGTATTCCCATCCGGAGTTGATGCTGTAATTTCAGCCCTTCCACTTGGCATTTTAAATGAAGCAACCCGATTAATCTTTGTATCCTTATGTTTTTTACCAATAAAATCCGTTACCATTTGTTCCACTTTCCCGCGGTATGCAGGGTTAGATATGCTTCCTTGTGGTAACGTCTCTATTTTACTTACAACCTGCTGCGTATGCTTTTCCAATGTTTCTGCATGTACAACGTTCCCTGTCCATAATACGCTTGCAATCATCCCGCCATATAACAACGCTTTTTTCATTTCCCCACTCCCTTTATTCAATACGTCACATTTCCATCATAAAAAACGTTTGTAAATCTTCACTTCGACACACATTAATTTTTTGTAAAAAATGGGATATTTATAAAGTGAAACTTTAATCAGTGGGGGTTTTCTTCATCCCCCACTGATTATAAGCCCTCACCAATCGGGCTTTTNNGACCGGAGATTCTAGCCGCTGGAGCTGGACATTGCTTTCACCTAATTTTAAGGTGGGAGTATTACTGCCCGTTAATGCGGGATTAATAAAAAAAGACATGCCGCAGCACGTCTTTAAGCAATTTTATTTCGATAAAGTGAAATATGGAATATGGTCATTTGTATAAAAGAGATGAGAAATACAATATATATTGGATATGCTGGAACATACGGACTAACAATCGGATGCATAACAAGTAGTGCAGCTCCAGTCGGTATCACAAACCAAAGTGCCTTAAAAGTTGTACGACATGCTTTTGCGGTAATGACTTCCTCACGCTCATCATCTTGCGGAAATAAAAGGGGAAACATCCAAAAGGATAATTTTTTATGTTTCTTCTTTTGCACTTTATAAAAAACACTTGATACAATCGCCACAATCAATAGCAATAAAAACGGTGTAATATTTATGGTTACCTCAAATGGTACTTTCTCACTTTGAATAATATTTTCCAACTCTATAACAGCATAATAAAATTCAACAAATGCCCAACTAGCCAACCCGACAAATAACACATTCACCATATAAGACAAAATGATTCTATTCACCTTTTTCTCCCTCCTTATTTAAAACAAACACATCCTCCATCTTTAAATCAAATACATCACAAATCGTCAGCGCTAATAACAACGATGGAACGTAATCCCCTTTTTCAATTGCAGCAATCGTTTGCCTTGTTACGCCGACTTTTTCAGCTAATATGCTTTGTGTGAAGTTAAAGCGGGCTCTTAGTTCCTTTACTCTATTACAAATGGACAATTTTACCACCTCTTACCGTTATTGTATGCTAAACTTCACAAAATGTAAACTCAACTTAACATTTAATGTATAAAAAAATCCAACTTTACATGTAAAGTTGGATTTCAGTTTAATTTAAAATTGTAACTTTAACTTTTTTGCGTCCCCATGCGCTAGAAGCAGCTTTATTCGGCATCAATACATCGATTCTATGACCTTTAATATCGCCACCCGTATCACCTGCAATTGCTTTTCCATAACCTTCAACATATACAGTGGATCCTAATGGAATAACACTTGGATCTACAGCAATTAACTTCATTCCTGGGTTTGCAGTTAAGTTATGACCCATTGCAGTTTTTACAGTATCACCTGGTTTATAACCATTCTCAGCTGGATCAGCTGTGTAAGCAGTAGCCTCTACATAGATTTCACGCCCACCGTTAGACGGTGCTGGATCTTGCTCTGGAGCTGGTTTTGTCGTTTCAGTTTGCGTAGGTGCTGGTGTAGCTTCAGCTTGCTTAGCTTGTGCTTTTTCTGCTTCCACTTCTGCTCTTGCTTTTTCTTCTTCTTCCCTCGCAGCCTTCGCTTCTGCTTCTGCTTTTGCTTGAGCTTCCGCTGCTAATCTTGCAGCTTCTTGTTCACGAGCAATTGTTTCTTGGACTGCCTTCATGTCTGATTCAATTTTCGCTTTTTCTTGTTCAGCTAAATTAATTTGGCCTGCAATTTGATTATATTTCGTTTGCACAGCTTGTAAGTTTTCTTGACGTTTTTTCAAGTTCTCTTGTAAGTTTGCTTGTGCTTTTGCTAACTTTTGTTTATCTATTTCTAAAGATGCCTCTTTTTCATCAATTACTTTTTTATCTTCTTCAATTTGACGAAGATCTTGTTCTTGAAGACGTAAAATCTCTTTATCTGCATCTAAAATTGTAGATACTGCATTCATACGTTGTAAGAAATCAGCAAAATTCTTTGATTCTACTACAACTTCGACTACTAAACTTGTATTTGAGCTATTTTGAACAGAAACCATACGTTTTTTCATAATATCTTTACGAGCAAGTACTTTATCTTCTAAAACGATAATTTCTCCTTTTTTCTGCTCAATTTGCTTATGTGTTTCATCGATTTTCCCTTGAATATCAGCCTGTTCCTCTTTGTTTTTTGCAATTGTATTATTTAAATTATGTAGTTCACTTTCAATATCTTGTATTTCTTTATTAACAGCTTGCTTCTCTTGTTCCTTTTGCTGAATATCATTGTTATTCTGCTGCAATTGCTGTTGCATGTTGTCCAGTTTCTCGTCGTTTGACTCAGCTTTTACAGCGACTGTACTAGAAAGACCAATAATTCCTGCTAATACTAGACTACTGATTCGCTTAAAATAGTTCATAATCCGACTCCCTTCTCATACAGTTATACATGATTTACTTTACAGTTTGTTTACAAAATCATTAAATACACTTTATTTTTCATGACAAAAAAAGCGAAACAAACCATAAAATGTAATAAACACTTAACTTTTAATAACTGTTTTTCATACAAATCTTACAAAAAAATAGATTCGTATATTAGAAACAACAGATTACACGACATTAAAAACATTGTCAAATCCCGCAGGAACCTTACTGATTCAAAATCATTCTTTTGACAGCTTGTGTCAACTTGCTACAAAGTATTACAGGCATTGCAAAAGATTCAAATTTAAATACATTATTTGTACCTTACCTCGTTGCTTTTATTGCGACATTTATCACTACGTATATTTCATTGAAATGGTTTATGAATATTATGGCTAAAGGGAATTTAAAATACTTCTCTTTCTATCGTTGTGAGTGTACTTACTATCATTTTTCTATGAGAATGAAAGAGCTGTCCTATCGGAGGATAGCTCTATTTTTATAAATTGAAACTGTAATCAGTCGGGTTTCCTTGATCTCCCACCTAACTTCTTTATTTTACATAATTTTGAGGTGGGGGTCTTACTGTCTGGTAACGCTGGATAAAAAATTTGTCGTCTTCCTTTCGTTTACTTTGAATTTTCAGAATAGTATAATATTACATGTACCATACATTACAAAATTCATTACGAACGGGGTAAATTGCTATTCAAATATGCCATAGCTTCGTAAGACTAACAGGAGGGATTGCACATGTTATGACTGAAACAGGATATTCACTCTAATTTCTCATTACTCATACAAAAGGGGTGCAATCATGTTTATTGTTACTAAACTCATTCATATTAAATTCGGTTATGAAGAGAAAATTATTCGTTCTTTACAAGAATACTATCCAAACTCTGGTACATACGGGTTTATTAATCTAGAATTCTCTCGTATGAAACGTACTGAGCATGGAAACGAATATATGATTCGTATGTTATGGAAAACACAATCAGATTATCATGAGTGGATTTCTCAAAAACAAGAAACTACAACTATGCCATGGGAACAACAATTCCAAGGCTATATTCTCTCATCAAAATCTAATGCTGCGCATGTTAAATATCCGCATTAAAAAGCCTTATGCAAAATTGCAGTAAGGCTTTTCTCCATCCCTTTTCTTATCGAAACAATTCGGTCTCTAAAAAATAAAATTTGATTTTACATTTTATTCAAGATATAATTGATTCCGAATTTTTTTTGAAAGGAGTCACATTTTGACAGCTTATTTATTTCCAATTAAAACGGCATTTATTCTATTCCCCATTTTAGCAATGATTCTATTAATTCCATTTTTAATATTTAATTACAGGAAATATGGCTATTTAAATAAATGGCGTTCATTTATTTTATATTCTTTGCTTCTTTACTTGCTAAACGCTTACTTTCTTGTTATCTTACCGCTGCCGCAAACGTATGATACGTGTAGCCTGCAGCCAGCTAACACACAGCACTTTCAGCTTGTTCCATTTTATTTCATTCAAGAAATTAGCAACCATACAGCAGCGGTATTAGCAAAGCCTACTACCTATTTCTACTTATTAAAGGAATCTGCCTTTTTACAAGTTGCTTTTAATGCACTGTTAACGATTCCATTCGGCATATATTTACGTTACTATTTCCGTCTTGGTTTCTTCAAAACAATCTTCTTTTCACTTTGTCTCTCACTATTTTTTGAAGTAACACAAGTAACTGGATTGTACGGTATATATAATTGTGCGTATCGTTTATTCGATGTTGACGATCTATTTTTAAATACACTAGGAGGAGCAGTTGGTTATTTCATTGCACCGATATTCACGTACTTCCTTCCTAAATCAAATGAATTAGATGCTCATATCGATTTAACTACAAAACCGGTTGGATTTATTCGCCGCCTAATCGCACTGCAAATTGATTGGATTTTCTTATCCGTTGTTGTACCAGTTATAAAAAATAAAGGGAATTCTATTTTCATTTCTAGTATCCAGTCTTATACGAATCTATATGAACTTATTTTCACCATATGTGCCGTCTTCATTTACTTCATCGTCATTCCGTATTTGACGAACGGAAAAACAATTGGGAAAGCACTTCTTCGTATTCATATAAAAGGAGAAAATGAACGAATCACCATTAAAGAATTATGCATTCGTTACGGCCTGTTCTATTTTGTTTTAGGCGGAATCAACTATATTCTCTCTAGTAGTTCCATATTAAATCAAGCTCACCCATTAATTATGCTCATTATATTACTGTTTATGTTCTCAATTAATGGTCTCTTCATTCTTCATGTATTATTACATGTATTTAGTCGAGATAAATTATTATTTTATGAGCATATAAGCCATACAAGAAATGCAATTACACTCAAAAAAGCTGACAAATAATTGTCAGCTTTTTTCATGAATAGAAAACATTTTTGACAAATACGGATTTAAAAACATTCCTATTGGATCTACCTCTTTTCTAACTTCCAAAAAAGAGCTTAGCTTAGGATAAACGCGTTGCAATTGCTCATATCCCATTGCATGCATTTTTCCCCAATGCGGACGTCCTTCATACTTTTGAAAAATACGCTCTATCGCTGTAAAATACGCAGCATATTTCATACCTTTATACATATGCACAGCGATATAAGCTGAGTCTCTTTCATATGCAGGACTTATCCATATATCGTCTCCTCGTACATAGCGGCATTCAATCGGAAAGTGTACTTGAAACCTCTTTTCTTGTATAAGATTATGAATCTCTTGTACTACTTTTTTCATATGCTCGGCAGGTATACTATACTCCATTTCATAAAAACGAACATTACGGGATGTTGCAAATATTTGATAACTTGGCCCTATTATTTGTCCATTCGGTACCGCCTTTGCAGAAAGCCTACTAACCCTTTTACTTATAGATGGCATCAGCTTGCATCCTTTAGACAATAGTGAAAAAGCTATATTTTCAAGTAGTTCCGTCTTGAACTTATGCCACTTTACATCCATCCCTTTCCCTGTCGTTTCATCTGTAATTTTCACTTGCACATCATCTGAATATGGAAACACAAAAAATTCAAAATGACGATGTTTTTTATATTCTTCCAAGCTGTTCATAACAGTAGAAAATGATTCCTTTTTACTTTTATACATAAGCATATAAGCTGATACAACTTTTAATTTCACTTTTACAATAACTCCAAGCATACCGAGCGATAACTGAAATGCTTTCCAAAATTCAGGATGCTCTTTCTCAGAACAAATGATAGTTTCTCCCGAGGCAAGGACAGCGGTAATTTCTACAACCTGTGTCGCCAAACTCCCAAATGTAATACCAGTTCCGTGCGTTCCTGTACTAATAGCCCCTGCAATAGATTGTGAATCTATATCTCCTAAATTTTCTTGCGCATACCCTTTTTCTTGTAACATTCTTCCTAGATATGACAACTTCGTTCCAGCCCACACCTCTACTATTGATGATTGTGAATCTATGCCTAAAATTCCTTGTAACTCGTCTAACGAAAGAAGAATTTCTCCCGTTTGAACAAGTGGTGTAAACGAGTGGCCTGAACCAACAACACGAATTCGCTTCCCCATTTCTTTCGCCAAATGTACAGCCTTAATTACATCTTGTATATTTTTGGGATACATCATATATTGCGGATTTCCCTCTACATTTCCCGTCCAGTTTCTCCATTTCTGTCCTTCTATAGAAAGCATTGTCCGTCCCCCCGGTATGTGGAATACTCTCCTATAATCTTGTTACTTGCAATACGATGTAACGATGAAAAACGTTCGCATAGTTCTCCTGCTTTACTATGTCGAAATAACATAGCTCCTCCAACTGTTACATGCTCTGAACCATCATAATAAACAGGTGTTTGCACTTCACCAGCTCCTTCTAAAGCTAACAATTTTGCCCCGCTTGGTTCCCAAATCATAGGTTCTTTATCATTTCCAACTGCTCCTGAAGCGATATATCCACCGCCTAGGCAAGTATATATATGAGGCTCCGGTTGTCTAACAATTGGCAAAGCAAAACCAACAGCCGGTTCAAAATAAATATCTTTATAATAATCAAAGAGCTTAGGAGAGTAGAAAGCTGAGCCTATTGTAATCTCTGTGACAGATTCATCTTGCATTGTCGTTTGTATACTTCCTGTACCCCCTCCGTTTACAAGGCGCATTGTAATTCCTTCCCCTTGTATCGCTTTTACAATATCTTGTCTTCTTTTCACGAATTCCATTGCTGATTTTCTTTTTAAATAGGACACAATTTTATTTTTAAAAATTTGTTTCGGTACCTCATCTCCAACTCCTGCAATTTGAGCTTCATAGCCCATTACACCATCTATTTTTAAAACAGGAGATTGAATTACTTTTTCCATAACCTTTAAAACTTCAGTCGCAGTACGTAGCGGAGAACGTCTTACCCCAAAATGCAACTGAAAAAACTGGCTACTCATATCGATGTCAATACAAATTCGGAAGCATCCATCTACTTCCATCGCTATTTTCTCTAAATAATCAATATGTTCTACACAATCTACCATACAAGTGATGGTCAACCCTTGTTTTGTAAGTAAACTAATTTCTTGAAGGGCTTGTTGATCGTAAGCAGGATACCCTAATAATAAGTCATCAAATCCTTGTTTAACTAAAAATAATGCCTCTCTTGGTGAAAAGCACATAATCCCTTGAAAACAACGATCTGTATCTAAAATTTTTTTCATCACGGACACAGATCGTAGCGATTTACTTGCTATCCGAACTTTCTTTCTTCCACACAGTTGAACAATGGATTGAATGTTTCTTTCTAACGCTTCTTCATCAAGAAATGCACATGGCAAGGGAACTTTTTGAAATATGTTACGCTCCACGCTTTTCTCTCCCCTTCTATATATGTCTTATATATATTGGAAGAAAACTAATATTCTCCTGTATCAAAATAAAAAAAGTTTCTTCTTTACGAAGAAACCTTTTCGCTACTTTAAAGCAATTACTCTCTACCATGTGTGTATGTTTGTAACTAAGAAATTCTAGCGATTCCCATATGTATCAAACCAAAGCTGAATATACCCAGCTGTTACGCGCTGTGCTTCTACTAAACGTTTACCTGTCGCTGGTGTAACTTCCGCCCGCCATTTATCTGCATATTCTTGTGAAATTGCCGCTCTTACGAACCAATCTTTTGTAGTGCTATTTACAATACCAGCATAATCTTGCTTAGCAGCCACAGCCGCTCCATGAATCCAGTCTTCAGGATTTATTCCTTTCCAATTCCAATACCCGTTTCCATCAGTCACTTTATAATTATCCTTTACTGTATCAACAAAATTTTCAAATTTAGAATGGAAACCTTGTGGATAAGAAAGGTTTGTAAAGTTTGCTGCATGCATTGGTTGATTTACATCCCCTAAGTAATGAAGAGATAATCCTAAATAAAAGAATGCTTGTTTCATATCTTGCTTTTGATATGATTCACCAGCAAGTTTAAAGTATTTAGCCCCCGTTTCTTTCGCCTGCTTAGCAAAAGGAATATACGTCTTTCCTGTATCAGGGTCATAGAAATGAGAAGCAAATGTACTATTATCATAGTAAGGGTTTTCATAATCAGCAGCATAAATCCCATTCTCTAACTCTGTACGCCATTCATTTAATAGTGCCACTTGCTCTTGTTTTACAATCGTTGTATTACGGGACATAATATCAATTGCACGATTCACAATCCATAAATGCGAGTTTACACCTTCTGCATGTGTATCTTCTGCAGACCAATATTGAATGATTCTTACCTTATTTCCACCTTCATTTTCATGAGCAAATGCTACACTTTGTAATGGCGCTACTAACGTAAGAGCTGCTGCTAAGGCTAATACTTTCTTTTTCATATAAAACCTCCGTCTATAATTCATTTACTTTGAGTATGTAATTCACATCACATGGTCAACCTATGATTAGAATACCCCACCTTTCTATTAATTCCTATTGAGAAAATAAAGTGAAACTTTAATCAGTGGGGATTTTCTTCATCCCCCNNAGAGGCGCTTTTTGCCTCGTCCGAGGGAGCGAAACGGCTGGAGATTTTAGCCGCTAGAGCTGGACATTCGTTTCTCTCTGAATCTTGAGGTGGGGGTCTTACCGCCCGCAAATAGCGGGATAAATGATGTAAATGTTCATATCATTATTAATCCTGTACATTGTGATATGACTCATTTGCATTGTAGTGGACAAATATTAATCTTCTGCAAAGAAACAACTAAAATATTGTAAAAAATAAAGCAATCAGGATATGTACCTGATTGCTTCCACTCATTTTCTCCTTCTGTTTTCATATGGCATGGGGCTAAAAAAGAACTGACCGCTTCTATCCATCGGTGGATTCTCTCTACCACCTAAAAGGAATGATTTTATGTTAGTCTTTCAATCTGTATTTATATGATTAAAGGAAAGTCTATCACCTTTCTATGCATAAAAAAAGTAGCCCTCTTCTATTTCTAGAAAAAGACTACTTTCTTCTATATTATATATTATTTAGGTGAAACAAGAATTTTCACTTGATTTTTATCTTTTACAAGTGCTTCAAATCCTTCTTCAACAACTTGATCCACTGTAATTTTTTTCGTAATTAATTTCTCTGCTTGAATTTGACCAGAGCTAATTAATTTAATAACAGATGGGAAGATGTGGCGGTATCCAAGAATACCAATCAATTCTTTTTCTTTTAATACTAAGTTGTTTGGAGTGATGCTAGCATCTTTTTCCCATACGCTAACAATAACGGTTTGTCCTTCAAAGCTTGTACTTTCAATCGCTTGACGAAGTACAACTTCAACGCCTGTTACTTCGAAGCTAACATTTACGCCTAAACCGTTTGTTAAGTTACGAATTTCTGCTAGTACATCTTGCTCTGCTGGATTTAATACGTAATCAGCGCCTGCTAATTTCGCTAACTCTTGACGTTCTTTAGAAAGTTCAACTGCAATAACAGGGGTTGCACCTGCTGCTTTAGCAGCTTGAATCACAAGTAGTCCAATTGGGCCACAGCCAAATACCGCTACAGCTTCACCTTCTTTTAATTTACTTTGACGCACTGCATGAACTGCAACTGCTGCTGGTTCTACAAGTGCACCTTGTTCATAAGTCATTTCATCTGGGATATGGTGCACCATATCTGCCGGTACTACAGTATATTCAGAGAAGCCACCTCCATCGCCACCAAGACCGTGGAACACAAGTTGTTCGCAAACGTTATAATGACCATGTTTACAAGCTTCACATTTACCACAAGAATAAATAGGTTCTACAACAACACGGTCCCCTACTTTATGAGTTGTAACACCTTCACCGATTTCAACAACTTCACCACTAAATTCATGACCTAAAATAACAGGTGCTTTCACATGTGTTAGTGGATGTTCTTCTGTTGGAATAAAAATAGGTCCTGCTAAATATTCATGTAAATCTGTTCCACAAATACCACACCATTTAACTTCGATTTTCACTGCTCCTGGTCGTACAGTTGGTTCTGGAACTTCTTCTACTCTTACATCACGTTGATTATGCCAAAGTAATGCTTTCATTTTATGCATCCCTCTCTATGTATATATACTTAACCTGGTGAAGTTTACCAATCTAGTATAGTACTTTTATCCATATATTTCAAAAATATAGTCTAGATTTCACTAAATTTTAACAGAAAAAGTTCACTTTTTTGTCACTTTGTACTTTTTTCCACATCTGTTAATTCAATTTCATTGCAGGTGAAATTCGCATTGTGCCATAATAGCAGAGGAGAGGTGAACATCGCTTGAAATATTTCATTTATTTTATTGTTATCGTAGCGTTTTTAGATACATTTTCACAATTACCTATTATGAGTACTTACGCGCAAAGCCTCGGAGGAACTCCTCTTATTATCGGTCTTGTTGTCGGGATGTACTCGTTTGCCAATATGATTGGCAATATTATCGCAGGTGCATCTGTTGATAAATTTGGAGCAAAGAAAGTGCTCTATATAAGTATGGGAATTACGAGTTTCATAGTATTACTGTATACGGTTGTTCAAAACAGTGAACAATTACTTATCGTTCGCTTTTTACACGGATTTAGTGATGGTTTCTTAATCCCTGCAGCTTTTACTTTCCTATCTAAGCAAACAAAATCTACAAAACAAGGAAAAGCAATGGCGTTATCTGGCGCTGCTGTCGGAACGGCCGCTATCGTCGGTCCTGCCTTCAGTGGAATTATGAAAGCAACTGCAGGTATTGAGTGGGTCTTTGTTACAATTTCTATCTTAATGGTGCTTGGTACACTTGTATCTCTTTTCTTATTACCGAATAATGTAAGTAGAAAAGATACATCACGAACACAAATGATGCACAAAGAGGATATGATAGGATTATTAAAATCCGAGCCTTTATTACAAGCCTATATCGGTGCATTTACATTAATGTTCTCACAAGGGATTGTCACATATATGTTACCCGTAAAAGTAGAAGCATTAGCACTTCAAGCATCTACCACAGGCATGATGCTAAGTGTGTTTGGAATTACAGCTATTCTCTTTTTCTTGCTGCCAACAAATCGTATCTTTGATCGCTTTGACCGTTCAAAAATGATGCTAATTGGCATTGCTGTTATGGCACTTGCCCTATCATTACTTGGCATATTTGCATCAAAAGGTATGCTCTTTATTGTGATGATGATTTACGGAATTGGATTCGCTATCCTCTTCCCATCTATTAATGCTTTACTCGTTGAAAATACAACTGAAGACAAACGCGGGAAGGCGTTCGGATTATTTTACGCATTCTTCTCATTAGGCGTTGTCGCAGGATCCTTTACAGTTGGAGCAATCGGTGCATCACCGAGCGTAAGCTTTGTAATTGGAACAGCATTTTTACTTACATTTGCTTCTATGATTTATGTAAGAGGAAAAGTGAAAAAGACAATGATGGGTTAAATTCCGTCATTGTCTTTTTATTATATAAAGAGAAACTTTAATTAGTAGAGAGTTTCATCCCTCCACCCAACTAATATAACATTTCCCTTTTCATATTCTATTCCTCTACTTCTACCACTTGTGTTCCAGCAATAAAATCATGAATCGATCTTTTATCCTCACGTAACCCGACCATAAATGCACTTACTATAAAACCTATACCTAATGTGAGTACATAAACAATCCCAGCTAACACATGACGTTTAAATGTCGTCCAAAGTGTAACCTTCTTTCCGTCTATACGAATAATTTGTGCTCCTAACACCTTTTTACCTACAGTAAATCCACTCCATATAACAGGTACAATGAGGAAATATAAAAATTGCAAGCTATTTGTTATTGTCTCAATATTAGATTCTGATACTTTTAAAATTAAAAATATAGCATAAATTGGGCTAAACAGTAATCCATCTACAATCCCCGCTACAAACCTCCTCCAAAATCCTGCCGGTTCTCTTTCATACATGTTGCCTCCACTCCTTTTTGAAACGCTCTTCTCTTTTTTATATAACTGACCTTATATACATACGTACCCGTTCTTTAAACATTTCCAATAGAGTTTGGATAATCCCTGCATTTTTCTCGACAATTTCCTTGGAAATATTTCTTTTCCCTACAGTATTTGATAAGCTTTTGTTTTTGAAATCGTTATAACATAGCATTCGGCAATTTCAATGCTTGAAAAACCTAAATATTGGTTATACAGTTAAATCATATGAAAAATTCATCATAATAACATAATTGCAACCATAAGTTGACAAAGTGCATTTCTCATAGGATAGAACAGACAGCAATGTTTATATACAATTTAGTTATCAAAACAAAGGGGGTTATACATATGGCTTTTGGTGAGAAACTTTTTAAGTTAAGAAAAGAAAAAGGCCTTTCTCAAGAGGCTTTAGCTGAAAAATTAAACACCTCAAGGCAAGCGATTAGTAAGTGGGAAAATGGTCAAGGATTTCCTGAAACTGAAAAACTTTTAATGATTGGAAATATTTTCGAGGTATCTGTTGATTATTTATTAAAAGATACTGCCAAGCAAAGCAATGAAAACGAACCAGGATATTATGTAAGTAGAGAAATGGCAGAAGGGTATTTATTATATGAACAAAAAATTTCTAAATATATCGCTTTAGGGTTTAGCCTACTTATTTTATCTACCGTACCATATTTACTTTTTAAACAGGATCCAGCAATTTATACATTTCTTATCATTATAATTGCTGTCCTCGGTATCGGAACGATTGTGACAGCCATATCTATAGAAGATACTAAATATAAAGCCCTTAAAAAAGAGACTTTAATGTTTGATCAAAACTTTCTTAAAGAGTTAGCAGCAAAATATACAAATATTAAAAAGAGATACACTCCAGTAATAGTAGTTGGAATTTGTTTAATAGCAGCAGGTGGAATACCATTTTTGTTAGAGCGAAAAAATATAACTTCAGGAGTTTTAGTTCCCTATTATCCGATTTGTGTGGCATTAATTGCTATTGGTATCTACATTTTCATTCGCATCGCTGCAATATTAGAATCATATAAACTTTTAGTAGAAAATGAAGAACATAGTAATCGCTTAAGTTTTAAACTTCGAAAAAAAGTGAGAGAAAAGATGAATCATCTTTAATCGCTTTATCTCTCCATAATCTTCTCTATAATAAAAAAACACAACTCNNGAGTTGTGTTTTTTTATTATTTATTTCCCTTGTGTTTTCTCCCAATCAGCTAAGAACTTCTCGATTCCTTGATCTGTTAATGGGTGTTTTACTAATGGTCCGATTACGTTCGCTGGGATTGTTGCGATATGTGCACCATTTAATGCTGCTTCAGTTACGTGAACGCTATGACGTACAGATGCTGCAATAATTTCTGTTTCAATACCGTGAATTGCGAAGATCTCAGCAATTTGACGAATTAGATCCATACCGTTATGACCGATATCATCTAAGCGACCTAAGAATGGAGATACGTATGTTGCACCAGCGCGCGCTGCAAGCAATGCTTGTACTGCTGAGAACACTAACGTAACGTTTGTACGGATTCCTAAATCAGAGAATGCTTTTACCGCTTTTAATCCTTCTTTTGTCATCGGAACTTTAACAACAACGTTTGGAGCGATTTTTGCTAATTCTTTTCCTTCTTCAATCATTTTATCTGCTTCTAAGCTGATTACTTCTGCGCTTACAGGTCCTTCTACAACGCTGCAAATTTCACGAATACGTTCATGGAAATCTACGCCTTCTTTTGCTACAAGTGATGGGTTTGTTGTTACACCTGCTAATACTCCTAAATCATTTGCTTCTTTAATTTCATCAATGTTTGCTGTATCAATAAAAAATTTCATTTGTTATTCTTCCTTCCTAAATGTAAGTTTATATTTTATTTTTTCTTAATAAGCTCTAATTCAATCGGAATGAATTTTTCCACTTTTTTACCTTGGCTCACTTGTTTTGCTGTTTCCATCGCCTTCTCTCCGATTAACTCTGGTTTTTGCGCAACAGTTGCTGCCATGCGTCCATCATTAACCGCTTTCACAGCATCGTCAGTTGCATCAAATCCAACCACAACGACATCTGTTTTACCCGCAGACTTTAATGCTTCAAGTGCACCTAGTGCCATTTCATCATTATGCGCAAATACTGCTTTTATATCACTATTTGCTTGCAAAATATTTTCCATAACTGATAATCCTTTGGCACGATCAAAATCCGCAGCTTGTTTTGCAACGACTTTTAATCCCTTATCAGCTACGTTATGGAATCCTTTCCCACGCTCACGTGCAGCAGAAGATCCAGGAATTCCTTCTAGCTCAGCGACATTTGCTCCTTCACCAACAAGTTCATGAATGTAGTCACCTGCCATTTGGCCACCTTCTACATTATTTGATGCAATGTGTGAAACAACTTTTCCTGAGTTTGCAACGCGATCCACTGTAATAACAGGGATGTTTGCCGCATTCGCTGCACTTACAGCTGAAGCAACCGCATCTGAGTCTGTTGGGTTAATGACAACGACATCAACGCCTTTTTGAATTAAATCCTCGACATCGTTCGTTTGCTTCGCTGCATCATTTTGTGCATCAACAGCAATGAGCTCAATGCCACTATCTTTCGCTTTCTTTTCTGCACCTTTTTTCAACGTAACGAAAAATGGATTATTTAAAGTGGAAACAGAAAATCCAACTTTAATAGTTTTATTTCGACTTTTATCGCTAGAATCCTTTGCCCATTCTGGTGGTTCCATTGAACAACCAGCAGTGATTACCATAATAAGTGCAACGAGCATCAGTAACCATTTTTTCATAAATTGTCCCTCCATTACGCTTCTTTTCGACGATCAATTAATACAGCAAGTAAGATAACAAGTCCTTTGACAACTTGTTGGAAGAAAGAAGATACGCCTAATAAATTTAGACCGTTATTTAATACACCGATAATCAGTACACCAATGAATGTGCCGACAATCCAACCTCTTCCGCCTGAAAGACTTGTTCCGCCTAATACAACTGCAGCAATTGCGTCTAATTCATAAGAAGTACCAGCAGTTGGCTGTGCAGAATCTAAACGTGATGTTAATACAATACCCGCAAGCGCTGCCAAAACTCCGGAAAGACCATAAATCATTACTTTTATTCTCGTTACATTAATACCTGATAATGCCGCTGCTTCTTCATTCCCACCAATTGCAAAAGTACGGCGACCAAATGTCGTTTTCTTTAAAATAAAGTACAGAACTGCGAAAGCAATCATCATCGTTACAGCTGGCACCGGAATACCAAAGAAATAGCCACGACCAAACATTTGGAACATTAAATGATCGCCAAGGCCTGTGATCGGACGTCCGTCCATGTAGACAAGTGTGAGCCCCCGAAAAATAGTCATTGTTGCTAAAGTCGCAATAAATGGTGCCACTTTTCCTTTCGTAATGATGATACCGTTTACAATCCCCATTACAAGACCTGCTAATAAGCCAACTGCCATTGCCAGGAACGGATCCATGCCACTTGCCATCATTCCAGCAACAAGTGCACTTGATAATGCTAAAATAGAACCTACCGATAAGTCAATACCCCCAGTTAAAATAACGAAGGTCATTCCAAATGCAATGAGTGCATTTATCGATACTTGCCTTAAAATATTAAATAAGTTTGGAATTTCAATAAACGCTGGATTTAATGCCGTAATAACTACGATAATAAGTGCTAATCCAATTAAAGAACCGAGTTGTTGCAGAACATTCCCCTTTTTAGCCATAACTTATTCTCCCCCTGTAGCTAATGCCATAATGGACTCTTGTGTTGCTTCACTTTTCTCTAAAATACCGCCGACTTTCCCTTCATGTATAACGAGGACACGATCGCTCATTCCTAATACTTCCGGCAGTTCAGATGAAACCATAATAACGGCATCTCCTTGATGTGTAAGCTTGTTCATAATCGAGTAAATTTCTTTTTTTGCCCCAACATCAACACCCCTTGTTGGTTCATCCAAAATTAATAATTGCGGATGAATTCCTAACCATTTTGCGATTACAACTTTTTGCTGATTCCCGCCTGAAAGTGATTTGACAGCTTGTTCCCCATTGGCAGCTTTTATATTCAGAAGCTTCATCATGTCCTCTGTAAATTGTCCTTCTATTCCTTTATCCATCACACTACCTTTTGAAAGGCTTTCTAAGTTTGGCAATGCTAAATTTTCACGAATAGAAAAGTCTAATACGAGCCCTTCTGATTTTCTATCTTCAGTAATAAAAGCAATCCGTTGCCTTATCGCATCAATTGGACTGTCAATTTTCACTTCTCGTCCATTGATTAATATTTGCCCTGCATCTAATGGTTCATAGCCAAAAATCGCTTTCATAATATCTGTGCGGCCAGCTCCCATTAATCCAGCGACACCGAGAATTTCCCCTTTTCTCACTTGAAACGAAATATTTTCAAACTTTCCCTTTTTCGTTCCATGTCGCATTTCAAAAATAACTTCGCCAATCTTAGCATCTCGCTCCGGATAACGCTCGCCAATACTACGTCCAACCATCATGCTTACCACTTCATCAAATGATGTTTCTGGAATTAACCGTGTTCCCACATATTCTCCATCACGTAAAATGGTAATAGCATCACAAATTGAAAAGATTTCTTCCATACGATGTGAAATATAAACGAATGAAACGCCTTCTTTGCGTAATTTATTAATAACTGTAAAGAGCGTTTCAATTTCGCGATCCGTTAATGCCGCGGTAGGCTCGTCCATAATAATAACACTCGCATTTGTCATTAACGCCTTACCAATTTCTATAATTTGCTGTTGCCCAACCGATAATTCTCCAGCAAGCATAGCACCTTTTACATGTAACCCTAAACTTGCTAATTGTTTCTGAGCAATATCATTCATTTGACGGGTACGCAAAATACCTGTTTTTCCGTACATAAGCTCTTTTCCAAGAAACATATTTTCGGCAACTGTTAAATTTGGCAGTATGTTCAGCTCTTGATGGATGAAGGCAATTCCATATTCTTCTGCTTCTTTTGCACTTTTAAAAGTTCGTTCTTGCCCGTCAATCGTAATCTGGCCACCATCTTTTGTATATACCCCAGTTAAAATCTTCATGAGCGTTGATTTACCCGCTCCGTTTTCCCCCATCAGTGCATGGACTTCTCCTGTTTCAATGCTAAACTGTGCATGTTTCAAAACAGGGTTCCCATTGAACGCTTTTGAAATATTCTTCATTTCAATACGCATTCTCATCACATCCCTTTGTTAAAAAATCACGCCTGCATGTAAAATAATGTTCGCATATGGCGTTGCTTCTCCGGTACGAATAATCGCCTTCGCCTGTTTTGTGTGTTCTTTAAATTCTTCATGTGACACATATTCAAAAGCAGCTCCATTTAAACGCTCTTCTACTTCTTGATTTACCACCGCATTATGTATCGTAACTTCTTCCGCCAAAGTTACTTTTTCAACAGCCATGTCATCTATCACAACTTGTAATACCTCTAGAAAAGATGGTTTTCCAAGCTCTACAGCTAAATCAATTCGTTTCACGCCATCTGGAATCGGTAGACCACAATCCGCAATCACAACCGTATCTGTATGCCCAAGTGATGCCAATATCGCGGCAATTTCACTATTTAATACACCATGCTTCTTCATCTAACAATCACCTGCACTTCTCTAAGTCTCTCTCTTGTTGGCATACCACCTTGTGCTCCTAACTTTGTTACAGAAAGGCCACCAGCAATATTTGCAAATCGAATTGCTTTTTCCAATAGCTCACCTTCAGAAAGTGCGACTGCTAATGCACCGTTAAATGTATCACCAGCTCCGGTCGTATCTACTACTTCTACAGAAATACCTGGAACATGAACAATTTCTGTACCATTATGGAAACGAACGCCTTTACTACCTTCTGTCATCAGTAACTTATTTGGATATTTCTCAAGTAACTCTTCAATTGGTGACGTAAAATCATCTAATACGACGCGGCACTCATGCTCATTTGGTGTAATATATGCTGCCTTTTCTAAAATATCCGCTGACAAAGCTTGCGCTGGAGCTGGGTTTAACATAACTGGAATTTTATGTTGCTCGCAAATATCCAAAACGTATTCTACTGTTTCAAGTGGAATTTCCAGTTGAAGAACAACCATATCTGCTTTTACAAGCAAATCTTTTGCACGATCTACAATTTTTTCATTCACAAGGCGGTTAGCTCCTTGTACAACAACAATACTGTTATCTTCCTCCGCTAAAACAATATGTGCAATTCCTGTCGTTTCACCTGTAACCGGTACCACATAATCGATAAATATGTGTTCATTCTCTAAATTGGTTCTAACTACTTTGCCGTAATTATCACTTCCTACAGCTCCAACCATTGCTACATTCGCACCTAATCTCGCTGCGGCAACTGCTTGATTTGCTCCCTTTCCCCCAGGTACTGTATGAAATGCTTCTCCAATTACTGTTTCTCCCGCTTTTGGTCGCTTTTGTGAAACAGCAACTAAGTCCATTGAAATACTGCCTACTACTGCAATATTTGGCATATGTATCATCTCCTTACTTTGTCGTCTTTCGCTCTATAATTTTAATCGGTAAACGATAATGTTCTGTTTCTAATGTTTTTCCATTCATTTGCTCTAATAATAGTTCTGTTGCAATCCGGCCCATCTCATAAATAGGTTGAGCTACTGTTGTAATAGATGGATACATCATTTCTGTTAATGAGATACCATCAAATCCGATAATTTGCAAATCATCCGGAATGGAAATTCCCTTTTGCAATGCTGCTTTGACTGCACCAATTGCAATTAAATCATTTCCAGCTACAATACCGTCAATATGCGGATACTCTTCTAACAGTTCCGTTGCTACACGTTCACTATCTGCTGGATCAAATGTACTTTCTGCAATCATGTAAGAAAGTCTATATTGTGTAATAATATCTACAAATCCTTCAAAACGCTCATTTGCTGTACTTACGTCACGGGGACCACGGATATGTGCAATATGTTTACATCCTTTTTCTAATAGCAATTTGGTCGCCTCTTGAATCCCCGCATAGTTATCTGCATATACAGTTGGAATCCGTTCATTGAACACGCGATCAATTGCCACAACTGGTACTGATAGATTCATGTAATTCATACTATTTTGTGGATTTGTCGCTACGATAAATCCATCTACGTTATTTTGTTTCAATACATCAATATATTGTTTCTCTTTTTCTAAACTTTCATCGGAATTACAAAGTACAACTGTATATCCTTGTTTATGCGCTACATCCTCTACGGCACGTGCAACTTCTGGAAAGAATGGATTCACAATGTTCGGAACGACTAAACCAATTAAACGAGACTTTTTATTATATAGAGAACGCGCTACTGTGCTCGGTTTATAATCCAGCATTTCAATTGCTCGCTCTACCTTTTTTAATGTATCTTCATGAACATATCCATTTTTATTTAATACTCTGGAAACGGTCGCAACAGATACTCCCGCTAATTTTGCAACGTCTTTTATTGTACTCATTTTCTTCCCTCTCCATTCCATGTAACCGTTTACAGAAAATAATATAACTCATTTCTAAAAATACGTCAATCATTTCTAACTAAAAAAGCATCACCATAAGGCGATGCTTTTTATTATGAATATGATACATTTTTATCTTTTTCTTCTGTTACAGCAGGCTCTTCTGCACTCTTTTTACGATCAGAAAGTTTAATCTTTTGTAAGAAAATCGTAAACACAGCACCCACTACAATAAATACCAACCCTGTTAAGAATACACTGTGAAGTGAATCTACTAAAGATGTTTTTAAAATAGGTACAATCGTATTTGAAATTGCTTCTGGCATTTGTTTTAATGCTTCTGGACTAAATAGCATTGAGTATAAACCTTGTGGATCCGTATGAATCATATCTTTAAATTTCGTTACGATTTGCCCCGCTTCTGCTGGGAATGTATTTAATACAGGCTCTAGTTTATTTGTTAATGTTGTACCTGAAGTATTATTCATAATAGAACCTAAAATCGTAATCCCGAATGTCCCTCCAATTTGACGGAAGAATTGACTTGATGAAGTTACAACACCAAGATCTTTTTTCGGGAAACTTTCTTGAAGTGCTAATGTTAATGTTGGCATTACAAGACCCATACCTAAACCGATAATCATCATATATGATGTGGCAACAAGTTTAGTCGTATGCATATCCATTGTTGTTAATAACGAGAAACCACCAGCCATAATGAGCATACCAGTAATGATTTGTGGCTTTACTCCAACCTTTAATACAAGTTGTCCGCCAATAATACTCATCACAATCATCGTAATCATCATCGGTGTCATAATCGTTCCTGATTCAGCAGCACTTACGCCGACAATTCCTTGCATAAAGAATGGTACGAACATAATTGCACCAAACATCCCAATGCTCATAAAGAAGCCAATTGCATTTAGTAATGTAAATGTGCGGTTTTTAAAGAAATGCATTGGTAAAATTGGTTCTTCTGCTTTTATTTCAACAATGATAAAGCTCACAATACCAATAATAGCAAGCGCAAATAATCCAATGATTTGCCAAGAATCCCATGCATAGTCTTTCCCGCCGAATGTTAACGCAAGTAATAAACTCACAACACCAAGGATCATTGTAAAAATACCAGCAAGATCAATTTTAATTGGTCCTGTTTGTTTATGTGATTTTAATCCCATTGCAATAAAGATTGTCGCCAAAATACCAACTGGTAAGTTAATATAGAAAACCCATCTCCAGTTAACCGCATCAACAATCCAGCCACCCACTTGTGGTCCAATTACAGATGCAAGACCGTAAAGTGCTCCGAAAATCCCTTGCCATTTCGCACGTTCTTTTCCTGAAAACATATCTCCGATAATAATCATTGCCATTGGCATCATAATACCGCCACCAAGGCCTTGAATACCACGGAAAATAATTAACTCCGTCATACCATTCGCCATACCACAAAGGGCTGAACCAACCATAAAAATGATTAACCCTGTAATATATACATTACGACGACCTAATAAATCTGCTAACTTCCCTGCTATAGGTACAACTGTCGTTGATGTTAACATATATGCTGTTGTTAGCCATGTCATTAAACTTAATCCGCCTAAGTCGCCGACAATACGCGGCATTGCTGTACCGACAATTGTTCCGTCTAATGCAGCAAATAACATCGCGATTACTAACCCGATTAACAACAACTTCCTATTCTGATTTGCTTGTTGCTCCATGTAATCTCCTCAATTCCTCTAGTTTGTCTCTTTTTTCTCAGATGCTCCGCAAATAATTGTCTCCAATTTTTCAAATAAGCGCAGTAAATCTTCTCTTTCTTGTAATTCTAATTGTGAGAAGTATTTCGCAATATGCTCATTTCGAGCAGTCATTGCCTCTTCTAATACATCTTTCCCCTTATTCGTTAACTCAATGATAACAACACGGCGATCATTTTTATCGTGATAACGTAACACCAATTCTTGATCAATTAAACGATCGATCATCACTGTAATCGCACTTGGTTTCACATACATTTTCTTCGCCAGCTCTGTAGCTCTTGCTGCACCGTAATGATCTAAAATTTTTAAAATATAAAATTGCGGTGGTGTAAGTCCTGACTTTTGCATTTGTTCTAGCAATTCCGTTTGCATTTTCTTTCCTATTGAAAATGTTAGAGCTTGAATTTTATCAATATGAGTCATATCATTTGGCATATTATCACCCCTTACTTAAACAACAAAATATTTAACGTATTTAAATATTAAACGACTAAATAAATAACGTCAATCATTTTATTTCATAAAAACGTTTACATTTTTGACACAAAATTGTATAATTTTTGACGAAGTTAATATTGACAGTCATGGAGAATGAGAGTATACGGCTATGGAGCATAGAAAGGGGACCCTTTCTATATTTCATGGTCTTTTTTTTATTCTCTATGTCATAAGAGTTTGTTAATCATAGGGGAGGATTTTTAGGTTATGTTTTTAACTCAATTGTTTAAACCTGCGCCACATGCAGAGCGCTTACCTGCTGATCGCGTCGACAGCGAATACCGCAAATTGCGCTTGCAAGTATTTTTAGGCATTTTCATTGGTTATGCAGGTTACTACTTTGTTCGCAAAAACTTTTCACTGGCAATGCCATATCTTGTTGAACAAGGATTTAGTAAAGGAGAACTTGGTATTATCCTTTCTGCCGTATCCATTGCATATGGCTTAAGCAAGTTTGTAATGGGGATTGTATCCGACCGTTGTAACCCTCGTTACTTCTTAGCAACAGGACTATTTTTATCCGGTATCATTAATATTATTTTCGGTTCGGTTTCTTTTATTACAACAAGTATTTTACTCATGTTTGTTCTGCAATTCTTAAACGGATGGGTACAAGGTATGGGGTGGCCTCCATGTGGTCGTACGATGGTTCACTGGTTCTCTATTAGCGAACGTGGTACAAAAATGTCTATTTGGAATACTGCTCATAACGTCGGCGGAGCACTTATGCCAGCTCTTATTACATTGGGAATGTATTTATTCGCTGATGATTGGAAAAGTGTATTTTACGTCCCTGGTATTTTTTCAATTTTAGTTGGGATTTATGTATTAATTACAATGCGTGATACACCTCAATCTTGCGGATTACCATCAATTGAGGAGCATACAGGAGAATATCCAACTAGTGAAAAAGTAGAAAATCGTGAGCGTGAGCTTTCGGCAAAGGAAATTTTATTTACGTATGTATTAAACAACAAATTTTTATGGTACATCGCGATCGCGAACGTATTCGTATATTTCGTGCGTTACGGCGTTGTAGACTGGGCACCTACTTATTTAGTAGAGGAAAAAAGCTTTACTCACAATAGCTCTCGTACAGCTTACGCTCTATATGAATGGGCTGGGATTCCGGGAACACTTCTTTGTGGATGGATGAGTGATAAGCTCTTTAAAGGACGCCGTGCACCTGCTGGTATTTTATTCATGGTTGGTGTATTCATTGCTGTTCTTGTTTATTGGTTAAACCCAGCTGGTCACCCAATCATCGATAGTATCGCACTTGTTTCAATTGGATTTTTAATTTATGGACCAGTTATGCTAATTGGGTTACATGCTCTTGACTTAGTACCAAAAAAAGCTGCTGGAACAGCTGCTGGTTTAACAGGTTTCTTCGGTTACCTTGGCGGTGCTGCATTTGCTAGTGCTGCAATGGGCTTTATTGTAGATGCTTTCGGATGGGACGGCGGTTTTATTCTATTACTCGCATCTTGCGTACTTGCGATTGTCTTTCTTGCTCTTACTTTAAAAACAGGACCATCAAAATCTCAGCAAGCTTAAAGTGAAACTTTACTCAGTAGGAACAACCACTGCAGTAAAAAATAAAATAGCTCCTAGCATTAAGAAACATGCTAGGGGCTATTTTTTATTTATGTCTAACGATATTGTCTTGCTAACTATAACAATCATTCCCCCTTCTATTTACAACACTACTTTTATAAAAACAGCTGTTGAATCATTTTCACAACAACAGCTAACAACACCGAACTAACAAATCCGCCTAAACAAATCAAACTTACACCTTGGCTATATGATAAATTTTGAAATGCTTTCATTTTTTTCATCCTTCCATGTATGTATTTGATATTTTTATTTTACCCATGAAAGGAAATTTATAACATCGATTTCGCTAACAACTGTCTTACAAAATTGTAAGATTTCTTTCCGATTAAAAAACAGACAGTATCACCACTGCCTGTTACTTCACAATCATTACCGGACATTTCACTCGTTTTGCTATTTTATGGCTGACACTACCAAGTACCATTTCTTGCAATGTATTTAACCCTCTGCTTCCTACTATTACAAGATCAATATCTCCTGTATTTACATACTGTACAAGCGTATTTCCTGGATCACCATGTAAAATTGTGATTTTATAGGAGATCCCCTCTTGCTGCAATAAAGCCTCAATTTCTTTTAATCTATCTTTTCGACTAGATGCGATTGTTTCTATATTTGTTTGTCCCTGTATAATATCTGATTTTGCTGTTTTATTATCTACTACGTATACAATTTCAATGTTTACTTCCTTACTTAATGTAGCAATGTGCGTTGCATGCTTCGCTGCGCGTATCGCATGTTCTGATCCATCACATGCTAATAGAATTTGCTTGTACATGTTCTGAAACCCCTTTCGTAGTCATACTCGTATTATAATACAAACAGAACCTTTTCGGTCTCCCGAAAAGGTTCTTCTTATTTAACTAACAGCTTGTTCTCTCTTTTTCTCCCGCATTACCACTCATCTCAAGAGCTTGAGAGAAAGGAGAAAGATCAGTGGGTTTCCCCTCACCTCCACTGATTAAAGTTTCACTTTATTATAAATCGCCAATTTTGTAATAAGCTGCGAACTACGCTCATTTAATCCCGTTATATTTACTTTCACATCATTTTTCTCATACTTCATCACAACTTTATCCACTGCTGCTACTGCTGAATCATCCCATATATGGGCGTGTGTAAAATCAATTTCTACTTCTTTTACACCCTCTTTAAACTGAAACACATTTATAAATGCTGCGGTAGATGCAAAGAAAAGTTGTCCGTGAACAGCGTATATTTTTTTCTCACCAATATAAAAATGTTTCACGTGAATCTTTGCCATGTTGAACGCAAATAAAACTGCACTTAACACCGTACCAGTCATAACACCAAGAGCTAGATTATGCGTAACAAGAACAATCGCAACTGTTACAATCATAACAAACGCATCACCTTTCGGAACTTTATGAAGGGTAAATACAGAGTTCCAATCGAATGTTCCAATAGAAACCATAATCATAATCGCAACTAACGCCGCCATTGGAATATGAACAACATAGTCACCAAGAACAAAGAGCAATACAATTAAAAATCCACCGGCTACGAATGTGGATAAGCGACCTCGACCACCTGATTTTATATTAATAATAGATTGTCCAATCATCGCACAACCTGCCATTCCACCGAAGAAACCAGCAACAATATTTGAAATTCCTTGTCCACGTGCCTCTCTATGCTTATCACTAGGTGTATCTGTCATATCATCTAAAAGAGATGCTGTTAATAACGATTCTAGTAAACCTATAATAGCTAACATAATCGAATACGGTAAAATAATAGCTAATGTCTCTAACGTAAATGGTACATCTGGAATACTGAAAAACGGTAATTCAGTTGGTAAACTCCCCATATCACCAACTGTACGTAATTGAAATCCTCCTAATAGCGCAATACTTGTCACAACAATAATAGCAATAAGCGTAGAAGGCACTGCCGTTGTAATACGTGGAAATAGATAAATAATTGCAAGTCCTAATGCTACTAACGCATACATTTGCCAGTTTGCACCTTTAAAATGTGGCAATTGTGCTGTAAAAACTAAAATCCCTAATGAATTTACAAATCCACTCATAACAGAACGCGGAACGAATTTCATGAATGAACTTAGTTTTAACACTCCAAAAATAATTTGAACAACACCGGTTAAAATTGTTGTAGCAAACAAATACTGCAATCCATAATCTTTTACAATTGTCACCATCAACAATGCCATTGCACCGGTTGCAGCAGAAATCATTCCTGGTCTCCCGCCCACAAATGAAATTGTCACCGCAATACAAAAAGCAGCGTATAATCCAACCATCGGATCTACCCCTGCAATAACAGAAAAGGCAATCGCTTCAGGAATCAGCGCTAATGCAACAACAATACCTGATAATACATCGCCTTTTACATTAGAAAACCATTCATTTTTTAATGTTTGTAACAAAGAAACACTCCTCTACTCTATCTTTCTTGATTTCCTCCATAAGAAAATCGATCCGACTGCACGAGAGCTATTATATAATGAATATCAGATTATTTGCTATGAAAAACTTTCCCAAATCAAGAAAGACGCTGCTTTGCGCAGCGCCTTTTCATTTAATGCCCATCATGTCCTTTACCACTTTCCTGTACAATCTCTAATCTTTCATCTAATATGCCTTGCGTTTCAAACGAAATGCTCTTCGTATCCCCTAACAAGAAACCGTGATTATATGGTCCTAATGTTGGATCATCCTTAAATTTCGGCTGAATTATTGCCAATAAATCATACACCGGTTGTGAAACCTTCCCTTTATCTAATAATAGAATAGGTGCGTGTTTCCCCATATGCGAAAACGGGGCACCAGCAATTGTTAAATCTGGTGTTTCTGTTGAAGCAAATGATACACCGTGCCCTGGCTTTGTGAATCCCCAACCAAATTTTGTTTTTTCATCTTTAAATTTTGCGAAAGCAATAGAATTTTCTGTCGGAGTTTCTCCGCTAATTCGCGTTACTTTTCCGTGTTTACCTAACTGTTTTTCAACTTCTTTTGAAATAATGGTCTCTGGACCTAATACATATATATTCGCTTTCCCTTTTCTTGCTTTTAATGCCTCAATTGTAGCTTCAGGTACTTTATCTTTTCCTACATATAGCAGAGGTTCAGGCATATGAGAGATCCAGTTTACTGCAGGTGTTGTATATAAACGTCCTTCTTCTTCTGACGAACCGACAATGACACTTCCTGGATACTTTCCTGTTATATCTGCATATTCTTTATCTACATCTTTTGCAAATACCGCTGGATCCGTTTCTTTTATTTGTTTTACCTTATATTCTTTTAACTGTTCTAATGTAGAAGATTCTACATCCCCCATGACCATAACTTGTGTTCCATCTTTTGTCCCAAGTGGATTTAATCGTTTGATTTCTTTTAACGTCGCCTCTGAAATACTTTCTTTATTCATAAATAGGATAGGGCCATTGTTTGGGTGATGAATGAGATCCGCACTAGCAATTCCCAGTTGCCACTCATTCACTGGTACTAAAATTACTGCTCCTGGTTGATTCTCCTTATGTGTAGCTGGCCAAATTGTTTGTGATGTTATTACAGCCATTTGAACCGGATCATTTGTATTTAATCTTGTTATATTTTTTAAACTTGTCGTTACTAGATCATTAGATGCATTTGCATTCATTTCTTTCGGTGCCATTGCTTCATGATTCATTTTCATTTCTTTTTGTTGCTCATTTTTCTTTTCATTTGCAGATTCATGATTTTTGTGCTCTGTATTTTCTTGCCCACACGCTGCAAGTCCAAATGCGGCAATTATTGTCATACTCAAAACTTGAATCTCTTTTTTCACGCTATCGCCTCCATGTATCCATCATGTTTGAGCCTATATTTTCACCTGGAATGTCATTTTCAACTATACGATAACAACCAATTCTGAAGAAATTATGCAGATGCATCATAATCTGCACCATTTCTTGACGATTTTGCATTACACTTTTAATAGCGAATACAAATACGGAGGATATTATATGATGAATATACTACTCGTAGATGATGAACCACGTATGCTAGAGTTATTAACACTTTATCTTACTCCTAGAGGATATAATTGCATTTCTGCGATTTCAGGACAAGAAGCCATTTCCTATATAGAAAAACAAAGTTTCAAGTTCATTCTTCTCGATATTATGATGCCAGAAATGGATGGATGGGAAACATGTAGAAAGATTCGTTCATTTAGTAACGTTCCTATCATTATGGTAACCGCTCGGGATCAAACGATAGATGTTGTTCAAGGGCTAAAAATCGGAGCTGACGATTATATAACAAAACCGTTTCATGAAGATGAACTATTAGCACGTATCGAAGCTGTTCTGCGGCGCAGCAATCAACATGAACTCATACAATATAAAGGGATTTTGTGGGATGAAGCAAAGCATTTTATTTCTGTTCATGGACAAGAGATTTTGCTTACACCAATTGAATTCTCTTTACTTGGATTATTTTTGCGCCACGTAAACTATGTACTCAGCCGTGATCAGCTGATTGAACGGATTTGGGGACTAGATGCGACGACCGAGGATCGCACAGTAGATTCACATATTCGTAATTTGCGTGATAAATTACGCAAAGCCAAATTTCCCATTGATGAACATTTAAAAACTGTGTACGGAGTTGGGTATCGATGGATTGACACTGAAAATCAAGGAGCTACACGATGAAACGAATTTCTGTTCAACTCGGATTTTATTTTTTAATTGTTACACTTTTAATTGAAACAGTTCTATTTGTTTTGCTCTATTATAGTCTTGTAAATAATAGAGTAAATGATGAGATGACAGCATTATTAAAGCGCGGAAATAGTCACCGGGACGTACTTGAAAAACATTTTGATTCACAAACAATCTCTCATGTTGCTTTAATGGAATCAGAAGCTGAAACAAAGGTTGTCATTACAAATGCCCGTAAAGAAATATTAGCAAAATCGAATGATATAGATTCTACTATACAGAAACATATTACCGAAATGGTATCAAACACAGATCATAACGGAAAAATTGTAGAAAACCACTGGAAAACATCTAATTATATATGTACAGTTAGCCCCATTGCCATAGAAGGAAAGACAGAAGGCTATGTGTATATGTTTCTTGGTACCAATTCAATTGAGCAAATGATTGATGGATTAACAAAACAATTTATTATTGCTGGTGCTATTACGTTCATATTAACTGTAATCACGATTTTTCTATTATCACGTTTATTAACAAAGCCACTCCTTCGTATGAAGCATGCGACGGAAAAAATGAGTCGTGGTGATCTATCCGTCTCTTTAACAAGTGCCCGAAATGATGAAATTGGCGAACTTGCAGAATCGATCCAAACGCTTGCAAATGATTTACATTATATGAAAAAAGAACGTAGTGAATTTCTAGCAAGTGTAGCTCATGAACTACGAACACCATTAACCTATGTACGAGGATATGCAGACATCGCACTGAAAGACCATACATCTCCTAAGCAGCGTCAAAGATATTTATCAATTATAAAAGATGAAGCAGATTCTATTACGAATTTAGTGCAAGATTTATTTTTACTGGCACAAATGGAGCAGCACAACTTCTCTATTGAGACAGCGAAGGTACATGTAGAAGACTTTCTTTCTCGCATTGTTACAAAAGTGAACATTATGTACGAAATAAAACATATTCGTGTCTCTTTCACATGTCCCTCTTCACTTTCTATAGCTCTAGATGAGCAACGTTTTGAACAAGTTATCATCAACATTTTAAATAATGCATATGCACATTCAGCAGAACATTCTCAAATTTTTATTTTTGTCACAGTGCACCAAACGCATATCGAAATTTCCATCCAAGATGCAGGAGAAGGAATTCCAGAAAAGGATATCCCTCACATTTTCGAACGCTTTTATCGCGTTGATAAAGCAAGATCGCGTGCTACAGGCGGAACCGGTTTAGGGCTATCTATCGTGAAAGAAATTGTAGAACTACATGGCGGGAATATTACTGTAACGAGTGAGGTTGACCATGGATCTTGCTTTACAATTTCATTGCCATCTATAAAAAAACACGACTATCATCAATAGTCGTGTTTTTTTATCCCGCATTAAAGGGCAGTAATACTCCCACCTCAAAATCCGGCGAAAGCAAAGTCCAGCTCTAGCGGCTAAAATCTCCAGCCGTTTCACTCCCTCGAACGAGGCAAAAAACGCCTCTCTGTCGGGAGCGCGGGCGGCCTACGATTTTGAACGAGCCGCTTCCGCTTTTTTAAAGAAGTTAGGTGGGAGATAAACTGCCCATAAAAGCCCGATTGGTGCTGGCTGATAATCAGTGGGGGATGAAGAAAACCCCCACTGATTAAAGTTTCACTTTATCATTTAAGATTTTACTTTATAATATAGATTTACAAATTGACCAAAACGTTTTGTATCCGTTAAAGTTAAATCGATTTGTGGATTCTTTTCTTTAAATAACGGAATACCAGAACCTAATATATGAGGTGTAATCGTAACAATATATTCATCAATTAGATTACTCTTAAAAAATTCTCTCAGTAGACTCCCTCCACCGACCATCCATATTTTAGATCCTTCCTGCTCTTTCAATCTTTTTGTAAACTCCACTACCTCTTCATTTACAAAATCTACATGTCCCTTTGAACCTTTTTCTGAATTAGAAAAAACATAACATTTTTTATCTAGGTACGGGAATGTTTCCGTATGCTCTACCACATAATCGTACGTTCTCTTTCCCATGATTATTGTATCAATTGTTTCGTACATTTCTGTATAACCGTTGTCTCCCTCTCCTTCCGTTTCCATTAACCATTGTAAATCATCATCTTCTTTCGCAATAAATCCATCTAAGCTCGCTGCAATAAATAAAACTATTTCACGTGACATATCTTTTCCTCCTTACGTCTCATCTTGATAAAATTATGATGTATACACTATACTAACCATAAAACATGACAATTTATGTCATGTTAAAAAAGAAAAAGGTGATATATTTGTCAAAAGCAAAACGTTTACTAGATATTCTTATATGTGCTTCTACGAAAAAAACATTTACAGCACAAGAAATAGCTGATGAATTTAATATTTCCGTTCGTACGGTTCATAGATATATTTTAGATTTAAGTGATATGGGATTACCCATTTACGCTGAACAGGGTCGCAATGGAGGATATAAAGTGTTAACAAGCAGCATGCTTCCCCCCATTTTATTTACCGAAGAAGAAGCGGTCTCCATCTTTTTTGCTCTTCAATCTTTAAGCTACTACCGAGATTTGCCTTTTAATACAGAAATCAATTCTGTTACTCATAAACTGTATAGCTCTCTACAAAATGATGCGAAAGCTAAAGTTGATAAAATACGTTCTTATATCGCTTTTTGGAACCCAAAGAGAACAATTGATACACCTTTTTTAAACGAAGTGTTAACCGCGGCTATTGAAAAGAAAAATTTACACTTTCAATACGAATCTAAATCGGGGATAAAAACAAAACATGTTCACCCTATCGGTGTATATGCTCACGATGGTTTATGGTATTTGCCATCCTATGACTTTAGTCGAAAAAAAATATTATTGTATCGTGTCGATCGTATTCTTTCTATATTATCAACAGAAGAAAATGAAAATACGTTCATGAATTTAGAAGAATGGTTTGCCTCTAACTCTAACGTAGTAAATGTTCCTACTCAGTTACATGTTTTACTGACGACAGAAGGTGTACGCCAATGCAACAGTGTTCCTTACCTTGAAGAATTCGTTGTAATAAACGAAGATGGTACGGGATATATAAATTCAACAGTTGATAAAGGTGAAATCAATTTTATTACCCCTTTATTTCATAGACTTGGAAAAGATGCAAAGGTTTTAGAACCGAAGGAATTGATAGATGGTTTACGTACACGTGCGAAAGAAATTTTAAATATGTATAAAGATTAAAAAGACGTAAGAAGAATCCTCTTACGCCTTTTCAATGTGCAGTATTGGCTCTATTGCTTCTATTAACAATTTCTTTGTTTCTTCAAAATTATGATTCTGCTTTTCTCCAGGTTGTACCGTATAAAACTCTGCAAATGACTGTTCTTTATATCTCGGTACAACATGCATATGATAATGAGTTAATTCGTTAAAGATACCACCGTTTTGACAAATGGTAATCCCGTCCGGTTTGTACACGAACTTGATTGCCTTTGAAATAAGTTTAGCAGCCTCCATAATTGCATTTGTAGTATCTTGATCAAGTTCGTCTAGCTCTAAGAAATGCTTCTTCGGAACAATTAAAGTATGTCCTGTACGAAAAGGTGCATGATCTAAAAAACACATTACATAATCATCTTCATATACTTTATATATTTTTTCTTCTTCGTGTGCTAATTTACAACCTAAGCAGTCCATTACACTTCCTCCTCTTTCTAAAACAAAAAAACGTGAGTGCCTTATTCTCACGTCTTTTTGTTTCACTTTATTAACTCAACTGTTTCTGTAACCTTTATACTATCCTTTACAGATTGAACAATCGTACAATTCTTCACTGCAAGTTGCAGTGCCTTATCTAATTGCCCTTCTGTAATATTTTGCGCTTTAATTTTGTAATGTAAATGAACACTTTCAACTGGTTTTGATAAAGCTTCACTTCTACCAATTTCAGCTTCAATTGTAAACGCATCGTATGTAATACGTTTCTTTTCTAAAATTGTTCTAAAGACAATTGCACTACATCCTGCGATAGAAGAAATGAGTAATTGTAACGGTGAATACCCGTTTTCTTTGCCAATCACTAATTGACCATACGATAAATCTGCTTCAATATCATCTTGCTTGATTGTTAGTTTCATACGTTGTTTCCATCTCCACTTTCGTAATTTTCTGCCGCTTCTTATTTATATAATAATACACATAGCAGAAAATAATAAATGGAATGCCGCAATAAAGTGCCATACGCTGCTCTGGAATAAACGCTAAACTAATCACAACAATGCTATTTGTAATTAAAGCTAAAATTGGAACAATTGGATATAGCGGTGTTTTATACTTCAAATCTTCTAATTTTCCGCCACCCTTTATGTACTGGCTTCTAAAACGAAGTTGTGACAAGGCAATGATAATCCAACTTGAAACAGCTGATAAACCAGCGATAGATAATAAGTACATATATACTGTATCTTCCGCTAAGAAGCTTGTTAGTAAAGATAATGCAGCTACCGCAATCGTAACTATTAATGCCGTAATTGGGATACCACGTTTATTTACCTTTTTGAAAGAAGTTGGTGCCATTCCTTCATTTGCAAGTGACCATAATATACGGGTCGATGCATATAGTCCTGAATTTGCCACAGATAATAGCGCGGTAATAATAACAAAGTTCATAATATCCGCTGCATATGGAATACCAATCTTATCGAATACAACAACGAATGGACTTTCAATAACGCCTGCATCTTTCCATGAAATTAAACCTACTAAAATCGTCATCGTTAAAATAAAGAACACCATAATGCGCCATACTGTATTGCGAATTGCACGTGGAATTGTTTTTTCTGGTTCTTCACTCTCCCCTGCTGCAATCCCAATTAACTCTGTACCTTGGAATGAAAAATTAACTGTAATCATAGTAAGAAGTACCGCAGCGAGTCCATTTGGGAACAATCCTCCATCACTCACAAAGTTAGAAAAAAGAGGTGCCGCTTCTTTTCCGTCATATGGTAAGAAACCGAATAACGCACTACCACCAAGTACAATAAATGCAAGAATTGTAATAACTTTAATACTTGAGAACCAAAATTCTAATTCCGCATAACTCTTTGCTGAAATAGCATTAGACATATATAAAATAACGCCAAATACAAGACACCATACCCAAACATCTACATGCGGAAACCATCTTTTCATCATTAAACCAATCGATGTTAACTCTAAACCAACTGTAACTGCCCAACCAAGCCAGTACAGCCATCCAATCATAAATCCTGTCCCTGGACCGATAAACTTCGTCGCATATTTTTGGAAGGAACCAGAAACTGGCATCGCAACCGTTAGCTCACCAAGGCAAAGCATTGTTAAATACATAATAAATCCGCCCACTAAATAAGAAAGAATCGCGCCCCCTGGTCCTGCTTGGTTAATCGTGTATCCTGAGCCTAGAAAAAACCCTGTTCCGATTACCCCTCCAAGTGCGATCATAAATAAATGTCTACTCTTCATCGTACGATGTAATTTCTCGTTCGTTGTTTGCTGCATCGTAATCCTCCCCTATAAAAACCCTCTATCTCTTTTTAAAATTTTCTGATAATAAAAATATACACGAAAGCGATTACAATTTCTATATAAAATTAAAACTTTTCTGATAAAACATCGTATTTTTTAATCTATCTTACAATTACATTACTAAAAAGTTAATATATTCCAAATCATATTTTCCATACCATATAAATCCATTTTGTTTTTCCAAGACATGAATTGAAACTTAAATCACCCCTCACTAATCGGGCTTTTACGAGCAGTTAATACAGGATAAATCACTGCTATGAAAACAAAAGAGGACCCGCACTCATTTTCTCTCTTTGTTTTAACTTAGCACAGAGCAGAAAAAGGCCCTGACCGCTTCTAGCCATGGACGGTTTCCCTCCCCCACCTCCAAAAGGTTTTATATCGATTTTTCAATTTATATATAAACAAAAAAACTCTTACATCCTATTCCATGTAAGAGTTAACGGCTTTCCAATTTTCTAGATACAAGCGATAAACTGTAATTAACAACAAAATACATACAAGCAACAAGTAGTAACGTAGGAATCATATAATTTACATTTTGGCCATTAATAATTTGAGCATTATGCATAAGTTCTGGCAAGGAAATAACAACCGCTAGTGACGTATCTTTTAATAAAGAGATAAATTGACTAACAAGTGGTGGCACCATGCGTCTCAATGCTTGTGGCAAAATAATGTACCAAAGTGTTTGTGCGTATGATAATCCAGAGGCACGAGCTGCTTCAATTTGTCCTTTTTCAATCGATAGTAAACCACTTCGTACAATTTCTGATATCATTGCCGCTTCAAATATCGTTAAAGCAACTATAGCTGCTGTTGTAATCTCTAATTTCAATCCAGCTTCTGGAAGTGCAAAGTACGTAAAGAAAATAATTAAAAGCAGTGGTAAATTACGAATGATTTCAACGATAAGGGCTAGTAACTGTGATACGACTGGTATCTTTGTATATCGCAACGTGCCGACCACACTACCAATAATAAAACTAAGCAAAATCGCTATAACAGCTATTTCTAAAGTAACAAGGAGCCCTTTTAGTAAAAATAATAGGTGATCGCCTGTATAAGCACCTTGAAAATCCATTTACACCGCCCCTTTCGCTAAGCGTTTCTCAAAGTAACGCACCAGCATACTAAGCGGTACAGTTAATAGCAAATAAAACAAACCGACAAATATATACACATCAAATGTTACTAATGTTCTTGTTGAAATTAAATCCCCTTGATACATCAAATCTGTCCCAGCAATAATGCCAAGAATAGAAGAATTTTTAACTAAATTAAGAAATTGATTTCCTAATGGTGGAATTACGATTTTAATAGCTTGTGGTAAAACGACATAATACATAGCCTGCACATACGTTAAACCTGAAGAGCGTGCTGCTTCCATCTGCCCTTTTGGAACCGACATGATTCCAGCTCGAATTGCTTCTGCTATAAATGCCGCTGTATAGACTGTAAGGGCAGACGTACCAGCAACAAATCCATTTAATGTAACACCGATTACTGGAAAAGCGAAGTAAAATACAAATGCAATTAAAACGAGTGGGATATTTCGAATAAATTCTACATAAGCCGTGCCAAACCAATTCATAAATCGAATGGGCGCAATTCGCATCACTGCCATAATAATACCCAAAATAAAACTTCCAATGAGTGCAACAATACTAGACATCACTGTATATTTAAATCCTTCTAAATACATATCAATGTTATTTGTCAGAATAGAAACATCAGGCAAATGCTTCCCCTCTTTCTTTACAAGAAGAGGATGAGTATCTCTCATCCCCTTACTCTTTCTATCTGTTACTTCTCCGGCTTTTCACCAATCCATTTTTCATATAACTTGTCGTATTCTCCATTTGCTTTCATCTCTTTTAATAAATCATTTATCTCTTTTGTTAAATCTGTCGCTCCTTTTTGAACAGCAATTCCATACGGTTCATCCGTGAAGATCTTTCCAACAACTTGATAATTTGCATCTTGTTTTGCCATGCCGTATAAAATGGCATTATCAGTTGTCAGAACATCACCTTTACCAGCTTTTAATGCTGTAAATGCTTCACTGTAGTTTTCAAATTCTAGTACAGTCGCTTCCGGTGATTTTTGACGAATATTATTTGTAGAGGTAGAGCCTTTTACTGCCAATACTTTTACATCTTTTTTCACATCATCGATACTCTTAATATTGCTCCCCTTTTTCACAAGTAAAGATTGACCTGCTTTAAAATATACATCTGAAAAATCAACCTCTTTTTTACGCTCTTCCGTAATTGTCATCGTTGCGATAATCGTATCAATATCGCCATTTTTCAACATTGGAATACGCGTTTTAGAAGTCACTTCTTTCAATTCTAATTTACTCTCATCACCTAGAATTTTTTTTGCAAGTGCTTTAGCTATATCAACATCAAATCCTTCTACCTTCCCTGTTGAAGGATTTTTCAAACCAAATAAGTTTGTGTCATGCTTAACTCCAACAACTAACTTACCACGTTTTTTTATTTGCTCAACAACTCCACCTTGCTTTGTATTCGTTTCCTTTGCCTCTTCTTTTTTATTTCCACACCCTGCAACAACGAGCGTAAATAAGCAGGCAAATACAATAAAAGTGAATAACTTTTTCATTCTAATCATGAAATTCCTCCCTTAATGATTTAGAACACGACTTAAAAATAAGCGAGCTCTTTCTTGCTGCGGATTGGCAAAGAAATCTATCGGCACAGTGTCTTCAATAATCCGCCCTTCGTCCATAAACAAAATACGGTCTGCTACTTCACGTGCAAATCCCATCTCATGGGTCACGACGACCATCGTCATGCCTTCTTTCGCTAACGTTTTCATTACATCGAGCACTTCTCCTATCATCTCCGGATCAAGTGCTGAAGTGGGTTCATCAAATAGCATGATTTCTGGCTTCATCGCTAATCCTCTTGCAATGGCTACCCGTTGTTGCTGCCCCCCGGATAATTGCTGTGGATACGCATCTGCTTTCTCTGGAATTCCGACTTTCTCTAAATAGTACTTTGCTGTTTTTTCCGCTTCTTCTTTTGAGGTATTCCTTACTTTTATCGGTGCAAGTGTAATGTTTTGAAGTACTGTTTTGTGTGGATATAAATAAAAGTGCTGAAATACCATTCCAATATTCCGGCGCAAACGATTCATATCCGTTTTTGCATTATGTACTTCCATATCTTGAACAAATAACTCTCCATCTGTTATTGTTTCTAATTGATTAATACAACGCAGTAGCGTACTTTTTCCCGATCCTGACGGGCCGACAATTACAACTACCTCACCCTTTTGAACTTGAAGATTAATATTTTTCAAGACTTGGAAATTACCATAATATTTATTTACATTTTTAAAAACAATCACTTCACTCCCCCCTTCCCCAAAAAAGCCTGTACATTCTTTGTATATTCGAAAGCCCCTGAAAAAATAACTTAACGTACTTTTTTGCACATAAAAAGAGCAAAGGGAATGCCCCTTTGCTCTTTACCTTTACTACCTTATTAAGATACCTCTTCTTTCTTATCCTTTCTATATTCGTGCTCCCAGAAATCAGCATTTTTAATTCCTAACTCTGTCGGATCAAATACAGGATCTTTCCCTTCTTTTTTCTGTTTTTCATAATCCTTTAATGCTAAAAGTGCCGGCTTCTGTAAGAGTAAAATCGCAATGATATTAACCCATGCCATGATACCTACACCGATATCCCCAAGAGCCCAAGCTGTTGCTGCTGTTTTTACACAACCGTAGAATACAACACCTAAGAAAACAATTTTTAAAACAAGTGACATCCACGGACGATCCTTATCACGATTTAAATACGCAATATTCGTTTCTGCAATGTAGTAATATGCCATAATTGTTGTGAATGCGAAGAATAATAAAGAAATTGCCACGAAACCGTTTCCAAATCCAGGGAATACAGATTCTACCGCTGCCTGTGTATAACCAGGCCCTGGTTCTGCACCATTTAACTTATTTACGATAAAGTTTTTTCCGCTTGCATCAAATACGTTATACATGCCTGTAATAATCATCATAAACGCTGTTGCTGAACACACAAATAATGTATCAATGTAAACGGAAAATGCTTGCACTAATCCTTGTTTAGCTGGATGAGATACTTCAGCCGCAGCCGCAGCATGCGGGCCAGTCCCTTGACCTGCTTCATTTGAATAAATACCACGTTTTACTCCCCAAGAGATTGCTAGACCAATAATTCCTCCAAAAGCCGCTTCCAATGCAAACGCACTTTTTAAAATTAACATAAATGCTTCAGGCAACTTTTCGATATTCATAGCTACAATCACACAAGCAACAAGAATATAGCCAACCGCCATAAACGGTACAACTACTTGCGCTACATTAACGATCCGCTTAACTCCACCGAAAATAATAAGTGCTAACACTACGACTAACACTGCACCTGAAACGGATGTATTAATACCAAAAGCTGTTTCCAGGCTAATTGCAATACTATTCGCTTGAACCCCTGGAAGTAACATCCCTGTTGCAAGAATTGTCGCTGCAACAAACACAAGAGCGTACCATTTAACGCCTAAACCTTTTTCAATGTAATACGCTGGTCCACCACGAAACTGACCTTGATGCTTTGTTTTATATATTTGCGCTAGAGTTGATTCGATATACGCGGATCCTGCTCCTAAAAAGGCTACCGCCCACATCCAAAACACAGCTCCTGGTCCACCAAATGCGATTGCTGTTGCAACCCCAGCAATATTTCCTGTTCCTACGCGTCCAGATAATGAAAGAGCTAGCGCTTGGAATGAAGAAACACCTGCTTCTGATTTTTCTCCTTGAAATGTAAGCTTTACCATTTCACCTACATGCCTAACTTGTAAAAATCTCGTTCGAATTGAAAAATATAAACCTACGCCTAAACATAAATAAACAAGTGCGGGACTCCATACAATATTATTTAGCCAAGTAACGAAAGCTTCCAACATATTTCGCCTCCTTCTTTTATAAAGAATATTCAGAATATATAAAAATTATAAATGTATCTATAGTCTATGACAATATTATTTTAATAAAACAAACATATTTTTGTATAAAAAAACAAAGTATATATTCAAGATATATACTTTGTTACGTTACATGTGTATTATATATTCACAATGGCTTCCTGTTTTATAATTCTTGCATACAATTCATCTGCTAGTTTTTGAAAATATACTGGCATTTCTTTACCTTTGAAATTTTTCTGAATCGTACTATATAAACCAATATCACGTAGGCGTAAAAATAATGGTAGTGATTCATACCACATTTCCTCTAATTGATGTTCTGATTCGTATCCTTTTCGTAATACTTGTAGTTGTCTACGTGTAAACAATATTTTCTCTTGTTCAGTCCATGTGTTTGAAAGAACAGAATAATAGATAACCATCGCCAAATCGTGAATAAAGTAGTTATAAGTAGCATCATCAAAATCAAAAATCGTCAATTCTTTCCCATCATAATGAAAATTCCCTTGGTGAATATCACCATGCATAAGACCAAAAGTTCTTTTTTCCATTGGAAGCATCTTTATTTTATCAATTAATGCATATGCAATCTTTTGTACTTGCTTATCCTCTAACTCATCAATAATCGCTTTCTCTTCTATCTCCCATGTATCACGATATTCTGTTTTAGGATAACTCATTGTAAGACGATGAAGTTGGCCAATCGCTTTTCCCCACGCTTCAAATAACTCCTCTCCCCAATGAATAGATGTTGAATTTTTTACTCTCTCTCCTTTTGCATATAAAAAAAGAGAAGCATAAAAGAAAGTGCCATCTACTGCTTGTATCCCTTCTACAAGCTTTCTAGATGTTGAATAGTAAGGCTCTGCAATCTTAGCTCCCTGCTCCCCAAGGTACTGTAAAAAATCTAATTCTGCCTCTACTTGTTTTTCAGATCGATGAGAAGAGTGCGTTAATCTTAATACATAAGATACGCCTTTTTCATCCTTTGCATGAAAAATATAGTTTTCAAAATCTCCAAGCGGATTTTTCTCCACTGTAACACTAAATAAGTTTGCAGCTTCTTCCAAAATTTCATTGGTGAAAACTCTCTCCACAGTTATTTCCATATTTAGCCCCTCCTTTATGTACCCTTTATTTAATTCGCCATGAACATCGGAAATACCGCTATGATGATGTTCGATATTTGGAACAATAATATCAAAAAATATACAAGTACGCGGTTTCTTTATAGCCTCACATAAAGCTTTACCTCCTATATTTCATTCCCTAGTCCCTAGTTTATTCAGTATAAAAAGGAGCGGGGTAACCGCTCCTTTTTATTTTGTATAACGATACACGATTGATTCATACGGTCTAAGAACAAGGTTGCTAATGTCTTCACTAGCATCCTCATAATTCGATAGCAATACTTCCTGCTTCATTCCACCTATCTGAACCTCATTCGGCACAACATATGTGATTGTTTCTCCATAAAAATTATTGATCACAAGTAGCATTTCATCCTGTAACTCGCGAGTATACGCCCAAACATTTGGATGATTCATATCTATAATTTCATATTTACCTTCTGTAATTACATCATATTTTTTTCTGAGTTCAATTAACTTTTTATAATGATAAAACACAGACTCTTTATCTCGCAAAGCCCTTTCTACATTAATCTCTTTGTAATTCTCTGCAGCTGAAATCCAAGGCGTATTTGTTGAAAAACCAGCATTTTCTTCTTCATTCCACTGCATAGGTGTACGTGAATTATCGCGAGATTTTTGTTTTAAGATTCCGATGATTTCTTTTGTAGACATGCCTTCCTCTTGTTTCGCTTTATACATATTTAAAGATTCTACATCACGATACAGGTCAATCTCTGCAAAGTTTGGGTTTGTCATTCCAATTTCTTCACCTTGATAAATATAAGGCGTTCCTTGTAACATATGCAGCGCAGTTGCTAACATTTTTGCTGATTCATTTCGGTACCGTTTATCATTACCAAAGCGAGATACAATACGTGGTTGATCATGATTGCACCAAAACAAAGCATTCCATCCTCCGCCTTTTTGCATCTCAATTTGCCAATTAGACATAATCTCTTTTAATTTAACAAAATCAAAATCTGCTTTTGTCCACTTATTACCGTTTGGATAGTCTACTTTTAAATGGTGAAAGCTGAAAGTCATACTTAATTCCTTCCGCTCTGGATTTGAATACTTAATACAATTATCAATTGTTGTAGATGACATTTCTCCTACTGTAATTACGTCTTTTCCTGCAAATACTTCATGATTCATTTCTTGTAAATATTCATGAACACGTGGTCCATCTGTATAGTATTTCCGTCCATCGCTAGTAGCAGTTGTTCCTTCATCATCTAAAAAACGCTGATCTTTTGAAATTAAATTAATGACATCTAGTCTGAATCCTCTTACACCCTTCTCAAGCCAAAAACGCATCATTTCGTATACTTCTTCTCGAAGTTGCTCGTTTTCCCAATTTAGATCCGCTTGTGTTTTATCAAATAAGTGTAAATAATATTGTTTTGTCTTTTCCTCATATTCCCATGCAGAACCACCAAATTTAGACTGCCAATTATTTTTTTCATCGCGCCATATATAAAAATCACGGTACGGGCTATTTTTATTTTCGCATGCCTCTTTAAACCATTTATGCTCCGTTGAACTATGATTTACAACGATATCAAGCATAATTTCAATCTCACGTTTTTTTGCCTCTGCTAAAAGTTCTTCAAATTCTTCCATCGTTCCATACGATGAATCTATCGCATAATAATCACTCACATCATAACCATTATCGTTTTGCGGTGATTGATATACTGGTGTTAACCAAATATAATCCACTCCAAGTTCTTGTAAATAATCTAGTTTCTCTGTAACACCTTTAATGTCACCAGTCTCTCTATTGTAATAACTATTAAAGCTTTTCGGATAAATTTGATAAACAACACTTTTATGCCAATCTTTCATGCCAACCTTCCTCCTACTTCTGTTTTACTCGTTTTGCGAATAACCATGTTAAAACAAATGGAACGACTACCGCAATTCCCATACCTACAACAAACATTGGAATCGATTTCGGAATGATAGAAATAAATGCTGGTAACCCACCAATTCCAATAGCTGGTGCTAATACTCCATTTAGCGTAATAAATACTGCGGCAATCGCCGATCCTGTAATCGCTGCATAAAACGGAAATTTATTTCGTAAATTCACACCAAACATCGCTGGCTCCGTAATACCGAAGTACGCTGAAATCGCTGATGTTGATGCCATACTTTTATCATTTTGATTTTTTGAAATCCAAAACATTGCAAGTGCCGCACTACCTTGCGCAATATTAGAAAGGGCAATCATTGGCCAAATAAATGTACCGCCATTTTGCGAAATTAGCTGTAAATCAATTGCGATAAACATATGATGCATACCTGTAATAACTAATGGTGCATATAGTGCTCCAAATAGAATCGCACCGATTGCTGGAACTGTTTCGTATACTCCGACTAAACCAGCTGTTAATAAATCACCAATGTGACGTGTAACTGGCCCGATAATACCTAACGCTAATACGCCAGTCACAACAATTGTTGTAATCGGTACGACTAATAATTGAATTGCATTCGGTACATGTTTTTTTAGAAAAATCTCAATTTTACTTAATACAAATGCCGCTACTAAAACCGGTAAAATTTGTCCTTGATACCCTACTTTTTCAATTTGGAATAATCCTAAAATATTAAAGTACTCAATTTTTTGACCATCTAGCCCTGCCGCTGCTTTTCCGTAATTCCATGCATTTAATAAATCAGGATGCACAAGCATTAACCCCATTACAATTCCGAGTATCGGGCTGCCGCCAAAACGCTTCGTTGCAGACCATCCAACAAGTGCTGGTAAAAATATAAATGCAGTATTGGCCATCATATTAATTAAATCCCATAGACCGCCTAGGTTTGGATATACTTCTAATAAATTTTTTCCTTCAAAAAATAAATCTTTCGCTCCTAATAAATTATTGATCCCCATAAGTAAACCAGCTGTAACAATTGCTGGTAAAATCGGCATAAATACATCAGAAAATATCTTTACAAATTTTTGCATCGGATTTAATTTTTGATTTCCCGAATCTTTCACATCAGCTACCGTCGATTCTTGCATACCTGCAAGCGTTATCAATTCAGCATATACGCGATCTACATCTCCTGGTCCAATTACAATTTGAAATACACCCGCGTTATGAAATGCCCCTTTCACTAATGAGACCGCTTGTAGCTTATCATTATCTATTTTACTTTCATCCTTTAATGCAATACGAAGCCTTGTTACACAATGAGCCGCTTGTTCAATATTTTCTTTACCACCAATATATTGCAGCACTTCTTCGGCTGTTTGACGATAATTTTTCCCCATATTCCGTCCCTCTTTCCTTTTTCTGATACCGTTTACAATTACATATTAACTCGTATATATAAGTTAGTCAACACTCGTATACACGAGTTTGTATTGTTTTTTATTAAAATACAAAAAAAGAGATGAAACATTTATCGTTTCATCTCTTTATTTTCTCCGCGCCACATCCGAAAAATGAAAAATATCAAGTCGGTGACGTGACTCCGTATATTCAAACTGACTTCCATCATAAAGGTGCGTAAAGTTCTTTACTACGACTACATAATCTGTTCCATTCAAATCTAAATACTTACGATCATCTTCTGTACAAGGTTGCACTTCGATAACACGTTGCGAATAGCTAATATGTAACCCTAATTCTTTTTCAATATATTTATAAATCGATTTCTCAGCAATTGCTTTTGTTAATCCCGGAATATGATCAGAAACAAAATAGTTCACATCTAAAATCACATTCTCTCCATCAATATTTCGAACACGTTTTATATGATTTATCTTCGCTTTTTCCTTTACGTTTAATAATTTTGCTATATCTTTTGCTGCTTCAATCTCTTTCATCTCTACAACATTTGTTATACAATGGCGGCCCAGCCTTTTGTTTTCTTCTTGAAAACTCACAATCCCACCAAAGTTGAATTCAATATTTTTTCGTTTTAAAACAAAAACACCTTTACCATGTATTTTCTGTACATACCCACGTTCCTGTAATAAGTCCACCGCTTTTCTTACGGTTCCACGACTCGCTTCATATTGCTTCATTAACTCTGTTTCAGAAGGAATTTTACACCCTTCTTGTAATGTACGACTATCAATTGAATTACTTATCTCCGTATAAATCTGTTCATACTTACTCATCATTTTGAATATCCCCTTGTCACCTTCTAATTCTACTTGTATTATAGCATGACAGAAAATTAGTTTTTCCTCTTGATTATTTTTCACATTAATCCTATAATGTTTACATATTTCACAAAAATCAAAATTAATAAACTCTTATCAAGAGAGGTGGAGGGATCGGCCCTATGAAACCTCGGCAACCCCTATTTTATTTAGGAAGGTGCCAATTCCTTTAGAATTTAAATTCTAAAAGATAAGAAGAAGCGATATTGTATATTTCAAAAGCCTTCTTCTTATAAAGTAGGCTTTTTTATTATTTTCATAATTTTAATCCTTATCAAGAGAGGTAGAGGGACCGGCCCTACGAAACCTCGGCAACCCCTATTTTATTAGGAAGGTGCTAATTCCTGCGTTTAAAGGCGACAGATAAGGTGATGATTTTCTAATCAAAGTAATCATCCCTTTCTTCGCATAGAAAGGGGTGATTTTTTTATTACTACATACTAAATTACAACTAGAAAGGAGACGAGTTAATTTGGATATTTTCCATGAACAGTTTATTTATCCAAAACTTTCAGGTACAACATTGAAAGAAATTTTGGATAAAGTTTCCACTGACTTACTTATACAGGGATTTGTAAAAGAAAGCTTCTCACAAGCTGTGCTAGAACGAGAAATGCATCATCCAACAGGTCTTCCTACTGAAAAAATTGGAGTAGCAATTCCTCATACAGATTCTTCACATGTTACACAATCTGTGATCAGTGTAATTACATTAGAAACACCGATTCCTTTTACTATTATGGGAAGTTTTGAAAACGAGATAACAAATGTGCAAGTTCTTTTCTTACTTGCGCTACAAGATGGTAGACAACACATTCAAATACTTAAAGAAATTATGAAGCTTATTCAGCATCCACAGCGGCTACAACAACTAGCTACTGCGTCTACAAAATCAGAGATTATAGAATCCATTTCTACTCTTACTATTTAAGGAGGAAAAAACATGAGAACATTTCATATTTTAACAGTTTGCGGTTCAGGTACAGTGAGCTCAACTATGGTTTCAGAAAAGCTAAAAGAGGCTTTAAGTGAGGATCATATTACTATTACAACAACTGAGGTAAAACCTACACAAGTCGAACAATTTTTAGAAGAAAGACAATATGATTTTATTGCTTATACTACACCTATCCCTCAAGGTCTCTCAATTCCAGCAATTAATGCTGTTGGATTTTTAACTGGTTTTGACGAGGAAAGTTTTTTAGAAGAAGTAAAACAAGTTATTCATAACATTGTAAACCAAGAAAATAATATAAATTCATAAGACAGGTAGGTTAACACAAATGGAGCTAGAATTTCTTAAGAAGATTTTTGATACATTTGGCGCATCCGTTTTTGTACCAATTGTTATTTTTATAATCGCGATTGCTTTAAAGGTAAATCGTAAAAAAGCTTTTTATTCTGCCTTATATGCAGGTATCGGCTTACAAGGGTTCACGCTTTTACTCAATGCTTACATCCCTATTATTATGCCTGTTGTTCAAAATATGGTGAAAAGTACAGGAGTTAGTCTTCCTGTTTTTGATATTGGATGGCAAGCTAGCTCTATTGTGGCCTATTCTACAGAAGTCGGTATGATTTTCGTAGGTCTCGCACTATTGCTTCAAGTAGGATTATTCCTGCTTAAATGGACGAACATTTTCCAGCCAGGAGATTTATGGAACAATTATTCCTATATGGTGTGGGGTTCCATGATTTATTTAGTTACAAGTAATTTATGGCTAGCTTTAGCTTGCATGATTACACTTAATCTTTACAGTCTTCTTTTCGCAGAACTATTATCAAAAAGATGGTCTACATATTTTCAATACCCACGTTGTGCTATTGTACAACTACACCATGTTGGGAGCATTCCTTTTGCAATTGGACTAAATAGTCTGCTAACAAAGCTCGGTGTTGGAAAAGTAAATGCTAATCCAGAAGTGTTAAAGAAAAAATTAGGATTATTTGGAGAACCCATTTTCCTAGGACTTTTTCTCGGTGCTAGCATTAGTATATTAGGAAATTTCCATTCTCTTCATACGTTGAAAGCATGGGGGCAAATTACTACTGTAGGGATCTCAACTGCTGCTATTATGACTATTTTCCCAAAGGTTTCAGGGATTTTTGCTCAAGCCTTTTTACCCCTTACAGAATCAGCGAAAAAAAATATTAACAAAGATAAAAATAATTCACGAGATTGGTATTTAGGTGTAAATGATGCAATGGGATATGGTGAAACTGCAACGTTAACAACTGGTATTTTACTCATTCCAATTATGGTTGTATTAGCATTAATTTTACCTGGAAATGAAGTGCTTCCTATTGTGGATTTAATTGCGCTCCCTTACATGGTTCAAGGAATAGTAGCAATCACAAATGGAAATATTTTTAAATCAATTCTAATTGGTGCAATTTGGTTTAGCTTAGGTCTTTATATGGCAACATACACCGCACCTATCTTTACAGAAGTTGCACAGCAAGTTGGAGTAACCATTCCAGCAGGTGTCCTTCTCATTACAAGTTTCGGAATTCTTACATCACCTGTAACAGGACTTATCTTTTTAGCATTTTTATCAAAATCTCCTTTGTGGATTGGCGGTATACTACTTCTTTATGTTGTCACATATGTGTTCTTTAGAAAATATAAACCGAGTATTCAAAACTACTTAGAGCATGCCAATGATTTGCCTTTTCAAAAATCTGTACATGGCGAACAACCCCAAATAGATTTATCCCATAAATAACGGGATAAATCTATTTTATTTTTTCAACATATGAGTAAAAAAGATAACTTTCTCTTTCCTTTTTTACTTAGTAGAAAGCAGAAGCATTTCTATGCATAGTCAGCTACTCTCGTTCGCCTAAAAAGAAAGAGTCTATATTATTTTTAATTTGCGTTCATATATTTTCCATCACAAGAAATATCTATGTAAATATTTAGTCACCAATACGCATTTTTATAAATTTTTTCATATTTCTCTTTTCATTCTAAAAAACATGTAGTATACTAACTTCAAAATCAGAGGAGAAAGGGAGCAAAGAACTATGCTTACGAATAATACAACTGTAGTTACATTTGCACAAAAACATCATCATCATACTTAACCCTTGAAACCTAGCGGAAAAAATTACGCGTAGGTACAAGGGTTATTCCCGTTGTACCTACGTTAGGCAAAGAGCCATGTAGGTATTTTTTATCTACATGGCTCTTTTTTGTTCTCAAAAAAGCTAGTAAAAAGATGATGAATAAGCAAAACTACTACAAAGGAGATATACAAACATGGAAACGAAAAAATGGGGTTTATGGATTTTAACAGCATTTGTTGTTGGAAATATGGTTGGCGGCGGCGTATTTATGCTTCCAGCAAATTTAGCACAAGTATCAGGACCGATGGGGTCTACACTTGCATGGAGTATTACAGGTCTTGGCGTATTTATGATTGCACTTGTATTCGGAAACCTTGCCGTACGTAAGCCAAATTTAAAAGCCGGGCCACAAAGTTATGCACAAGCAATGTTCACCTCGCCAAAAGCAGGTAAAGTTGCTGGATATAGTATGGCATGGGGATATTGGGCGGCGAACTGGGCAGCAACTGCTTCTGTTATTATTTCATTTGCAGGATACCTATCTACGTTCTTCCCAGTTTTACAAAGTAAGCAAGTTCTTTTTTCACTAAACGGATTCTCATTAGAACTTGGAAAAGCATTAACATTTGCTGTATGTAGCATCATGTTATGGGGCATTCAATATATTCTTTCTCAAAATATTGATCGTGCAGGTAATATGAACCTACTTGCAACAATCGCAAAGATTATCGGATTTACAATGTTCATTGTCATCACATTATTTATTTTTAACGCTTCTAATTTTGGTGATGGGCAAACATTTATGAATGAAGCCGGGAAATCGATTCCATTAAGTGGACAAATTAATTCTGCTGCCATCGCAACGCTTTGGGCATTTATAGGAATTGAATCAGCAGTTATGCTGTCTAATCGAGCAAAATCACAGCGCGATGTAAAAAAGGCAACAATTTTCGGATTAATTATTGCTCTTCTTATTTATATGGCAATTACACTACTAACAATGGGTGCTCTTCCACAAGACGCTTTAAAAGAGTCACAAAAACCTTTAGTAGACGCTTTAAACCTAGCTATCGGTAATAAAGGTGCTTACATTATGGCACTACTTGCACTTGTATCACTATTCGGATCTACTGTTGGCTGGATTGTTGTAAGTTCAGAGGTACCTTATCAAGCAGCAAAGAATGGGCTTTTCCCGAAATTCTTTGGAAAAACAAATAAAAAAGGAAGCCCTTCAAAGTCACTGCTCATTACAAATATTATGACACAAATTTTCTTGTTCTCAACAATATCTGGGACTGTTTCAGAAGCATATAACTTTGCCATTGTTGTTGCGACGTTAGCGTATTTAATCCCATATCTTGTTTCTACCCTATACCAATTAAAGCTTGTTGTAACAGGGGAAACATATGATATAACACCAGGCTCTCGAGTAAAAGATGGAATTATTACCGTACTTGCACTTCTATACTCCATTTGGGTAATAAAAACTGGTACAACAGACTTAAAAACATTTTTCTTAGGGATTGGACTATTTGTATTAGGACTCGTCCTCTATCCGATTCTGATGAAAAATTCATCTACATCTACTTCCGAACAACCTAATAATAAAGCTAGTTAATACAATAAAAAGCTGTGAGCTACATTCCAAATATACTGGAGTGTTTCCCACAGCTTTTTGTATTCTTAAGAAACTTTCAACTAATGTTTTTATCCCTCGTTAACTGGTAGTAAGCCCTCCACCTCAGGATCTAGAGGCAAATAAGGAGGCTAGGTGGAGGCTGCAGAACCCCTTACTGACTCAAGTTTCCCTTTATATTGTTTCACATGAAACTCTTTCTATGCTAATAGAGCGAAACTTGAATCTATATAGTAAATGCAATTACTTAAGCTCCTTTTGATAGCTAATCGCTTGTTTTCCCATTTGCTCCCAAGCTGTTTGAAATTCATTTTTTGAAACGGCAGTATGTGGTTCCGTTCCAAGAGGATTATGAAAATATACTTTTTCTTTATCATATCCGGTTACGAGCACACTATGCTCATAGTACGTAATACGAACCATTCCTTGCGGCGTTTCCCAATTACGAAAATGACCATCGGAAAGACGCCGAAAAGTAGAATTTGTAATGACTAAAACTGGTATCCCCGAACGAATTTGTGTATAAATGCTCTCTATATCTTTTCCCGTTAAATCAATTGCTCGTTCCCCTAAATATTGCTGGGCCAATTTATAAATCGGCTTATGATATGCCCCATATCCAGGATAAGAATACGTGTAAATATTCCCAACAAACCCCTCGTTTGGATGCCCATGTTTATTTCCAATCCAAAATGGGACTTTATGTATTTCCTTTGCTAGCCTCATCTTATCTACTTGGATATTCGCTGACTGAAGTAACATCGTCAAACTCGTTACTTCACAACCCCTTTTTAATTCAGGAAGCTGTCTAATAAACGGAACGTGTGATAAAACAATTTTCTCTGGCAAGGGGTTTACTGTTTCTTGTTTCACTTGTTGAATCTTATATTGACTTGCTTTCTGATCCACTTTTACTAGGTGAAAAGGTTTCTTACTCGCTGGAGAACAACTTCCCAATAGTACTGTGACAACAAAAAATAGTTTATACAATGGCACACATTTTTGCATATATACGACTCTAACTCCATTTCTTATTAAAATGATTCTTTTCTATTGTTTGCGATTCCAAATAAAATCTCATTGTTATTTTTTCCCGCATCGTATGCAACTCATTACATAAAAAAAAACAGACTACAGTAGCCTGTTTTTTTATATTCCTTTATTAATAAGTCCCATATGGGTATTGCGTTGGATATGGCATTGGATATGTTGTTGGGTATGGCGCAGGATACGTCATAGGATATGCAACTGGATACGGTGCTGGATAATAGCCTCCGCCCCCTGTTAATGCTCCTACTGTCATCCCTCCTAATACTCCGCCGGCAAAACTGCCTGGAAAAAATGAACCTCCTCCTCCCCATCCCCAGCTACCTCCGCCATGATGATTGTGATGTCCACCATGATGATGCCCACCTTGGTGATGCCCGCCTTGGTGATGTCCGCCTTGGTGATGTCCGCCTTGGTGATGTCCGCCTTGATTTCGCATATCGTACATTTTCCCCTCTCCTTTATCCCTATTTTTTATTACCATATGCAGGACAAATGCGGAAAGCGTGGGCAATTTATCTAGATTTGTACAGATAAAACAAAACGTTTTATAATAAGCGTGTTATACTAAATTTCGATAAAGTAATACGTAAGAAAGAATGGGTGAAATATATACATATGAAAAATCGTGTCGTTCAATTACTATTTGTATTTACACTTGTAGCAATTGTACTTATGCTCCTAAATAAAGAGGTCATATCTTTATATAAATTTATTGGTGTACTATGGTCGATTACGATTATAGGAATTTCCTTCATTATTTTTATCGAAAATCGCTCTCCACAAAGTACACTTGCATGGTTTTTAGTATTAGCGCTTCTTCCAGTTGTTGGTGTACTATTGTATGCACTTTTTGGGCGAAGTCGCTGGAGAAGAACAAAACATTTGCATCGTGCCGAAGAACAGCGAAATGTATTCCGTCAGATTTTAGAAGGCAAGCGTTTAGGTGTAGCACTTCCTTCCTCATTAAATAAACGGTCTAACCATTTAACCACAGTTGTCCAAAAATTTGGTGGTGGTCCTGTCGCAGATGAAACAACAACAAAGCTATTAACAAATGGAGAAGAAACATTTACTGAAATCATACAGGCTATCGAAAATGCACAGCATCACATTCATATTCAATACTATATTTATCGTTCGGATGAAATTGGTACAAAAATTCGAGATGCATTAATAGAAAAAGCAAAATCGGGTGTCATCGTACGTTTTCTTTATGATGGACTCGGAAGTAATACACTGCGAAATCGCTTCTTACGACCGATGAAAGAAGCTGGAATTGAAATTGTTGAATTTGATCCCATTCTTTCACCATGGCTACTGGAAACAGTCAATTATCGGAACCATCGTAAAATTGTTATTGTAGATGGAGTCATTGGTTTTACTGGCGGGCTTAACGTTGGTGATGAATACCTTGGCCGTTCGAAAAAGTTTCCAATTTGGCGCGATAGCCATCTAAAAATAGAGGGAAAAGCATTGTATAAACTACAAGCTGTTTTTCTAGAGGATTGGCTATACGCTTCTAGCGATTTAAATACCTACTCTTGGGAGTCATTTATGAATAGAGAATATTTTCCTGGACAAGGTATTCCTCAAGCAGAAGGTGCCGTTCAAATTATCGCAAGTGGTCCGAGTTCCGATGATAAGAGCATTCGCAATGCTTTGTTAGCAGCTATGGGTTCGGCGAAAAAATCCATTTGGATTGCAACGCCCTACTTTATTCCAGATCAAGAAACATTAACATTATTGCGTTTAAGTGCCACTGCTGGAATTGACGTCCGCATTCTATATCCAGGCAAAAACGATAGTATCATTAGTGATCAAGCGTCCCAATCCTACTTTACACCACTCTTAAAAGCCGGAGTCTCTATTTATCGCTATAAAGATGCGTTTATGCATGCAAAAATTGTACTTATTGATGATGAGATTGCATCGATTGGTACTGCAAATATGGATATTCGTAGTTTTGAACTTAACTATGAGATCATTGCAATGTTATACGAATCCAAAACAGTTCTCGATATTAAACAAGATTTTGAAGAGGACTTTAACAATTCTATAGAAATTAAATGGAAGTCATTTCAAAAGCGTAGTATTCGAAAGCGCATACTCGAATCGCTTATGCGATTGATTTCACCCTTGCTTTAAAAAGTAATCAAAATACATTTGATTACTTTTTTCCTTTATAATGATGCATTCCCCTTCCTCTCCTTTTCTTTGCATACCATATAAAAACACGTTATCATAAGATGTATTGTTTACTTTATGAAAATAATGTTAGGTGGGAAATACATGTTAGATCAATTTCATATACATGCTGATTTAAAACAGCAATTAGCAACAATTCACGACAAAAATAAGCAAGCAGCTGGTGAAAATGCACATTTAATTGGAACAAAAATGTACAAGGCATCAGATCGTAGCATCATTGAAGATGCGATTACAGCTCTACTGCTCGGAAAGAACATCTTACTAAAAGGACCAACAGGAAGCGGAAAGACAGTTCTTGCAGAAACACTATCTTCTTTATTCCAAAAACCAATGCACAGTATTAACTGTTCTGTTGATTTAGATGTCGAAGGTATTTTAGGATACAATACTTTAAAAACAAAAGATGGAGCATCTGAAGTTTCCTTCGTTGACGGTCCTCTTATGAAAGCAATGAAAAATGGACATTTCCTCTATATAGATGAAATCAATATGGCAAAACCTGAAACACTTCCTCTTCTTCACGGTGCGTTAGATTATCGTAAAATGATCACAAACCCTTTTACACAACAAGTTGTATATGGTGATGAAGAATACCGTGTTATTGCAGCAATTAACGAAGGTTACGTTGGAACGAGCGAACTAAACGAAGCATTAAAAAACCGATTCGTTATCATTGAAGTTCCTTATATTCAAGGTGATACATTAAAAGAGTTATTACTATCTGAATCAAAATTAAAAGACGTTGCAACAATTGAAAAGTTTGTAGCATTTGCAAGTGACCTTATGCCACTTGCCCGTGATGGACGTGTAAGTGAAGAAGCGGCAAGTATTCGTGGTATTATTGATGCTTGTGATTTAGGTGTATATATCCCTGTTATGCGTGCAATTGAGCGCAGCATTATTGCAAAATTAAATGATGAAACAGAACAAATGACTGTCCGTGAATTAGCAGAAAGCTACTTTTTTGAGGGATAATTCATGAGACAAATTTTTAGTGACAAAAAAATTGATGCGTCGCTGTTTCTTCAAATGGAAAATTTAATGTATGCCCTTCTAAAAGAAGACGATGCCTACCTTGAGTATGGCTATAAAGCATACTACGACGAAATTGAAAAAAAGGTTGTCATTAGTCACTTTTGGGATGATCGAAAAGAAGACGATACTGTAACCGGATTAAAAAGCGAAGTGTTTTTAAAAGCACTTGGTAATAAACATTACTCGGACATGACTTTAATTCGCTCTTATGCAATTGAATTACAAGAATCTCCTCTTAAAAAGTTTTTAACGCAATTATTTGTTCTGTTAGAAGATTTACGCGTAGAGGAAATTGTAAAAAATTTACGCCCTGGTACGAAGCACATTTTTAAAAGACGTAAAGAAATGTATCGTAATTACTTCGGCTCACAAAATGAAATAAACCGCGTTCGTAATTATCACGGTGATCGTCTATTTTGTCTATGTTACCTGTCCTTAACAAGCGATAAATACGAAATGTTTAATAACGAATATTTCGAGCAAATTGAGTCCATTTTACATGAGACATTCCAAGCTCGTAATACAGAAGATACAATGTATATTGTTGAAAAAATTCGTTATCGCTTAGAAGGACTTCTTGAAAATGATATGATTAACAACTATTTCGGACACGCCCCACTCTACTTATCTGTCATTGCAGATGAGAAAAACTGTCGCGTCGAAGAATTAGCAAATGATGATACTCAAATTGTAGATGATGAAAATAAAAATAAAATTAACGAAAGCTTCTCGACATGGCATCGTGAAAATAAAAATAATGAAAATGAAAACTTCTTACGCTTTGAATTAGAAAGCGGAACAAAAACAAATATGATGGGTGATACCGCTCGTGAATCAGAAGATGGTGATCAAGCACTTGGTTCCGTTCAAGGGACTTCGCAAAAAAGCACGCAATCTAACTTTGACGGGGCTGATGCAGAAGAAGCAAGAGCTTCCCATGCTTCTAGTCAAAATGAAGGCATATACGGTAAATATAACGTTGGTGCCTCTCATACATTTAAAGAAGCACGCAAGCCCAATCCTGATGATAAAAAAGATTATCAAGCCATCAAGTCCGTCATTAATAAAGACGTAAAAGAATTAAAGAAAATCATTGAGAAGACGATTGAAAATAAAACAAACGCAAATAGTGATAAATATTACGGAAGACTTCGCAAGAAATTCCTTCGTATTTATACAGAAAAACAGCCACGCATGTTTTATAAAAAAGGACAAGAATCACAAGAGCTTGATGTTGCCTTTCAGTTATTAGTGGACTGCTCTGGTTCTATGTATAACAAAATGGAAGAAACAAAAAAGAGTGTTGTTCTGTTCCATGAAGCATTAAAATCATTAAAAATTCCACATGCAATTAGTGGATTCTGGGAAGATGCTTCTAGTGCGAAACCAGAAGATAAACCAAACGTCATTCATGAAGTGGTCACATACAAAAACTCAACACTTCCAAATATCGGACCAGAAATTATGCAACTTCGCGAAGAAGAAGATAATCGCGACGGTTACATTATTCGTATCGTTTCTGAAAAGCTTGCAAAACGACCAGAGAAGCACAAATTTTTACTTGTCTTTACAGACGGTGAACCATCTGCATTAGACTATCAACAAGATGGTATTTTAGATACACACGAAGCTGTTAAGCTCGCTCGTAAAAGTGGTATGGAAGTAATCGGTATCTTTATCGAAGAAGGCGAAGCAAAAGAAGCAACCTATCAATTGATGAAAAATATTTATAATCATCATTTCTTAGTTGCAAACCATGCTGAAGATTTACGCTTAAAGATTAAGCCGTTATTGAAGAAGTTATTATTGAAGACGATTGAATAGTAAACAGGGGCTTGTTTGGCCCCTGTTTTTTTAGTCGTTATTTCTCAAACAGTCGATATCTTTGAATTTATGTCGAGAAAATTCCATTTATTATTTTGTTTCTTTTTGAAATTTATATGGAATGGATGCTTGTAATAACGATTCAAGCCCTCCATTATAATATGGAAAGCGTATGTTTGCCATTTTCATATCCACCCATTCTATTACCGAAATCTCATCTGCATCTTGCACAGCAATATTCCCATCTATCACATCTGCGTGAAAAGTAATCAACAATGCATGGTTACCTACCTCGGTAAAAAACTTTTCATTTATTGCAGCAATCCCCTGTATCTCTACTATTAATCCTGTTTCCTCTTTCACCTCTCTTACAGCTGCAGCTTCTAATGTTTCTCCTTTTTCCACTGCGCCACCTGGCAATGACCAAACATTTTGTTCTACATTATGTACCATTAATATTTGATCTCGTTCTTTGTTATAAATTAATGCATATACAACGTCGACTCTTTTCATATGTATTTCCTCCTATCGTATTTTGTACATATCTAATCCTGGTTCAATTTTCGATAAAGTGAAACTTTAATCAGTGGGGGTTTTCTTCATCCCACACTAATTATCCGCCTGTCCCTCACACATCTTCCTTTTTTCTCTCTAAATAATGAAAAATTCATAGAAATCTTTTTGGGTATATTAAGGAAGAATTCCACTATCAAATATATTTGAAAGGATGTTTCATTTGTCTTCAAAAAAAGATGAACAATATACGGATGTTACAGCCGCTGAAGCTAGACATAAATATATCATTCCCGAGGAGTTTCCTGAAGGTCCTTACGGTTCTTCCACTAACAGAGAGTTAGGAAAGTCGACTCCTTGGGAGAGCGATCAAAAAACACATAAAGCATTTAGTTACGAATATGAAAAACAATATGAAGAAACGGAGCAACAATATCCTGAAGCTAGCGCCAAATCAGAAAGTACGAATGCAAACCATGTAAAATCTATATAACGAGAAAATTCATTTCTTCCCTAGAATAATTCTAGCTATGCCGACAAAAAGAGCCGATCCACTCGAATCGGCTCTCTTCATTAACTAAGTACTAACTCAGCTGTTAACTTTTTTTTTAACTTTGCTAGCATATCAGCTGTCATTTTATCTAAATCATATTCTGCTTTAAAGCCCCATTCTTCTTTCGCTGCTGTTGCATCGATTGAGTTTGGCCAGCTATCAGCAATTGTTTGACGAGCTGAGTCTACTGCGTAATCCATCGTAAACGTAGGAATATGCTTGCGAATTGCTGCTGCAATTTGTTCTGGTTCGAAACTCATCGCTGTAATATTAAAAGCGTTACGATGTATTAACTTACTTGGATCTGCTTCCATTAAAGAAACAATTGCTTGCAGTGCATCTGGCATATACATCATATCCATGTATGTGCCTTCTGCAATGTAAGAGGTGTAAGTACCTTTTTTAATTGCTTCATAATAAATTTCAACTGCGTAATCAGTTGTGCCGCCTCCTGGAGGAGCTACGTAAGAAATTAAGCCTGGGAAACGTACGCCGCGCGTATCAACGCCAAATTTTTGATGATAATAATCACATAATAATTCTCCTGCTACTTTGTTTACCCCATACATTGTAGTAGGACGCTGGATTGTATCTTGTGGTGTATTATCTTTTGGTGTTGTTGGACCGAATGCACCAATAGAACTTGGTGTGAAAAATTTACAGTCAAGTTCACGTGCTGCTTCTAATGCATTTACCAGTCCACCCATATTTAAATTCCAAGCAAATAGCGGATTTTTTTCTGCAGTCGCTGAAAGTAAAGCTGCTAAATGAATGATTGTATCTACTTCATTACGCTTCGCAATATCGTGTAGTTTCTGTCCATCTGTTACATCTAATGTCTCAAATGGACCCGATTTTACAACATCACTATCTGTTTCGCGAATGTCTGTTGCGATAACGTTTGATGCCCCATATACATCACGAAGTTTCATTACAAGTTCAGAACCAATTTGCCCTAACGAACCGGTTACTAGAATTTTTTTCATTTTCCCCACTCCTCATTTGCAAGCTTTCAAAAGATGTAAATTAAATAATTCCCATTTCTTTACCCACTTTTTCATACGTACGAATCGCTTCATCGAGCATTTCTTTCGTATGAGCCGCTGTTGGCATATTACGAACACGACCTGTTCCTTTTGCTACAGTTGGGAACACAATTGATTTTGCGTATACGCCCTCTTCATTTAGACGTTTACTAAATTCTTGTGTTAATACTTCATCGCCAATAATACAAGGTGTAATTGGTGTTTCACTTTCTCCAATGTTAAATCCAAGTTCTTTTAAACCTTGTTTTAAATAGCGACCATTTTCCCATAAACGATCATGCAACTCTGTGCTTTCCATTAAAATTTCAATCGATCTCATACAAGCTGCAGCATCTGCTGGTGTTAAAGCTGTTGAGAATAGGAACGGACGTGAACGAACTTTTAGCCAGTCAATTAAGTTTTGCTTTCCTGCTACATATCCACCAATTACACCAATCGCTTTTGATAATGTACCAATTTGGAAATCTACTTTATCAGAAAGACCGAAATGTTTTACAGTACCTGCACCTTTTCCAAGCACCCCTGAACCATGTGCATCATCTACATATGTCATTAAATCTAGCTCTTCTGCAATCTCAACAATTTCTGGTAATTTCGCAACATCACCATCCATTGAGAAGACGCCATCTGTAATAACCATCAATTTATTGTAAAGACCTGATTCTTTTGCCTCAATTGCTTTTTTTCGTAGGTCTTCCATATCAGAATGTTTATAAACGATAATTTTTGCTTTTGATAAGCGACTACCATCAATAATAGACGCATGGTTTAATTCATCGGAAAGAATTGCATCATTTTTGTCCATAACAGCTGAAATCGCTGCCATATTACAGTTAAATCCTGATTGATATGCAATCGCTGCTTCTGTATGTTTAAACTTTGCAATCGTCTCTTCTAGTTTGATATGCAAGTCAAGAGTACCATTAATTGTACGAACCGCTCCTGCACCAACGCCATACTTATGAATCGCACCAATTGCAGCTTCTTGCAGACGATTGTCTGTTGCTAAACCAAGATAGTTATTTGAAGATAAGTTAATATATTCTTTTCCGCCAATTGTAATGATTGGTCCATTTGGACTTTCTAGCGGATCGATTACGTTATAAAGCCCCTTTGCTTTTAAATCCTCTAAATTTTCTTCTAAAAAGTTTGCAAGTGTTTTACTAGACATCGTGAAGCCTCCCTATCGTTCATGTAAGCGGATTATTGTCTTAATAATGCTAATAATCCCTCTACTAGCTTAACACGTTTCTGAAATTTATTATAGAAAAATAGTTTAAAGAAACCGCTTACAACTTTAAATTATATATGATAAAACGACAGAAATCTATCCTTTGCTTTTAAAGTTTGATAGAATAAGGAAAATATTTTTTGGAGCTGAGAAAATGGCATTTACAGAATCTGAAGTATACAATAATGACTCTTTTTTTGAGCAGTACATGAAGCGCAGATATCGAAATGATAATCCAAATGAAGCAATTGAAAAACCTGCCTTATTGCAGCTCATCGGAGATATGGAAGGGAAGAACATTCTTGACTTAGGATGCGGGGATGCTAAATTTGGTGTGGAATTATCGCAAAAAGGATGTCTTTCTTACACCGGTATTGAAGGTTCTCAACTTATGTATACAGAAGCGAAAAAACAACTAGAAAACGTAAATGGAACTGTCCATTTCATGAACCTCAAAGACTATGCGTACCCTCCTTCTACTTTTGATCTCGTTACATCTAGACTTGCCCTACACTACATTGAACATCTCGATATTATTTTTCACAACATCTATCAAACCTTAAAAACAGATGGTGTCTTCACTTTTAGTGTACAACATCCCGTTATTACTTCTTCTTTTGAGAGCTTACAAAATAGTGGAAAACGAAAAAGTTGGCTTGTTGATGATTATTTTAAAAGCGGGAAACGTATAGAGCCGTGGATTGACCAAGAGGTAATCAAATACCATCGTACTATCGAACAATACTTCACCCTCTTACAACAAGCTGGATTTATAATTACAGACTTACGAGAAGCAACACCACAGCAAAAACATTTTCAAAGCGAAGAAGAATATACGCGAAGATTGCGTATCCCCCTCTTTCTTTTATTTTCGTGCAAAAAATAAAAAAGCGATGAAGACTCATCGCTTTTTTATTTCACTGCCTGCGCTGCCTGCGGAAGTAAACATCTTCCTCTTCCCTGCGGAATACAAAGTGGTGTTCCAAATAAAGGATCTGTTGTAATTTGGCACTCCATACGGAATACATCACGAACTAACTTACAGTCTATAATTTCTTCTGGCTTACCTTGTGCATAAATTTGTTTATCTTGAATCGCTACAATATTATCCGCATAACGGCATGCTAAGTTTAAATCATGTAGTACCATAACGATTGTTCTTTGTTCCGTTTCATTTAATTCAAATAATAAATCAAGCACTTCGATTTGATGAGTCATATCTAAGTATGTAGTTGGCTCATCTAACAAAATGATATCCGTATCTTGCGCAAGCGTCATCGCAATCCAAGCACGTTGACGTTGTCCACCGGAAAGAGCATGAACATCACGCTCAGCAAATTCAGTCATGCCTGTTGCTGCAAGTGCTTTTTGGACCATTTCTTCATCTTTTTCTGACCATTGCTTTAACCATGTTTGATATGGATAACGTCCTTGTTTCACAAGTTGCAATACAGTTAAACCTTCTGGAGCTTGAGGTCCTTGCGGTAAAATTGCCATTTGGCGGGCAATTTGCTTCGTTTGCATATTTTGAATTGCTTTATCATCTAATAAAATATCACCTGCTGTCGGTTTTAATAAACGAGCAAGAGAACGTAATAAAGTTGATTTTCCACAACCGTTAGAGCCGATAAAGATCGTAATTTTCCCTTTTGGAATCTCTAAGTTTAACTCATTAATAATAATTGTTTCACCATAAGACAATGTTAACGATTTAGTCTCCAATGCTTTTTGCATATTCATCTCCCTTTACTCCATTTTTAAATAGACAGCTAAGTATCTATGTACTTTTATGAATTTCGACTTTTATAAAGTAAATAAATAAAATACGGAGCACCAATTGCTGATGTAAACACACCTGCTGGAACTTCAAGTGGCGCAAAGACTGTGCGCCCAATTAAATCGGCAGCAAGTACTAAAATCGCACCGACAATAGCAGCTACTGGAAGTAACGCCCCATATAAAGAACCAACTAATCTTCTTGAGATATGTGGTGCCATTAAGCCAACGAATCCGATTCCACCAGCAAAAGCAACCGCTCCTCCAATTAACGCTGTACTAAGGAGCAACAAGAAAAATCGTGATTTCGTTAAGCGAATACCAAGTCCGGTAGCAATATCATCACCAAGTTCTTGTGCATTTAAATGTCTCGCTGCTATAAATGCAATCACTGTTAAAATAAGAACCCACGGTGCCAACACCCCTACGTTTTGCCAAGAGGATCCGTAAACAGTACCCGTAATCCACACATTCGCTTGACTCGCTTGATAGATTGGCGCGAGCAGCATGAATAATGTTGTGGCAGCCTTCGTTAGTGCCCAAAACCCAACACCAATCAAAATAAGACTAGTTGCCGATAATCCATCATTTCTCCATGCGAATAAATATACAAAAAATGCAACAATGGTTGCCCCAACAAAGGCCGCTAGCGGCATATAATGAATGCTTACTGTTAATGCATTGTTTTTATCACTAAAAATAGCTAGAAATAACACAACCGCTACACTTGCACCACCTGTAATCCCGATAATATCAGGAGAAGCCAGTGGATTTCGAACAAGGCCTTGCAAAATACAGCCAGCAACAGCAAGTGCTATTCCGACAAGAATTGCAATTAAAATACGCGGCATACGGAACTTATTTACAACCATATTAGACATAGCATCACCGTTTCCGGTAATTGCTTGCCACACATCATATGGGGCGATCTTCATCTCCCCCATACCCGCACTTGCAAAGAATAATCCTATTAAAACAACGAATAAACCTAACAAGACGAAAAAAGCTCGTTTATACATTAAAAACGAGAGGCCGTCTTTTCCTACACGAAACGGAATATACTTCTTCATTTGCTAAGCCCTCTCTTACGTGCAATATAAATAAAGAATGGTGCACCAATAAACGCTGTCATAACCCCTACTGGTACTTCTTGTGGCATAATCACATATCTCGCTCCAATATCTGCAAGAAGTAATAGTATAGCACCTAACAACCCGCTATATGGTACCCTCCAGCGATGATCTATACCGACAAGTGCTCTTGCAAAATGAGGTATAATAATCCCCACAAATCCAATTGGACCAGCAACCGCAACCGAGCCGCCTGACAGTAATACAACAATGAGTAACACTAGTGATTTCATCAAAACGGTTCTTTGCCCTAATCCTTTTGCCACGTCTTCTCCCATCATTAATGTATTTACTTTTCCTGCCATTAAAAGAGCAGCAATCCATCCTATTAATAGATAGGGGAATACAGATTCCAGTATTTCTAACTTTCTTCCTTGAACAGAACCTGCTAACCAAAATAGTACTTCTTCTAATGCTTGCTCGTTTAATACGAGCAAACCTTGTGTTAAAGATGAGAATAACGCACTAATTGCTACCCCTGCCAAGGTTAATTTGAGAGGAGTTGTCCCTTCTTTCCCTAAAGAGCTAGAAGCAAATACAAGTGCCGCAGCAACTGCTGCACCTAAAAAAGCAATCCACGTAAACGCTGACAAAGATGAAACCGAAAAAACAACAATCGCTACTACAATAAAAAAGGCAGCACCTGAGTTTAATCCAATAAAATCTGGGGCAGCAAGTGGATTCTTTGTTAAAGTTTGCATCAAACAACCAGCGATGGCTAAACTAGCACCAACACAAGCCGCAATTAACGCACGAGGAAGACGTACGTTTTGAATAATAATATGTTCATTCGAACCATTAAAATGAAAAAAAGCATCAAGTGCTAATTTCCCACTTGTATTTGTATATCCCAAAATAATACTTCCCCAAATACAAGTCATAACTGCAATGATTCCAACAAATAATCCAACCCATTTTGCTCGATTTGTTTTTAATAACATGCAGCGTTTCTCCTTCAATGTATAATGATACGTTGTTAGTGTATTGCAACTTAATTTACGTTGTCAATGATAATAATTATTAATATCAATTATTTCTATTGACATTCTATTTTTAACACCGTAATATCAATTTCGACATTGAAAATTATTCTCAATATTTAGGGGGATACATAATGAATTTTATTAAGAAAAAATCATTTGTATTATTTGTATTCATGTTATCATTCTCACTTCTTTTAGGGGCATGTGGTAAATCTGATAACAAAGCTGAACCAAAAAAAGAAGAAAAGAAAGAAATGATTACTGTAGAACACGCGATGGGTAAAACGGAAGTTCCTGCAAATCCAAAACGAGTTGTTATTTTAACAAATGAAGGGGCAGAAGCTTTACTTAGCCTTGGCGTAACACCTGTTGGTGCCGTACAACCACCAACGAATAATGATTGGTATCCACATATGAAAGACAAAATGAAAAATGTAAAATCTGTTGGTAACGAAAGCCAAGTCAATTTAGAAGCAATTGCTGCTTTAAAACCTGATTTAATTATCGGTAACAAAATGCGTCAAGAAAAAGTGTACGAGCAGCTAAATGGCATCGCTCCTACTGTATTTGCAGAAACATTACGTGGTGAATGGAAAGATAACTTTAAATTTTATGCAAAAGCATTAAATAAAGAAAAAGAAGGTCAAAAAGTATTAGCTGATTACGACAAACGTATAAAAGACTTAAAAGGTAAACTTGGGGATCAAGTAAATCAAGAAATTTCTATGGTACGCTTTATGCCTGGTGATGTTCGTATTTATCACGGAGATACATTCTCTGGTGTTATTTTGAAAGAACTTGGTTTCAAACGTCCTGGTGATCAAAACAAAAATGATTTTGCAGAACGTAACGTATCTAAAGAGCGCATCCCTGCAATGGATGGCGATATCATCTTCTACTTCACTTACAATCAAGGTAATGAGAAAAAAGGATCTGACTTAGAAAAAGAATATATCAATGATCCACTATTCAAAAACTTAAATGCTTCTAAAAACGGAAAAGTATACCAAGTTGATGATATCATTTGGAATACAGCTGGCGGTGTAATGGCTGCAAACTTAATGCTAGATGATATTGAAAAACGATTTACAAAATAATACTTTATTCAAGCAGCTCCCCTCGTGGGAGCTGCTTTTATTTTCTTTCATGGAAATGTCACATTATTTCATTTTGTATTTTTATTCCCAATATGTTATATTATAAAAGTAAATAAAATATATTTTCTATATATTAGAAAAGTTTTTAAAATCTAAATTTTCTGATTAATCATTATTTTAGTTTCTTTCGCAATTCAAATACTACATTTGAAAACGCTTATTATTGATTTTTCAGGGGAAAATACAGTGACGGATGAAAGTTCGATGGATTATTTAAGAAATTTTCTTGCTATTTCCATATAATTCTATTGACTTCTAAATATTTTGTAAATTAAAATGATTACATAAATATCCGTTATACAGGATTAGGGGGAAACAATATGGATGCAGCTTTAAAAGCAAACAAAGCTGGAGGGCAACAATCACCAAAAAAACATCCACCAGGATTATACTTGTTGTTCTTAACAGAAATGTGGGAAAGATTTAGTTATTATGGAATGCGCGGTCTTTTAGTTCTTTACCTAACAACAACTGTTGTAAGTGGAGGTCTTGGATTCGATAAGGCTTTTGCAGTGCAATTATACGGAATTTTCACAGCTTTAGTATATTTCATGCCAATCGCTGGTGGTTGGTTAACTGACCACTTTATTACAAGACGTCACGCTATTACAATTGGCGGTCTTATTATGGCACTTGGTAACTTTGTATTATTTGCAATGAATACAAAAACAGGACTATTTTTAGGATTAGGATTATTAGTTATTGGTAATGGATTCTTTAAACCAAATATCTCTACATTATTAGGTGAACTATACGAAAAAAATGATTCACGTCGCGATAGTGCTTTTACAATTTTCTACATGGGTATTAACGTAGGTGCTTTCTTCGCACCACTTGTTTGTGGTTTCCTAGCAGAAGATTTCTTTAAAACAAGCACTGACGGCGTTATGGTTATGGGTTATAAATATGGATTCTTAGCTGCTTGTATCGGTATGATTATCGGTCAGATTTTCTTTAACCTACTAGCTCCTCGTTACCTTGGTAAAGCAGGAACAACAATTGTAGGTAAAAAATCAAAAGATAAAAATGCTGCAGTAGTTGAAAAGAAACCTTTAACAAAACAAGAAAAAAATCGTACTTGGGCAATTGTTATTTTAACTTGCTTTGTTGTCTTCTTCTGGGCAGGATTCGAACAAGCTGGTAGTTCTTTAACACTTTACACAAACACATTCGTGGATCGTACAATTTTCGGATGGGAAGTTCCAACATCTTGGTTCCAATCTGTTAACCCAGCATTTATCGTACTATTCGCACCATTTGTCTCTATGTTATGGTTGAAATTAGCAAAATCAAAACGTGGCGATTTAAAAGTTCCAACAAAAATGGCGTTTGGTATGATTTTACTAGGTATTGGTTACCTTGTTTTAACATTAGCTGTTTTAAAAACTGGTAGCGACGAAGCAAACATCGCTACGAAAGCAAACTTACTATTCATCGTCTTCACATACATGTTCCATACAATCGGTGAATTATTCTTATCACCAATTGGTCTATCAATGGTAAGTGCAATTGCACCTGTAAAATTAGCATCTTTATTAATGGGTGTATGGTTAGCAGGCTCTGGTATGGCAAACTACCTAGCTGGTGCATTAGCTGCTTTCACTCAATCACTAGGATACTTAGAAGTATTCGCAAGCATCGGTATTATCGTAATCGTTCTTGGTTTAGTACTTCTTATGTTCTCTAAAAAAATTGCACGTATGATGGAATAAACAAAATAAAAAGAGTCTCTCGCACGCGAGAGACTCTTTTTATTGCTCTTCTAACGCTGTAACATCTACTTGTACGGTTTCATGTGGTGTTTTCACATCATGTACATTCGCTACTCCACTTCCCTCATCACAGCTTTCAATCCATACTGGTACACCTTGATACGTTACATCAATTCTACTAGAAGATGACAAAATTTGTTTTACACGCTTTACATCCATCCTTCATTCCTCCTTTTACTTATTACAACTCTTATTTATCTTGTCATTTCTCTTTGAAATATATTCCATGAAAACTTCCGCCACTTCCCTCCTGCAGGTATTGAGGTGGAGTCTCCCATCTATCTTTATATAAAAAAGACATGCATCTCCGCATGTCTTTTTCCATAATATCCAAATTTTATGAAAATAATGTCTTTACAACTTCACTTACTTTCTCATTATGCACTTGATAATATACTTCTAAGCCACGTCTTTCAAAACGAACAACTTTATTTTGCTTTAATTTTGTTAAATGCTGCGAAACAGTTGATTGCGGAATTTCCAATACTTCCTGCAATTGTGTTACGTTACAAGTTCCACGCTCCATTAGCTCCATTACTAAACGAAGGCGAAGCGGGTGAGCTAACGCTCGTAGCATTTGTACATCCTCTTCTGAAATACGACAATTAAATTGATTTTGGTTCATAAAGTTCCCCTCATTTTTATTTTTATTTTCTCTTTATTTATCTTTATATGTTTGTTTTTATATTTCCTGTTACGACACAACTTTATCAACCTAAAATTTAAAATTTTTCCCCCTTTTATCAACATACCCTTAAGGGAAAACCCCTGCTGATTTTGAATATTATACTACACGACTTAACGAAAAAGCAAAACATACAAATAGGAATACTTTGCTTCTAAATACTGTTTTCTCAGCCTTTTTGTTATATTTTCTCCTCTTATAATCCTCTCGTAATCATATTGTAAAACATTGTTCTTACATGATATCTAGCTGTAACCTTCTTTAATTATTTGACCTATAAAACCCCCTTTGTTACGATGGAAAGAGTTAAATTTTGGTAAAGGGGGAATTAACATTAAAAAGTGGTTAATAATAGGAGTCATTAGTATTGCACTTTGTTATACAGTTATCCAAAACTTCCTATTAAAAGATACAGGAGTACACAAATCCCAAACAGAATCTATCGCAATTGGAACAGAAGTTGGTAATGTTGCTCCTAACTTCCTCTTACAAACAGTCGATGGAAAAGAAGTACATCTCACAGATTATAAAGGAAAAAAAGTATTATTAAATTTTTGGGCTAGCTGGTGCGGACCATGCAAAATAGAAATGCCAGATATGGAAAGATTCCGCAAAGATATGAAAGAAAAAGGAATTGAGGTTGTTGCTATAAATGCAACTGCCAGCGAACAAAATCCAGATCATGTAAAACACTTTCTTCAAGAAAATAACTATACTTTTCCCGTTCTATTAGATATACAAGGACAAGCAAACGCAACATATCAAATCATGAGCATTCCTACCTCCTTCATTCTTGATGAAAAAGGCGTCATTCATTTTAAACACGTAGGACCAATGACATATGAAAATATGCTTGAGTATATGGACAGTTTATCCCGCATTAACGGGCAGTAATACTCCCACCTCAAAATTCGACGGGTGCAAAGAAGTTAGTTGGGAGTATTACTGCCTGTAAAAGCCCGAT
>NZ_NTUG01000027.1 GCF_002561295.1 Bacillus cereus
ACTTTTTGGGTTCACTTCATATGTAAGGAGATTTTCTCATGGGTTATTTACAAATGACAGGTGGGGAATATTTGGCGCTTACTTTATTAATGTTGATAACCCTTCTCCCCTCGTTTTATACACTTTCAAATGTTCGTTCAGTAATTTCAGCTCGATTCCCTCTTCTATCATTCCAAGTGTCTTCTTCACAAAATTCCAATTCAAGCAACCTGATAACCACAATAATGATGATAATCTACCATAATCATGTAAAAAGGTTCAGAGATTCCCTCCAAACCTTTTCACTAATTTCATTACTGATTTCGCTGCGCTTCCTTAAACTCCTCCTTAATTTGATCAAGCGTTCCTTCTTCTGTAATTAACCAGTAAGCAGTGTATGCTAATGCTTTTGCCGATGTAAGTAACGCTTTATCCCCAAGTTCAGAACGGGCTGCTTCTCTAAATTCATTCGTATGGGCGATTAAGTTATCTGGACCAATTTTGATATAAGGATGAATCGTTGGGACAACTTGACTTACATTCCCTGCATCTGTTGAACCGATCCCAAGTCTCTCTTTACGACTTACCTCTTCACCAAGGTTTTCTAATTCCTCAGCAATTACTTCATTAAATGTTTTCGTCACTAATAATTCATCAATTTCATTTTGGAACTGATTAATTTTCACTGTTGTTCCTGTTGCTAATGCAGCTCCCTTTGCAATATTTCGTACTTTTTCAGTTATTTCAATACATCTTTTACGTGTTGCTGCGCGAATGAAAAAGCGTGCTGCTGCATAATCGGGAATAATATTTGGTGCCTTTCCCCCTTCCGTAATGACACCATGAATTTTCACATCTGATGGCAGTTGTTGACGAAGTGCATTAATCCCATTGTAAAGCTGAATGATTGCATCTAACGCATTAATTCCTTCTTCAGGTGACGCAGCCGCATGTGCCGATTTTCCGTAAAAATGAAAATCAAGTGGATCAACTGCTAGTGACGGACTTGTCGTTGCTGTCTTTCCGTTTGGATGAATCATAAGTGCTGCATCGATATTGTTAAACAAACCTGCTTTCACATAGCTTGCCTTTGCACTTCCATTTTCTCCACCTTCTTCTGCTGGTGTTCCAAATACAACAATTTCACCGCCAATTTCTTCGATGATTTCTGCTAATGCGATCGCTGCTGCAACGCTAATTGTTCCAATTAAATTATGACCACACGCATGCCCGAGTCCAGGCAGAGCATCATATTCTGCTAAAAAGGCAATCGCTGGTCCTTGTTTTCCTGAACTTTTCCGCGCGATAAACCCTGTTTCATGTCCTGCGATGTTGTGCTGTAATTGAAACCCTGCACTACCTAATAGTAAGCTTAATGTTCTAGATGCAAAAAATTCTTGATTGCCGATTTCAGGGTTGGCATGTATATCGTGACTTGTTTTTAAGTATTTTTCTTTATTGCTTTCTATATTTTCCGTAATACTATTTCGGTGTGACGTTACTTGTGCTGTTCCCATTTCTCCATTCCTCCTTTAAATTTCCACATAAAAAAGCCTCTTTCTAAAAGATAGAAAGAGGCTTGAAAAATACAGATTCAAAAATGCCTGCTTTCTTATCTTTCAAGTCTTTCACTTGCTGGAATTGGCACAGTATTCATATTGAATCCGCTGCCGAGGTTTCATAGGGCCAGTCCCTCTACCTCTCTTGATAAGAAAATTGTTTTTATTTTCATAAAATTACATTAAATTATTTCCATTCTAGTTTTATTCCAACTAAATGTCAAGGAATTCCGATCCGATTTTACCGAATATCTAAAAATCCTTTTAAAACGCCAATTGTTTCAGGCGCTTGTAATCTTGCACATATATAAGGGAATTCTGGACTTCCTTCAAAGATCATTTGCGATGTTAACGGGGCACCTATCCAAATGATTTCATCATCAATACATACAAATGGAAGTGATTTATTTTGCCTTTGTACTCTCACATTTTTTAATGGAATGGGTCCATCGCTATATATTGTGACTTGCGCCTCTGTCCGCATTAATGCCTGCCATACTCTTTTATCTACTTGTCTTGTACTTGGAAGCGAAATAATAATTTTTTGTTTTGCTGACAGTATGTCTTTTAATAATACTTTCGTTTCTTCCAAATTCATTTGCATAAACCAGCGCAGGCGTTTTGTAATTTTTCGTTCTAACAACGGACGCGAAGTAGTCCGATCATACACATTCCCGTGCCTTTCTAAATGCGCTGTTAAATGTGATAACGCTTGTTTTCTAGAAAGATTTTTCCGCATATATTGACAATCTGACAACTGAATGAACTTCCCTCTTGCCCTCGTTACCGCAACGTTTACAAGGCGATGATTTTTATGATCAAAGAATAACACACCAGGTCTTTCTTGCGGATAACTGTCTACTGTATCAAAAATCATCATGTCTCGTTCAGATCCTTGGAATTTATGCACCGTCGCCGCTAGAATCGGTGTATTTCGATACTTCGTTTTTTGCAGCATTTCTCGTATACATGTTGATAAGAAACGGGACTGCGCGCGATATGGCGTTACCACTCCAATCGATTGAACGCCATCTAATAATCCAATTAAAATCATCTGCATGGCAACTAAGCCAGACATCATATTAAAACGCGAACCAGAAGCTGCATCTTTTAAAGAATAAGCTCCCATCAAACTTGTATCAAACAGAGCTGTCGCTTCATTTGCAAATGGCTGTAATTCTGCTAATTCCTGCCTTGCCGAAACAGAAGGATGATCAAACACTCTATTTTTGTAAATAAATGAGTTTGTAAATTTAGATATATCCGCATGCATACGTCTTTGTTCTTGTAGCATAAATAAATTCGGATGCGCTTCATAACTATTTACCGATTGCACAATCCCCGCATGGTAAAACATATCTTCTCCGAGCCACTTTCTAACGAGCTCATGATTTGCCATCGCAATTGGAGGTAATTGTAAAAAATCACCACAAATGACAACTCTCTTACCAAGAGAAGCAGCTAATGCGATTTGTGGCACGTATGCCATACTCACTTCATCCACAACGACTAAGTCAAATGTTCGTTCATAAACAAGAGAATCAATTGCACATTTCGATAACGTTGCACCAATTACTTGTGCATTTTCAATATATTCTCTTTCTACTTCTTTAATTTTCGCTCTTTGTTTTCTAAGATCTCCTTCAATTTGTTGCATACGCTTTTTATCAGAAGAAGTTGCTTTATACGATAAGATTTTTTGACGAAGATCTTGGCGCATTTCTTCTAAATAAAGCTTTTCTTCTCCCCATGATCCATTCGTCGTCTCCACTAATCTAGAAGCTAGCAACGTATCATGATTCCGTATATGTTCATGTTGACTAAATCCATACCGGACAATTTCTCCCGGTGTCCATTTGTCTTTCTTTTCGATTTGCTTTGTCACTTCACTCATTAATACATCAACTGCCGCATTACTATGAGCAAGTACAAGTACTGATTTTCCTTTTTGATAATGGGCGGAAATAATACGTGATAAGTTATAAGACTTTCCTGTTCCAGGTGGTCCCCAAACATATGTCGTCGGATTATAAAAAGAACGATACGCAAGTTCATTCTTCGGATTTTTCATTTTCTCCACATGCTTTGGTGTACTCTTTCCATCTAAAAGACGTTTTACCCGCTGACGTTTTTGTTTATCTTTTCGTATTTCTTTCAACCGTTCTTGCAACTGCTCTAACAATTGCCACGGTTCACTATATAAAATCGCTTCTCTTATTTCACCTTGTATATAATCATTTAATTTCAGTTCGATTTCTAATCCATGTACAGACAATACTTCCCCTGTTGCTTCTTCACCATCAAATTCAATTCGAATCGGTGTACCATCAGGTAAGCTTACTTCCGAAATAAGCTGAAATACATATACCGTACTTTCATAATCTGTATATAGAAAACGGCCATTTATAATCGATAACTTACTGCCGCCTATCGTTTTCCAATGTTTAATTTCATATGCTAACGCTTGATGCCACTCTTTCATCGTTTCCGTTAATGAAGGAGTTTGCGAAGTTGTATTCATATCATAATCTCCTTCCTTCTCTCCAAACATACTTTCTCACTATATCATAGAACACGATAAAATAAGCAAGATTTATATCTTGCTTATTTTCTTAATTTTCAATATTATGATACGTAAGAAATTTATGGAAAGAAGGAATCAATATGCCAGTAAGAAGAATCGAACACGTCGGAATCATGGTTGCAGACTTAGAAACGTCGATTTCATTTTATGAAGAAATAGTTGGACTAAAACTGATTAAACGTATGGGACATCCAAACCCAAACTTAAAGCTCGCTTTTTTAGGTGTAGAAGGCGCACAAGAAACCATTCTTGAATTAATTGAAGGTTATAATCCTTCTCTTCCGGCAGAAGGAAAAGTACATCATATTTGCTTCAAAGTGGATTCTTTAGAAGATGAGATTGAAAGACTGAAGAAGTTAAAGGTCACTTTTTTGTTAAGTGACGAAATTGAAACATTACCTGATGGAACACGTTATATTTTCTTTGCTGGTCCTGATGGGGAGTGGATTGAATTTTTTGAGACGGAAAGATAATTAGACCTCTTTTTGTTCATAGAAAGGAACATATGCAATGAATCAAGCAAGAATTCAACTAGGACATTTGAATTGTTTATTGTTACAACCTACGCAACAAGATAAAAAAATAACAATTGTTTTATATCATGGATGGGGTTCTAGCATGTATCATCAAACATTTTTAGGTACGATTTTAGCTAACTTTGGATATACAGTCATTGTGCCAGAGATTATCTATCATGATTCACGTGAACCTTTGATAGATTATTTTTCTAAACCGATAATGGAACAATATTTCTGGAAAACCATTTTACATACTGTTAAACATGATATAAATGATTTATTTACTTGTATCTATGAGAGTGAATACTGCTTAGATCATAAAATTGTAGTTCTCGGAAGTTCAATGGGTGGATTTATATCTTCAGGAGCTTTTATGAAGGACTCAAAAATTGATGAACTTATTAATATAAATGGTTCAGGAGCTTGGATGACTTCTGAAGAGATTTTTCAAAAGCAAGGTTCAAATGCCTCAAGTGAAATTCATATGATTAGAAAAATGGATCCTATTGAGTCTATTGAACGTATTCATAATAGACCTATACTATTACTACACGGGGCAAATGATACCGTTATCTTCCCTCTTGGCCAACAAAGACTTTATGAAAAAGTACAATCGCATGATCAAGATACAACCTCTAACATCACATTTGTGCTATACCAAAATATCAATCACTCTATAAGCATTTCAATGATTGAAAAAGTAGTAACTTGGTTAGATGAGCAATTTTTTCATAACTAGTTCAAGATAGACATGCGAAGCTTACAGAAAAACTCAGCACCAAACTAAAGGGTGCTGAGCTTCTTATATATTAGGAAAATAACGAAGTATTCGCATATAACGCCGGTGAACCACCTGAGTGTACAAATAAAATATTATCCTCTTTCTTAAATGTACCTTTACGGATTAAATCAATGAGTCCAGCTACTGCTTTTCCTGTATAGACTGGATCTAGTAAAATCCCTTCTGTTTTTGCTAATAGCTGAACAGCTTCCACCATTTCTGGCGTTGGTAATGCATATCCTGGCCCAACATATTCATCAAAGCATGTTACTGCCTCACGCGGAATAAAGTTTGGAATGCCAACATGTGCTGATGTTTCTTCCACAAGTTTGAATACCTTTTCTTCTTGTTCAGCTTTTCCGCGGCTTACATTGATTCCGATTACCGGGATTCCAGTTTGATTCCCATAAAATCCAGTAATCAAACCAGCATGCATGCCCCCGCTTCCACTTACACAAACAACCGTATTGAAATCTATTCCTTGCTCAAATGATTGCGCCATAATTTCTTGTGCACAAGCAACATATCCCATTGCGCCAGTAGGGTTCGATCCGCCCACTGGAATAACGTATGGCGTATGGCCTTGTTCTGTTACTTCTTTCGCCACTTTTTGCATCTCATCCATAAGGTCTGCTCCGTTTGGCACAACAATAACGTTCTCAGCACCTAATAAATGATATAAGAAGTAATTCCCATTAAAATCTGGTTTCTCTTCTGGTTTAAGGCCTTCTTCTAATACAAGAATACATTTCATTTTCTCTTTTACCGCCGCTGCTAACGTTAATCGGCAATGATTGGACTGAATACCACCAGCCGTAATTAACGTATCTGCGCCTTTTTCTTGTGCATCTGCCACAAGAAACTCTAATTTTCTCGTTTTATTTCCACCTGCCGTTAAGCCAAGTAAATCATCTCTTTTAAAATAAATAGAAGGCCCGCCAAGCACTTCCGAAAAATGGTTTAACTTTTCAATTGGTGTATGTGATTCTGTATATGTCTTTCTAGGGAATTTTGCTAAATTCATACTAACTCTCCTTTTCTATTCACGATATCCTAGCACTCTCTACTTACTGATAACAGCCCCTATATATTCAATGAAAGAAAACTATATGTACTTCAAATCATTTCAGGAAGTTCTCAGAACGAGTGCTTTTCAGGAAACATTTCTCAGTATACTTGATTCATCCACGTAAAGCGACTCTAATGATGCAAAACGGAGTTAAAACTTATTAGATATCACCATTTGTACAAAAACAATTATAACCACCATTTATATCTTTACAAAATAATTTATTTGTGATATAATTTACTTTTATTATTTTTGTGTATATAATAGGATTCTCCTGGCCAGGGGAATCCTATTTTTTGTTCTAAAATGAAGGAGTGTGTTTGTATGAAGAAAGATGAGTCAAGTATAACTTCGTTAATATCAGCTTTTGGCAGAGCCTATCATAGTCAATTTGATACCCCTAAAATCTTTAATGATTATATAGCTAAAGACTTAATTTCAGAAAAAGAATATAACGACATCAAAAAGAATATGGTTCAAGGCATACATTTCTTCAACAAAGATATCGCACAAAAATTCGAGGGAAATACAGATGAAATATTAAAATGGATTACACAAGTACAACTTTCTCCAATAGCCTTATCACGTGCTGCGTATTGCGAAAAAGTATTACTTAATGAAGTGATGTTAGGGTTAAAACAATATGTCATACTTGGTGCCGGGTTAGATACTTTTAGTTTTCGACATCCAGAATTGGAAAACAGCTTAGAAATATTCGAAATTGATCATCCCGCTACACAGGAATTTAAAAAGAAAAGATTGGATGAGGCTAATTTAAAAATCCCAAGTAACCTTCATTTTGTTTCTATGGACTTCACTAAAAAATTGTCTTATCAAAACCTAATAGATGAAGGATTTGATAACAAAAAGACGTTCTTTAGTCTTTTAGGTGTTTCATACTATTTAACGAAAGAGGAAGTTTCAAGTTTAATAGATTATGTATTCACCAAGGTTCCACGAGGAAGTTCGATTGTTTTTGATTATGCAGACGAAAAACTATTCGAAGCAAAAGGAACCTCTAATAGAGTTGAAAATATGGTAAAAATAGCTTCAATAGGCGGAGAACCAATGAAATCATGTTTTTCTTACTTTGAAATCGAGAAGATGTTAGAAAAGTCCGGTTTATTAATTTATGAACACCTATCACCGGCTCAAATTCACGACCTTCATTTTAAGAATCGAAACGATTACTTATCTGCCTTTGAAACGATTCATTACATTCACGTTGTAAAACAATAGAACACATCGAAGATACACATTGCTCTTCAACCTGAAAAAAGCTTATTGCAGACTCTAATTCTGTATGGAACGGATACATTGAATCATCGAAATAACCAAGAATGAAAATGCCCCTTGATGAAAGGGGCTATTTTTTTATTCTTGAGAATGTACGTCCTGTTAATATGACAGAAACTTAGGGACTTTTGCAGAATGAATAAAAGGACTTTCACTTTGAAAAGAGAAATACTACATTACTATCGATTCATGAGGAGGATTCATTTTGAGCAATCGAGTTTTTAACCATACTAAGGCAATTCATAACATAATAGATGAACAATTTTCTGGAGCTATTTCCATCAAGGATAACCATGGAGTCCTATTTGAATCCGCATTTGGTTATGCAAACAGGGCTGATCAAAAGTTGAATACTGTTCATACACGCTTTGGAATCGCATCTGGCTGTAAGTTGTTTACAGCTGTTGCGATTTGCCAACTCGTTGAAAAAGGTTTCCTATCATTTGAAACTCGTCTTGAAGATTGTTTGAACATACAATTTCCGCATTTTAACAAGGAGATAACCATTCATCACCTTTTGACTCACAGTTCTGGAATACCGGACTATTTTAATGAACAAGTCATGGAGAACTTTGAAGACCTTTGGAAACAAACACCTATGTATCTCTTGAATGACGCAAAGGATTTTCTTCCTTTATTTCAAAATGGAGAGATGATGTTTCAACCTGGTGAAAAATTCCACTACAATAATGCTGGATTTATTGTTTTAGGTTTAATTGTGGAACAACAATCAGGACTGTCTTTTACCGACTATATTGAAGCAAATCTCTTCCAGCGATGCGGAATGAATGATTCAGGATATTTCCCTTTAGATCGACTCCCTAAAAACACTGCCTATGGGTACATAGACAATAAAGATGGAACATGGAGGACAAATACCTACTCGATTCCAATAAAAGGTGGAGCTGATGGAGGTGCTTTTATCACACCATCAGATATGATCAAATTTTGGGAGGCATTGTTTCATCATCAACTTTTAAGTAAAGAATGCACAGAAACACTTTTACATTCACAAATACATGTGAAAGATGGGGTAGATTATGGATATGGACTTTGGATCACGAAAAGTGAAGAATCTATAATGAAGTATCATGTAATGGGATATGACCCTGGCGTAAGCTTCCATTCTGCTTTTTATCCTAAATCAGGAATCATGGCAGCAATCCTTTCAAATAAAAGTTCTGGGGCCTTTGAAGTAATGAAGGGAATTGAAGAAATTTTCGAGATATAGTTAAACTTTTTTATCAAGGCAATTCGTATCAATTTGAATAAACCGAGGAATTCAAGTCTCCCTGTTTTGTATCGCCAGACAGCGATTATAGAACAAAAGAAAAAGGGGGATACATCATATATATGATGTATCCCCCTTTTTCTTTATGGATTTTTACGATTTAGGTCTTGACCATTGTGTGTTTTCGTTCAAAAACTGGTTAACCAACTTGGTATTGTTGAATTAACTTCATCTTATAACTTTTGAATGTGTGTATCCTTAAAACCGGTTTTATATTTAAGACCATATCCAAACATTCGATCCATCCCAATATGAGCTGTCCATATGAGACCAATCATAAGAATCGTATCTAATTTAAAAAACACTCCTATCATAATAAGTAATATGGATACGATATAAGTATGAAACAGGTTATAAATCTGCGCACCAATCCGATTATTGATAAGATATGCGAACATTGAAATGTCCGGTGCGAAAAGCAATACGAAAAATAGCAACCAGCTAAAATCACATAACGCATAGATATAAATTGTCGCTATTAAAACAATAAGGCCTTCCATATGTATGATTTTCTTTTTCTATATTTTTCCTCCCTTCTAACTATTAGTTTCTATGAGGTACAAGTTATTACTACTTTCCATCATGTTTTTGACATAATAATCAATTGTATTTCAAATTCCCTTCATTTAGTCCATATAACTCTGGCAATACAAACCAACCATCTTTTCTAATTAATACATCATCAAACCAAATTTCACCGCCTCCATAATCCGGTCTTTGAATATTTACTAAATCCCAATGAATTGCTGATTTATTCCCATTATCTGCACCTTGTAATGAATCTCCAATCGCTAAATGAAAACTACCATTTATTTTCTCATCAAACAGGGTATTATTCATGGGGTGTAATATATAAGGGTTAAACGCTAATGCAAATTCACCTATGTATCTTGCACCTTCATCCGTATCAAGTATTTGATTGATTCGTTCCACGCTGTTTGCCCGCGCTTCTACTATTTTCCCATTTTTAATTTTCAAAGTGATATCATGAAACGCAAACCCTTGATGAACAGAAACCGTATTAAACGTTATTACACCATTCACAGACTCTTTAACAGGTGCTGTATAAACTTCACCATCAGGTATATTATCTATTCCATCCCCTTTTAGGACACCAATTCCTTTTATTGAAAAATGTAAATCCGTACCTTCCCCCATAATTTTGACTTGATCCGTTTTTTCCATTAATTCTTTCAATGGTTCCATTGCTTTAGACATTTTATTGTAATCTAGTGTGCAAACATCGTAGTAAAATTTTTCATATGACTCTGTACTCATATTCGCTTCTTGTGCTGCCGAAGCGTTTGGAATTCTCGTTGTAACCCACCTTGTTTTATAAACAGCTTCACTTTGTGCTTTTCCAAATATCCTCTGATACATTTTCAATTTATCTAGAGGTACATCAGCTAATTCATAGGCATTTCGGGGACTACGTAGGTTAATGTAAACCTGCATCTTACTTAAACGATAGCACCCCCAATCTGCAAACATTTTATATTGTTCTTCAGACCCCGATAAAATCAATTGGCGCGTAACAGATACATCACGCATTGATACATGCGCATATCCACCCGCCTTTTCAACAGTTTTCACAATTTCCCGAACGACTAAAGGATCAACTTCCGTAACACTTTGAATCAATACATGATCACCAGGTTGCACTTTAGTAGAATGATTGACTAATATATCTGCTAACTTTGACAAACGGCTGTCCATAAACTGTTCCTCCTACCCTTAAAGTGACAGAATAATATAATTATTATAACATTTAATTCCAAAAAGCATCTAAACAAAAAAAGCACAGGAATCTCTCCCTGCGCTTTCTCCTATCATACTTACACTAACTTTCCATCTCTAAGCGTTAAGATACGATCACATACATCGAGCATTCTCTCATCATGCGTAATCATAATCGCTGCTTTTTGACTTTCTTTCACTTCTCGTTTCATCATTTCGACAACTTCGCGTCCGCGTTTTGAATCAAGGCTTGCTGTTGGTTCATCTGCTAATATTAAATCTGGATTATTCATGAAAGCACGAGCAATTGCAACCCTTTGTTTTTCACCGCCAGATAGTTGATTTGGGTAATGATTTTTTCTCTGAGATAATCCAAAAGCTGCTAACAAATGATCCGCACGCTTTTCAGATTCTTTTTTGTCTTCTTTCTTTAACTTTGCAATATAAAGTAGTTGTTCTTTCACATTTAAATAGGGAACAAGATTTGCAAACTGAAAAATGAATCCGATTTTTCTTAAACGAATATCTGTCATTTCCTTTTCTGATAAACTTGTAATATTTTGTTCTCGAATATAAATGTTTCCTTTTGATGGCGATAATAACGCTCCCGCAATCGATAGTAGTGTACTTTTCCCTGATCCAGAGGGGCCAACAATTCCGATAAACTCTCCCGCCTTCACATCAAGTGAGATTGGATGAAGAGCTGTTACTTCTGTATTTCCTTCGCCGTATACTTTACTTACTTCCTCTAATTTTAATAATGAAGTCATTACATGCCACCTCCAATTGCTTCTAGTGCATCAACTTTTAATACTTGATATAAAGAAATAAGTGTTCCTAATATACTAATGACAATAAAGATTCCTGCATATTGACCAATCATTGCTGTCGTTAATAAGAACGGCATGCCTTCCGGTAAAATCTTTTGCAGTCCTTCTACAAGTACAATACTGATCCCCATTGCAACAACCGATAAGAATAACGCTTGCACAACTAAACTATTTGCTAAATACGAATTTTTCGTTCCAATTGCTTTTAGTACACCTAATTGCTGCGTTTTTTGTAGTGTAATCACATAGAAGAATACACCGATTAATAAAGCTGCAATGACAAGCAAGAATGCAATAATCATTGTTAATGTTCCTTGTTCTTCTTTAAAACCCGGAATGCTTTGAAGAACTTCTTTTTTCTCGATTACATGTGCATTTTTTACTTCCTTATCCGTACGAAGTGCAATTGCGCTATAATCCTTTTGGTTTGGCTGCGCGATTTCTCCCCATACATCTTGATTCACATACACAACAGGTGTGTGACTAAACATTTGATCTTTCGTAAAACCAACGATTTTAAATTCTTTTTTAGAAACTGGATCGATAATTGTATCTCCAATGTCTATCCCTTTTTCTTTAATTGACTCGTCAGCAACCATTTCATCTTGCGCAGTTCCTAATGCATTTCCTTGTACAATCTTTGGTTCTAAGAACGTGTCACGCTCGCTTGCAAAAATTGCAATATCAACTTTTTTTGAACTATCCTTTTTCTCATACGTAGATACTTTCACACGAAATGGCACAGCATCTTTTTCATCTACTTGCCCCACTACATCATCTACATCGTCTTGCTTAATTTGTGAACGGAGTAATTTATTTTCCGCATCATCCGCTAATACAAATTTTGTTGCATCCATATTTTGAATCGATGATGCATTATCATACGACAGACCATTTGCTAATCCAGAAATCACAAGGACTAAAAATGATAATAAAACCATAATGAGTCCGATTAATCCATATCTTAATTTTGATTGTTTTAATTCACGCAGAGCTAAAAACATTTCGCTCGCTCCTTCCTATCTCTTTCTATGTACTCATCTTAAAAGAGAAATATGAACGGAATATGAACAAAAGATTACAGAAAAAAATTCCAAACAAATCACTTGGAAGAATTAACTCCGTCACACGTAGCATGAGTACAATCGCGATGCCCCTTCATGAAGTTATAAAATTAGGACCGTACATATTAGACATATCTAAAATGTACGGTCCTTTTATTTACTAGTGATTCACTTATCTAACCTAAAGATAAGTATGTGGTCCTTTTACAATTTGAATTTCTGTTTAAGCTTCTTATATTTTCTATATGAACGTCTAACAATGTTTAACATGAAATACGGTATTTTAACAGGGAAAGGCAATTTATAAATGAAAGGCAAGTAAAGTGTAAAATATGCCTTTTCTAGGTCTCTCCACTTACTATCTTCTTTTGTTTTTAAAAAATCAGATACATCGACTACATATCCCCTTCCATTTTCCATCATCACATTTTTCCCGTGAACATCATAAGGAGTTAATCCTTGTTCCCTTGCATACTCTAAAGCTTCATTGATATCAAGGATTACCTGCTTAGGAATTTTAATCCCCTTATGAACAGCATCGTATAAGGTAATTTCTTTTAAACGTTTCAATACTATGAAATTTTCTCCTTTATATATAAGCTTCGAATAAGAAGGATGATTTCCGATTCTTCGGTATACTTCTGACTCTTTTTCAATTCCTTCTCCTTCTCGCGCATAAACTTTCACTACCCAATCTTTGTATTCTTTGTGCATAAATACTGCGGCATAATTACCTGTCCCTAAACACTTCCAAAGTCTAGGAATATCTTTAACTACTACAGGCTCAAATTCATCCTCACTTCTTATGCTTACCTCTTTTAATAATTCGTTCTTTATCAATCTCACAAAACTATTTATACTCATCATTTCCACTCCGGTTTTACTAAAAGGGGGCCCTCTCCATGTCCATCAACTTAAAAATTTTATAACACCCCAAAACAAAAAAATGTACATTTTCACATGAAGATGTCAACTTTCTCGTTTTGGGGTATTTGTATTTCTTAGCTTGATAGCGATGTGGCGTCACCCCTATATTGTAAAACATTTCGATTTTTCCTTGCATTAAAATTCTTTATATATTTCGATAAACTTTTTCATTCGAATGATTCAGATACACGATCTGAACGCTTTTGTATTTTCGCTTATTCAATTAAAGCTCCCTTTTGCTTCGTAAATGTAGGCAATATCGTTTTTAGCTCCATTAAATCATTTATTACCAAGTCAGCCTGTACAAGTTCATCTTCTTGTGCAAAATCAAAATTACAGCCAATTGCAATTAAACCATTATCTTTCGCTGCATTTATATCGGATAGGCGATCTCCAACTACCGCTGCCTTTTTTATATCATATTTTTGTATAATTGTTTTAACTAAATCACCTTTATTAAGCGTTTGGATTTGCTCAATACTACATGTTTCAGTAACCCAATGATTCAAATTATAATAACTCACGATTGCTTGTAAATATTCTGTTAGACCATTACTCGCTATGTAAATGGAACAATTATTCTCTTTTAAATAACTGAACACTTCCTTTACATAAGGATATAAGGCCCCTTTCCCACTTCTTATATTCTCAACTAATCTTTCCAGAAAATAAGCATCCGTTTGTTCTCTTATTTCGCTAGAATGATTAGGTAACAAAGCTTCCCAAACTTTTGGCAAAGGTGCACCCATTATCTCACGGTATTTATCGATAGGAGTTGCTGCATCCCATAAATTGAGTGATCGTAAATGGTTATACGTATCATCAAGTGATAGTTCTAAAATTTTTTCTGTTTGGAATAAAGTTCCATCCATATCAAAAATCAGTGCTTGTAACATTTCTTTCTCCCCTTTTATCATCGCTAAATAACTTCTAAATTTTAACATGAAATTACAGGAATTTTTCCTCTTTTTAAAATATTACTTAAATATTATCAACAAAAAAGCATATCCACTCATATATGAATGGATATGCTTTTTATTATCTAGAATGTTTCTCCCCGAAAACGGAACTACCTATTTCAAATCAGCTCTTCTCATCATTTCGGAATTTCAATCCGAAACGTCGTACCTTCACCTTTCTTACCCTCCACTGAAATGATCCCATGGTGCAGTTCAACAATTTTATGTACAATAGATAAACCTAAGCCACTTCCTTCTATATTGCGAGCCCTTGCTGTATCCACTTTATAAAAATTCATCATTGAATGAAATGTATTGAATACAGGTCCTGAGCTCCATTAACAACTTCTATAATAAGGTTGAATATACCCTAATTGTATTCCTTTTGTTACAGCTTCTAATGCGGATGAAACATCCAACTTATTAAATATATGTTGAATGTGGTTTGATATTGTGCGCTCACTAGCATACAACATAGTCGCAATTTCTTTACGCTTATATCCTCCACATAATAGCTGTAAAATTTGTTTTTCACTATCCGTTAATTCTTCAACATAGTCCGTGGACATTGGAAAATAATAACCGCCTTCCTTTATCTTAATTAAAATTTCCAGCAACCTATCTGGCATAACATTTTTATTAATAAAACCACTTACACCAATTTTTTGAGCTTCATATCGGTAAACAGGTAAATCATAACCTGTTAATATCACTACTTTCGTTTCATATTTACTATCTAAAATACTTTTTGCTATTTCTAAACCGTCTTCACTACTGATATTGCTTAAATTTATATCTACTAAAATAATGTCTGGCTGAAACTCTTTCATGATTGTGATAACATTTTCAACATTTTGTAATGAATAGAATTTATCTATTTCAGGGTAATCTTCTAAAGCTATCTCCAAACTTTTTGAAAACAAAGCGTGATCATCTATTAATAAAATATTGATAGGAATCATCTCCTTTCATAGGGATAACAATACTAATACACAAACCAGAAGGCTTACATTCTGAAATTGTCATGTTACCATTTAACAAAAATAGTTGTTCTTTAATGGAATTCAATCCTCTATGTTCATTTGGAATAGGATGCTTCTCCTTTCCCATACCCACCCCATTATCTTTTATGATAAGTTCTATGTTGTTATTTTCTTGTACCAAACTCAAAACTAACTGAGAGCATTCAGAATGTTTGAATGCATTTGTTACCAATTCTTTTAAAATTCGGTATATAACAAGATTATACGGTTCAACTAAGAATAAATTGTCATTACAATTAAAAGATATATCAATGTTTTTCATTCCGTATTTTTGCTGTATCATCTCAAGCAAATTGCTATAATTCTTTTTTAATGTGTGTGTCTTTAATAATGTTGGATGGTATTCTTGCATTTGTGTACGTATAGACCGGTTTAAGTTATCCAATGTTTTTACTATCATTTCATGAATTTCTTCTTTGTTAGATTTATTCATCATATTTTTAACTGCTAATATATCTTGCAATATTTCATCATGCAGATAATTAGAAAACTGACTTTTCAATTTCTCCTCTTTAGCTATCTGCAGCAAATTGTGAACATAAGAGCTTTCCGGCACAGCTCTGTGTTCTTCTGTATCCACATTTACAATCCTATTTTTTACGTCTTGAAATAATAGAGTAAAATAAAGCAGAACAAACCAAAAGATCGTATGTATAATGATAAAATAGGTAATCATATTAAATCTAAACAGCATCCCAAGGGAACTCATAAAAACAATACAACATAAAAACATGAATATCATTTTTTCTTCTTTTAAAAGAAAATATTGCTTTATAAATAGATGGCTTTTAAAAGCAATGGCATGAATACTAAATAAAGGTAATAGGATCACGATATACCACCCTACATTACTTAAATATTCAGGGTTTCTTGCAAACAACAGGGCATACACAATAAAGAGAATGATAAGAATCGTAACGGATTTAAGTAAATGTTTTTTTTCGCTTGTAAAGATAAATTTAATTCGTTTTCGATGTTTCAAAAATAGAAAAATAATACAAATAAAACTAAAAATCCATTGACATGAAAATAAAATGGCAAATAGTTCTTCGTTTAATACTTTCGCAACCAGCGTCAATACACATATAACCTTTAAAATCCAGTCAGTTTCTTTTTTATAAACATAAATAGAATCTTGGAAAAAGAACAAAAGCAAAAATTGTACTGTCTTATACAGAATGACTACACTAAGTAATATACTTAATGTATAAGAAATTTGACTCCCATTAAGTGTAAGTAAAAATTGCCATGAAGCAAAAAGGAGCAATTTGGAGAATTTTGATAACGTGTTATTTTCTTTTATGTTTACAAAACTAATATACGCCCCATATATGACCATTAGCGTTATAAGCGTTAGTGGAAGTAACTTTTCTGTTCCTGCAATATTCCCTCGCAAAAATTCATAACATAAAAAAATAATCATACAAAGTTGATTCATTAAAATAACAATTTGTTTTTGCTCATAGTACTTTTTCATAGATTCACTTACCTTTACTAGATTACATACAGATAAAGCTGATGCTTGTTTATTATCATCAGCTTTATCTGTAAATTTTTACTTTTTCTCGTTAAATATAATTTTATAGCAAGCTCTTTTTGTTAACAAATAATAAATGATATAAACTACTGTAAAAATAGTTACTGCAAAAAGAATCGGTAATATAAAGGCGCTGCTTTTTCCTAATAAATCGTCCATTAAAGCCGTTTTGTATGCTACCACTGCGAAAATACTATGTGCTAGCCCTAACATATAAGGGATGCTAAATAACGTAAAGATTTCTTTTTTTATTATCTTTTTGATTTTTTTCTTGCTATATCCCATTCTTTGTAAAATTGTAAATTCATTTTTATTTGATATCATACTCGAAAGATTATGGAAATAAAGTATGCTACCTGTTGCAATAAAAAAGATGATCGTAACAAAACTAATGAGTAGAAATGTTGAGCTGTTTTGCTGGATAATATAATCATTTTTTTGGTAACTACTTGTAAAATAACTGTTATCTTTAAATAGTAGCGCTAGATTTTCATAGACCTGTTTGTTATCTCTCATATCTATTCCGTTCATACTCATCATAGTCTTTTCTGGAAGCCCTAATTCTTTTATTTCTTTATAAAGTTTGTCAGAAATAATAAGGGTCCCTACACTATTGGCAAATCCAATTGGATTAAGTAATGTAGTCTCTTTTACTTTTACATCCACACTATTTGTAGATGTTACGTTTAAAGTGTATGTATTCCCTTTATCTAACTTTTCTTTATCAGGCCTATATTTCACTAAAATACTTTCGTATTGAGCTAAATTCTCGAATTCTACATTTTTCCCTTGAAAAGTTATTAGCTCCCTGTAATCTGACTCAGAAATAAGATCAAATCCATGTTCTTTCTTTGCACTATATTCTTTAGGCAAATTTTCGGAAGAGGATGTTCCTTGAATAATGATTGTTTCTTTGTAATTCATGTTTTCTTTTCCAACAGTATCTTGCACAATTTTAATAGCTTTAATAACCAATTCTTTATCTTCTACTGGAAACTCAATAGCTGACGGTACAATACGTTCTGTAGCAGCAACTGGATAGTAAAGTGTCAGTATAGTGGCGCCAAATATAGCCAAAGTTCCTGCTGCTAATAAAGTTAACAAAATTAAAGTTTTTGCCTTCGAACGGATTTTAAATATAAAGTTCGGGATGATAATAATATTCGATTCCTTATAAAACCAGTGTTTCTTTTTCTTCAATTTTTGAATAGCAAAAGGTAAAAAGGAGTGAATAAAGAAGATTGTCCCTAATACTACACTTAACATTGTTACAAGTGCGATTGGTGAAAATCCTATCGTTTTCCACAATGATTCGATTCCTCTTGTAATATCAATAGCTAAGAAATATCCTGCCAAAATCAAGAATAATCCTAATAGCGATAAAGTTATATTAACTTTCACCTGTCTTTCTTCTTTTTTCTCTAAACGCACCAAATTAAGTAAAGAACTTTTTCGAAGGATGATCCAGTTTGAAAAGAACAAGACAGTCAAAACAGCAAATATAAAAATAAAAGTAAATCGTACCGAATCAAGATTCATTAATGGCACTTCAGAAGTATTAATGTTTAATTTTAGTACTCTAACTATCACCTCTATAATTCCTTTATGAGCAACTGCCCCCAGCACGATACCCACAATTAGAGCGGTAAAACAAATTATTATATTTTCAAAGGTTAGTAATTTTACCATGGTTGACTTTCGATAGCCCAAGAGTGAATAAATTCCTAACTCTTTCATTCTTTTTTTCATAAAGAAAGTATTGGAGTATGACATATAGAATAGTACAAATGCCATAACAAAGATTGCTACCGTTCTCGCCATTGTTTCTACTCTACCATCAGATGAAATCTTCTCCATAATAATATCGTTCATGGAAAAAGAAATAAAAGCGAAAAATACCATTAAAACAAATGCTACTGAAATGAAATAGAATGAATAAAAGGAAAAGTTATTCTTCAGATTCTTTTTTGCTATTGTTAATAAGCCCATCGTCATGCCTTCCTTTCACACTCTTAGTAATATCGATTTTCATCAATTTTTGAGATTTCCTTTAATATCTCTTCAAAAAATTCTTTTTTTCCCTTGTCGTTTCTTTTTAATTCTTTCAAAATACTCCCATCCTTAAATATTAGAATTCTACTTGAGAAACTTGCTGCATAAGCATCATGGGTTACCATCAAAATAGTTGTATGAAGATCCTCATTAACCTCTCTTAACTTTTGAAGTAGCTCTGTTGCAGCGTTTGAATCTAATGCGCCAGTTGGTTCATCTGCAAATAATATACTTGGCTGTTTCGCAATTGCTCTTGCTGCCGCAACCCTCTGCTTTTGTCCTCCAGAAAGTTGACTAGGGTACTTTGATAATTGTTCGAATATGCCAAAGCGCTTTGATAAGCTTTCTATAGTCGATTCAACTTCATTTGGAGATTTATTTAACAGAGTAAGTGGCACGGCAATATTTTCCTTGACCGTTAAACTATCGAGTAAAAAATACTCTTGAAAAATAAAGCCTAAATGATCCTTCCTAAAATCCGCAGATTCGTTATGATTAAGTGCTTTAAGATTGACTCCATTGATTAAAATATCTCCATCTGTCGGTGTATCAATAGTTGATAGTATATTTAATAAAGTTGTCTTTCCAGATCCTGAAGCCCCCATAATCCCAATAAACTCACCTGATTCAATATCAAAAGATACTTGATTCAGTCCAGGTAATTGATTCTTATTGTAAATTTTCGTAACATTCTTTGCAGATAATAGTGTATTCATCCTATTTGCCCCTTCCACTTTATTGATATATTCATTTTATTCTTCAATATATAAAGAAGCATGAGTAAAAAACGCAATCTTCCACCTACGTTCGCATCACTTTACGCTATAAAAAAAGGGCTGATTTAAAGATTCTCTCTTTAAATCAGCCCTTCTCATCATTTCGGAATTTCAATCCGAAACGTCGTACCTTCACCTTTCTTACTCTCCACTGAAATTATCCCATGGTGCAGTTCAACAATTTTATGTACAATAGATAAACCTAAGCCACTTCCTTCTATATTGCGGGCCCTTGCTGTATCCACTTTATAAAACCGATCAAAAATGCGATTTATCTCTTCTTGCTCCATACCAATCCCGCTATCTGAAATAGAAATTTCTACGCTATTTTCTAGCTCTCTAGCAGCAAACTCAATCGTTCCGCCTTGATCTGTAAACTTAATACTATTCGTAAATAGATTTGCCCACACTTGGTGAAGTAAGTTCTCATCACCTGTTATATTCATGTTTGGCACGTCAAATTCAACTGCTATATCTTTCTCGCGCCACTTCCATTCCAACATAAAAACGACATCTTTTATTTGTTTTTGCAAATGAAACTCTTTCACTTGAAGAACCGTTTCTTCTTTATCAAGAGAAGCGAGTGTAAGTAACTGTTTACACAAACTAGACATTCGCTTACTTTCTCCCTCAATAATTTGCAAATAATGTTTTCGTTCCTCTTCTGTCACGTTTTCAGACTGTAATGTTTTCGAAAAACCTTGAATAGAGGAAAGCGGCGACTGAAATTCATGAGACACGTTGGAAACAAACTCTTGTCTCATTTCGTCTAACTCTTTTATACTTTTTGTCATTTTTTTAAAACTCATAGCTAATGTTCCAATTTCATCTTTTCGTCCTTCTTCTAACTCAATATCATATTCGCCACTTGCAATCTTTTGCGTCGCTTTTGTAAATGTTTGAATCGGTCGAATGATATAACGTGCTGCAATAGCGATAAAAACGATACTTAATACAACAATAAATCCTAACAACACCGCTAAGAAAATCCTCATTTCACCGAATTGCTGCTGAATATCAGGACGAATAAATAAAGCATATTGCTTATCGCCATGCTTCAGCGGAACACCAACACTATTAATTAATTCATTATCAAAAAATCCTGTTATAAATAAACGCGTTGGATACGTAGATACACCGTTATATGTTTTCCCTTGCAATACTTCCTCAATTGTTGCATCGCTAATTTTCGTTTTCCGAAAAGCATTTCCAATCCGTTTCCCATGTTTTTGGTCATCTACTACATAAATCTCATACCCTAATTTTGCGATGGACTGCAAATATTCTTCCTTCGTTTCTTCACTTTGTTTTTCATACAAATCCTTTATTTCCTCTGCATAACGTAAAATCTTTTCGCTATTATACGGTTTTAATTTCACTTGATAATAAACATTTGTTAATAAAAAACCAATGATACTGCTAAGTAACATAATCCCAATCGTAATCAATACAAATCTAGAATAAAGTGATTTCATTTTATTTCAACTCCAACTTATAACCAAGTCCACGTACCGTTTTAATTTGAAAATCATCTGTTCGCTTCGAAAAACGATCACGAAGACGTTTAATATGAACATCAACCGTACGTTCATCCCCTTCAAAGTCAATGCCCCAAACAAGTTCGATTAGTTCTTCCCTTGAAAAGGTTCTACCAGGATAACCTGCCAGTTGTGATAACAATTCAAATTCCTTTAAAGGAAGTAAAATCGTTTGATCGTTACATTTCACCTCAAAGCTTTTTCGGTCAATTGTTGTTCCGTGCAGTGTAATGACGTCCGCACTCAGCATTTGATACCGGCGAAGTAAAGCTTTCATACGGAAAATCACTTCTGCTGGCTCAAATGGTTTTACAATATAATCATCCGTTCCAGAAACAAATCCTTTTTCTTTGTCCACCAATTGATCTTTTGCAGTTAATAAAATAACAGGTATATCATGATACTTTCTAATTTCTTCGCATAACGTATAGCCATCCACAAACGGCATCATAATATCGACAAGAGCAAGGTGAATATTTTCCTTTTCTAATATAGACTGCGCAACTTTTCCATCCTCAGCCTCAAAAACTTTATACCCTTCTTTTTGTAAGTGGTAATGTAATAATTCTCTAATGTGCTTATCATCATCCGCTAATAAAATATGTATCATAGTCGTTAAATCCTTCCTTGTTTATCCTTCTACATCCTTACATTAAGAAACAATTGTGTTTTTTGCAAGAAAAAGAAGATCAGCGAGTTTTAAATATATCGACACAACGACAAAAATCAAATGTCTGTTGATTCTTATTTTTCAATACACGGAAAAAGACAGCACATAATGTGCTGTCTTTTCTCTATTCTAAAGAATGTATAATAAGTCCGCTACGAAGCTTCGGTTCAAACCAAGTGGACTTTGGTGGCATAACTTCTCCCGCATCTGCAATTGCTAATAAATCTTCCATTGATGTTGGATATAAAGAAAACGCTACTTTGTAATCACCACGATTTACAAGGCGCTCTAGCTCCTCTAATCCTCTAATACCACCTACAAAATCAATGCGGCTATCTGCACGCGGATCATGAATTTGTAACACTTGGCTCAGCAAATGATCTTGTAAAATAGAAACATCTAAACGTTTTACAACATCATGAGCATCATATGTTTCTTCTTTCACAGTGAGTTTATACCACTTCTGATCCAAATACATACCAAATGTTTTTGATTCGTTTGGTTTATAAGAAGATGCACCGACTTCTTCCACATAAAAATATTGTGCAATTTGCTGTAAAAACTGCTCTTCTGATAAACCATTTAAATCTTTCACAACGCGATTATAATCCCAAATCGATAGTTCATCATGAGGGAATAAAACGGATAAAAAGAAATTAAATTCTTCTTCCCCCGTATAATTCGGATACTGCTCTCTACGCATAAGTCCAACTTTCGCCGCAGATGCTGAACGATGATGTCCGTCCGCAATGTATAAAGATGAAATCTCTTCAAATGATTCTACTAATGCCGAAATCGCACTAGCCTCTGCGATTTTCCATATGACATGTTCCACACCATCATCCGCAGTAAATTGATAAATCGGCATGTGATTTTCTTGCCAAGTTGCAATAAATTTTGATACTTCTTCTTTTGTGCGATATGTTAAAAAAATAGGCCCTGTATTCGCATTACATACATCTACATGACGAATGCGATCTTGTTCTTTTTCATGACGGGTCCGCTCATGCTTTTTAATTGTATTATCGGTATACTCATCGATTGATGTACAAACAACAAGTCCAGACTGCGTTCTTCCTTGCATCGTTAATTGATAAATATAAAAACATGGTTCTTCATCTTGTATGAATACTTCCTCTTGTATAAAACGTTGCAAATTCCCACTTGCCTTTTCATATACGCTGTCATCATATGGTGAAACAGATGGGTCTAAGTCTATTTCAGCTTTATCAATATGTAAAAAGGAATATGGATTTCCCTTTACAACTTCTCTTGCTTCTTCACTATTTAACACATCATACGGCAGTGCTGCAACTTGTGCAGCCTTATCAGATACTGGACGAATTGCCCTAAACGGTCGAATTGTAGCCAAATCTATCTCTCCTTTATACAATCATTCGAACAGCTACGACACCTGTAATTTCCTTTATGTTTTCAACTACATTTTCTTTAATTATATCATCAATCCCATTATCAATATCAATCATTGTATATGCAAAAGAGCCTTTACTACGGTTTATCATATCCGCAATATTAATATGGTGCTCCGCTAAACATCCTGTAATTTGCCCTACCATGTTCGGAACGTTTTGGTGCATAATTGTAATTCGTTTCTTTCCAACATAAGGGAGTTCCACATTAGGATAGTTGACTGAATTACGAATGTTTCCTGTTTCTAAATAATCACGTAACTGGCGGGCAGCCATCACTGCGCAGTTCTCTTCAGACTCATAAGTAGAAGCTCCCAAGTGAGGTGTTGCCGTCACATTTTTCATTTTTATAACATTTTCATTTGGAAAATCCGTTACGTAATGATTCATAATTCCTTCTTCTAAAGCTTTCGCTAACGCAATTTCATCCACAAGTTCTCCTCTTGAGAAGTTAAAGAGACGGACACCTTTTTTCATCGTTTGTACAGCGTGTTCTCCAATAATACCTCTCGTTTGGTCTGTTAGTGGAATATGCAACGTAATATAGTCACATGTCGCAAATATTTCGTCTAAACTAAATGCGCGCTGTACGTGCGTTGATAAACGCCATGCTGTTTCAACAGATATATACGGATCGTATCCAACAACATCCATACCAAGAGATAATGCATCATTTGCGACGAGCGCACCAATTGCACCAAGTCCAATCACACCCAGTCGTTTCCCTGCTATCTCTGAACCGACAAATTGTTTTTTTCCTGCTTCTACAAGCTGCGGAACTTCTTCACCTTCTAATTTCGTTGTCCAGCCAACCCCATTTATAATATTACGTGATGACATAATAAGGCTCGCAAGAATGAGTTCTTTCACCGCATTTGCATTTGCCCCTGGTGTATTAAAAACAACAATTCCTCTTTCTGTACAACGTTCTACAGGAATATTATTTACACCTGCTCCTGCTCTTGCGATTGCCTTTACATCCATTGAAAATTCTTCTTGATGTAGAGAAAAGCTGCGAAGTAGAATACCATCTGGATGTTCTATCGCTTCTCCAACTTCATATCTCGCTTTTTCAAAAATTTGCAACCCTTTTTCTGCAATCTGATTTAACGTTTGAATGCGAAACATTTCCCCATCTCCCTATCTATTCTCTAACTCAAACTTCTTCATACAATCTACTAATTTTTGAACGCCTTCTACTGGCATTGCATTATAAATACTCGCTCTCATTCCCCCTACAGAACGATGTCCTTTTAACGTAACAAGACCTAATGCTTTCGCTTTTTGTAAAAATTGTTCATTTAAATCATTAGATGGTGTTGTAAATGGAATATTCATAAGTGAACGATATGTTGGGTCAACCGGTGAAGTAAATAATTTTGATTCATCTAAGAAATCATATAGAATAGCTGCTTTTCTTCTATTTTGTTCTTCCATCGCATATACGCCGCCCTGCTCCTTCAACCATTCTAGTACTAGCTTCGTCACATAAATACTAAAAGATGGCGGTGTATTATATAAGGAATTATTTTTACTGTAAGTTTCATAATTTAACATTGTCGGACAAGAAGGATCCGCTTTACCAATTAAATCTTTTTTCATAATTGCAATTGTTAATCCCGCAGGTCCTAAATTCTTTTGTGCTCCTGCATAAATCAACCCAAATTTCTCTACATCATATTCTTCCGATAAAATATTCGAAGACATGTCAGCAATAAGTGGAATATCCGTTAATTGTGGTAACTCGACGTACTTCGTTCCTTCAATTGTGTTATTCGTTGTGATATGTACATAATCTAATTTTTTCGGAACTTTTAAAACGTCGACATGCGGAATCTTTGAAAAGCGCTCTTCTTCTGATGAAGCAATCACTTCAGCTTCACCTATTTTTTTGGCTTCTTGCAAAGCTTTCTTAGACCATGAACCTGTAATGATATATCCAGCCCTTTTATGTGCATTCATTAGATTAAATGGAACCATTGAAAACTGCAGGGATGCTCCTCCTTGCAAAAATAAAACATCATAATTCTCAGGAATATGCATCAATTCACGAAGTAAGCTACTCGCTTCATCTATAATACTTTGAAACTGTGAAGAACGATGACTCATTTCCATAATAGACATGCCTGTCCCGCTGTAATTTAAAAGCTCCTTTTGCACTTTTTCTAACACTGGCAAAGGGAGTATAGATGGTCCTGCTGAAAAATTGTACACTCTTTCCATCAACCGTACGACCTCCCTGTTTTTATATTTATTAATTTTTAAACTTTCTGAATTATACCCCATATACAATATAGGGTCAATTTGTTTTACTTTATTAAGGCGTAAGACGCACTGGAACCGTTTGCAGATGCATTTGTATTCATAACCATGCAAAAAAGTGTTAAGCATTTCGCTTAACACCCCATCATAAATGTATAATAGCTAATTGTTCGTAAAGAAACGATCATAAATTTGATAAATAGCAGAAAGCCCAAACAACCAATAGAACGTATCTACAACAGCTGGCGTAGATCCGAACCATTCCTCGACTACATTATAATCGAGCGCCACAAATAACCAATTCAAACCGCCAAGAATCACCAGAATTACTGTAAGGTAAGACAAAAATTTCATTATGATTGCCCCCTAGGTGATAAAATGGTGAAAGGCCTTTCACTAGAATATATGTAACAAATCAAAAAACTTGCTTATTTTTTAATTAAATTTATCAAGCATTAGCGAGCAGTAATATCCCTACCTCAACATTCAGTAAAAACGAAAAGGAGGACATTCGTCCTCCTTACTTGTTATATAAAAATAGACGATTTAACCTATATGGTCTTATTTTGTTCCTACCGAAATACCTTGTGTATCAATTTTCGCGATTAGTTCATGATATCTCTGCATCTCCCGCTCACGATTGTCCCAACTTTCACCATAAATGCGACTTATTTTTGTTGCTCGGATTTCTAAAATAAACGAGCTCTCCTCATCTTGCAATAATGCATATGTAATTGTTCCTTCTTTATAAAATTTAGCTAGATGTACATTTTTAAATTTCTGGGCGTTAGGTTGGCCAATCTTTTCCATCACAACTGGAACATAACCTTCTTCAACAAATTGTCGAAGAGAGTCCTCGCTAAAATCACTTTCTTTCAATGAATATACAATAGATTCTACCGCATACTTATTGAATTTTTCTTTTTGCTCTTCCAGCGCTCTATCCTGATATGTAACAATCGCTTGTTTTGTTTCTTGGCTAATATCCGGCGTCGTATTTCCAGCTTCCCTCTGATACAGGTTGTACAACTTCTCAACACGATAAATAAGAGTGACAGAAAAAATGATTACTAAGAAAATACCCCATTTATTATAACGTGGAGATTTAATATCTGAATACGATTGAATTTGTTTATGCTCTTCAGACGATAAGCGGGACCGAGCAACCGTAGGTTCTATTTCTTCGGCTTGTTGCTTTTCAAACACGGCTTCTTTTCCCCAAAAACTTGCTAATTGCGACTCAATTTCTTCTGGTGACAGCTTTTGTGTCGATACATCTCCAGTCTCTACCTTCACCACTTCACGTGTCATATTAGAGATTTCTCGCTCTCTAATAGATTGATTCTGGCGCAGATTCCTTCTCCAATCCGAAGGCATACTTAGTCCAACTTCTTTATATATCTTCCCTTTAACGATAGAAGAAACAAGACACATCACAAGAACAACAAAATAGATCATACCTGCATACCACCCTATCACATATATAGGAAGAATAAGCCATCCAATAAAACTTAATGCGATTAAAAGCGTATGCACATACTGATTTAGATCATATACAAATCCAAATAACGAGCAAAATTTAGAAAAAGCTCGTCCTAAAATTTGTGAACATCCCATAGTAAAAGCGCAAAATTTATTTTTTGTTACAATTGTATCTTTATATATCCCTCTAACATCTTCATCATTTGGAGCTAGCTTCATCGCTGTTTCAGCTAGCATTCTTGCTTTTTTAAAATTCCCATTCTCCTTCGCTATACTTGCGAAATAGAAAAGATTTGCTATATTTTCTGGATTTAATTCTAAAGCACGCTTTTCAGCCATTAATCCCTTTTCTTTTTGTTTTGGGAAATATTTCAAAAGAATATAAGCATACCTACCTACATACATTTCATTTTCAGGGTCTAATTCTATCGCCTTTTCTAGGTAAACAAGTACATCCTTTAGTCCTTCAAGATGCCTGACAGCTTCGCTCATATAGAAATAATATGGTGCCTCTTCAGGATAGTTTCTTATACCAATTTCCGCTATTTCTCTTAATCTTATCAAATTACTTTGCGCAGTAAAAATATCTAATCCCGCTAAAAGAACAAACTCATTTAAGTGATCTAATTTAAGCGCTTCGTCTATATATTCACTTGCAATTTCAATTTCATGAAGCCCATAAAAATATACATAGCTTAAACTAAGATATCCATAAACATCTTCTGGGTCTTCCCTAACCATAAGTTCCGCCTCTTCCTTGGCACGCTCAACATCACCAAGTTTCAGCAAATAATAAATCCTTCTAAAATTGTCTTCCATTCCGTCATCCCCTACTTCTTACCTACTATTTCAATCTATGTTCTTCCATGTAATCTAGCACTTTATCAAAATCCTTATTCACATCGCTAAATGTCGCATAGTTTTTCGCTGTTGAAAACCAATCTAAAGTCGTTGGCTGCCGTTTTTTCATTGCTTCTAGCAAATCTTCATTTGAAAGAGGTTGTAATTGTCCTGTTTCAAATGAACGCTGAATCGCTTGATTAATCGCATCTTCAACTAAATACGTTAAATCAGCACCTGAAAAATGCTCTGCATACTTTGCGACCATATCAAGCTGTAATTCTGCTTTCGGCTTATCTTTCGTTTTCAAATCCAGTATTGTTAATCGTTCCTCATAAGTCGGCGGTGCAACAAAAACAAGAGAGTTAAATCGTCCTGGACGGCGCAATGCAGGGTCAATATACCATGGTGTATTTGTTGCACCAATAATATAAACCCCTTCATTAAAAGAATTACTCCCATCCATTTCTACTAACAATTGATTTACTAGTGTCCGCTGATGATGGGAACCCATCTTTTGTCTATTTCCACCAAATGCATCTAACTCATCAATAAACAAAATACATGGCTTTGTTCTTCGCGCTTCCTCAAAAATCTCATGTAAATTTTTCTCAGACTCACCCGTCCACATAGAAAGTATCGCTTGCAATTCTAAATGGATAAAATTCGCATCAATTTCCCCAGCTACCGCACGTGCTAAAAATGTCTTCCCGCAACCAGGAGGCCCATAGAATAGCAAGCTTCCACCCGTTTTCTTACCAAACGCTTGAAAGTACTCAGGATTTCTAATTGGCATAATAAAATCCATATTAATTTTCTTCTTAACCTCTTCCAGTCCACCAACATCGGCGAAAGTCATTTTACTTTCTTCTACTTCCACCATTCTATTTTGTTCTCTATTAAAAGAAATCACCTTAATTTTTTCACGATACTTCTCCATGTCGTTCATCTTCTATCCATTCCCCTCTGAATAAACACTTTGATTCTAACTAATATTGTCATGATGTTTGTAACGTGAATTCCTCCAAAAACAATAGAAAGAATTGCTACTATAACTTATGATAAAAATATAATATTCCAAAAAATATCATAGCAAATAAAGTTTTTATGAGTTGTCGTATTTCGTCGAATACGACAAAAAAAGGGATTATCCTCCTATCCCTTTTTTACATAGACATACTTTATGTTTACCTATTGAAGCAGTATAGTTGAAAAAGAAAATTCCAAAAGTATTAGATGAAATGATAAAATCAAACAAAAAACTCGTATAAGGGTGGGAAAAACGATGAACATTCCTAAACAATTCATTAAACCGTTTCCTGCATATGAAGAAGTATTTTATGATAATTTGGAACAGCATAAAAAACACTTCTTGCCTATATGTTCTATCAACTTACAATGTATTGAACCAGAATGGGACCAATGGTTACATGTTGTATCAGCAAAGGAAATTCACGAAGGGTGCGTTGGTGATTTTACCCGGCCGTTTCACACGAATTTTACGAAAGAAGATACGTTAGGTTTTGATGTCGTAGACGGAAAGTATAAATTTGAAGCAGATTGGAATTACTTTGAAATTGAGCAGAACCCTTCCGAGATTGTAGAGAAAGCCTATGTACAGAATGAAAAAGACTACCAAATCCGTAAAGAATTTTTCCAACGCAATCACAAGATTTATCCCTATTCTAGCTTTGGAAAAGAATTTACATCCGTAGAAGCAGTAGAAGCAGCGTTTGTCGAAAAGCAGACAAGTTGCTGGGGATTAGATTATCCCGAGGTAAATGAAATTCTGGATGATATACGTTTTATGACAGAAGAAGGCCAAGAATTATTGGAAGATTGCACTAGCGAAGACGAAATTTTTGCCTATACCAATCTACTGTATGTGCCGAAAGATGAAGATGGTCATCTATTTACATATATCGGATTTACTACAGGCTATTTTTTTCAAGCTTATGGTGCGGATCATATATACTTATTTTTCAATAAAGAATTAAGAAAAGCAGTGATTTGTTTTGAGTATACATAAAATACAAGGAGCAAAAGAAAGGGTGTTCCTTATTGTTACATAGATATATTTCACAAATTCCTTGTCACAGAAAACCAGAAAGGAGCTTTCATTCACTACAAAAATATATACCTTTATGTTCACGTTGTACTGGCATACTTTTAGGTTTTCTTTTGTTTCCGATTTATTTTTTGATCTCACCTACTTTTATTCTCGTATTAGCTTTATCCTTCTTTGCTCAAATTCCATTGTTAATCGATGGGTTCACCCAAAAATGGGGATGGAGAAGCAGCACAAACGCACTAAGAGCTTCAACTGGATTTCTAAGTGGAAATGGCATGGCACTACTAATTTCATCAAGTATTAGTTGGATAGCCTCTTAGAATCGTTTTATTTTAATGGTTGGAGGTATTTTATATGTTTTGGATCTATTCCCTTCTCATTGTCATATTCGGCGGCAGCGGCATCAGTTTTATCATTCATAAAAAATATGTAGAAGCTATAATCGCTTTTATTGTTTGCTTTATATTCATAGTATTATTACGTATTTATCTTAGAAGAAAGCCTCAAAAAAGACATTCAGGTGATGGTCTTTTAGACTGTGGTGATTGCTCAGACTTAGACTGCGATTGTAATGATTGATCCTTTGCTCAATTAGATTTTTATAATTTATATGTAAAAAAGGTTCGCATCTTAGCGGACCTTTTCATTTGATAATCGATTATTGTTCTTCAAATTCAATAACAAAGAGAGCTTTATAACTACTTCTCTAAAATAAAAAATTTTTTCATCACTAAATACAAAGCACTACCTTCTACCTCAATTCAATCCTATCCAAAATGTTAACATTACGTTCATTTACAACTGCTTTTAATTCGTCTTTTTCAAAGATTACAAGATATCCAGAAGGCAATGTTAATACTTGAATAAGGGAAGGCTTCAATTTTAATAATTCATATGCATAAAACGCTTCATACTCTTCTGCACCATGCTCGTCATTAACAGGGCCTATATACCAACCGGAGTCACCATCTTCACAATCTTTTGTTCTTTCCAAGTAAATATCATCTAATTCCAATACATTTTTAGCAGCAACAATTTTATCACAAAAGCGCATTAACTCCCCTTCAATTGTCAATGACTTTACAAAACTCACTTGGTTTAATAATATCCATAAAGAAATCGTCAAATCATCTGTCATATCTTCAAACGGATTCTTCGTATAATCATGTACGATAATATGATACCCATCTTCCCTTTTATCAAGAAAGTAAATCGACCATCCAACTTGTATAGAAAACCCATCTATTAATCGATCATTTTCTACTTCAGCTAAAAAATGAAATAATCCTTCTACCTGCACTGCGAAGATCTTTTCTGCCTGAGCAATGAAAGTCTTATCCCCTATCTGTTTCATAAACTTTTCCACTGATTTCCCTCCTCTTTTACTATTGGTTTTAAGTATGCAACTGCTTCCTTACAAAATTGGATTGTCATATACATACACCCCTTTACTTTCTATAACAATACACATCAATTAACAGATGTAAAGCTAACAAAACACTACCACATTCACCGGAAGCTTAATCGATAAATGAGTTCCTTTAAACTTGTACTGACTATCTCCTCTTCCATATGAAAGAGAATACATCGTATTATTCTGCTGAAGGATTATAATCAATCTCTACTTTTTCAAGACCTTCCAACACTTTATGTATTCTACTCGTTAAATCTCTTATTTCTTCTTGTGTTAATTCCCCCACTGCGTCTAGTGGATGAAACTTACTTAATCTCTTTGTTATACCTTCAATGTATCCAATAAAAACTTTGTTATGAGTTAACACGATTTCCCCTATAGCTACATCTGCAATTACGTCTTCTATTTCTCCAAGGTTTATATATTCATCAGCAGCCCTCGCTATTGCATATCTATATCCTCTATTTAAAGCCAAAAAATCATTATAGGCTTCATTAATAGCTTCAAACAATTCATTGTATTCCCAGTTTTCCACTTTAGATTCCCTCCATATATATGTTAATTACTGTGATAGATTTGAAATAATAGTTTAGACATGGATACTCACTTATTACTAGAATTCGAAACACTATTTAAATAATTATGATGTAAAAAACAGCAGAGTTTAAAATCTCTGCTGCTTCCTATTATTTAACTTCTAACGTAAACCAATTATTGATTGAATAAACAATCGTTACCAAACAGCCGATTACACCAAACAAAATAGCGTTAGGACCAATCGTCGAACCAAATAACACCGCTATTAACGATACGATAAACAACAGCATCGCTAGACCATTAATCTTAATTTCGACTATATCGCCACTTTTCACTTGCTTTTCTTTACTTCCGAAAAACAATTGATTTGCTTTTATCTTTGCTTCTGTTACATCAGAAGGAAGCATGTACTCTTCATTATTTTCTAATTTCATTACAACTTCATTATCTACCTTTAAAGCCACTCTTGTAGCTCCGCCCATCATTCCTGTTGCCCTTATTACTTTTATACTCATTTTAAACTCCCCTTAAAACTTTATCCGTTTAATGAAAATTTTCTCACTTTTTCAGTTTAGTATATTTTCTACAACTTTTCATCTTTTTTCCATATTCCCTATTATTATAGTTAATTTATTAATAGGAGTGGATTATGAGTGTTTCAACCTTTTACTTTATAGTCTATAACAAAAAAACTTTTGCAATCTCGATGTAGGTACTGTTTATTTCAAACAAAATCTTCTTTTACATCTTTTATTCTTATTTAATCAGTTTCTCTGTTTTTAAAACAAATGAACTTAATGCAGGGACCTTCACCTTATTATCATGGACAACATACAGTACTTTACATTTTTCCGATAATAAGTTATTACGATTTCCGTATGTTGTTGTTCCAATTGAGATAGCTATAATCAACCTCTTCTTTTAATTCAAAATAGTTTTCCCAAGTATCTTGTGCATGATAAAGTGTATCGCCTGCATCTACAAAAACATCTCTATAATCATATAAATATTTCCAATCATTATCACTATTAAAGTAATACATTGCAAATTGATTACCCTCATCATTTAACATGTCATCTGCAAGCACACCACCCCATTTTATATAGATTTGCGTGCCAGTCATTTGTCTAAGATTGAACTTATTAATATCACCTCGAGACCTTTCTTCAAACGCTTTACTAAATAAATGATTGTCAATAATCCACCCAAGAAACATGCCGGTATGTACATATGCTTGTTCAATTGGCAGATCCTCTGGAAGATCATCAAAATAGTACTTTGCTTTATCATAAATCACGATGTCCATCTCCTTTTTAATTTCCATTTATTTTCCATTCTATCAAAAATAAGGTATAAACAAAAAATATCTATATCACCATAAAAAATCTCCAAAATATAAAACTATAATAAAAATCTCATATAAAAAGCTACAAATATTAATCGTACAACAAAAAGAAACACTCAACTTGAAAAAAGATTAATCAAAATGAGCGTTTTATATTTCAGTTAGACATAAATTTTTATAATGTTACTTTGATACACTTACACAGTCTCTTTTTCAAATGACCTTCACCATATTTATATTTGTAATTTCATAACCCAACTGTTCATATAACCTACGTGCAACTTTGTTATGTCCAAAAACATGAAGAGCAATTTTATTCATTCCTAATTCTTTGGCAATCCTTTCAATTTCTTTCATCGCTTGCTTACCATACCCTTGTCCTTGGTGTGGCTCATAGATGATAACATCAAAAATATAGCCTTGATCTGGATTTGTCGTTGATGTTTTTGCAATCCAAATCATTCCGACTAATTGTTGGTCTTGAAAAATAGAGTACAAGTAATTCAGCTCAGATTTCTCATCTTTAGGTAACAGTCTAGAAAATTCTTTCTTAGATAGATTGATTGCCTCATCTTCCCCCCAGTTTCCTGAAGTAACTTTGTTTTTTGCATAGCTCTCAATTGCACCAGAAATGTATAGTTGAAATTCTTCTTTATTCATCGGCCTTAATGTAATCACTTAATCCCCTCCTATTTTAACGTGAATGCGCTCGTTTATATAACAAGCAAGTTCCAATGTCGCTACTCCTAGCAGTTGAAATACACTTAACAATTTAAAGTTGCCATTATTATATAATAATTCAAAAAATTTATCGAATGAGTGAGGCAGTGTATCTGCAAACATCGTGACTTTCATGCAAATTAACGCTTAGATTTACATTTACTCAAAAACAAAGAGGATCTAAAATACTAGATCCTCTTCAATTCCCGATATACAAACAAAAGCACAATTCTTATGCCAGAATTGCGCCCGATTGTTCAATAATATGAAGGTATTACATCGACAATCGTTCCCTTAAGAACATGACAAAAAATAAAAGCACGGAAAATTTCCCTGTGCTTTTATTTTTATATAGGAAGATTCAGTTGCCATGAGACACCAAACCGATGGTGTACTTACCCTAACTGGCGTTTAAATGCTTTACTGGCAAAGAAGTAAGCGATGATCATGATACCGACACACCAAGCAAGTGCGATCCAAATATCGTTGCCAACAGCCCCTCCATACAAAAGGGTACGAATCGCATTCACAATGGAAGTCACAGGCTGGTTCTCCGCGAACGCACGGACAATTTTAGGCATAGTTTCAGTGGGAACAAAGGCCGAACTAATAAATGGCAGGAAAATCAGTGGGTACGAGTAAGCTGTCGCCCCTTCCATAGATCTCGCTGTCAATCCGGGAATAACCGCCAGCCATGTCAGTGCCAGCGTAAACAGCCCGAGTATCCCAGCTACCGCGAGCCAATCCAGAATATCAGCACTGGAACGGAAGCCCATCAAAAGTGCAACGAGGATAACCACCACGATAGTAAGCGCATTGGAAACAAGTGAGGTCAACACGTGAGCCCACAATACTGACGAGCGCTTAATAGGCATGGTAATGAAACGTGCCATCAGCCCGCTCTTTACATCCGTAAACAGCCGCACGGATGTGTAAGCAACGCCAGATGCAATAGCCATCAGCAAGATTCCTGGCAATAAATAATTGACGTAGTTGTCCGTTCCTGTCTCTATGGCACCGCCAAATACGTAGACAAACAGCAACAGCATCATAATCGGCGTAATCGCCACCGTAATAATCGTATCGGGGCTGCGCATGATGTTGCGCATTAAACGTCCTAGTAATACTCCTGTTTTGCTTTTCATTTACATCTCCTCCTTTTTACCGATGATCGCGAGGAAAATTTCTTCTAATGTCGGCTGCTTCTCGATGTACTCCACTTTCGCTGGCGGGAACATCTCTTTGAGTTCGGTAAGAGTACCGGTCGTGATGATTTTTCCGTCATGCAGGATAGCGATACGGTCCGCCAGTTGTTCTGCTTCCTCCAGGTACTGGGTTGTCAGCAAGATGGTTGTGCCGCCGCCGGCAAGCTCCTTGACGGTATCCCAGACTTCAATCCGCGCTTCAGGGTCAAGCCCTGTCGTCGGTTCGTCGAGAAAAATGACTGCTGGCATCCCGATTAGGCTCATTGCGATGTCAAGCCGGCGCTTCATCCCGCCTGAATACTGGTCTGCTCGGCGATTAGCCGCATCAGTCAGGCTGAATCTTGTAAGCAGATTGTCGGCGACTTGAGCGGGATTGGAATCTCCACGCAACTTGGCGATCATCATTAAGTTTTCTCGCCCGGTGAGCATGCCATCTAAAGCTGCGAACTGCCCTGTCAGGCTGATGCTTTGGCGAACATGATCCGGTTGGCGCTGGACGTCAAAACCGCAAATACCTACTTCACCGCCATCCTGCTTCATCAGCGTCGAGAGGATGTTGACCGTCGTCGTCTTGCCCGCTCCATTTGAGCCCAGCAGCGCGAAAATTTCGCCACGCTGCACCTCAAAATCCACCCCCTTTAAGACTTCCTTATCTTTAAAAGATTTTTTTAACCCTTTTACAGAAATCGCTACATTGCTCATACTTTTTTCCTCCTTTTAAAAAGTGGTTTGTAGAGCTAGATTACCTATACCCTCTATTTAGTCTTACTGATATTCTGTATTACTTAGTACTAGGTTAAAAATATAACTGAATAGCGATGGCGGCAATTCACATTTATAACCAGCTAATCAGTCGGTAATATCTATAGCATTTATTTTTTTCTCAATTGTTTCATAATACTCTGATTCAAATCTTCACGATACTTTGAGACATAGGTTTTAGCATTTGCCACTAGTTCGTCAGCAAAAGACGCCACGTCGTCCCCAGTGATTTCCAGCACTTGTCTCCCCTCTGCTGCACCGGCTTCGAACAACTCGATTAATTCATACTGTATGTGCAGCATATCCATCCCGTTGCCCGCTGAGAAATTCCACATGTAGTTTTGAATTTTCTTAAATACAAACTGGTAGTCCTCTGGCAGGACTCCAACCCGTGCCATCATCATTTTGTACTCTTTTTTATCACCAATCAATTTTTTGAACATTTCCATCATGTTATTTTTCCTCCTTTTTTTATAAAGCTGAACAAGACACTCCAAAAATATCCGATGGAATATCTTATGAAGCTAGATTGACTTCAAGACATTGATTTTTGATGATACAAAATCCCATTTTTTCCAAAACAATTCAAGTTCCTGGCGGCCAGCCTCATTAAGGGAGTAAAACTTACGGGGTGGCCCCATATCTGACGGTTTTTTTTCTATATTCACAAGTTTTTTCTTTTCTAATCGCACGAGGATAGTATAGACCGTCCCTTCCACAACTTCAGTAAACCCAAGCTCGTTTAGGTGGCGGGTAATCTCGTATCCATAGGTTTCACGGCGGCTAATGATTTCCAACACACAACCTTCCAGCGAGCCCTTCAGCATTTCAGTTAAATTTTCCATGTTCTAATCCTCCTTTACCTCCTCTATTTTGTCTGACTTATATTCAGTATAACAGAGTACTAAGGGAAATTTTTACTGAACAGCTTTTGAGAAAACACACTATTCAGTATTACTTATTACAAGTATAATGTAACACTGAGTAGTGAGGGTGTCAACTGGATTTTCTATTTTTTTAAAAATCAGCTACCGCCCATTGGATACAGCCGATTTTCTTTATGAAGCTTTTACGTACTCCTATGCTACTGTTACAAAGATTACACCGCTATATAAGTATTTTTTCTTCATCGTTTTTACTTTCTAAAAATGTATTCATTTCTCTTAAAGTCACTTCATCAATTTCAAATATTAAACACTCACGGCTTCCATCCTTGTTCCTGCAAAAATTTCTGCAATTCTTCTTCAGATGGTACATTCTTCTCCCACTCTTCACATTCTTTCAAAAATTCCTCTGTCTCATAAATACCAGACGGCTCCTTCTTTCGAAACTTCACCGCCGCTTCTTCTACTTCACTGAGCTTCGTATATCCTTTCCCATGCCAATCTCGTAAAATCCCCTTCACATAAGCAAGCGTTCGCTTATTATTTTCATACGCAATTTGAAGTGCTTTTAATACGAGTCCTTCTGATAACTTACCCATCCATTCCCTTAATATTTCCACTGCATAAGATGACACACTACCGAAATTTTGTTCATAAAATGTGAATACACTACTACCTGAATTCTCTTCTTTTAATTCTTCCTCTACCACTTCTAGCGCTACTTCTTGTACTACTTCATCCCCTTCATGACCTTGAACAACTTCTTGCGAAAACACATCTGATGCTTCAACAGGCATTCCGAAATGTTCTAACAATAGCGGAATATTCAACCCTTCCTCGAGGCATCTTTGAAGAAACATATGTACAAATTCACTATTTTTCACAGTCTTTAACTCACGTAACACACACTTTTCTATGTTCGTATTCGTAACAGGATTATAACGTAGCCAATTTAAAACATATAACTCTTTCGTTTCCACGTCATATAATATCTTTCCATACGCAACAAACCGCTGTAACAACTTCTCAACCGTTTCACGATTATACCCCGTTTCCATCTCTACTAAACGTAATGGCAGTGGGTAAATTCCGCATTGTCTCGTCTTCGAACATGTTAGCAAATACATATAAAAATAGCGCTCCTCTGGCGTTAAATCAAGCACAAACTCATCTTGCCAAAAATTCACCTGTACACTCCGGTATACTCCCATATTTCTTCCTCCCGCCCTTTTAGTGATACATATAAAAATTGGTCATTCCTTACTATATATAGGATTACAAGCAGGAATTTGGCGAATTTATTTTATAATTTTTTACTACTACTAGCGTGTTACTTTTTATTTTCTTGTAGTTGTTTTTTCTTTTGTTTATTTAATGATTTATTACTTGGTAGGGGTTTATAAGGAGATTGCAAGGGGCTTATAAGGGGGTTTTTTATTGCCTTCTGCTGAAGAACTTATAAAATAGCACTACTTATTAAAATTAATTTTGTTTTATAACTTCATCAATTGTCACTTCTTTATCGGCGGCTATATCATAAAAACCAATATGCACTCCTGCTTCATATAGCCAGCATAGATCTGTCCCGTAAGGCGCTTCATAAATCTCAAACATTACAGGAACAATTTTCCCCTTGATCATCCTATTCTACATAATGAAGAGCATTGAAATTTGTAGTCTCCTTCAAATTTCAATACTTCACTTTCGTACCAGACTCTGTGACAAGAAGCATACAACAAAAAAGATAGCTCAATAAGCCATCATTAGTAGGGGTACTGACGCATGCCCATCAACTTAAGAATTTTATACGCCCCCAAAACGAAAAAAATAAGCTGAATGGTTACAAATAATTGTAGAGAGATAAAAATTTTCGTTTAGAGGGTACTTCATAACTTTAGATTGATAGTGATTTGGGGATACTCCTTATGAAAAATGCTTGATTTAAATAAATCCATTATGTTACAAAAAATCATTATCAAAATGATTTTCACAAACATTTTCGAAAATTGTACCGTGCACTTTTTATCCTTTTATTCGAATCTACTTTTTACTTGCCAGCACTGATGCTCCTTTTACCTCAAAAAAACAAAAACCCCTCAGACAAGCTGAGAAGTATATTAAAATCAAAACTCGTTATTCTGTTTTGCTGTTAGTTCTTTTAATCATTTGTTATTATTCTTTAGAATAGGTCTAAAAGATCATCAAATTTCTCTATAACTTGATCATATTCACCTACATTTCCAAAACCGTAATTTGCGTAAACAAAAGGGATACCCGCATACCTAGACGCATTTAGATCACTCTCTGTGTCTCCAACATAAACAGGTTTTGAAAGGTTATTTCTTTCAATTATTAATTTGATATTGTCTCCTTTTGTAAGGCCTGTTCTACTAGGGACTTCATAATCTAAAAAGTAATTCTCAAGTTGATGATAACGGAAAAATCCCTCAATATAACCCTGTTGACAATTACTAACGATAAAAAGTTTATATTTCTTAGAAAGGTTATATAGTACATCTTTCACGTTTGCATAAAGAACTCCACCGTGTTCCTCTATATATTCGCCTTCAATCTCAAAGCACTGTTTAATTATTTGTGTTCGAGTGTCTAAATCTAAGTTTGGAAATAACTTACTACTTATGTCGTCCATTTGAAGTCCCATAGTACCTTCGAAGTCTTTTCTTGTTAATTTCTTTTCTACTTGCTTATTTTCCTCAACTATACTATTCCATGCAAGTAGTACAGTGTTTATAGAATCCCAAATAGTTCCATCCAAATCGAAAATTATGCTATCCATATGTATGTCCTCCCTATCATTTATAACATATACGTACCAAACTCAGCTCAATCAATCTCTGTAATTCCTATATATGTAAATTTTATCACAAACACACACTTTTTAAATGGGATATAAGGAGTAATTGTGACATGAAGTGCAAAATAATCCACAAAAAATGTAATAATACAACCGATTTGCTATTATCGGGGTTCAGTCACATTACCACCAAGAGCTAAAGAAAATTTGTATCCATAAAACGAAAAAATCGCTATTCTTTTTGTAGAAATATGCAGAAAGGGTGGAGTTTTTTATGAATCTTTCGATTCAAAGTGAACTACAATTATTTGCTGAAGAATTATATGAGCATCTTACTCCTTCATTTTTAGAAAATCTTGCTAGAGAACTAGGTTTTGTACAACGAAAGCGTAAGTTTTCAGGGCATGATTTAGCTACTATCTGTGTTTGGATTAGTCAACGGGTAGCGAGTGATTCTTTAGTACGACTATGTAGTCAACTTCATGCTGTTACAGGAACAATCATGAGTCCAAAAGGACTTAATAAACGTTTCAATAAAAAAGCTGTTTGCTTTTTAAAACACATTTTTTCTACATTACTAAAAAGTAAAATTTGTGAAACATCAGCGATTCCAAGCTCTTCAATTGCTTATTTTCAACGAATTCGTATTTTAGATGCAACGATTTTCCAGGTACCAAAGCATTTAGCTAGTGTGTATCCTGGATCAGGTGGTTGTGCTCAAACAGCGGGTATAAAAATCCAGTTAGAATATGATTTACATAGTGGCCAGTTTTTAAATTTCCAAGTGGAAGCAGGGAAAAATAATGATAAAACCTTTGGAACAAAATGTTTAGCAACATTACGTACTGGTTATCTATGTATTCGGGATTTAGGCTATTATTCACTGGATGATTTAGATCAAATGGACCAACGTGGCGTGTATTATATATCACGGCTCAAATTAAACAATAGGGTGTATATAAAAAATGAATTTCCTCAATACTTTCGAAATGGGACAGTAAAAAAACAGTCTCAGTACATCAAAGTTGATTTAGAAAACATTATGAATACCTTAAAACCAGGGCAGGTCTATGAAATAAAAGATGCTTATATTGGAAAGGATAAAAAACTATTCACTAGGGTGATTATGTATCGATTAACAGGAAAACAACTTCGTGAACGTATGAAAAAACAAGTGTATACGGAAAGCAAAAAGGGAATTACGTATTCAGAAAAAAGCAAAAGAAAGCTGCATAATTTTTAAAAACGGTACCTATCTAGGTTTATTTGGTGTACTCATTTTTAAAGATACCAAATATTTTAAGAGTTTTTTCGTTTATATGAACGAAAGTTCATCTTGTTTTCTCTCTTAAGTTGATGGGCATGGGGTACTGACGGCAAAATGAGGATTTTATACGCTAAGACAGTTTCTAAAAGTGGGATCTCATCTTTGCTACTGTAAAAAAACAACTAGCCCCCGCAAGAGGTGCTAGTTGACGTAAAATTCGTTATTGGAAGTTTACTTTATTTATTTTTTATATCTTCTAGTAGTTTTATAATCTTATCGTTTTGTTCAATCATAATTTTGTTTTGCTTCATTATTTTTGTGAAATCATAGGAGAATATTAAGAGAAAAACTGCAATGACAAATATCACTAATGTATACCCCTTTCTTTAGGTTATGTTTTGTTTATTTCTGAATCTTATGATTTAATTGTATAACCAATTGGAATCCATTTCCTTATGTATATTTCATACATGCTCAGTTAACATAACGCATCATTATAGGGATTCAATGTATTTAGAAGACTATTAAAAGTCCTCCAGATTGTTTAACTGGAGGACTTTCGTGCTCACATAATTATTGTTATTGGAAGTTGTAAGACCGGATTTATTTTTGAAAGCATTGATTCACTTCATTTTCGTCTTTCAAATGTAATTGGATAAAGTCTTTTAAATCTTTCTTGTTTGTAAATTTGTATAATTCTTTACCGTACCACTTTTCTAGGTTTTCTCTTGTTACTGAAAATTCTTGGTCTGTAAACTTAAACGTAATCCAATCCACATTTTGAATTAGAACAAACATGTATGTTGAATTAGTTATAACTGTCTTTTTCATTTCTTTATCTATCTCTGTAGCATCTATGTCCTTATACTCTAAAACAACTCCATAAGGTTCTTTTTTTGTTTCAAGTGAAATTTGACTTAACTCCTTATTATGTGACAATTGCTTGACTATTTTATTGACTGCACTGTTATCACCTATATAAGAGCCTTTATATTGGAATATATCTGCCTCTGAACTTGTATTTGAACTACAACTACTTAAAAGTACCGATAGTAAAAATGAAAAAATAAGATATACTGCAAACTTCTTCATTTCGAGCCCCCCTTTTCCTAATTATACCATTTAGAAAAAGAGATCTGCTGTGTAATTTTAGTTGTATATGATATTCATAGAAAGTTAACATAACGTCCTATTATCAGAAATTCTCCTCACCAACACTCCCCTGCTTATCAGCATTCTGTGAAGCACCCTCTTCACCTACGTATGCAGTTTCTCATTCATCACGTTATATCAATGGTTATACGCAATCATTGTCTTTATTTACTTTACTCCATATATATAAAATCCCGTATAAACTAACGGCTAGCTTATGGGTTAATCATTAACTCAAGGTCAACTTATGGGTAAAGTAAAACTAATAATGAGTGGCGGATTTTTCATTCCTCACTCATTATTAGTTGAACCAATCGGGCTTTTACAGGCTGGTCCTCTCCTCCCCATCTTCCTCGCGCCTCTCTAAATCTTGAGGTGGGAATCTTATTGCCCGTTAATACGGGATAAATTAAATTCCTATCCAATTACACCCTTATAAATGCAGCATTTCAGCTTTTACAACTTGAATATATTCCTGCAACTTACAAAACGCTTCCGTCAGTTTGCTTGTTTCTTCTTTGTGAAGAAAGCGAGCTTTGTTTCGTTCTTCCTCTATGATAAGTAGCTGCGCGGCAGCATAAGAAAGACCGTACTTTTCGCATTCTCGTTTTATATCTTGAAAAAAAGAAGGAGGTACAATCCCTGCTCCTGAGACAAGCATCTCATCTAGAACTTGTTCCAATTCATCGATTATGCGTACTAACTCTATCATAGAACGTTTCCCCTTCATTGAGTGTAATATTTATAACCTCTCCTGCTTCTGTATATAAAACGACAGGTGTAACTACAAGCTTCGTTCCTTCCTGATAAGGATGAACGAACATTCTCTTTACATGCAACGAATCCCAATATATTTTTACAAGTCGAATCATTCGCTCATTGTCTGGTCGTTTCATTATTTGCATTTGCAATACTTTACCATTTTTATCAATAAGAGGTATAATCCATTTTTGTTCTTGCTTCTGAAACTCCCATTCTCCCATTTCAGCAAATTCAATACAAAAGACGCCTTGTTTATTTGTCTCTAGCCTCTGCTCTTTTACTTTTTCTAGTAGTTCTTCCCATGAGGTTAAAAAGAGATCGTGCCACTCTGCCACATTTGTTTTGCCTTCCACTTCCCCTACTGTCTGTGAGCTAGATGACAATTGAAAATCGGCATTAAGCTTTGCCTGCTTCAAACTGAGAGATGAACGAGAAAATTCGTATCCTTTCCCTCCAATTCCCCATGGAACTTGCTTTTCATGGAGGTCCTCAGAAGTTGTGTTGCTCCCTTCATAAAACATGGGGCGTGACTGTGTGTATGTGATCCACTTTTCCTGTTCTCGATTATAGAAATAATACGTCACACCAACATAACCAGATTTCGTTTGCCAGCCCGATGCGCCAAAAGCATACAAAGTAAGTGGTGGAACTTCATAATATTCCGAACGAAACGGACTTTCTTGCAGACGGTGGCGTTCTAACAACAAAATGTATTCATAAATCGCGGACAGCGTTTGCCGATAAGATGCCATTCGAAAGGATACATGTTTCATCCGGTATAGCCCAATATCCGTCCCGAGCTTACGAAATAAATTCTCTAACTTTGCTAGTTTCAAAGAACGTGCTCTTACAGAAAGTTGTTCTATTTCATAGATTGTATTTTCAGTAAGGCGTGTTAATCCAAAGTGAACAACTTGCTCGATCATCTCTTTGAAAATAGATAGCTTATCCGGTGCGATGATAAGAGGCTGCACCTGTTTCGTTTCATGTGAGATTCCTTTCTCTTTTTGATACCAATATATCGCTTCCGCCTTATGCCGACATATCCCATCTGCTTTGCACGTACAAATCGCATCCTCTACCGATTCAGCCGTTAGAAAGCGAACCGTTGTATTCTCTTCTGGGAAGGACGCAATTAAAGCTCCTTCTTCTTCTAAAACAAACTTTTGCTGAAATGTTTCGCGAAACATCATTTCGGCCCACATTTTTTCGGAAACAATATGACGAACTTCCACATTCAAAAGAGCAGAGAAATCAACTTTTATGTTCTCTTCACCTTCGTACATTTTCTTTGCTTCTAACAGGGCCATAATGACATGCTTGCAAATTGAACGGGCTTCACACGTGCAAGAATAACTGCGTATATCTCCCGTAAACGTTACAGTAGTTTCATCATCAAGATGTATTTGCGCTGCCCCCTCTTCTAAGTCCACTTTAACATTTGTTGCAGCAGCCAAATCCTTCATTGCTCTCTTATACGTTCCTTTGTTGGACATGGCGATTAAATATGTTTCATCAATAGAGCTAAGAACATTTAAGAAATGATCGTTGCGATCCATTGTGCCAACCTCCCTGGTGTTAATGCTGCTACATGAGCTCCGAGCGCCGCCATTTTTTTTGCTGCCTGTTTATCATAAAAAGGCTGTGCAGTCGGATCAAGAGAAGTAAGTACAATCAGCTTTGCCCCCGATTCTACAATCTTCATCGCTTCTCGGTACATTTCATTGTAACTGCCACCTTCATATAAATCCGTTACAAGTACGACAATTGTTTTATGAGGCATCTCGATTTTATTCGTTGCGTAACGCAGCGCCTGAGCAATATATGTTCCCCCGCCAAGCTGTACACTCATAAGCGTTTCCACCGGGTCGTCAATACGATCCGTTAAATCAACAACAGCTGTATCAAAGATGAACAAATCTGTCTTAATCGTCGGTAAGCTTGCAAAAATACCCGCCATAACTGCGCTATGAATAACAGAATCAATCATACTTCCACTCTCGTCTACCGCAAGGATCACACGCCATGTGCTAACGTGCTTTGTCGCAGCATAAAAGTATGGTCTCTCAATATGGATCGTATTCGTTTCCTTATCAAAATGCTTTAAGTTCTTTCGAATCGTTTTCTTAAAATCAAAGTTGCGCATCGTGCGCACGCGGCTAGAGCGATTTCGATCCGGTCTACCGCTTAAAGCATGCTTCACTTCTTGCTCTAAATTACGGCGTAACTCCTCGGCAACTTTCGCTACAATACGTTTAACTGTGTCTAATACATCCGGTTTTACATAATCCTTAAATTGCAAAATGCATTTTAATAAATTCATATTCGGTTCCATTTTTTCAAGCGTTTGCTTATCTTGTAATAGAGCTGTTAATTCATACTTTTCTAACGCATGATTTTCCATAATTTCAATGGTTTCTTTCGGAAATAACTCCCGCACTTTCGAAACCCAAGTCGGCACTGTTAGCTGAGAGGGATCTAGGGATCCACCGCGCTCTTCTCCGCGTTCTCTCTCGTACAAAAAGTCCAGCACCTCGTCCATTTCTCTGTATGCAGGTTCTTCTTCCTGAAATGTGATTTGGTCATCTGCATGTTTCCCAAGAACAAGACGCCAGCGATTTAAAGAAATATTATTCTCCATCTTCTAGCCCCCGTCTCATTAAAATCTCACGTGCCTTCCGATCTAGCTGCATTGCATACGCCAGCACATCTTCTGAAATTGCTTCTTCTTTTATCTCTTCTTCTGTAGCACCATACAACCGGGCAATCTGTCTAGCAATCGTATCCACCTCAAGCGGCGTGAATTGACTGAACAAGAGGCGCAAATGTGGCAACACTTGTAAAAACATCTCTTCATCAAGTTCTTCTAGAACATGAGACATTCCGTTAAGCAACGATTCGTTATATAAAAAGATATCTTTGGCGCCAGCAAACAAACCATTCAAAAATATCGGAGCTTGCTTTTGCATATCACCGCTTCCATAAAAATATCCTTCTGCCACTTGCATGACCTCATCAATTTCCCGCTTTCCTAAAGAAGTTAACAGCCCAAATACGGCTCCCTCTACTTGACTTTCTCGTTTTTCCTTTTGCAAATAAAGCTCCAACGCTTCAATAAATTGCTGATCTGCAGGTTGCATTGTATACAAATCGATCAGCTTTTCTGCAATAATTGCTGGTTCGCCCCCATCTAAAACAGAAAATAACGAAAGTGCTTTATGCCTAGCATGATCCGCTTGCTGGTTTGCTTTTTCTATTTGTGATAAGTAGTAAGCACAATCTGCCATAGAAGCAAAATCCCCATCCTCTTGCACAACTTCATCTATAAATTGGGTGTATATGGAAAAACCGGAAAACAAACCACTTAAGTAGGCTTCTAGCAATAAAAGGGCCACCTCTCCAGCCCGTCCCTTTGCCTTTTGCAGCTTTGCTCTTAGCATTTCCTGCGCGGCTTCTCTCACCGTTCCGCCATACACAGATAAATCAATCAGAGCACTTTCTACTTGTGCTGAAAAACGATATTTCCAAGTTTCACGCATCAGATTCATATTTTGCTTTCTAGCTAAGTTTGGACCGCGCACTTTCTCACAAAATGGAACTCCTAAAAAAGCAAGGCAATGAAAAAATTGACTTAATCGCAAATGCCTTTCTTTCTTGTATATGTCAAGAATCGTCTCCTGCGGTACAGTTGAACGGACTGGAAGACGAAACGAACGAACAGAAGCATGAAAATCATGCACGAGCGGCGGCACATCCGCTTCTTTTGACAATATCCCGCGCTTTGTCCCTTGCAAATTCGTCTGAAGCAGTGCTAAAGGCTTATTTGCCGAGAATACCTCACCTTTCACAAATGCACTGCGCACTGCGTCCATCAATTCATACAATCCTGGTTGCATCTTTCCACGAAGCAGTGCAAGTTCACGTATCATTCGCGCAGCCTCAATCTCATCTGCCATTGATATTCCTTCTACCTTTAGCTGTCTAGCAATTCGTATCATAAATTGCTCAGCTACCGATTCATCCCTGTTCTCCCAAATATGTTGATAAAAAGCAGGTGCAGGCATACCGCTCTTATAACCACGCATCTGATCACTTTCCAAAAAGGAATACGGCATAAGATAGTTTTTAGCATATGCTTTAGATAATGGACTTTTCGGCAGCTTTTTCTTTGTTCCTTCCAATTCAAGAAGCCCTTTCACATGAAAGCCTCCGGTAATAACAAGCACCTTATCATACACTTTACGTGCCTTTTCAATTTCTTTTGCCATATGTATCTCCCTGACTTCACAACCATCTTCTGCCAGCATCTCCTGCGTATAGTCCGCGCGCGTATAATAACAATAATGAAATAATTGACGGACAAACTCCTCGCTTGTCATATGAAAGCCTTGCAACTCAAAGTATTTCTCCCAAAACTCATGGAAACTTCGGCACCCCGTTTTTTCCGAAAGCATACGGACATATTGACTATGCCGAAAGTATCGTTCGTCATACTCCCCATCCTCTTCCTCATTTTTTGCTAAAAACAAATATTCTTTATAAGGAAGATCAATAAATGAAACAGGAATGCTCTGTGCAGCTCCTTCCCGTAGCGCGACGAGTTCCGGTGAATAGTCGAGAAAGGGATAGTACGCACGGTACTTTCCACTTTCTCCTCTTTCAAGCACATCCGCTTTATCGTCATAACTGCAATATATACAAATCGGAGTCTCACTTTCTGCACTCACAATATGCGGAATAAGAGGGTTGCAATCTATCGGTCCTTCTATAAGAATTGCATCCGGTTTATATAATGAAACAATCTTTTGTACATGAAAAGAGCACGCAGGACTATGATGGCGAATCGGCACATATACAACATTTTGATCTAAATTGTAAGCTCTTTGAAACAATGCATTTACTTCAGCTGATTGCGAGCTTCGAAAAACAACTTCCATACCTCTCCTCCTACTTGACCTCGCGCCTTAACGATGCTTGTAAAATAACTGCGCAGCTTTTCTAAATCATCCTTGTTTTCTTTCGCAATTGTACCCGATAAATACCGAACAAGCGCATCCATTTTCACTTGTCCGCTTCCATAATAGTACGCATCCATTGCACTTTGATAATATACAGATACTGCTTCTGCAGTACTCATAACAGAAGATGGCTGATCAATTCGTTTCCCTTCAGCGGTTACACCTTCTCGTAACTCATGAAAAACAGTCGCTAACAACTGAACAACCGTCTCATCCACTTCTGGTGTGATGCCTGACGCTCCTAATAAACTCATTACTTGTGACTCTATTATTTTTGCCTCTAACTTTACATCCTTAATTGGATGTACGGTTTCAAAATTAAAACGACGCTTCAATGCACTACTCATCTCATTCACACCGCGATCGCGTGTGTTAGCCGTTGCAATAATATTGAAGCCAGGCTTTGCTGTAAGAATTCCTTGCTCTCCAAACTCCGGAATATTCAGCACCTTATCACTTAGAACGCTGATCAATGAATCTTGCACTTCCTGTGGGCAGCGCGTTAACTCTTCAAATCTAGTTAATATTCCTTGTTCCATCCCAACGAAGAGAGGCCCTGGCACAAGTGCCTCCCTTACAGGTCCTTTCGCAAGAAGAAGCGCATAATTCCATGAATACTTAATTGTATCTTCCATCGTAGCAGCAGTTCCTTGTACAGTGTTACGGCTATTTCTGCATATTGCAGCAGAAAGCAGCTCGCTTAGCATCGTCTTTGCTGTTCCTGGTTCTCCGATTAACATAAGTCCACGATTCCCTGCTAATGTAACAATCGCTCGTTCCACAAGCGCATCATTTCCATAAAACTTACGACTAATTTCTACTTCTTTTCCTTCCAAAAGAAGCGGTTCTTCTTGTCCGATAATAAACGTACGAACAGCACGCGGTGACAATCGCCAGTTAGGTGGTTTTGGAAACGAGTCATTCGCTTCTAACGCATTCAATTCTATTTCATGTAATTCTTCCATTAATGGTTTAATAGACTGCATATGTCATTTCCTTTCTTATCGCTTACTGCGCCAGTTTTCATCACGGTCAAGGTTCGATTCTGTTGCCCGTTTTATATCATATAAAATTTCGCTAAAAAATCGTTCCGATACTTGCTTTGGTAAAATGCGTCTCTCATGATCAATTTCGTCGTAGTCATATGAGCCGCGGCTCACCGTGCCCGCTTTGTAAAATTGAATTTCAAATACGCACACATCCTCCTCGCCTTCATACCCAACCGGCGCCCCTTCAAACGCAAGCTCCGCTCCTATTCCAGCGCGAGTATCTTCTTTATAGAATGTATAATATACACCAGCATCTTGAACCGATCCGCGGCTCCATCCGTACTTCGTCATCTTACCAAACAGCGAACGGCCATTAATCTGAATACCAGCAAACCTCTCCACAGTAACTTCCTCACCTTCCTCAACCTGAAATACTTCACGGTCAATTTGCGGAAATGGCTGAGTCACCTCATAATCTTCTAGCTGTTCCTTCCATAATTCCCGTTCCTCTTCGGACAATTCTAGCGGATGGATTAAACCGATAACAGTTTCTGGCGTAAGTTCATGCTCTTCTTCTTCAATCGTATTAAACGTGCCATCCTCCATATAGCGGAACATCGCAAGTAGCTTCCCTTCCTTATACTCACCCCAAATAAGGGAGATAGCAAATTGCTGCATAATTGGATTTTCTACAAACAGAGACCGCCATGTATGTTGTGACCAATAACGATTAAGAGAAAGCGCTGTTTCAAGACGCTGCGTTTGCATTGTAATCATAGTTCGGAGCTGTTTCTTTATAGAGGATAACTCCGCTTTCTCCTTCTCTGCTTTTTCCGCATCATCTTTTGCATTTGGTTTCGGAAGCGACTTCAGTCGTTTTCCTTCTTCCGTCTTTAACTCAATCTTCAAATTTGGAGTTAAATAAGCAGTAAACGTTCTATCGCCATAATCAATTGTCTTTTCACCGCGTTTATTAAAACCAAGATCTGGCACAAGCTGATCTTCTAACTCTTCTTCTGTTATACCGCGCGTTTTCGCAGCGAGACTCAGCGCTTCTTTCGCAGCATTACGCACTTGCTTATGTTTATATTTAAATGCCATCGTATGGATAGACATAAGCCCAATGTGTGACTTAGACAACGCCAGCGCCTGAACAGACGCAGCGGCAATCGCTCCGCGCATACCAAGTGCCCATTCATCAATCTGCTTTTTGAGCTGCATCGCCATTTCGTCATCACTATAAATACCATATAGCGACAGAATACCGCGTTTCTTCGATTCCGCGCCTTGCGAAACCCAAAGCTGATAGATTGCTTGTATATTTTCCTTCAAGTCTTGTTCGTTAAGAGTAGCGCTTATTGCTTCTGCCACTTCCTTCTTCTCAATAACAGAATCTGATACGTACTGCTGGAAATATGCAAGAGGAATCATTGCATCTGCAATTGCTTCAGAATCACGAAGGCGGATTTGTGGTTCAAATCCGAGCCACTGCACAAGTGCATTCCTTTTTTGCGGCGTTAAAATACGCGCGCAAAGAGCTTCAATATTACCTGATGCTCCTTCTAAGTCCCCATCATTAAGCAATGGAGCAAACTTTTCCATCAAAGAAGCGTTTTTCTTTTCTTGCAATGCTTCCTGTACAAGCTTTGTATATTTGTCAGTTTTATAATATAAAAGTGTTTGTATTACATTTTCGCGTACAACTTTCTTTCTATGATTCAATTCTTTTGCTACATCCTCTGCAAATCCCACATCTTTTGCAAGAAGTGCAACTGCAGCGGTACGTACTTTTTTAGAAGAATCCCCAAGGCTTTGAATAAGAAGATCAAGTGTCTGAACGGCGTTATCCTTTGCCAACTCATCCAAAATAAAAATCCGTTCATCTGCAGAATACTCAGGGAATCCCGCTGTCACATAAGCACGTTCTTTTACAAACAAATGAACAAGTGCCTCCGTCGCCTTATCTCGCTTCTCACTATGCCCGAAAGCTTGTTCAATAGAATACGAAACGAGCTTCTCCATCGATAAACCGTAGGAAAGCAAATCTTCTAGCACCTGTTCTGGCGAGTTCTCCATCGCAGCATACCGCTGCAGAAGTTCGTATAAACTATAGTGATAGCTATAGTTTCTCCCAAGTTGGAGCGTAAGAGCAGCTTCTCTCTTCGCCACTTCCTCTATATCCCAAAGTAATGCAGTTTCTAAAACCGGCATTCTCCAGTAATTATTTCTAAACTTCGAGCTTTCGAACCATCGCTTCATATCCTCAAATGATACATTGCCTAATAAATAGTCACGATATGTACCACGCATGTCAGATGATTTCGTTTGAAGTATAACCGTTAACAACTCTTCACGTACTTTGTTTCTATGTAACTCGTACCCTTTTTCCGCTAAAAGCATGGATACGAAAAGGTAATGACTTTGACTTACATATTGCAGTGTACGCTGCACAACTTCCGGTTTCTCTTCCACCATACGAAGCAACAATTGGTATTCATATACGCGATCAAAATCAACAATACCTAACTGATGCTGCGCAAGGCGATATGCGAAAAACCTTTCCTCTGAAATACCGAATTGCTCACACAAATCTCGAGTTGTTTCATACAATTGTGCATAAAAACCTTTTGTTTTTTTGTAATTTCCAGACTGCTCAAGAGTATGGCTGACATGTGAAATTGCATAATTCATAAAATTTTTAACAGAGCATTTCATTAACAGTTCCATATATCTTCTTGCAACATCCGAATGCGTATACAAACGAAAAATTTGCTGCCAAGTAAAATCAGGTAAAGATCCACCAGCAAACACCTTATTAACAGACTCGCCTCGAACGTACTTTTGGGCTGCTTCAATCTTCTCTTCTGCTCCGCTGATCCTCAATATATACTCCGCATGCTCTTGCAATTCTTCTTCCAATAAATAATGATAAGGAAGAAATCTCTCATAATCTGCATCTAACATAACGAGAAGTAATAGTAATTTTTGCTGACCCTCTATAACTTGCAACTGCTCTTCTATATACTTCGGATTCTCCTTTATTAATGCTCTAAGAAAAACATCCGCTTCATTTACAGAACGCGAAAGATTCGTTAAATACTTACAAGCAAATGCTACAAGTCTATCAAATGAAAGACCACTTTTTTCAAAATAAACTTTTATATCTGGAAAACTCATATATGAAAAGCGCACGAGAAGAACATTCAGCAGTTGATCTTCAAGCAAGTGATAAAATAACCGAAAAAACCCTGCATCTTGCTTATACGTTTTCCTAAAATCACTCATAAACTGCCAAGCAAAATCACTACGTTTATTGTCACGAATCGTCGTTTGTTCTATACGTTTTAAAACTTCTTCATCTCTCGTCTGCAAGTAGCGTAATGCTAATTCTTCTTGTTCCCCTGTTATATTAAGATGTTGAAACAACTGATATGTACTGACTGCCATCTTCTTCGCCTCCCTAGTTCTTTTATAAACTCATCTTATTATTATTATATAATACTCATTCTCTCACATATCTGAAATTTCAGATATGGAAATCCGGAATATTTTTACATTATTAGTATATCACATCAACCTATGCACGAACATACGTTTCTTTAAAACGATTATTTTAAATTTGTTTTAGGGATAAGCAAAGCAAGTAATGAGTGTTTTCATGGTATGATGTATAGGTACTAATTTTTGAATAATAAGTTTTAAAAAACCTATGAAAAGCCAAGTGAAAACATTGCTGGTGAATTATTTAAAATGAGGAGAGCTCCAGATTCCCCTACATTGCATCCCTTCATTTCATAACTCGATTGAATTTAGTAGAATTGTATAGGGGTAACTTATATGTTAGAGAATTAAAGAGACTTTACATGAGCGGGAGGATTCGCGTGAAAAAATATGAGATTTATGAATCGAAGATAAAAGTAGTTGGATTATTTCTGTTAACTTTAGCTGTTGAATTGTTGTTTCTCTTTATTGTAATGTCTGTATTTTCATCTGAGGAGCCTAATTTCATCGTTGGATGTTTATTTGGAGCCCTTGCATTCGTTGTACTCATCGTCCTTTGGAAAGTTATAAAAAAACTGACCACGAGAAAACCAGCTATTATTTTAGAAGCGGAATCTATTACAATCATTAACAATCCAAAATATCCTGTAAAAATTGCTTTGGAGGATATATATGGTGTCTTACCTTATGCAATCCAAGGACAAAGATACTTAGGAATTGTAATGGAAGATGATGTTGAAGATCGATATATCGCCTCGATACCTTCAAAAGGACAAAGGCTGTATCGAGTAAATAAGCGCGCTGGATTTATGCCATTTAATATTCATTTGAATTTATTAAAAATCGATGGAGAAGTATTAATTGAGAAGTTATATGAATATGATATAAGCTTTTTAATTCATGAAGATGAAGCAAAATAGTATAATAAAAGAATTCATTTAGGTATAAAAAAGAACATCTCGATAAATGAAGTGACCCCTAAAAGT
>NZ_NTUG01000028.1 GCF_002561295.1 Bacillus cereus
CCGATTGGTGAGGGCTAATAATCCGTGGGGGATAAAGCCCCCCACGGATTAAAGTTTCACTTTATATAAGTTCAAATAAGAATGAGCGTAGTTCTTCTGCAATTTCTTCAGACATGGAAAATGCATGCTCTAAGTAGCCCGGTTCGTTTAAGTCATCAGTGCCGATGATGGCAAATTTATTGCGTTGCATATCAAGGACAATTGTTTTATCGTAATGACGATCGGAATATAAAAGCGCTAAATCGTGGCGCTCATTTTCTCCCATAAAGCTAACGAAACGTGTTTTTGTATCGACTGTATCGTCGTAAAGAAAGAAACGTTCTTCCATACACATAGGCTCCTTTTTTAAATATCTAAGTTTAAGTGAGGCTTATAATCTAAATGGTGATGCGTTTTAATAAAGCGTACTGTTCTCGTTTTGTAACGCATAACGATAGAATATGTTTCTGCTAAATCTCCGCCAAGGAATTTTACACCATCTAATAACTCGCCAGCAGATACGCCTGTTGCTGAGAAGATTGCGTCATCACCAGATACTAAGTCGTCTAACATAAGAAGTTGACGAGGATCTTCTAATCCCATTTCGCGGCAACGTGCTTCTTCTTCTTCATTCATTGGAACTAAGCGTGCTTGCATTTCGCCTTCAAGACATTTTAGTGCGGCTGCAGAGATAACGCCCTCTGGAGCGCCGCCAACACCAACGAATAAATCGATACCTGTTCCAGGAAGAGCTGTTGCGATTGACGCACCAACATCGCCATCACCGAATAGTTTTACACGTGCACCTTTTGCGCGAACACGGTCAATAATATCTTGATGACGTTCACGTTCTTGGACGATAACCGTTAGGTCACGAATTTTTTTATTGTTTGCTTCTGCTACAATTTCAATGGTTTTCTCAATTGGATCATCTAAGCTAATTTTACCAGCTGCTTTTGGACCAACCGCGATTTTTTCCATGTACATATCCGGAGCATGAAGAAGGTTTCCTTTATCTGCGATTGCGATAACTGCCATTGCGTTTGCAAGACCTTTCGCAACAATGTTTGTACCTTCTAACGGGTCAACGGCGATATCAACTTCTGGTCCGTTACCTGTTCCTAATTCTTCACCAATATATAACATTGGTGCTTCATCAAGCTCTCCTTCACCAATTACAACAGTACCTGCCATGTTTACTGAATCAAACATATCACGCATAGCTGTAGTTGCTGCATCATCTGCTTCGTTTTTCTTTCCGCGGCCCATCCATTGTGCGGATGCTAAGGCTGCTGCTTCTGTTACACGGACAATTTCTAATGCGAGTTCACGTTCCAAGGTGACATTCCTCCAATTTCAAAAATCATACAATTATAACTATAACAAATAACAAGGAAAAGGTGAATTCGAAAAATTGTCGATTTTTTCAAGGGAAACGGTTACAATTGAAATATAAATGCTTTTATTTCTAGGTGGGTGACATTCATGTACTTTGTAGACAGAAAAAAAATAGAACAAATGTTAACATGTTTAGAACAAGCGGTAGATACATTTCAAGAGAAGCACCAATATGAAACGCCTTTTGAATATTACGCATTAGAGCGTATGTCGCATCTTATCATGGATTGCATATTAGATGTTGGAAATGCAATGATAGATGGATTTATTATGCGTGATCCAGGAAGCTATGAAGATATTATTGATATTTTAATGGATGAAAAAGTCATAAGTGATGAAGAAGGAAAAGGAATTAAAGAAGTGATTCTTCTTCGTAAAATGCTTATGCAAGATTATATTCAAATGAACCATGAGGAATTATATACAACGATTCAAAGACAAATCGCTGTGGTACAGAAATACCCTGCGAATATTCGTCGTTATTTAGAAAAGGAATTAGGACCTGTATCTGCATTTGTAGCAGAATAAATGTAAGAAGATCCCCAATCACCTTTTGGGGATCTTCTACTTTTTATCATAGGTCAATAGGAAGAAGGGGTGAGCGATGAAGCAAGCTCGTACAACGAAGGAAGAGATTGTGCAAATCTTAAAAAGGCATGGTGAACAAACAGTTGGATCATTGGCTGAATCTTTGGAAATTACAGAGATGGCAGTACGTCGGCACCTAAGTAAGCTTGAGAAAGAACAAGTGATTCAATCGAAAATGGTGCGCCAGCATGTTGGGAGACCGACTTATGTATATGCTTTAAGCGAAAGAGGAGAAGATTCATTTCCGAAGGATTATAAGAAATTTGCTTTAGAGATGTTAGAGGACTTAGAGCAAATTGGTGATGAAACACTTGTAAATGCTATCTTAAAGGCGCGGACGAATCGGATGGAGGAGCAATTACAAAAACGAGTGAGTCGCCAGGATAATGTATTGCAGAAGCTTAGAGAAGTTGCCATTATGCAAGAGGAAAATGGATATATGGTACAAGTGAAGCAAGAAGAAAAATCATACATATTACAAAAACAAAATTGTCCATTAAAGGCTGTTGCTGAAAAATATCCACAGCTTTGTTTAGAGGAAGAAAATATGTATAAGCGGTTGTTTTCTGATGAAAATGTAAAGGTGTTATCAAATATGTGCGATGGTGACTGCCATTGTTCGTATCATATACAAGAGAAAAAATGAACGTTATGGGACGCTTTTTGATGAAGCGTTTTTTTCTTTGGAAAAAGGGGTTAATATAAGAAGGGTATGAACGCTAGACAAAAAGGAGAGACAGATGGATGTATAAAGGCTATTTAATCGACTTAGATGGTACGATGTATCGCGGTGAAGAGCAAATTGAGGAAGCTAGTGATTTTGTAAAAGCTTTAAATGAGCGCGATCTTCCATATTTATTCGTAACAAACAACTCAACTCGTAAACCAGAACAAGTAGCAGAAAAACTTGTTCGTTTCGATATTCCAGCTAAGCCAGACCAAGTATTCACAACAAGTATGGCAACAGCGAACTTTATTTATGAACGTAAACAAGATGCGTCCGTGTATATGATTGGTGAAGAAGGCTTGCACGATGCACTTGTGGAAAAAGGATTTAAGCTTGTGGATGAAAATCCGGACTTTGTTGTTGTTGGATTAGATCGTGAAATTACATATGAAAAGCTAGCGAAAGCATGCCTTGCAGTACGTAATGGTGCGACATTTATTTCGACAAATGGAGATATTGCAATCCCAACTGAGCGTGGTTTATTACCAGGAAACGGTTCATTAACATCTGTTGTGACAGTATCAACAGGTGTAGAACCGATCTTCATTGGAAAACCAGAATCCATTATTATGGAACAAGCATTAAAAGTGCTCGGCATGAAGAAAGAAGAAGTGCTAATGGTTGGGGATAACTATGATACAGACATTTTAGCAGGGATAAATGCTGGTATGCATACACTTCTTGTCCACACTGGAGTCACAACTGTGGAGAAGTTAACAGAGTATGACGTACAGCCAACAGAGGTTGTGCATAACTTGACGGAGTGGATTGAGAAGATGTAATAAGGGACAGGCAATCTTTTTGATTGCCTGTTTTTTTCATTAAAATACGCGATTCACAACTTCTTTTACTTCTTCAAGATATTCTTTTCGTACGTCACCATCCACAGAAGGAACACTCGTATAGAATGTATGCTCTAATGCTTCGATTCCTGTAAATTCAAAAATACCAGCATCAGTCGTTTTCTTCATTGCTTCAAACATCCCGCTTGCTGTATAAGCTTCTTTTGAATTTCCCATTGTGGATAATAGTAATCCTTTTTTACCACTTAATAATTTTTCAATACCATTCTCACCGTAAGCATAAGCGAAGCCGTGGCTAAAGACACGGTCAACATATCCTTTTAAGATTGCTGGAAGCCCTGCCCACCAAACTGGATAAATAAATGTAATGCTGTCAGCCCAAGTGATATGTTCTTGTTCTTCTTTAATATCCTCTGGTGTATTTCCTTGAGAAAATGAGACGAAATCAGAGGCCCCTAATACTGGATTAAAGTTTAATTCATATAAATCGCGAACGCGTACTTCATGGCCTTTTTCTTCTAATTCACCTTTTACAGTTTCTAAAATCGCATGATTGAAGCTCTGTGGATTTGGGTGTGCATAAACGATTACATGTTTCATGTTTGTTCCTCCTATTTGTGGATATGTTGATAGTTTTTACGTAAAAAGAAAATATTATTGTAACTATTACGGTTTAAGGGTGAAGTCAAGAAATTCGATTTCTTATTTAAAAATGTGAGATGTGCCATTTTGCGAAGTGTGTTTCAAAATATATTTCTATTACACTACAAGTATAAGATGATAGGGAATTTGGTTTCGTGGGAGAACATATATAAAGATAATTAAATGTAAAAGAAGGGGTTAAAAGATGAATATTATTGAAATTGAAGGATTAGAAAAATCATTTGATATTGGTAATAGTAAAGTAAAGGTATTAAAGGAGATTGATCTTCAAATTCAAAAAGGTGATTTCGTTTGTATTATGGGAGCAAGTGGATCGGGGAAAACAACTCTTTTACAGTTGCTTGGAGGATTAGATATTCCGACTACGGGAAGCATTCGAGTAGATGGTACAGAAATTTCATCGTTAAAAGAAAAAGAGCTAGCATTATTTCGAAGACATCAAATCGGTTTTATTTTTCAGCAGTTTAATTTAATACCTGTATTTAATGCGGAAGAAAATGTGGGACTACCATTATTATTGGATAATGTATCACAGAAGAAAGCGACGATAACGGCAAATCGATTATTAGAGCTTGTTGGTTTGAAAGGAAAGGAAAAACATTTACCATCGCAATTATCAGGTGGTCAACAACAAAGAGTTGCTATTGCAAGGGCATTTGCAAATGAACCAGCGATTATATTAGCAGATGAACCGACAGGAGCATTAGATTCTGAAAATAGCAAAAGTATTATTGCGGCTCTTCGTAATGCTTGTGATGAATTAGGGCAAACAGCAATTGTTGTAACGCATGATCCGTTTGTAGCTGCACATGCAGATAAAGTTATTTTTTTACTAGATGGTGAAGTCATTCATGAACATGTAGAAAGAAAAGGATGGAAATTCCGTCATATTCCGCAGCAAGTCACACACATTCAAGACATTATGAATCGGCACTTTAAGGTAGGTGATAAGAGCGATGTTTTGGATAATTAAATATGCAGCCAAGTCTATTAGACAGAATTGGCTAAGGAACATGTTAATCGCTCTTGGGGCTGCACTAGGTGTTATGTTAGCAACGATGCTTCTACTTGGGAATCAATCTGTAGAACAAAGTGTTAAAGAGCAAGTTGTAAGTCGTTACGGAGATTACAATTTGCAATTTGGTTATATAAAAAATGATATGTACTTAAATAATGAGAACTTAAAAGAACTGGATAGTCTTGAAAATGCTGAGAAAATAACAAAAGTACTTATTCCTTATCCTTTACCAAATCATAAAGAGCTTTCTGGAAAACCGTCTTATTGGGGCGTTGAACAAGATTCTCCAGATATGCATGCTTATAAAGTTATAGAGGGACGATACCCGAAAGAAGGAGCGGAGGTAGCACTTACGAAAGGGTATACAGATCGAGAAAATATAAAAGTCGGAGATATGATTCGCCTCCCTTTTCCACCGCATGGTGAAAAAAGTGTTAAAGTTGTAGGGATTTTGAATCCACCATTGATGGCAGCAATGGGGCATAGCGCATACTTTCCGATTGCTTGGATGCAAAAGGAATTAAATTTACAAGGTCAATTTAACCTCGTTCAAGTGAAAGTATCTGATGTTAATGGAAAGACAATGATTGCTAATGATGCCAATAAGAGATTGGAAAATATCAAAATAGATCAGCGTACATATGTAGATAAAGCATTTGAAAGATTAAATGTAATGAAGCCATTAATCTTTAGCTTAGGCGGGATTGCTTTATTTGTTGTAGCACTTTTAATTATGGGAAGTTTCTTTTTATCTGTAAGGGGCCGTTTTAAACAATGGGCTTTATTACGTGCACTTGGTAGTAATCCAAACCAAGTCATTCTTGTTGTTTTATTAGAGGCGTTATGTATTGGAGCGATTGGTTCATTGGCAGGAGTCATTCTTGGTGCTAGTACACATCAGCTCGCAGCTTCTGTTATGAACAAGTGGATGAATGTAGAAAGTACAGGAGGAGAATCGTTTTCTATTTCAGGTGAGACTTTACTCATTCCGTTTTTATTAGGGATTGTTATGTCTGTAGTAGGTGCGATTATACCAGCATTTATGGTAAGAAAAATTCCTCCTGTTGAAGCATTAAGACCAGGAATTCCGGGGCATCAAAAGAAAGAACGGAAATGGAGCATTTTCAGTCTCGTTATTTTAATAGTAGGTGCCGGAATTGGTTTAAGTGGTGGATTTACTGAAGAATATATTGGTTTTAATCCAAGTGCGATAGGGGCTCTGTTATTTGCAGTAGGTTTGTTGTTTGCAATTCCGTTATGTATTCGTGTTATTACGCCCGTTATTGCAAAACCATTCCAAATGCTATTTCGCATTGAGACAACGATTAGTGGTAGAAATGTAATTCGTTATCGTAAAAAGGCAGCTGTGTCAGTCGCGATCTTAGCATTTGGATTTATGTTATCGCTAGTTGGAACGATGTATGTGAATGCGATGTATGAAGGAACGAAACAAGGATTACAAAAGAATTTACCAGCAGATTTAGTCATTCGTGTTCCAATGCAATCACAAGGGATTGAAAGTCTACCATTGCATTGGTTAGAAAAGATACAAAAGGTTGAAGGAGTAAAAGAAATTGTCGGAGCAGCGCCTGACTTCACATCAAAACTCGTAAATTATGACTTTAAAAAGGCAAATCAAGAATGGTACGAGTTTATGAGGAAAAACAAGTATGATTATGAAGGAATGGAAGTTGTAGGTACGAATATTACTTCATTTCAAAAAGTAACACAGATGAAAGTTGCTTCTGGACAAAGCTTGAGTACGCCATTAAAAGATGGGGAAGGAGTCATTACAAAAGATACAGCAAAAAATTTAGGGATTAAATTACAGGACACAATTGAAGTACAAGGAAAAGGGAAAGAAAAACAGCAAATTCGAGTTGTTTCTATTATAGAGAAAGATTTACGATTTCGGGGGTCTTACGTCTTTGTAAATGAAGAATGGGCACGAAATATGTTCAGTGTAAAAGGCTATGAATCGATTCAAATTATGACGGATTCTAAGGTGCCTTTTGAAACAATTAAGAAGCAAGTAACACAGATAACAAAAGGGAAAGAGAATGTCGAGGTTATAAATAGTACCGATTTGTTAAAGGAACAAGAACAGCTCTTATCTCAAATGGTTATGTTAATTCGTTTATTAGTAGTCATTATCTTTATTATTTCAGGCATTGGCTTAATGAACGCAATTGTTGCAAGTTTACATGAAAGACGCGCTGAAATAAGTATGATTCGTGCCGTAGGAGCAATCCCTACGCAGATGCGAAGAATTGTGTGGTTAGAAGGTGCATTACTTGGTGCGATAGCTGGAATCATAGGGATTGGAGGCGGAGTGATTTTCAGTTATATTGTATTATCAAGTTTAGAATTAACAGTGATTACAATCCCATATAATCAAGTGCTATTACTGGCAGTAGCGAGCGTTATACTTGGAACAAGTGCAGCGATGATTGCTTTATTCCAGTTAAGGAAGTTTAAATTAAGTGATACGCTGAAAGAATTGTCAGCGTAAGGAAGGCCGTTTTACAACGGTCTTTTTTCTTTTGAATATGGTTAACTTTTTCTAGTAAATAATAAGGAATTCTTTCTATTTTTTCGATATTTTTAACTACTATAAATTAACTAACCTTGCATTATAAAGTAATAGTAAGGAATTGAAAGTGGAGAAAGGAGAATGAAAAATGAGTGTTAGGTTAAGTGCAAAAGAAAAAGAAGTAGCCATTCTCGTCTCAAAAGGAATGAAAGATAAAGAAATTGCTCAAACGCTGTATATTAGCCGAAGAAGAGTAGGAGAAATAATCGCTTCTATTAAGGAAAAGTGGAGAATTCATCATCGTGTAGAAATTGGAATTCGAGCCTACTACTATGGGTTCATTACGATAGAAATCGCTCCTAGGGAAGAGAGTTCACAGAGGGTGAAACAAAAGAGTGTTGTGTTTTAATTATCATTTTCACCCTCTTTGATTGTATGCAAAGAGGGGAATTGTCATTTTAGAAGTTGTTTTGGAAATCTTCTATATCAAGATCACATTGTAAGGCGATTTTAAAATATTTTGCTCCTAATTTATAAGCACGTAATTCATAAAAATGATCCCCTAATTCAGTAGCTAGCTTTTTAACCTGTATATATTGTCTGTTGGCTATTCCAAAATCAATAATTCTTTGCATTTCCTTCTCGTAGCTATAAGAGTCACCTTGCATTTTATAGAGATGTGCTTTGTATGCATGAATTTCGATGGACACAGAAGGCGTATCGTAAGCTTCTAAGATTTTGATGGCTTCAAGCATTACTTTATTCATTTGCTCCCATTCTTTTAAGTGTAAGTAAATTTCAATGAGACTTCGCAATGAGTAGATGTTTTCCTTTTGGTGATCGAGTGATGCATTTATTTGTAAGGAGTGGTTGAAATGTTGAATTGCTTGATCGAATTGTTTTAATCCTTGATATACCCTTCCGTAATTGTAATAAATCATTGCAAAATACATAGCGGGTTCTTGAAATTCTTTTACATATCCTTCAGCCTCTTGTAAGCATTGTAAAGATTCTTCATATTTTCCATCCAGGTGATATTGTACAGCCATTGTAATAAGTGCATCTGTCATTGGAACTTTGTTGTTTAATTTGTTAAATAGTTCATATGCTTTTTTTGAATACTTCCGGCTAATACTTTGATCTTTAATGAGACGTTGTTTAACTAAGCTTAGATTATAGTATAGGTGGGCACGCTGTAAGTTCTCTTCAGAGGTCAATAATTGATTTGCTTGTTCATAGTATTCATTTGTTTTGATAAAATCTTGTTTCATATAAAAGTAATTACCACATGCTATGTAATAATAGGAAAAATCTTCAGCAAACAATTGATTTGGCTGATTGGATATTAAATGTATTGATTGTTGATAAATGGAATTCGCTTTCTTTGATGCATCAGTACAAACATAATGGTGAAGTAGTATGCCAAAAATCTTTAAAAGAATTGGCAGTGGATGCATTTCCCGAGTGTGTAACTCTAAAAGGGAAATTTCGCTTTCTGTTAATTTGTTATTCTCTTTATAGTTTATCGTAATTGCTAGTATAGTTGCTTCGAAGTCAGTTTTATTTTGCTTTGTGAGATAATCCACACTAATATCCAGTTTTGCCGAAACCTTCTCTAAAAAAGAAAGAGAAGGTTTGGCTGTTCCATTTTCAACACGACTTAAATATGGGATGGAACAAATTCCATCTATTAATTCACCCTGTGTCATTTCCCGGTGTATCCGGATTTGACGTATCTTTTCTCCTATTTTCAAAGTAACACCTTCTAAATTAGCGTAAAATTCGTTTTTCCTTCGCTTCTTTTATCCACAGCGGAAATTCATTTAATAAGTTGTTATACAACGTTTCATCTGTTGTTTTTTCGATATCGCGAATGTAGAAGAAATTTGCGTTATCAATGAAACGACCTTCCATTTCATCGAGTTTTCTAAGGACATCAAATTTGCCGTTTCCAATCCCAACAAACTGCCAAAAAATCGGTTGGTTAGAAGAGAACACAACTGGTTTTTGAATTCCTTTTTTACAGCCGCCATCGTTAATAAAAATAACAAAGGCAGGCTCTTCGCTTTTTTCTTCAACCGTATACTTTTTAATAATATCTTCCATCACTTGTGGTTCTTCATTTCGGCCAAACTTATGGATGGCAGAGTTATTTAAAATATGTTTTTCTACATAATTAGCAAAGTCTTTTTCAGTAACGGCTGGTAACCTTGAAAATTCGTTATCATATACCCAAATATCTAGTGAACCATCATCATCAAATTGACTTGCTACAGCAAGAACACGCTCGACGACTTCTTGTACGGTACCATTGTTATAAAGTGTTCGCATAGAACCGGAAATGTCTAATACAAGTGCAACTTTTGCGACAACGCCTGTTAATTTCTTTTTCTCTAATACAACGCGTACTGCTTCTTTTCGTAGTGTAATTGTACTCAAGTTAATCGCTCCTTTTTCATTATATAACAAGGATGCTGGGCTCTTGGTGGATGTATAGATTACGCAGTAGGAAGAGAATGATGGATCACTTGGAGTGCTTTACTCAAAATTTCTTCCGCTGCATGTATACCTATTTCATTTGTTCTTGCAATGTGAGGTAATAAACTTCTTTGTTTTGTTTCAAGTTCGCCGTGAAGAGGAGCGATTGCATGATTCGCCCTTTCTAACATGCATAGATCAAGTAAGGAATCTCCAGCTGTAATAACGGTTTTTGCCTGAAGTTTTTCTTGTACATACTGGACAGCATCCCATTTGTTCACAGGCTTTGGCACAAAATATAATTTTCGGCCTTGTAAGGAATGAGTCCACCCTTGTTTATCGAGCCAAGTGGTGAATGAATGTAATTCGTCGTATGGAATATTGTCACGCTTAATGATGCAGTAGTGAAATAAGTCATCCGCTGTTTTTTGTGAAATAACCCATTCTTCATGAGAAATATTTTGAAATTCTGTGAGAACGTCTTCTTTTTCCATGCATGCCGCTAAGCGTTCTGCTTGGATGTTTCTCCAAGTGTCATCTTGTTTGCCGTTATGAAGAATATTGCCACCATTGCTCGTAATTGCATATTCAGGAATAACTTCTGTTTGAAATAGTGTAATGCGCTGAAACTGTTCGATTGTTCGCGTTGTAACTGGGATGAAGTGCGCTTGTAATTGCAGTTTTTTTAATAACGAAATGGCTTTATGTGTCATAAAAGAAATTTCATTGTTATCTAACGTTTCAATGAGTTGAATGTGTTCATCGTCTATCGGAACGCGAAACGATTTCCGAGAATAAATGAGCGTCTGATCAAGGTCACTTGCAAAAATCATAAAGTTTTCCTCCCAAGAGGTGTGATAAGTCCGCAACATGAATAGGTCATATCTTTATAGAGTTCTACTGGAACATCTTTTTCTTTTGCTAGAAGTAAAATATGTTTTAAGTCTGGGTTATTTTCATCGCGGATTAAAATCTTCCACGGGACTCGCCTTAATAAAACGCGCGTTGTTTCTCCAACTCCTGGTTTAATTAAATTTATATTTTCTATTCCAAAATGCTGTTGAATAGAGGTGATATCTTGCATACCTTGCCAAGATGGGTCCGTATAGGTAGCGATAAGGTGCTCTAGTTTTTCTGTTACATCAGCGTTAATGGAAGGGAATAGCGCTGCGATTTCATCAATAAAGAAGTTAGATAAATCCTCTGTTTCTAGTTCTTTATAATACTTAGCACCGTGAAAGTCTTTTGGGCCAATATAGGCTTCATTTAAAACTGTGCGACTAATTAATCCAGATACGGTCGCATTTAAACAGGCGCTTGGAATGAGGAAATCTTCTCGCGTTCCATATATAGAAGTGCAATGCCCTGGATCGGAGAGCACTGCCATGCAATCGGAAATATATTCATGATTCTTTTCGTTAAATGTATGTACAGATTGGCGCAGTTCCTTTTTTATCGCTCCTTTCCCAGTCCAACCATCAATGAACTGAAGTGTTTGGTTTGGATGTCGCTCTAGCATATAGTGAAGGGCATTCTCATCAATACCGCGTCCGCGAATAATCGAGATACAATAATGCGGCAAATCAAGATGATATTGATAACGAATATATCGTTTGATTAAAATACCAATTGGTGTACCAGCTCTTGCTAGTGAGACGAGAACGAGATTTTTTCCTTTCGTCTTTATAATTTGCTCAGCTACAACGCCGATAGCAATGGCCAGTTTCCGTTTGTATTGCGTGAGTGAAGCGAAAAATAAATCCATATAAGCTTTAGATGGTGTGTATTCGATTGGTAGCATCTCAGAGTAATGTGTGCCCGATTGAATGGCTTCTTCTCTATCTTCTGTTTTGCTTTCTTCCATAACATCACTAATATTTTTTAATAGAAAAATGACATCCTCTGCTTTGTAACTACCAAGGCGATCTACAGTGTTTGCTTCTGTCATATTTCTTTTTCCTCACTTTCTACTAAGCTACTGAATGAGACGATATGAACGAACGGAATAACGGTTTGTAATTGCGCGAGAAGAGGATGGAAAGCATCTTCTTGTAAATCATGCTCGATAAAAAGAAAGACTTCATCGTAGTCCCCCGGCTCGATATTATAAAAATAATTTGTTACTGCCTTGTCCTCAGGGCTTTCATAGGAAAAACGACTATGAATGGCATATTCCGCATTACCTGCGTAAGGATGAATTGGACTACGTGTTGTTGATTGATAAGAAATGTTTTCGCCCATTTCAGCAGCAATTCGCATTGGAAGATACATAAATTCGCCGGTTCCTAAGCAGAGTGTATGTTGACCTTTTCGTTTTCTCTTTAAATGATGACCAATTTCTCTAGCGAAAGAGTGGATATGATTTTGATCATCCGATGAAATGCCAAAGCGCCCTGTGTAGTTTATGTAGCTAGTGCCATGCTTTGTAGATGTGTAAGGTAAAGTAGGACATGAAATTATATGTTGTTCTATTTGTGAATGTATTGGGTGATAAACAGTTTTATCCTCTGAATAAGTTGAAGCAATCGGCTTGCCGATGGCTTCAATTGAACCACTTAATAGAGAAATTGTATGAATCGTTATATCAAGCTCCTTTTCTAGTTCTGTAAATCTTTCTCGGTGTTCATTTGAACGCCAATCTAGTAGAGAAGCGACCGTATATTCTTTTCGAGGGAACTTCTCTTGAATCGACCGGATGATATTCAGTGCAGTTTTTCCGGTTGTCATTTCATCATCTACAAGAACGATTGGGTGCTCATTTTGGAAATAGCTTGCATCGACATAACAACGATGCGATGTAGCGTGAGAATGTTCTTCTTCAAATGTAATGATTGGTTCTACTTCGGAAATGATTTCTCTCGTTGTATGAACATATTTTGCATGTTGAAAACATTGAAACATTGCTTGTCCTAATGCGGTGGCTGTTTCAGCAAATCCGATAAATAGCACTTCTTCTTTCAAGGGAAATTGATACTGCAGGATGTCCTTTAGCTTATCACGATTATCTTTTTTTGAAGTAATGAAAGTAAGAATCTCTTTTTGAAACGGGTGATGCGTATGATGAAGAACTTCCATATATCTTGCGGCAAGAGCGCAACCACTGGCTAATGAGACTGCAGGTGGAACAGGAAGGTGTTTTCCTAAAATCGTGCTGACAAACAAAAAGCTACGCTTCTTATTGATTCTTGCTGCCATTTGAAAGAGTTCATTGGATGATAATAAATATGGATTATGAAGTATGTCTAGGTGAACAGTTATTTTATTTAAAATGTGGCATGTGCTCTGTTGTCTTTTCGGTAAGGAGATCGATGAAAGTTTTTTGTTCATGTAGCACCCCATAAATATTAGATTTTAGCAATGTTTTTCGCGCCCAATTATAATGTGGTTTCACTTCATTCATTTTGTTAGAAAAGCTACTTTTCATTACGCCATTATATGCATGGGCATTTTCAAAAATAGATTTTGCATCTAAATAATCTTCTAGTGTGACAGTGTGCATCGCTTGTATGAGCTTAATGTGGGAAGGGTGAATAACCGTTTTTCCAATTAATCCATTTGATTGATCGAGCAAGACTTCATGAATCAGGCCATCTTCATAGCGATGAAGCATTTCCTCACGCATGGTTAGGCCAGCGTTCCCGAGTGATTCGTGAAATAGCGTTTGCCGAAGTTGAGGTTTCAAAACGCGCTGTTTGCTTTCAAAGTACTCCCACACAGGTCCAGAGATAATATATTCATCTGCTTTTCTAGAAAAGATATTAATAATATCAGAGATACAATCACGAATGACAGAAATATCATAAATAGTCGTATCTTTATTGCGGCGAATGCCGAATATGCCAGAAAAATCGGTAGCACCAATTCGAACGTTTAAAATAAAATCGCGGTAAGAGTCTAGAATTGCTTTAATTGATAACAAGGATTCAATACGGCTTTCTTTATAAATGATTTCAGGAGACTCTAAAATAGGCATCCCGTAAAGTGAAAGTGAGTATGCTTCGTTTATATCTGATAGTTCATGAATATAAGACATTCCGTTGGCTGGAGTAAACTTAGGAAAAACAAAACCGCTTATACAATGAACGGCGTTGCCTAGTTCGCGAACGAGTGAGCGCATTTGTTTTGGCTCACGAATCCGGATAAAGAGAAGCGGCATATTTGAAGGGTGGAGCTTTCCTGCATTCATCATATAAGCAAGTAGTTGTATTTGTATGACGACGTTTTGCTCGGCAAGTTCCTCTTCTCCATCACTAATGGAATCCTCTAAACAAAGTACAATTGATGTTATGCCTTCATGCTTTTTTCTCACGATGTCATCTGCGATGGTTCTCTTTGTTCCAGGTGTATATAGAGTAGCTCCTAATGCGTAAGCTAATTGGTCTTTTGAGATGTCTTTTGAAAAGGTAATTGGTTCTTGGTAGAAAAGGTTTCGCTTTTCTTCAAGGGATAGATAGGAAAAGTGTTGCATGTTGTCACCACCTTATTTAGAGCCTGCGACCCAATTCATGTTCCATTTGTAATATTGATCCATGTCTCGGTGCCCTTTAAAATACTTCACAAGCCGTTGTACTTTGAATGTCTCATCATTTACATTTTCGAGCATTGCAATTGCACATGTGTTGAAACCATTGCGGTGTTCGTCCATTTTTACAACAATGTCTGGTCCGTTTTCCTGTTTCAATGTAGCAACACCATCCACTTGTGACCAGTTAGCAACACCTTCGTATATATAAGAGAAAATTAATATTCTTTTTATTTCATGAATCATGTTTCCGTTAATACGCAAATTTTCTCCTTTATTTGAAGCGCCTGTGCGGTCGTCTTGATCTAAATGAATATAAGGCTCACTATGATAGGAACCAAATACATTTCCAAGTGGTTGTATAACACCTTTCCAACCATCTTTAAATTCAAATAAACAGCCTAAGTCTAAATCTATTTGAGGCGAGAGATTTGCAGTTAAAGATGAGAAGAATCCTTTTTGTTTTGGAGCGTTTTGTTTACTCCAATTTAAGTTTACTGTAATTTCACCAAGAGGCTTTTCTGTTTTTTGTAAATTGATTGTATCTCCTGATTTCTTTAGTTCGATTTTTGAAAGGTTAATGTTTTTAGGACTAGAAGAAGGTTTCATTTGTTCTTTCGTCTTTTCAAAAAGGTTAGGTGGTATATGAGATAGTCCGAATTGATTAGCTAGTTCAATAAGCCCACCCTGCATGCCTCTACCAATCGCTCCGAATTTCCATTCCCCTTTATAACGGTAACACTCACCGACAATGAGTGCAGTTTCGGTAGAGAACGGTTCTGCAAGGTTATAGCGAAACATTTCTTCATTATTCGCTGTATCGATAATACGGACATAGGGGTTCTTGACTTGGCCGAATGTTTGTGTGCGTCTCAATGCTTCATGAATCGTAATAGTGAACATAATTCGTTCGATATGTGTTGGGAGCTTTGAGAGTGAAATGGAGATTTCTTCATCATTTCCAGAACCTTCACCTGTCCGATTATCTTTTGAAAGCGCAACTGCATTTTGCAGAACAGATGGCTGTTTATAAAATACAATATGTTCCGTGGTTGTTAGTTTTCCAGTTGCATCTAGTAAAAAAGCGGCAGCATCTAAATCGAATGCATGTGAATTTGAAGTTGAAGTTGTAGGAAGATCCCAACCAAGACCAAGTTTGATATGAGTTAGTGTAGGATTCTTTTTAGTTAAATCTACTTTTTGTCCTTTACATAACTGTAGGGGCATTTCGATTTCACCTCATTTAAAATAATTAATTCAATCGTAACACGCTTACAAAACTTTTCCAATTTTATATTTTGAAAATTTACAAAGTTTTTAAAAACAAAAGGAGAATTTCAGGACTTATGTAGAACTTTGTTAGTAAATCGTTTTTAGAAAGGAAGCAGAGGGATGAATATACACAAACTGATAGAAAGAGAAGCAATAGAAATCAATAAGTGGCAGTATGAGGAACCGTATGCGTTATACAGTTTTTCAGGTAGTGAGGAGGCAATAGAGGAACTGCTAGATGGTACATATTATGGGTGTTGTAATGAGAACGGAGAACTAATTGGCTATTTTTGTTTTGGAGAAAACGCACAAGTGCCAGGAGGAAGGGATGCGAGGTTATACGTAGGAGAAGGTACTGTAGATATTGGACTTGGAATGAAGCCAGAGCTAACAGGGAAAGGGATGGGGAAGTCCTTTTTTCAAGTTGGACTAGAGTTTGCTTTAAAAGAGTTTCAGCCGCAAAGAATCCGTTTAAGTGTTGCTGCTTTTAATCAAAGGGCGATTACATTGTATGAGGATGCCGGGTTTCAAAAGCATGTTTCATTTATGAGCAGGGGAAGAGAGTTCTTGCTCATGGCGTATGATTTAGATACATGTCGTTGTTAACAAATATGCTATGGCTCGGCCCGAATGAATCGTATAATATAAACGAAAAAATAATGTAAGAGAGTATGGCGATAGAGCATGTTCCGCTTATTGCAAGAACCCACCTCTTTGTGCAAAGAGGTGGGTTCTTTTATTTACGGTTTTATCTTATTCTGAATGCTCAGCACGATGAGCTAAACGACTAGATGCAGCGGCCGCAATTGCTCCTACAATATCATCAAGGAATGTATGAACTTTTCCAGATGATTTATCATTTAAGTATTCTAAAATACCTGGTTTTAATTTATCAATATATCCAAAGTTTGTGAAACCGATAGAGCCGTACACGTTTACAATTGAAAGTGCAATGATTTCATCGACCCCATATAAGCCTTCGTCACGTTTTACGATATCTTGTAATGGTTCACTTAACATGCCTTTTTCAGCAAGAACGTCTAATTCGATTCCTGTAATGAGTGCATTTTGTACTTCGCGTTTGGATAATACACGTTCTACGTTGTAACGACATTCTGACATAGCTAAGTCAGGATGATATTTTTTTTGCAGAAAATGAACAAGTTCCGCAATATCATCGATCGTTACGCCGCGTTCTTGTAGTAGTTGTAATGCTCTTTCTTGTAGTTGATTTGATTCTTTCATGTTATCACCTTTTTTTCTTTTTATTATTTGTATACGTTTTGATCCTGTATCATGTGCATAGATAGGAATGAAAGGCGAGCACAAGCTCATATACATATAGAAAAACCATAGGTGGCGACTATGATGATTCAACATATTTATGAGCATTATCAAATGCATGTCAAAGAATTAATTCCTCTTGGCCCCTATAAAAGCTTTTGGATTCGCAATAAAATTTATGTGCTTCTTCCAATTGGAGATATGGAGGAAGAGGTACTTGTTGAAATGAAAAAATTAAGCGATTATATGAACCAACAAGGGGATATTACTGTTGCGACTTTTGTTCCGACTGTGCACGGTTATTATGTAAGTGAAATAGAAGAAAAAAATTACTGTTTATTAAAAGGTATGCGATTACTTGATCGACATGCTATTTCGTTAGGTAGTGAGCTTTCCTTATTCCATAAACGAGGCGCCTTTTTTCCTGAAGAAATAGAACAATTAAGTCGCATCGGTGAATGGAAGTCATTATGGGAAAAAAGACTTGATCAATTAGAGCGATTTTGGCAATCACAACTTATGAATCAGCCATCAGATGTATTCGATCAATTATTTATTGAGTCTTTCCCGTACTATTTAGGCATTGCTGAAAATGCAATTCAATATGTTGTTGATACAGAAATAGATGATACACCTCAGCTGGCTGATGCAGCAACAATCTGCCAAGAACGCTTTACTCCTTTATTATGGCAGCAAACGAATAAATTAAAAATCCCCATCGATTGGGTATATGATCATCCAAGTAGAGACTTAGCAGAATGGATCCGCTACGTATCGATGGAAAAGGAGAAAGATTGGGAAGAAACAATTTTTCAGTTTGTAACAGATTATGAAAAAAATTACCCACTTTCTTCTTTTGGATGGCGTCTCCTATTTGCACGCCTTCTCTTTCCGCTTCGCTATTTTGAAACGGTAGAACAGTACTATTTGACGGCAAATGAAGAACAAAAAAGTATGTACCGAAATCACTTAGAAGATATTTTACACGATGTGAATCGTTCAGAGCAATTTATGAAGAATTTTTATGAGTTTCTTCGTTTGCCCGTTGATAAGCTAGGGATTCGAAAATTAGACTGGTTATCCTAATCGGAATTTATAAAAAAGAGACCAATGGTGGTCTCTTTTTTATGGATATTTTGTTTCAGCGGTTCTAAGTGAGCCGCTTGCACTTTTAAGGATATCCAGCTCCAGTGGCAAGCTCTTCGTGTCTAAGAACCTTCCGCACCAGAAAGTAAAGAGCACTTTCTGTGCGAAAGAACCTTAGCCAGCCAGAGCTGAACGTGCCACTTCCGCTTTTAAGGATATCCAGCTCCAGCGGCTAGAATGTTCGGTGGCTTCGCTTCTTCCGCCGAGGCAAAAAGCGCCTCTATGTCAGAAGCTCCATCCTCCTCACATTCTAAACAAGCCGCTTCCGCTTTTAGATTAAAATACTTGTTCTACTTCGATTACGCCTGGTACTTCTTCAAGTAGTGCGCGTTCGATACCAGCTTTTAATGTGATTGTAGAACTTGGGCAGCTACCACATGCACCCATAAGGCGTAGTTTTACGATACCTTCTTCAATATCTACTAATTCAACGTCACCGCCATCACGAAGTAAGAACGGACGTAATTTATCTAATACTTCTAGTACTTGTTCTTGCATATTTGGGTTTTCCATTTTTATCGACTCCTTTCATCCATTTTATTATAATCAAGATGCAGGGGAAAATCTATTTTTTCTGTTCTTGTTTTATTATCGAAATTTTGTATCATGTTTACAACGTGTTTTTTCAGTATAGGGGATACGAAAGAAATTTGTAAAGTGAAGTGTTTATGCAGCAAGTTATCTCAACATACTGTGAAAGCGGAGAAATGGGGGAAAAGGAATGGTTAATGTTCAAGTATATGGGGCAAAAGTAATTTGTGCGAGCTGCGTTGGAATGCCATCTTCGACTGAAACATTTGAATGGCTACAAGCGGCAATTGGTCGTAAATATGAAGGACAAGATGATAAATTTAAGTTTGAATACGTCGATATTCAAGAAGAGCAAGAAGATACAGAGAAGCAAGCATTCGTAGAGCGTGTAATTGAGGAAGATTTATTTTATCCAGTTGTGCTTGTAAACGGGGAAATCGTTGGAGAAGGGAATCCTCGTTTGAAGGACGTATACGAAGAAATTGAGAAATATTTATAATATAGAGGCCTTTGTGATTGCAAAGGCTTTTCTTATATATGTATGTGGAAAAAATAGTTATTAAAGGTAATTTTATTGAGGGGGATGAATGTGGAGGGTATAGTGAAACAAGAATTACCAAAAGAAGTAAAGGATCTAATGGATCAATATGTGAATGGACTGCAAGACATATTTTTTAATGAACAATTGGTAGGGGTATATGTATACGGTTCAATCGCTTTAGGAGCATTTCATTTGGATACAAGTGATGTTGATTTTGTAACGGTAACGAGAGAGACAGTCAGTGAAATTGAGAAGTCGCAAATAAGTGATTTACATAAAAGATTGAGTAAAAGTAAGCTCGGAGAACGGATGGACGGTATGTATATTCCGCTTACTGATTTAGGAAAGTCTAATAAGGAAATAGCGCAGTATGTCTATTGTGCTGACGGGAAAGTTAACGTAGGTCACTGGGATGTGAATGATGTGACATGGTGGACGTTAAAGAACCGTGGAATTACTGTGACTGGAGAAGAAGCAAATAAACTTCCGTTTGAGGTCCCATGGAGTAAGGTTGTAGAAACAATGAAATATAACGTAGAGCAGTACTGGAGAGAAAAGGCGTCAAACCCATACTTGTTTCTAATCGAGGAATGGGTAGAATCAGCTGTTGTCACACTGGGCCGTATTTTGTATACGTTAGAGCATGAAACGATTGTTTCGAAGGATGAAGGATTACAATATATGATGAGATCGTCCAATGATAACTGGAAACCTTTGTTACAAGAGGTAGAGAGGATACGTCATAATAAGGGGGCAAAACGAACGATTTCCATTTGGAAGCGGGCAGATATGACGAAGAAGTATTTGCTTAGTGGGATAGAGGCATGCCGGCGGAAGTGGGAGGCTTAGTTTATGCAAAATTTATTAAGGAGAAAAATTTATAATGGTGAACTTTTAGAGGCTGTGGAATTATCATATAAAATAGAGATTCCTGAGTTAGAGGGCTTATTAATGGAGTGGGCTTTTGAAGAGCCTAGTATGATTATTTATACCTTTATATGTAGACGGTTAGAAAAGGCTGAGAGTGACGAGTTACATTCTTTAGCAGCAGATATTTTATGTCATCCCCTGTGTCATTTAGAGGGGGCTTATCTATCAAGTTTTTATCATGCACAAGAGTGTGTACGACTAGCTCCTGAGAATGTAAGCTATAGAGAATTTTTATTGTTTTTTGCTGAAATTCCGGAAAAACTTTTAGACAAGAAAATAGCCTTAAAACTAGCGGAAGATATTTTGCAAGAGAACCCGAGTAGCCAAGCTGCAAAAACATTTATGAAAGAAAATAGGTAGATTAATTCATTTCAAAAGTTTAGATAGTGCCAATAAAAAGTGATTATTGTATCGATATAAAAGAGATAAAATAGTAAGACCTCTGTAGTTATTACATACTACAGAGGTCGGTTTGTAGATAAAGGTTCTTAACGTACATACTACTTAGCTAGTCATTATTACGCTGTAGAAGTATCCTCGTCTTTACGTACTTCAAAAAACTCATTTTTGCACAGGTATTTAAAAATTCTTTGTGTAACTTGCTCTTCTTGATCTAATAAGAAGCGATGATCAAAAGCATAGAAGGATTGTCCTTTTATTAATTTAACATAATACATCATATATACCTCCGTTATAGAACGATGCAAATTGAAAGATTCATTATTATAATATCCATAAATTGGATTGGGATACCTAAAAGGAGATATATAATATAAAAAGAGTTCACAATAGAATGTGAACTTTTTTTATATTAACTATTTTTCCATCGTTCTAATTTAGGAATACTTCTTGTGAAAAATTTAGATAAAAATCTAGGGAAACCAAATGACACGATTTTACCCCGCATTAACGGGCTGTTTATCTCCTACCTCAAAACTTAAGAAAATGCGAAGAAGTTTAGGTGGGAGATAAACAGCCCATAAAAGCCCGATTGGTTCAACTAACAATCAGTGGGGGGAGAACCCCCACTGATTGAAGTTTCACTTTATTTTCAACAAGTTCTTTCATCTCATCTACTGTAATATGAGGGAGAGTGAATTCTCCATTTTCATAGCAATGACTGCAATATGTCGTACTTTTTTCTCCGTTTTTTTCTGTGCCGCCGCCTTTTTCATCTTTTGAAAATGGCATGCCACAGCTTTGACAGTTCTTATGTTTTTTCATGAAATTCGCCTTTAATTTATGTATAGTCTCAATGATTATAGTATGTTTTCTTAAGAGGCACAATTAGCATTTAAGATACCATCTCTTTCAATTGACATCGTTTATTAAAGAAGGTTTTATACCCAAGTTGCAAAAAGATAATGACAGAAAAAGCAGTACTTCCGGAAATACCAAGTATAATGGCGATTTGATATTGAATGGCAGTAAATGGTGAAATTCCTGATAAAATTTGTCCTGTCATCATACCCGGTAGACTAATGATCCCCATTCCGACCATAGAATTAATGGTTGGCAAAATAGCTGAATCGAAAGCATCTCTTACAAGGAGAGCGGTTGCTTGTTTTGGAGTTGCTCCTAGCATTAGTGCACCTTCAATTTGCTCACGCTTTGATTTCATATTGTTTAAGAATGAATTTGCACCAAGCGACACACCAGTCATGGCATTACCAATAAGCATCCCAGCGATTGGAACGATATATTGCGGAGCATACCAAGGATCGTGTCCAATAATGACAAAGATAAATAATAAAAGTGGTCCGATTGACCCTGCAATCATTGAGAGTGCGGCTACACGTTTTAGCTCTTTTGACATAGGGATATTAACTCGTTTATAAATATTAAAAATAGCGAATGTCGTAATAGAAGTAATAATAGCAATTGTATAAAATGGATTACTATTTTCAAATATGTATGTAAGTACGTATGCAACGAGAACAAGCTGGATGGTCATACGGAATGTAGCGATCGTAATTTGTTTTTCACGAGGTATTCCTTTTAGTTTGACAAGTCCGATTAAAACGATAATGAAAATATATGCCGCAGCAAGTTGCCAAATTTGCAGTTCAATAACGCCCTTCAAGTGCGTGCACTTCCCTTCTAATAGCACCTTTTGTTTCGCTGATTTTAATAATGTCGTCTGCGATTTCTTCTGGGAGACTTTGTGAATGGGTAATAAAGATAACAGTTTTCTTTTTTTGTTTCGCAATTGTAGTGAAATTTTTCATGACACGTCTTTCTGTATCTGCATCTAATGCAGAGGTGGGTTCATCTAATAAATAAACGGGCGGGTCCATTAATAATACACGAGCTAAGGAGAGTCTTTGTTTTTCACCACCGGATAATGAAGAGGCGGTACTTGTTAAATCTTTTTCTAAGTTTACAATTACGAGCGCTTCTTGCAGTGCTTCATCAGGTGGAAAAGGTTTTTCGGAAAAGTGAAGTCCCATTAATAAATTATCTTTTACTGTTCCGTCAAATATAGGAGGGGTTTGCCCTAACATAACAACTTCACGGCGTAATTGAATAGGTGGATAAGACGAAATGGAGGCACCGTTATATTCAATGTCGCCAGTTGTTGGTGATTGTAGATCATTAAGCATGCGAAGTAGTGTACTTTTTCCGCTGCCGCTTTCACCGATTATGCAGGTGATTTGTTCTTTGGGAATCTCTAAGTAAGGAATATGTAAGATGTCTTTATAAGTTACGTCTTTTAATAGAAACATAATTTGCTCCTTTCTGATTCTCTATAAATTTTAAAAAGATAAAACCCTTCTTTTTAGAAGGGAGGATCCAGCCATGCATAGCAGCGACTTATATGTTGAAAAAATTATATATTCATATCGTATCAAAAAAGGAGAAAAATAGAAAAAAACAAGAGCAAGCTGCCCTTGTTTTTCTGCTTAACCGTTATGATATTTATACATCCAAAGAATACCGGACTTTAAAAGTCTAGGTACACGACCCATTAATGGTTGATTTGCTAATAGTCCGAATCCGTGTTTCTTACCGAGAGAACCGAGAACCCCTTTTAATTTAATAACAGGTAGTTCATCAGGAAGTGCTTCATTATTCCAACGTTTTAATAATATTTGGACAATTTGTTCACCTTGGCCTTCAGCAAGCTGTGCAGATGGTGCATGTGGAAGGGAAGCACAGTCGCCTACAACATAAACATGCTCATTATTCGGAATATTATGATATTTTGTTAATACGACCCGTCCACTACTATCTTGTTCAACTGGAAGGTTTCGAACAACTTCATTTGCTTGAATACCAGCTGTCCATACGATTGCGTCACATTCAAGCGGTTCATCATGGTTGTACACAATGTTTGGTTCTACTTTTGTAATGTTAGAGTTTCGTATAATTGTAACATTATGCTTTACGAACCAATCTTCTACATATCTACTTAATTTTTCTGGGAAAGGGAACAAAATACGATCCTTTCGATCAAATAAATAGATCTTTAAATCAGAACGACTTTCTCGAAGCTCACTTGCCACCTCAACGCCACTTAATCCAGCACCGACAACTGCAACTGTTGCGTTAGGTTCTAAACTATTTAATCGTTCGTATGTTTTACGTGTTTGCTCAATAGATTGCAAGCTATGTGTATATTCTTTTGCGCCTGGAACGTTGTGATATTTGTCTTCACAGCCAAGTCCGATAATTAAATCATCATAGTGAATTTCTTCACCGCCATCAAGATGAACGGCTTTGTTTTCCAAATCAACATTTGTTACGGTTCCGTATTGAATGTTGAGGCGCGGGTGTTCTGGAAACGGAATACGAATGTGCGTTTCTGAAATTGTTCCCGCTACTAATGCATAATATTCTGTTTTAAAACAGTGGTATGGTACTTTGTCGATTAATGTCACTTGGACATCATCTGGAAGTTGGTTGTTCGGAAGAAGCCGCTGTAGAATTCTCATTCCACCGTAGCCACCGCCCAGTAATACGAGGTGTTTCATGATGGATTACCCCTTTTCTGTTGAAATATCCCCTAATCATACAATTATATATTGAAAAAATATTTTGACTTTACTCAATCAAATTATATCGAATTTGTGAACAAATAACAATGCATGAATGTGTACTCTGTTGTACAATAAGAAGAAAAGTGGGCAAACTGTTTCAATTTGTAAGCTGGGAATCAACATGTAGATTAGAAAAACAATAGAAACCCTTTCTTTCAGGTTGAAGAGAGCGCCCGTTCAGTGCCTATTTGTTTCTATGCCGTATGAAACCAAAAGGAAGAAGTGAGTAGAGATCTTTTTCTGTTTTCATAGCAGTGGTTTGTATGCTGGGGAATCAAAGTGGATTGATATAGAGAAGGTTTTTTGTTTTGAAATGAAACAGTGAAGCAACTAAATATTTTAGTACGTGTAATGAGAACAACAAGAAACAACTTAGTTTTCTTAGTATAGATTTATGTTTGGAAATACAGGGGGGATAGTTTTGATTAAGCCATTAATCGAATTTTGCGTAGGTAACCTTGCGAGTGGCTCACAAGCAGCATTAGAAAAATTTGAAAAAGATCCAAATTTAGATGTTATGGAGTACGGTTGTCTAGGATATTGTGGTATTTGTTTTGAAGGACCTTTTGCACTTGTAAACGGAGAAGTTGTACAAGGTGCAACGGTAGAAGAACTTGTGAAAAATGTATATGACTACTTAGATGAAAACCCAATGTTTTAAGGTGTCTGCAAATAAGCAGCACCTTTTTTTGTTATCTGTTCAAACAGAGTAAAAATTCTTTGCGAGGAAATGCTAACAAAGAATTTGAATCTTTGAGGTGACAGAATGAATATTCTTTGGGGACTAGCTGGAATTATCGTTATTCTTCTTATTGGATACTTACTTTCAAATAATAGAAGAGCTATCTCGCCACGTACTGTATTTGGCGGACTTGCTATTCAGTTAATATTTGGTTATATCGTGTTAGAGTGGGATATAGGCCGAATGGTGTTAGAGAAGATAACACAGTTTGTGCAAAAGATTATGGACTTTGCAAATGCAGGAATTTTGTTTTTATTTGGTAGTTTAGGGGATCCAACAAAGATGGCTGGATTTGTGTTTGCATTTCGCGTATTACCGATTTTAATTTTTTTATCTTCGGTTATTGCGATTTTATATTATTTAGGGATTATGCAATGGATTGTTCGTATTATTGGAGGAGCATTGGCAAAACTTTTAGGTACAAGTCAATCTGAATCGTTATCTGCAACAGCAAATATCTTTTTAGGACAGACGGAAGCACCACTTGTAATTCGTCCATACATGCCGCGTCTAACAAAGTCAGAGTTGTTTGCGGTGATGGTGGGGGGATTGGCATCTGTATCAGGTTCAACACTTTTTGGATATGCTGCGCTTGGCGTACCACTTAAATTTTTATTAGCTGCAAGCATTATGGCGGCACCAGCAGGTCTTATTATGGCGAAATTACTATTTCCAGAAACGGAAAAGCCAGAAGTACATCATAAGCATGAAGATGATGATCGCGATGATGATAAAAAGCCGGCCAATGTTATTGATGCGGCGGCACGCGGCGCAGCTGATGGATTATCACTTGCTTTAAATGTCGGGGCGATGTTAATTGCATTTATCGCGATTATTGCATTGTTAAATGGGATTGTTGGTGGAATCGGTGGTCTTTTCGGGTATCCAGATTTGTCATTGCAACTCATACTAGGTTATATTTTTTCACCGCTTGCTTTTGTTATTGGTGTACCGTGGTCAGAAGCGATTACAGCTGGAAGTTTTATTGGAGAAAAATTAATTTTAAATGAGTTTGTAGCGTTTACTGATTTTGCACCGAATATGGGAAAACTTTCTGAGAAAACAACAGCGATGATTACGTTTGCGCTTTGCGGATTTGCTAATTTATCTTCAGTTGCCATTTTACTTGGAGGACTTGGAGGAATGGCACCGACTCGTCGTAGTGATATTGCAAAGTTTGGAATAAAATCGATTATTGCCGGGACGCTTGCTAACTTGTTAAGTGCCGCAATTGCCGGGATGTTTGTGTGAAATAAAAAAAAGGCCCTTTTCGAGAAGGGCTTTTTTCTTACACGATTTGTGTAAGAGTGGCTGTTATCTAAAAGCCATCAAAATGTTGCCAAATATGAGAAACGGGGGACGTTCTTATTGTGTTCCAAAAGCATGCATTTTATACTTAAAACAACAAATTTTTTTTGGAGTGAATGAGGATGAAACAATTTTCTTTTACAAAAATGCATGGTCTTGGAAATAGTTATATATATGTAAATATGTTTGAAGAACAAATTCCAGAGGAAGAGTTAGCTCTTGTAGCGGAAAAGGTTTCGAATATTAATACTGGCATTGGGGCAGATGGCATGATTTTAATTTGTCCATCGGAAGTAGCGCCAGTAAAAATGCGTATGTTTAATAGTGATGGATCAGAAGGAAAGAGTTGCGGGAACGGGCTGCGCTGCGTAGCGAAATATGCGTATGAGCATAAACTAGTAGCAGAAACTGTTTTTACAATTGAAACATTAGCTGGGATTGTAACAGCGGAAGTGACAGTAGAAGAGGGGATTGTAACATTAGTAAAAATTGATATGGGAGCCCCTCGATTAACTCGTGCAGAGTTGCCGATGCTTGGTGAGGGAGAAACACCATTTATTCGTGAAGATTTTTTATACAATAATCATCGCTATGTTTTTACAGGTGTTTCAATGGGGAACCCACATGCTGTTATTTTTGTAGATGATGTGGAGGAAGCACCGCTTACAACACTAGGACCTGTTTTAGAAACACATGAAATGTTTCCAGAACGAGTGAATGTGGAATTTATTGAAATTGTAAATGGCAATGAAATGAACTTCCGTGTTTGGGAACGTGGGTCAGGTATTACGCAGGCATGTGGAACAGGTGCATGCGCAGCTGTTGTCGCAGCGGTTTTAAATGAAAAAATGAAGCGTGGCGAAGAAATTACAGTTCATCTAGCGGGCGGCGATTTAATGATTGCTTGGGCAGAAGAAGGTAACGTTTTAATGAAAGGTCCAGCGGAAGTCATTTGCCGTGGAGTGTATGAGTACAAGATAGAAGCGTAAAGATGTATAATAGAACGAGAGAAGAAAGGAAGGTGGATTTCATGATTAATGTAACAGAACAAGCTGCATATCAAATTAAAGATATGTTAAAAGATGCTGAAGATGGAGAGAAATATGTTCGCCTTGCTGTACATGGCGGTGGATGTAGTGGACTTTCTTACGGCTTAGGATTTGAAAGAGAACCAAATGAAGACGACACAGTTCTTGAGTTTTTCGGTGTTGAATTTGTTATTGATAAAGAAAGTGCTCCGATTGTAAAAGGAGTCAACATTGATTACAAACAATCGATGCTTGGCGGCGGATTCACAATTGATAATCCGAACGCAATCGCATCATGCGGATGTGGATCATCTTTCCGTACAGCGTCGAATGCTGGTAAGCCGGAAGAGTGCTAGTTTTTTGCTAATTACTAAAGTACTATTTCATTGGCGATGGTTACGGAGTGCAAATGATCTTCGTGTGTACACAATTATTGCTATGCGGAACCGCAAGCTAATGGATTATGAAATAGGATTAAATATTACAAAACCCTCTTTATGCTGTGTNNACACAGCATAAAGAGGGTTTATTATTTTGTCTTTAGCATGGTTAATTTAGGTACAGAAAGGCAAGTATATCATTTTATCCCGCATTAACGGGCTGTAATACTCCCACCTCAAAACTTAAGAAAATGCGAAGAAGTTTAGGCGAGAGATAAACAGCCCATAAAAGCCCGATTGGTGAGGGCTGACAATCAGTGGGGGATGGAGAAAACCCCCACTGATTGAAGTTTCACTTTATCAAGGACCACTCTTTATATATAAATTCATTTTGTTTATTGAACATGGACATTGCAGTTATATGAAACAAAAGATGATAGGCACTCGTTTGTTCTATTTACTTTACCGGTGCATGTGGCAGAAAAAGAATCTAACCTCTTCGAAAACCTCTTGATCCTCCTTAAAAAAGGATTATTATGTTCGTTTTTTAATTTGTATATAATTGTTTTTGTTAAATTCACATAATGTTCAAACAAATAGGTCTGAAAACTCGGAAGTTATAGTATTCTTGAATTAAGAATAATTTTTCGACAAATAAAGACAAAAAATTTATAGTGATCGAAAAATTTTATTTTATATCTGTGATTACACAGACAATAAGGAGAAATGATTATGGCGAACAAACGTTGTAAACTGCTTCATAAATCGTTTAAAGAATTGATACAAGAAAATAAACAAAAGATATTGAATGATAAACAAGAGATGGAAAAAATTGAACAGCGTATTGAACAACGTTATACAATTAATAAATCGGCTTCCTAATTAAGATACGAAAACTTTGTTGATATACAAAAAAGAAGATAATCGACTAGATGCAGTGGTTGGTTATCTTTTTTGTTTTTTCAGTGTTTAATCTTACAAAAGTGTAATATTCATGTCACGTTTTTGAATTTCTCCTTAGGCGAAAAGAGATTATGATAACAACATAATAAAAAACACATGAGGTGAATGACGTGAAAAGATATATTGCACTGTTTAGTATTTTAGTTGTATTTGCGACAATGTTAGTTGGTTGCGATTTAAACCGTATGGGAAAAGATGAGTACTATGTTCAAATTACAGTTGACGGACAAGAAAAAATTCAACAAGCTGATGGTGGTGGGAAGCACAAATCATTTGAGTATAAGTTACCTGCATTTGATAAAGATGGTAAAGAAAAAGAAATGGAATTTACAGCTGTGAAAAATCTTCGTAAGGAAGCATTCTTGCGTGTATTCTACTCTGATAAAAAAGGCGTAACAGCTTGGGAAGAAGTGAAAAAAGACGAGCTTCCTGCGAAAGTGAAAGAAAAATTAGGCGTGAAATAAAAGAGTTGGCCAAAAGGCCAACTCTTTTATTTATTTTCAAAATCTTCTTCTGAAATGACTGTAAATCCGTGTCTACGAAATAAAGCAGTTGTTACGCCATAGCCTTCTTGCTTGTTTCCATTAAATTCGCCCGTATAAATGGTAGAACTCCCGCAAGACGGACTTCGCTCTTTCAAAACGATATATTCGGGATTTAAATCTTTTATTTCTTTTAAAGCTTTATAAGCTCCTTGTACAAAAGCTTCTGTTACATCGTTCCCGTCTTTATCCACTACCTTTGCTTTGCCATCTAGTACATCGTCCCCATTGCCGCCGATGATTTCTGCTGAAGGGCGCGGTGTTGGTAATCCACCTAATACTTCAGGGCAGATCAAAACGGTTTCTTCTTTCTGCAATAGCTCTTCTATTTTTGCGATTAAATTATCATTTCCGTCGTAACGACAAGCAATGCCAGCTAAACAGGCACTTACCACGATCATATTTTTCACCTCATTTCAGTAGGGAGTATAAAATTATGGTTCATTACTCTTTATGAAAGCATACAGTAAATTGTAGTTATTTGTTGGATTTTTATAAAAATTGTAAAAAAACATTTGTTTCCTTGGATTTTATTGGTAGAATATTATAGGTTATAAATTTTCTGAAAAGGGGAAAGAGAATGAAAAAAGTTATTATTACATCTTTACTTTCAACTGCACTATTAGTACCAACTATTGCTCATGCGGAAGGAAACAAGACGGCTCAAAATACTAGTACGACTTCTAAAGTTACAAGTGTAAGTAAGGCTACCAAAGCTCAAGGATGGGTAAAACAAAATGGAAAATGGTATTACTATAAAAACGGGAAAAAGGTAACAGGTTGGTTATCTACTGGTGGTAAAAAATATTATTTTAGTGTTTATGGAGTTATGCAAACAGGATGGATGTCAATTCAAGATAAAAAAACAAAGAAATATACAGATTACTATTTTGATGAAAAAAACGGAGCAATGCGCACAGGTTGGGTACAAATTAACGGATACCGGTATTTCTTCAACAATAATGGAGTAAAACAAACGGGTTGGTTATCAAATGGAGGCAAAAAGTATTATCTTGGCGATTATGGAAGTATGCAAAAGGGTTGGGTTTCATTCCAAAATAAAAAAACAGGAAAATATACGTATTACTATTTCAATGAAAAAAGTGGAGCAATGCAAACAGGTTGGGCGCAAATTAAAGGAAATTGGTATTTCTTAAATAATAGTGGAGTAAAACAAACAGGCTGGCTATCAAATGGTGGGAAATGGTATTATCTTGGCGACTATGGAATTATGGAAACAGGAAAGCGCTATATAAAAAATACATATTACTACTTTGATAAAAGTGGGGCAATGCAAACAGGATGGCAAAAAATCGGTAATTACTGGCACTATTTTAACAGCAATGGATCTGAATACCACGGATGGTTAAAGCTCAGCAATAAGTGGTATTATCTTGATTCTTTTGGTGAAATGGCAACAGGAAAGAAATGGATTAATGGTAAGTATTATAAGTTTGATAGTAATGGTGTTTGGATTGGTTAATGAATAAGTAGTAAGCTTCATGGATAAGGAAGGCAGGCCGCATGGTGACATGTGGCCTGTTTTTTGTTTTACGTCCTCAGTTCATCAATAATTTTAAAAAAATTGCCCATTATGCTTTTTCGCATCTATTTATATATGGGGTGATGAAAATGGGATCTTTGTATCGTTTAATGAAAGAGTATAGTGAATTTAGAAGTAAAGAAGAGTTTAATGTGTATCAAAAACAAGTTTTTAAATGTTATCGGTTTCAGCTAAATAGAACGGATTCTTTAGTCATTCATTTTTTAGGAAGGTATGCGATTAATGAGAAACAAAAAACAGTTGGTGTTGCTTGTCCGTTAATGGAGACAATTGCGTTGGAAATCGGAAAGAGTATTCGTACTGTACGCCGCTCTATTGCGAAATTAGAGGAAATGGGAATTATGAAGCGGATTGCGACGAAAGAGAGACATAAGCGTGGTGGGTATAGTGCTAACTTATATGTATTTCTTAAATCTGCGATTGACCGTATGGATGACCGCATGAAAATGTCCGCATGCGAAAGTGGTAATCATGCAGGTGGCTGTAGTGTAAACGTACGAAAAAACGAGGGGGAAACAGTTTTTTCTAAAAACATTCCACAAATAAAAGAGAAAAGAGTAATAACGTACGAGCTTGATGAGACGTATTGTCGTCATGATATACCAAAAGCTTATATCTCTGCGCTTATACCGATGACGAGTAATCCGAAGAAAATTAATGCGTTTTGGAGTAAAGTGGAGCTTGCTTATAAAAAGAGTGGATTACTTGAACAAGGTATTTTACTAGAACAAATCTTAGCTGATGAAGAAGTGTATGGAAATTTAATTTGGCGGGTAAAAAGTGTTGTGAGAGCGTATAAGTATGGGGAAATCCGTAAAGACGTTGGGGCTCTTTTGTATAGTACGATGCGAGATTTCTTTTTAGAGATCGGACTAGAATGGGGAGCGGCTATAAGAAGAAGTACTAAGGTGACCTTATTCGATCCGTTTAAAAAAGAGTCATGCGTATAATACATGACTCTTTTCGATCAATCGAATTTTCGTACAACGGGAACGCGAATTGCCACAAATAGTACGAAGACAATAACTGCAATAGCACCGCTTTTCATAATTGTGACAATTGGAATACCAGCTGCAAGTGCAAGCGATGTGAATGCATAGGAAAGCGGGATGAAGCCCATAGATGACAGCATTAATAAACTCATGACGCGCCCCATCATTTCTTCTTTGACAGTAGATTGAATCATCGCCATTAATGGAACGATGGCCATGGCAATCGTAATGCCATAAAATGCGCCTGCGAGTAGTGCTTGCCAAAGCGCTGTACTGAAGTTAATCGATAAAAAGAAAATGCCGGATAATAGCATCATAATGATGCAGAATAGACCGCGCCTGCGATTAATATTTCTAAGACCAACAATGACAGCACCAATTGCCATTCCGGCTCCGACAGCTGCTTCTAAATAACTAAATTGAAGTGAATCGCCATGAAGGACATTCTTAACAAATAATGGGAAACCAACTTGCATCGGACCAATTAAAAATAGATTTAGAAAAGCACTACAGATGAGAAATGTAGAAAGAAAAGGTGATTCTTTTACGTATAAAATCCCTTCTTTAATAGATGTAAACATTCCTTTATCTGTATCATCTTCTACTTGAACGGTAGATTGAATTTTTTGGACAAGTATAGCGGCAACAATTAGGAGCAAGATGGTAATGGTAAAGATCGTCTCATAATTACTAAACTCAATGAGGATTCCGCCAAGTACTGGCCCTAAAATGACTGACGCTTGGTTCGTCATTTGAGTCAGTGAATTTGCTTGTGTTAAACGATGTTTTTCTACAAGTTCAGGGAGAATGGAACCGTCAGCTGACCAAAAGAAGGCATCCGCTAATCCGAAAAATAAGGCAAACAAAGCAAACGTATATAATGTTACATCACCGACGATAAACCAAGTTAAAATCGTTGCGACAAGAAGTGCACGAATGATATTCGAGTAAAACATAATATTTTTTTTCGGAAATTTATCTGCGACAGCCCCTCCAACAATCATAAAGATAAGTCTTGGGACGCTAAGTGCAACAAAGACAACGCCAAGTGACGCTTCAAGATTTAATGTTTTCGCTATGTACCACGTTTGAGAAAATGTAAAAAAGGCTAAAGCAAAGCTTGAGAATAATGTAGCTGCCCAGAGAAATAGGAAGTTTGTGTTTTTTAACAAAGGTGTTCCACTTTCTGCTTGAGCAGATTTGTTTTGTTGTAGTTCCTCCATATTGCTTCCTTTCTATGTAACAATTTTGAATGGGTATAAAAAGCTGTTAACAATCGTTTTATACAGTTTTTAATATTTCTATACTGCACTTTTTCATTGTAGACAATAATAGAAGATTTGCCCAGTGGATTTTTTAAGACAAAAAAATAAGAAAGTGCCAGAAGCACCTTCTTATTTTAGGTCTAAGCTAATGCAATATAGATATCAACTTGCGCATTATTTGGATCTATCGCTCTTTCATCATAGAGTTCAAAGTCAATTGTAAAAGCGCGTTTGTTTTCTTTCGACCAGTTCCAAATGTCTTGCCATGTTTCGTACACGATTTCTGATATAGGCCCTTTTCTTGTTGTAAATACTGCATATGTCTGAGTAGGTATTGTAAGAGACTTCATATTTTCAGGAACAGATTCTAATGAAGAGACTGGCATACCGATTGTGTATCTGTATGTTCCGGTTTCATCGGATTCATAATCTGAATATAATGCTAGTGTTGTTTGGGTGTTCTTGTTCGGAATTTGATTTATGATTTGTTCTTGATAGTAGTGGTTCCATAGGTGAGGAATCTTTCCTTCGGCTGATGTTTCCACTGCATTATTTGTTGTGATGGAAATACCGATGGCTTGAAAAGCTTCTTTTGTAACAATTTTTGGTTGATTCATGTTTATATTCCCCCTTTTATAAAAAAAAGAACAAACGTTCTTATTTATTGTACCATAATTATACAGATGAAAGGAAGGGAGTTATAAAGTTAGGAAATGTAAAGAAACAGGGGGACTATTTAATACTTCTTGAGATTTAGATAACCATGGAGAGGAGTTGATGTATTAAAAAAGACTCCTTTCATACGAAAGGAGCCCGGTTCATTTATAAATTAAAACATACTAGAACTATGCATTGGTTGTAGTTTTGCATTTGGATCGAAGTAAGCTTTTGCATTGTTTACGGCTGTTGGTGCTTCACCAAATCCACATGCAATTAGTTTTACTTTTCCTTCATATGTACAAATGTCACCAGCGGCGTAAATACCAGGGATGTTTGTTTCCATTTTTGAATTTACAACGATGCTGTTCTTTTGAATATCTAAGCCCCAGTTTTTAATTGGACCAAGAGAAGAAACGAAGCCATAGTTTACGATCACATCATCAACATCAATCACAACTTTTTCCTCTGTCTTCACATGTTGCAGCACAACTTGTTCGATTTTGTCTTCACCAATTAATTCAACTGGAACGTAAGGTGTCTTTACATCTGTACGAGAGTTTATTAAGCTCTCTACACTGTGCTCATGAGCACGGAATTTATCACGACGATGAACGATTGTTACTTGTTCAGCGATTGGTTCTAACATCATTGTCCAGTCCACAGCAGAATCGCCGCCACCAAAGACAACGACGCGTTTCCCAGAAAATTTATTCATATCATCAACGAAATAGTGTAGATTTTTCTTCTCGAATTTTTCTACACCTTCTAACTCTAAACGACGTGGTTGGAAGGCTCCATTACCAGCTGTAATAATGACAGATTTAGAATAGTGCGTTTCTTTATTTGTTACAAGTTTAAATACACCATCAGCCTGTTTTTCAAGTGTATCCACTGCTTCTTCTAAGCAAACAGTCGGTTCAAACTTTTTCATTTGTTCTTTTAAATTATCAACAAGTTCTTGCGCGCGTACTTTTGGGAATCCGGCTACGTCGTAAATATATTTTTCAGGGTATAGTGCGGATAATTGCCCTCCAAGTTGCGGTAAGCTTTCAATAATTTTTACACTGGCCTGTCTCATGCCGCCATAAAACGCCGTGAATAATCCTGTTGGACCTCCACCGATAATCGTTATGTCGTAAACTTTTTGATTTTCTGTCACTATTTATTCCCCCTATAGATGGAATTTAGATATTGATTCCATATATTGTTCATATGTATACGGAAATCCTGCAAATAAGATTACACTTTACAATAAATGATATCATATTTTAGTTTGGAATACTGCATGAAATGACTGAATTATATGTAAGCTTGTGCATAGTTAAGTTAAAAATGTATAAAATATACCAAGCAGGAAAATCCATGTAAAAAAGGATGAAAAACCCTTGAAAACGCTATGTTATTTTAAAATATTGATAATTCGTCAAGCGCTTGAATTATGACATAAAACCGACTAATATAGGAAAGTATTATGTTAATTTTTTATGACAAATTTCGTAAGAATTTTTGAATACGTTTTGTTATGCTTGAGAATGTGAGGAATTCCACATTCTTGACAAATTAAGTGTTTAGCACTTTGGTCTTATTTTTCATTACTATTATTATAAAGAAAAGGGTTGTGATTGAGTGAAAACTCCAAAAATCGTAGTTTTAGGTGCAGGTTATGGCGGGATGATTACGACTGTTCGTCTGCAAAAAGCATTATCTGTAAGTGAAGCTGAAATTACGTTAGTAAACAACAACAGCTATCACTACCAAGCAACTTGGTTACATGAAAGTGCAGCTGGCACATTACATCATGATAAAATTCGCCTTGATATTCAAGACGTTATTGATACAAATAAAGTAAACTTTGTACAAGATACAGTTGTAGAAGTTAAAGCAGCTGAAAAACGCGTTATCTTAAAAAATGCTGAATTAGAGTATGATTACTTAGTAATCGGTCTTGGCTTCGAGTCTGAAACATTTGGCATTAAAGGTTTGAAAGAGCATGCATTCTCTATTACTAACATTAATGCAACTCGTCAAATTCGTGAGCATATGGAATACAAGTTCTCTCAATATGCAACTGAAAAGCGCGATGAGTTAGTAACAATCGTTGTTGGTGGTGCAGGATTTACAGGTATCGAGTATGTAGGTGAGCTTGCAAACCGTATTCCTGAACTTTGCAAAGAGTATGATGTTCCACGTGAAAAAGCACGTATCATCTGTGTAGAGGCTGCTCCGTCTGCACTTCCTGGTTTCGATCCAGAATTAGTAGAGTATGCTGTGAAACAGTTAGAGAAAAAAGGTGTAGAATTCCGCATCGGTACAGCAATTAAAGAAGCGACTGAAGAAGGTATTCTTGTTGCAAACGGTGACGATGTTGAGTTACTTAAATCTGAAACTGTTGTTTGGGCTGCTGGTGTTCGCGGTAACGGTATTGTGGAAGAGTCTGGATTTGAAGCAATGCGCGGACGTGTAAAAGTTGATGAGTATATGCATGCTCCAGGTCATGAAGATGTATTCATGGTTGGTGATGCAGCGTTAATCATCAATGAAGAGATTAACCGTCCATACCCACCAACAGCACAAATTGCAATTCAACAAGGTTACAATATCGCACACAACTTAGCTGTGTTAGTTCGTGGTAAAGGCGAAATGAAAAAATTCGCTTTCGATAATAAAGGATCTGTATGTTCATTAGGACATGACGATGCAATGGGCGTTGTTATGGGTAAAAAACTAACAGGTTGGAAAGCTTCCTTCATGAAGAAAGTAATCGATAACCGTTACCTATTCTTACTTGGTGGACCTTTATTAGTTCTGAAAAAAGGTAAATTGAAGTTCTTTTAATATATAAATGAAAAACCCTTTCTTTTTAGGGAGGAAGAGAGCATCCGCCCATGTGTAGAAGCGGTCAGTGCCTTTTCCTACCCATGCCGTGTTTTATAGGGTGGAAAATCAAAAGAGGTATAGAGTAGAAAAAAGCAGAAGCGACTATGAGTCGTTTCTGCTTTTTATGTAATACAAGCTTTTTTTTATGCTGCTATTTCATTGTACATGCAGTGTATGAGTGGAAGTTCTTTTTGAGCGAAAAGCAACAAAAAACCAAATTACATTTGTGATTGATACTGCTATGCGAAGAATGATGACTCCTAAGAAAGAGGAGGCGTTATCGTCACTTACCTGTACTGTAATAAATACGACTGCAAGTATCACAAGATGTATGAATAGCCCGGCGCCGCAAAGAAAAGCCATGATGAATCGCATTATCTTTACTCCTGCGATATAAAGAAGTAGAGGTACGATATAAAATAGTAAAATTGTGCCGATTGATTTCCACATGCCTAAAGAGTTAAATTGATTTGCATTAGGTCCTAAATTAGCAAGTGGTGAAAGTGAAATAGCAACTAAGACAGCGCAGAAGAGTAATGCAGAAATTAATGTTACAAATACAATATTGGATTTTTTTGATTGATTTTTCATTTTACCTTTTACTCCTTTCGCAATGAATAAGCTTGATGTAATACCTAAGAATGAATACATTATATTAACAATATATAAAATTTATGGAAAATAAAAAAGGTAGAAAGAAATGCAGTAACTAAGGAACAAGGAAGATTATATTATTCTCACTGAAAAATATAGTATAATACATAGAAAAGAATGAATATTCTGTTCGTTTACTTGGAAGGGGTTTTACATCATGGGGAAGCGTGGGAATGTTTGGCTAGCTGTAAGTGGACTTGTGGCGACAAAAGATGGTCGTTGGCTCTTCGTTAAGAAAAAATATGGAGGCTTAAAGGGAAAATGGTCCTTGCCTGCTGGTTTCGTAAATGAAGGAGAGACGATTGACGAAGCTGTTAAACGTGAGATTTTAGAAGAAACAGGGATTAGCGCACATGTAAAGGGAGTGATTGGCATTCGTTCTGGTGTCATTCGTGATGAAATTAGCGATAATATGATTATTTTTCTACTCGAACCAGAAGGGGAAGAAATCACTGTACAAGAAAAGGAATTGTCTGAAGTAGCATTTTTACACCCAAAGGATATTGCATATGATCAAGATACTTCTATATTGATTCGATATTTACTAGAAGGGCGTGCAGAATCCTTTCTTAAGATGGATACAACATTAAATCCAGGAGATCAATTTGGATACACAGCGTATCATGTGTTTACGGCAGGAGATAAGAAATAGAAGGGATGAGGACAAGTGAGTATTCCGGTACTACTTATTTCAATGATGTTATTTTTTATACTGTTCTTTGGAATTGGGTTTTTACTCAACATGATTTTGCGTGCGACGTGGGTAATGGTTATCATTTATCCGATTGTTTGTATGCTCATTATTAATAAAGCAAGTGTTTGGGATTACTTTTCAAAACCGAAAGAAACATTTTCTTCATTTGGGACAAGTGTCTCTCATCTTGGACAAGCTGATCTTTTTATTCTATCGACAGGGTTAATGGGAGGCATTTTAGCAGGGGTTGTTATAAAGAAGCTTCGAAAAAGCGGATATCAAATGTTCTAATCTCCAGTTTACTGGGGATTTTTTTCTGCATATTTCTTTATCGTATAGGGAATGATGAACGATGAAGGAGTGTGGAATATAAAAATGTTAAAACGTTATAGTATTCGCATTATGATGACTTGTTTACTTGTAGCAGCATTATGTGTGACATGGCAAGCATTCACTGGAGTTTCTTTAGCGGAGCTTGTAAAAACATATCAAGAAGGCGATGTAAAGGAAGTACATGCAGCAGAAAGAGGGCAACAAGTTGCTCCGAGTAAAGAAGTGATAAATGCTTTAGAACAGGGAAGAGACTGGTCTAACTATCGCGTAATGGAAATGACAGCAACCGGTTATACGTCAGGGATAGAATCAACTGGTAAAAGGCCCGGTCACCCAGAGTATGGTATTACATATTCAGGTGTAAAGGCAAAACGGGATATTTATTCTACAATTGCAGCTGATTTACGTGTGTTTCCGATTGGGACCATCCTTTTTGTACCAGGCTATGGTTATGGTGTGGTAGCAGATAAAGGAGGAGCTATTAAAGGAAATAGGCTCGATTTATATTATGAAACTGTTCGAGATGTATATAGTGAGTGGGGAAAGAAAAAAGTAAATGTATACGTAGTGAAAATGGGGAACGGTAAGTTAACGGAAGAGCAGTTAACGATGCTGAACCAAGATGAAACATTGCAAGTATTTCGCGGCCAATATTTGAAACAGAGATAGTCTAGTGAGATTAACACTAGACTTTTTTCTTTGTCCTGTTTCGTAATATATAAATCCAAATTAAAAAACGAATAGCAAACCATTCTCTTTAGATTGGAGAGAGCATCCAGCCATGCATAGAAGCGGTCAATGCCTTTTTTAGCCCCATGCCATGTAAAAACAGAAGGGAAAAATGAGTGAAAGTCTCTTTTGGTTCTTCATAGCCACAATTTATCCCGCATTAACGCCCCCACATCAATATTTAGAGAGAAAGCAATGTCCAGCTCTAGCGGCTAAAATCTCCAGCCGTTTCGCCCCCTCGGACGTCCTACGATTTTGAACGNNGGCTGATAATCAGTGGGGAATTGAACTGAAAGAGAAATTAGAATTGTCGCATTTTAGGGAAAATACAGTTATAATGAAAATAGAGAAATCTAGGGGGTTTGAATATGTTTCAAGTACAAAAAGAATTAGCAAATCATGAAGCGGTTATCGTTGCTTTATTTGAAGAAGAAAAGGTGAATAGCTTTGTACAGGAATTAGACAAAGCATTTGAAGGACAGTTACAAGTTTTATTAGAAGAAAAAGAGCTTTCTGCAAAGAAAAAAGCCATTTCTAAAGTACATAGCTTAGGGAAAACAAATGTGAAACGTTATTATTTTGTTGGCCTTGGTAAAAAAGAATCGTATTCAACAGAAATATTACGTGCTTCACTTAGTAAAACATTTAAAACTTTAAAAACTGCAAAGGTACAAGATGCAGCTATTTTACTGGATTCTTTCGTAACAGATAAATTAGACGCAATTGATGTTGCGCATATCGCGGCTGAAGTATCTTGCCTAGGTACATATGATTTACAAACATATAAAACGGACAAAAAAGAAAGTGTAGAGTTAGAAAACTTTACGGTTATTACAGCGGAAGATGCAAAAGAAATCGAAGCTGCATTAACAGTAGGGTATGTGCATGGACGTGCTACAAATTCCGCTCGTACACTTGTAAATATGCCACCTAACGTATTAACAGCAACAAAACTTGCAGAGTATGCAGTTGAATTAGCTGAGAAATACGATATGGATTATAAAGTGCTTGAGAAAGAAGAAATGGAAGAGATTGGGATGGGTGCGTTACTTGCAGTAAACCAAGGTTCTACAGAGCCGCCAAAAATGATTGCTCTTATTTATAAAGGAAAAGAAGAGTGGACAGATGTAATTGGATTCGTTGGAAAAGGAATCACATATGATACAGGTGGATATTCTTTAAAACCACGCGAAGGCATGGTTGGTATGAAGGGAGATATGGGCGGTGCTGCAGCGGTTCTTGGTGCGATGGAAATTATCGGAGAACTTCGCCCAGAGCAAAACGTAGTCGCTGTTATCCCGTCAACAGATAATGTTGTGAGCGGTACAGCATTTAAACCAGATGATGTTATTACGTCTATGAGCGGTAAGACAATTGAAGTATTAAATACAGATGCAGAGGGGCGCCTTGCATTAGCAGATGGTATTACGTATGCAAAGAAACTTGGTGCAAATTATCTTGTTGATATTGCAACATTAACAGGCGGTGTTATCGTTGCCCTTGGAAATCATACAACAGGTGCGATGACAAATGATGAAACATTGTTTGAAAACGTATTGGAAGCATCGATGGAAACAGATGAACCAATTTGGCAATTACCGATTTTTGAGCGTGATAAAGAGCGCGTTCGTAACAGTAAATTTGCAGATTTAAATAACTCACCAGGTCGCGAAGGTCATGCGGTAATGGCTGGAACATTCCTTGGCGAGTTTGCAGAAGAAACACCATGGGTACATTTAGATATCGCAGGTACTTCTGATACAATGAGTGCACATGATTTAGGACCAGCAGGAGCGACGGGTGCAATGGTTCGTACACTTGCAACATTTGTTGAGCGTTTTGGAGAAGAATAAGAAAGTTTTAAAAAAGGCAGCGGATTACGCTGCCTTTTTTTATAATGAAATTGTATATAAGGTCCCATTTAAAGCAAAGGATGTGCGACCTGTTTCTTCGGATACAACTAATATGAGTGCATCGCTTTTTTCTGATAAACCAATTGCAGCTCGGTGGCGTGTTCCTAGTTTTGAGTCGATTTCGCTACTTTTCGTTAGAGGGAGAATATTTGCTGCTGAAACAATGTGGTTTTCTTTAATGAGAACAGCTCCGTCATGAAGTGGGTTGCCAGGATAAAAGATAGATTCCAACAATGGAACGGTTAAATATGCTTCAAGTTTTGTTCCAGTTTGAATAAGAGAATCAAGTGAATCGTCTCTTTCTACAACAATTAACGCACCGTGCTTTCTATCACCTAAATGCTGAATGGCTGTTGTAATAGGAGCATAACCAGCTGTATAAGGTGATAAATATGCCTTTAAATAATAGGAAGCTGCCAATGTTTGCACATTGCTTAGCAAATGATGAATTTCTTCCATCTTACACAAAATACATTCGCCATCTTGTTCAACCGCTTGCTTCATGATATGTAATTCAGCTTCCACAACTTCGATCATTTGTTTCGTCTTTACTTTTAATTCTTCAGATAATCCCCATTCTTCCATTTTTTTCACCTTTTTATTTGAAGTATATAGGGTTAGTGTGTACAAATCGTAAAAGTAAAATCCTGTTAGATTTTAAAATATATTGAGATACTTGTCGTTTTTTTCATATAATGTAATTATGACATGCGAGAGGAGATTAGAAAATGGATTGGAAACAAGAATATAGTCGCTGGCTATCCTATGCAAGCTTAGACGCAGAATTAAAAGAGCAGCTAGAAAATATGAAGCAAGATGAAAAGAAAATAGAAGATAGCTTCTATAAAAACTTAGAATTTGGTACAGGTGGTATGCGCGGAGAACTTGGTGCTGGTACGAACCGTTTGAACGTATATACTGTTCGAAAGGCAACAAAAGGATTAGCACACTTTATTGAAAAATTAGGTGAAGAAGCAAAGAAGCGCGGCGTTGTTGTGGCGTATGATTCTCGCCATAAATCACCTGAATTTGCAATGGAAGTAGCGGCAACACTTGGTGCGCATGGTATTACAACATATGTATTTGAAAGCTTGCGTCCAACACCAGTGCTTTCTTTCGCAGTTCGTTATTTACATACAGTAAGTGGAATCGTTCTTACAGCAAGTCATAATCCACCTGAATATAATGGTTATAAAGTATATGGAGAAGATGGTGGACAATTGCCCCCAAAAGAGGCAGACGAGTTAATTAGCTATGTAAACGAAGTAGCAGATGAATTAACAGTAGAAGTTGCTGATGTAGAACAATTAAAAGCAAATGGTTTATTACATATTATTGGACAAGAAGTAGATGATGCATATTTAGCGGAGTTACAAACAGTCATCATTAATAAAGAAATGGTCCAAGAAGTTGGAAAAGACTTAAAAATCGTCTTTACCCCATTACACGGAACATCTAATATTCCAGCACGCCGTGGTTTAGAAGCTGTTGGATTTACGGACGTAACAGTTGTAAAAGAACAAGAGTTACCAGATCCAAACTTCTCAACAGTAAAATCACCAAACCCGGAAGAGCACGCAGCATTTGAGCTTGCGATTCGTGATGGGGAAGAAGTAGGTGCGGATGTGTTAATCGCAACAGATCCGGACGCAGACCGTCTTGGTGTAGCTGTTCGTAATCATGATGGTGAGTTCCAGGTGTTAACGGGTAACCAAACAGGTGCATTAATGCTCGATTACTTATTATCACAAAAGAAAGAAAACGGAACGCTTCCTGAAAACGGCGTCGTGTTAAAAACAATTGTAACTTCTGAAATCGGTCGTACAATTGCAAAAGCATACGGATTAGATACAGTAGATACATTAACTGGATTTAAATTTATCGGTGAAAAAATTAAGCAATATGAAGAAAGTGGACAATATGAATTCCAATTTGGTTATGAAGAAAGTTATGGTTATTTAATTCGTCCATTCTGCCGTGATAAAGATGCAGTACAATCTGTATTGTTTGCGTGTGAAGTTGCAGCATACTATAAATCACAAGGAAAAACGCTATACGACGGTTTATTAGAAGTATTTGCGAAGTATGGTTTCTTCCGCGAAGACCTTGTATCGTTAACGTTAAAAGGAAAAGATGGTGCAGAGAAGATTCAAGAAATGCTGGCATCATTCCGTGCAAATCCACCAAAAGAAGTAGCTGGTTTAGCGGTAACTTCAGTAGAGGATTATAAAGCAAGCATGATTACAATGCTAGAAGATGGAAGTAAGAAAGAGATTCACTTACCGAAATCAAATGTGTTAAAATATCAATTAGCAGATGGTTCTTGGTTCTGCTTACGTCCATCAGGAACAGAGCCAAAAATCAAGTTTTATTTTGGCGTAAAAGATGATTCCTTACAAAATAGTGAACAAAAGTTGCTTGCTATTAAAGAAGATATTATGAATCGTTTATAATAAGATAAGGTATTACCTCCATTAATAGAGGAAGAAAGAGGAGAACGTAGAACGCCTCCTCTTTCTTGTATGGAAATTTAAGAACGAAAGAATACGGATTATATCGTAAAAAGATATTTGATGATTAGAAAAGAGGGTATTTATTATGAAAAAAGTAAGGAAAGCGATTATTCCCGCCGCAGGACTAGGAACTCGTTTTTTACCAGCAACAAAAGCAATGCCAAAAGAAATGCTTCCTATTGTGGATAAGCCAACGATCCAATACATTGTAGAAGAAGCAGTGGCATCTGGAATTGAAGATATTATTATCGTTACGGGTAAAGGTAAACGTTCTATTGAAGATCATTTTGATAATGCATTCGAATTAGAACAAAATCTATTAGAGAAGAAAAAATACGAGTTGCTTGAAAAAGTACAAGCTTCTTCGAAAATGGTTGATATTCACTATATTCGTCAAAAAGAGCCAAAAGGTCTAGGGCATGCGGTTTGGTGTGCACGTAAGTTCATTGGTGATGAGCCATTTGCTGTTTTACTAGGTGATGATATTGTTCAAGCTGAAAAACCATGTTTACGTCAATTAATGGATGAATATGATAAAACACTTTCTTCTGTTATCGGTGTGCAGACAGTTCCTGAATTAGAAACACATCGCTACGGAATCATTGATCCACTAGAACAAGAAGGACGTCGTTACCAAGTACGAAAGTTTGTTGAGAAACCAGCGCAAGGCACAGCACCTTCAAACTTAGCAATTATGGGACGTTACATCTTAACACCTGAAATCTTTATGTTCTTAGAGCAACAGCATATTGGTGCTGGTGGGGAAATTCAATTAACAGATGCAATCCAAAGTTTAAATGAGATTCAACGTGTGTTTGCTTATGACTTTGAAGGAAAGCGTTACGATGTTGGTGAAAAATTAGGCTTTGTTCAAACGACAATCGAAATGGCACTGCAGCATGAAGAGTTAAGAGATGACATGCTTGTGATGATGAAGAAGATTTTAGAAGAGCAAATGAAGTAAGAATCTTAATGAAAAAAGAGTTACTCAACGTATGGAGTAACTCTTTTTTTGCATTATAGTGTCGAATGAGAATGCTGATAAGCAGAACGACGAACTGCATAATATATACGAGGTGCAATGACAGCGCCGATAATGGTGAAGATAATATCTTTAACGGCAAACCACATCATAATTGCCCAAGCCGCTTTGTAACTCATATCTCCACCCATCCAAAAGTTTACAGCTGCATACATATAAGTAGTACCGATGATATAAGTTAAAATAATTCCAGTAAAAGATGCAATGGCAAATGTACCAAACTGTGGTTTTTCTCTTTGTTCTACTAGTTTTCCTGATACGTAAGCAACAATAATAAATGCGATAATAAAACCACCAGTAGGATCTAAAAGTGCTCCAAACCCAGCTTTGAAATTTGCGAAAATTGGTGCTCCTGCAACGCCAACAAGCATATAAACAAACATAGATAAGGCACCAAGTCTACTCCCAAGAAGAAGTCCTGCTAAAATAGCGAAAAAGGGTTGCATAGAAAGGGGAACTCCACCAACTTGTAAAAACGGTGCCCAAGATACGATATTTGCACCAATTGCCATGAGGGCAACGAACATAGCAGCTAGTGCTAAATCTAAAGCGCGTAATTGTTTCATAATGTTAACCTCCTGTTGTTGTTTGGTTAACATTATCGTAGCGAATGTATCTATTTGTTGTCAATCAAAATGTTTTGATAGTTAGGAGTTAGTGAATCCCTAAGTAATGTGTATGGAATCCGAAATTGCGGAATTCCACTTACGTAAGGAGCAATCTCATATAAAGAGAAATAGATGACAAGATTATCTGGCTCTAAAAAGTAGTTGAATTTCTTTGTACTCATCACTTTTTCAGCCGCATCTGGAAAGTAAATACTTTCATTTTGTTTAATTTGTCTAACGATTTCTGTACGAATGGTATCTTTATAGTTGCTATTCTTCTGAAATAAATCAGCTAAACGTAGTACTTTCTTTTCTTTTAAATCAAATGTGTTTGCTTTCCATGTATAGATGCCGTGTGCTCCGCCTGTGTATTGATAATAATTTAAATATAAGCTAAGCAAGGGGGACTGCTGTAATGTGACTTTATAATCAACGTTTGCAACATATGGGTGGAAAGGAGCATCTGATTCTTGAGATTCTTTATAGTATTTTTTCGCTTCGTTTGCTAATGTTGTTTTAAAACGGCTTGTCATTGTTTTGTAGTATGTATTTAACTTCTTTTGAAATTCCTGATCGTAGAAGTTATGAAAGTAAGGTCTACTAATTTGATATTCTAAATACGGTTTTTTACCTTTTTGCGTAATAGTCTTAATATCAATTGTCAGGTTAGAAGGGTGTGCTGCATTCGTACAATTTGGTACAATAATGAGCAAGGAGAAAAAGAGTAGTAGAATACAAAATTTATTTTTCATGTAGATAGAACCTCCTTATATAAGTGCTATGGATAGTTTGAAAATAAATAGGGGAAATTATACATTTTTAAATAAGAAAAAGGGGGAAGTAGCATGACAAAAACATTAATGGATGCACTTGGGATTGAACTGTTAGAAATGACAGAGGAGAAAGTGGTAGCAACGATGCCAGTAGATGGACGTACACATCAACCATTTGGTTTTTTACACGGTGGCGCATCAGTTGCACTTGCAGAAACGGTAGCGAGCGTAGGCTCCTATAATTTAATTGATCAAGAAAAGTGTATTTGCTTTGGTCTAGAAATTAATGCGAATCATATTCGCTCGAAACGTGATGGTATCGTAACAGCAATCGGTACACCTATCCATAAAGGACAAACGACGATGGTTTGGGATGTAAGAATCATTGATGAAAATGATGATTTACTATGTATTTCAAGATGTACAGTCGCAATTAAAGAGAAGAGAGAAAAATAGGCCATCGGTAGGTAGCCTATTTCTTATGAGAGCATCAATATATCGTTAATTCTATAATATATGAAATCAAAAAGGCTGCCCTTGGGCAGCCTTTTCATAATTAGAATTGAATTTTCTTCTCTAAGAAGCCTTTTAATTCGCTAATTGGCATACGAACTTGCTCCATTGTGTCACGGTCACGTACTGTAACAGCTTTATCTTCAACTGAATCGAAGTCATATGTGATACAGAACGGTGTACCGATTTCGTCTTGGCGACGGTAACGTTTACCGATAGAACCAGTTTCGTCAAAGTCTACTACGAAGTCTTTTGCTAGTTCTGCGAACACTTCACCAGCACCTTCAGATAGCTTTTTAGATAGTGGTAAGATTGCTGCTTTATATGGTGCTAAAGCAGGATGGAAACGAAGAACTGTACGAGAATCGTTTTCTAATTGCTCCTCTTCGTATGCATCACATAAGAATGCTAATGTTACGCGGTCTGCGCCAAGAGATGGCTCGATGCAGTATGGTACGTAACGTTCGTTCGTTTGTGGATCGATATAGTTAAAGTCTTCGTTAGAATGTTCCATGTGACGTTTTAAATCGAAGTCTGTACGAGATGCAACGCCCCAAAGTTCGCCCCAGCCGAATGGGAATTTAAATTCAATATCAGTTGTTGCGTTACTATAGTGAGATAACTCTTCTTCACCATGGTCACGAAGACGCATGCTTTCTTCGTTCATACCAAGTGCAAGCAACCAGTTTTTACAAGTGTTGCGCCAGAATGTGAACCACTCTAAATCTTCACCAGGTTTGCAGAAGAATTCAAGCTCCATTTGTTCGAATTCACGCGTACGGAATGTGAAGTTACCAGGCGTGATTTCATTACGGAAACTTTTACCGATTTGGCCGATACCAAATGGAAGTTTTTTACGCATAGAGCGTTGTACGTTTTTGAAGTTTACGAAAATACCTTGTGCTGTCTCAGGACGAAGGAAAATTTCGTTCGTACTAGATTCCGTAACACCTTGGAATGTTTTAAACATTAAGTTGAACTGACGGATTTCTGTGAACTCTTGGCTACCGCAGTCTGGGCATTTTACTTCGTGTTCTTTCATTAAGTCAGCCATTTGATCGAAAGTTAAACCATCGACGATCATTTCGATACCTTTTGCATCTAAAGCATCTTCGATTAATTTATCAGCACGGTGACGCGCTTTACATTTTTTACAGTCGATCATTGGATCGTTAAAGTTACCAACGTGACCAGAAGCGATCCAAGTTTTGGGATTCATTAAAATTGCTGCGTCTAAACCAACGTTGTATGGAGATTCTTGAATGAATTTTTTCCACCAAGCTTTTTTAACGTTATTTTTTAATTCGATACCAAGTGGACCATAATCCCAAGTGTTTGCAAGACCACCATAAATTTCAGAACCAGGGAAAACAAAACCACGATGCTTCGCTAAGTTTACAACTTGTTCCATTGAATACATAATAAAATCCTCCTTTTGAAAGTTAACGTATTGGCGATGACAGGGGTACCTGTGAAAAGGGTAATTTCTTGAGCAAGCCGCTTGCGCTTTTAGGGATATCTAGCTCCGGTGGCAAGCTCTTCGTGTCTAAGAACCTTCCGCACGAGAAAGTAAAAAACACTTTCTGTGCGAAAGAACCTTAGCCAGTCAGAGCTGAACGTGCCACCTGCGCTTTTAAATGTATCCAGCTCCAGCGGCTAGAACAGTCGGTCATTTCACCCCTTCCTGTGAGGCAAACAACGCCTCTTCGTCAGGGCCTCCAATGTCCTCCTGTTCTAAACAAGCCGCTTGCGCTTTTAAATACAAAAAAGCTCGTCTCTAGGCATTTATGCCTAGGGACGAGCTTGTATATACCCGCGGTTCCACCCTAGTTGTTGTGCGCGTAACACACAACCACTTTATGACGTATTGCTCGAGACTGCCGTTTCCTCGCTTTTTCAGGCTTTCACTATCCCTGAATCGCTTTTTGTGCAAGTACTTATAAGTCCGTCATCGCTACTATATTTAATAATAATGACCATATTCTATCACGTTCCTTTTTAAATCACAATAGAGGAACGATACAAAAGAAAAACAGATGTAAAACCATTCTTTTTTGGTGGAAGAGAGAATCCGCTCATGGATAGAAGCGGACAGTGCTTTTTTTAGCCCCATGCCATGTAAAAACAGAAGGAGGAAATGAGTGGATATCTTCTTTTGTTTTCATAGCAAGGGGTTAAAGGGATATATACGGTAGTGTTTCACTTGTTTTACTATCCTTTTAGTTTGAAGAGGTGCTCATAGTAGAGCGAATATGCTTAATCGCTTCTCGTTTACTTAAGGGGGCAAGTTCATTGCTTTGAACGTATTCCCATACAACATTTGGGCTCGTTTTTGCATATTCACGAAGTACCCAGCCAATTGCCTTTTGAATGAAAAATTCTTTTGAAGATTTGAGTTGTCCAATGATTGAGAAGAGAAGGTCTTCATCCATTTGTTTTTTATACTTTAGTTGAAATAAAATTGCAGAACGCTGTAACCATATATTTTCTGAAGCAATCCATTTCGGAATATAGGTAGGAATAGCCTCTGGGTGTTTTAAGAAGATCTCTCCTAAGAATGTAGGGACGATACCATCAACGGAATCCCACCATGACTTTGTTATAATGAGCTCCTCTAAGAAAGGGATGTGGGTTTTATCGAGATGTTTTTTGTATTTTTGTAATAAATCGAGAGCGGCAGCTTGAAATTCGCGTTCTGGTAAAGACCAAAGTTCACGAATGACAATTTGAAACTCCTCTTTGTCTGGAAGCTTATGTACTTGTATGACTTCGCGTAATAGCTGTCTTCTTTCCGGTGTTTGAATACCGAGAAAGGGGAAGTGATTTTTCATATATCGAGCCATTGGTTCTGCTTTTTCAGGGTTTTGATGTGCAATGAAATGTTTCTGTAAGGCTGCTACAAATGGGTGCATAAAATGGTTCTCCTTTCCTATTCTTGTTCATATTATACAAGGGAATATAAGGAATAGAAATGTAAAATATGCTGAGAGGAGAGGGGAAAATGGAGGATCAAGGTGTATTAGCGAGTTTATTTGCTCTTAGTTTCGCCGCAATTGTTATTATTTTAGTATGGGCACTTCTTGCGTATGTATTAACTGCATTTGCACTTTATACGATGGCGAAAAATGACGGTGCAAATGATGGTGTATTGGCGTTTATTCCATTTTTAAATAGTAAAATATGGGGGGATTTAGCGAAGGAGAAGTTGCCTAGTTTTTTAAAGGAAGAGGCAGGGTGGAAAGTATTTGGGATATACGTTGCTTGTTTTATTTTGAACTTTATTCCAATTATAAGTATTTTAGCGACAGGAGTATCACTCGTTCTATCCGTTTATTTGATATATGCCATTTTGGAGAGGTATAGTACGAACGCAATCTTATTTACTGTTATTCATGTGATAACATTCTCTATTTTTCTTCCGATTCACCTGTTTTTAATTCGAAACGAGCCAACGAAATATTAGGATTTAATTAAGGTGTTCTGTTGAACATCGTCGAACAGTCGATATATTGAAAAAATCGCTGATATATAATAAAAGAAAGGCTATCGCTGTATGCGATAGCCTTTCTTTTCTAAGCGAGCCACTGCCGCTTTTTATATCTACATTAAGTAACGGAAGTAGATATAAATGTGAGAAATAATTAATGAAACGATCATAATTGGGAAACCGACTTTTAAGAATTCCATGTAGCTAAATTTATGACCTTCACGGCTTGCGATTCCTGCTACGATTACGTTAGCGGAAGCACCGATTAATGTTCCATTTCCACCTAGGCAAGCTCCTAATGCTAATGACCACCATAGTACGTCGATTTGTGGATCAGAAGGTGATAGGCCAAGGCCGACTGCCATATCGTTAATAAGCGGGATCATTGTTGCAACGAATGGAATGTTATCAATGGTTGCGGATGCAATACCAGATACCCATAAAATAAGGATAGATGCGTAAGAAATGTCCCCACCAGTTAAATTAATTACTTTTTGAGCTAGCATTTTAATAAGTCCGATATCGATAAGTCCACCAACAAGGACGAATAGACCAGCAAAGAAGAAAATTGTAACCCACTCTACGTGAGCAAATACTTCTTCGACTTCATGTTCTTTTACACCGATTAGCATAAGTACAGTAGCACCTGTTAGTGCGATTACCGCTGCATCAATGTGGAAAATAGAATGAGTCATGAATCCGAGAATTGTAAGCCCAAGAACTGTTAAAGACTTTTTCATTAATACAGGATCTTTAATGTATTGTTTCTCATCTAAACTCATTAATTTTTTTACTTGTACAGGATCAGCGATTAATTGTTTGCGATACATAAAGTAAAACATTATTGCTGTTACAGCGATAATGATAATTACGATTGGTGCTAAGTTGAATAAGAAAGCATTGAAATCTAAATGCTTATTTGCAGAACCAATCATAATGTTTGGGGGATCACCAATTAATGTTGCTGTTCCTCCAATGTTTGAAAAAATAATTTCAGAAAGTAAATATGGAACAGGATTTACTTGTAAAATGCGCGTAATAGATAGAGTAACAGGAACAACAAGAAGTACAGTTGTTACGTTATCTAGAAATGCGGAACCAATTGCTGTAAGCAAAGAAAGAGAAATTAAAATTTTAATTGGATCACCTTTTGCTTGCTTAGCTGCTTTAATTGCGACGTATTGGAACACACCAGATTTACTCGTGATGTTAACTAAAATCATCATACCGATTAGTAGTGTAATTGTTCCCCATTCGATATGTTTTGTAAAAGCGTTGTGCAGATCAACAACACCTATTATTACCATAATTGCCGCACCAAGAAGTGCGATAACAGCACGATTAATTTTTTCTGAAATGATAATGGCATATGTAATTAAAAAGACTGCGAGTGCAAAGTAATATTGCCAGTTTGCGATTTCTTGCGTTGTTTCGTGCAAAAACTCCATCTCCCTCCGGGTCATTTTTCTTAGTGTGTCATAATTTTTGGGAAGAAACACACTTAAAGCCATTATAAAGTAGAAAAATGTCGGATGTAAATGGAAGGGTTTGTTTTGTCATATTTTCTATGGAAATGAATTTTTCTCCTTTTTGAAAATATTTGCGGTTATTTGACATATACATAAGATACATCCGATCTGAATGATTCGTATTCGAGCCTGTTCGTGTAGGAGGAAAAAAGTAGATGAAACGATAAGGAAGGGATTGTATGGATGAACAACAATTTATATTTTTAGATTTCGAGTTCACGATGCCACAAAATAGGAAAAAACCAAAGGGGTTTTTCCCAGAGATTATTGAAGTAGGGCTCGTATCAGTTGTGAATTGTGTAGTGGAAGATACGTATGCTTCTTATGTAAGACCTGAAACTTTTTCATGTTTAACAGAGCGGTGCAAAAAATTTTTAGGGATTAAACAGGAAGCGGTAGATGGAGGAATTTCTTTCTTGGAACTTGTCGAAAAACTTGCCCAATATGAAAAGCGTTGTCAAACGACGATTGTAACGTGGGGCAATATGGATATGAAAGTATTGAAGCATAATTGTGAGGCAGTAGGTGTAACGTTTCCTTTTTCCGGGGAGTGCCGAGATTTATCTCTCGAGTATAAACGTTTCTTTGGAGAACGGAATCAAACAGGATTATGGAAAGCAATTGAGGCATACGGGAAAGTAGGAACAGGAAAGCATCATTGTGCGCTTGATGATGCCATGACGACTTATAACATTTTTAAGCTGGTTGAAAAGGACAAAGAATATTTAGTAAAGCCATCGCCACCCACTTTAGGAGAGCTTATTGATTTTTCAAAAGTGTTAAAGAAAGTGAGCACACAATAACGACCAAATTACAAATTGTGTAATTTGGTCGTTTTGTTTTTACAACTTATAATCTTGTTTTAACTGTTCAAGCGTCTGTAAACTGCGCTTTGCAAACGGAGAATCATCTTCTGAGAATGCATTCATTTGTGATTCTAATGCAATCTGCAGCGATTCTTTATAATCTGGGATATCCCCTTCATATTTTTTTACCATTGGTTGCGGAATGTTTGTTTGCTCGCGAAAAGCTAAAGCGCGTCTTTCATGGAAAAATGGAACATCAGCTTGTTTCACATTATGTAAATCGCCTTGCGTAGGGTGTTTTAAAACAGCTAAGACTTTGACCACATAACTCCCAGGTCGGCTGTTTGTAATTTCACCGATATACTTTCCTGTTTTATAAATACCAGTGACAATTTCACCAATTTGGAATGTTTCGCTCATATTTTTCACCTCAATTTTATAGTAAGGAAAGAGCGAGATGTAGTCAAAGAAATCGTTTAGTTGAGAATGAATTTGTTTGTTAGAAATGTTATAATTCAAAATAATGCGACAAAAATCTTAATAATTCAAAAGGTGTGTATCGTTTACGTCGATGAATGTACAGATAGAGATATATTTCCACTTGGAATTTACAGAATAAGATAATGCCGAAAAACAAAGGAGTGATCTTTATGATGCCTTTATATTTTCCAGAAGATAAAACGGAATATATTATTCCAGGGATTGTTTGCGTTTTATTTATCGTTGGTGCGGTTGCAACGTGGCGCATGTTTATTCGCGTATCAAAGAAAGAAGCAGAACGTTTGCAGAAGATAGAAAAGAAGTTATTAGCTGAGAAGAAACGGTAACGTAGTATGTTTCCCTCTATGCTCGGACAATCTAAGGGCAGAATGTATTTTGGAGGGAATTGTGATGAAAAAGCAGCTTTTATTTGGATGTTGTTTGCTATTTCTTATGACAGGCTGTGATAAAGGAAATCCGAAAGAAATTGATGTGAAATTATATAATGCTTCCGGTGATAAAGTGGGAACAGCGAAGGTGACACAACAAACGAGTGGAGTCAAGATAGCCATTAAAGCAGAAGGATTTGAGCCGGGAGCTCATGGATTGCACATTCATGAGATTGGAGAATGTAAAGCACCTCGTTTCATATCAGCTGGTAGTCATTTTAATTTGGATGAGAAGAAGAAGCATGGACTTATGAATCCAAAAGGTGCAGAAAACGGGGATTTACCGAACGTAATTGCAGATGATAAAGGTACGATTGAAGCGGAAATTGCGGCACCAAATGTATCGCTTGAAGAAGGAAGAACGACACTTCATCGAAAAGATGGTGCATCTATTATTATTACGGACAAGCCTGATGATGGTATGACCCAGCCTGCTGGAAATGCAGGGAATCGAATAGCTTGTGGTGTTATTGTAAAAAAAGCATCAGAGGTTAAGAAAGAGTAGAAGCTACCTGGAAGGGTAGCTTTTTAGTTGATCATGAAAAGGTATATTTCAGTCTGTGCAATATTTCCTCAAGTTGCTTTCTTGGACAGCCAATATTAATCCGAATATGTTGTCCTCCGCCTGTTCCGTATTTTTCACCTGGTTCAACGATAATTTTTCCCTTTTCTTCAAGTTGTTTTGTGCGCGCTTCTTGAGAGAGTCCAAGGCGAGAACAATCAATCCATAGTAAAAAAGTTCCTTCCGATTGAATGACAGAAAGTGAAGGGATATGCGTTTCAATAAACTCACGAGCAAATTGAGCATTTTCTTCTATATATAAACGAATGTCTGTTAACCATTCGTTACACTCTGTATAGGCACTTTGCATTGCCACATAAGCAAATATATTTAGCCCATGAAAGCCTTGGCGATGTTGGACAGATGTAAAGGCATCTCGAATCTTTTGATCTGGAATAATAATGATGGATGCTTGTAATCCAGCAATGTTAAATGTTTTACTTGGTGCCATACAAGTAATTGTACGTGCCGCCAATGATTTAGATAAGGAAGCAAACGGTGTATGAGTATGATCTAAGAAAATGATGTCTGCATGGATTTCATCCGTGACAACGGTTACATTATACTGTTCACATAGATCTGCTAGTTTTGTAAGCTCACTTTTTGTCCAAACGCGTCCGATAGGATTGTGAGGGCTACAAAGAAGCATGAGTTTCACACCTTGCTTAAATTGTGCTTCTAAATGTTCAAAGTCCATTGTGTAGAAGCCATCTTGCACATGTAACGGGTTTTCACATAGATGGCGCTGATTTTGGATGACCATATCAAAGAATGGTGGATAGATAGGTGGTTGTACAAGCACAGATTCATTTTCATTTGTTAAAGCTTGTATACTTGTACTAAGAGCAGGAACGATACCTGGGCTAAATACAATCCATTCTTTTTTTATTTCCCAATTGTATTGTTTTTTTGTCCATTGACAAATCGTCTCGGTGATTTCTTCTGGTGGTATTGTATAGCCGAAAACAGGGTGTTCCAGGCGTTTATGTAGTGCTGCCTGAATTGGCTCTGGAATAGGAAAATCCATATCTGCAATCCATGCATGTAATAATGCTTCATCCTTATAGGTATCCCACTTTACACTATGGGTCCCACGGCGATTTAAAGTTTTATGAAATTGCTGCATATTTTTTGCCCCCTTTATTGTTTTGCAAAAGTTCCTTACTTCTTCTAGCATAGCCGATGTGATACGATAAAGAAAAGAGCGAAAAACAGGAAAAGGCGGGAAGGAAATGGGAACATATGAAAAGATGGTAGAAATGGTGAAGGATTGGGACCCTTTTCAAATGGGACCGGAATTTTATGAAACAGAAGCAAGTGATGTTGTGTACGTAGTAAGCACGTTTGAAGACCCGAAATATATTGCGAAAAAAATACAACATATTTATTTCATGTCGTTTGAGGAAGTTCTTGCTATCGAAAAATGCGAGAAGTTAGCGGAGGCATTACTGCTATTAAAAGAAGGTGGAAGTTGTTCATTGTAGGCTGTCGGATGTGCTCCGGCAGCCTTTGTTTTTTCTATAATTCAAGTATAAATTGATATCTGAATACTACTGTGCTGAAAATGCCATAATCTCTTCATATACATGCGTGGGCTTCTCTTCTGGTAGTAAATGACCTGTATTTTCGTATGAAATGAATGTAGAGTTTGGTAAGTCTTCGTGTAACCGTTGTCCGACATGAAGGGGAACAACACGATCTTTTTCACCCCAAATAAGTAAAGTAGGTGTTTCAATTTTTCGTAATTCAGCTGACGATAAATCACCTTCTCGGTCCCTAATCATTCGTGTTAAGGCAGGAAAAATCCGGTTATCGTAAAAGGGAGCAGCGTAACCTTCCATCATTTCATCATCAATTAAAGAGTGATCGTGCACGACATTCATTAAATTATGAACAATGCCTCTTCGAATAATCCAATTCTTCACGTATAAGTGGAAAAATGGTAAGTAGGAAGAATAAATTAAAGGTAGATTTGCTCGGTTTAAGTAACTGGAACTACAGAGTAAAATGGTTTTTTGTATTAAATCAGGGCGCAGGCGATTGACGTAGAGTGAAATTTGTCCGCCCATAGAATGACCAACGAGCACGATATTTTTAAGCGTTAAATATTCCATTAAATCGATAATGATGGTTGCTAAATTATGATAGGAATAGGTGAAATGGTGGGATTTATCACTTTTTCCGAATGGGGGTAAATCAAGTGCAATCACAGTTCCTTCTTCTTTTAATAGTGGAACGAGTCGACGATAACTAAACGAGGAGGATAGAAAACCGTGAATGAGTACAAACGTAGGTCTTTCCTCTTTATTATGGTGCTCATATAACTCGTAGTGAACAGTAGTGCCGCGAGTGGAAAAAGTGAAGTAAGGATGTTCTATCTTATGGTTCATTTTCTGTCACTCCATTGATTTTTTTCATATCATCTCCTAGTAAGAAGAGATTTATGTTAACAAAAAAAGGCAAGATGGGAGATCCATCTTGCCTTTTTTGTAAAGTTTCACTTTATAGACGTACAATATTAGGTGGCGTGTTGCCTGCTAAGCCAGCTACTAGGTTTTTCGCAGCTGTCATTGCCATCTCGTGTCTCGTTTTTAATGTCGCAGATCCAATGTGAGGTAGTGTAACGACATTTGTTAAAGATAATAGCGGATTATCTTTTTGGATTGGTTCTTGTGTAAATGTATCAATGCCTGCTGCAAAGATTTTCTTTTGCTGCAAGGCCTCAATTAATGCCGCCTCATCGACTGTTTTCCCGCGAGAAGCATTAATGAAAATTGCTGTTTCTTTCATTAATGAAAATTCCTTTTCTCCAATGAGATGATATGTTTCTTCTGTTAATGGAGTCAAAAGGACAATGAAGTCTGATTGCGCTAGTAGCGTATTTAAATCACAGTATGTAGCATCGAATTTTTGTTCAGCCTCTTCTTTACGACGACGGTTATAATAAAGCACATTCATATCGAATCCGAATTTTGCACGCTTGGCAACAGTCTCTCCAATTCGTCCCATTCCAATAATCCCGATTGTACTATGATGGATGTCTAATCCGAAATGCTCTTTTTTAATTTCATCATCCCATTTTCCTTGTTTCACATAAGAATCAAGTTCGCATACGCGGCGTCCTGTTGCTAGCATGAGAGCAAAAACAAGATCAGCAACGGTATCATCTAATACGTACGGTGTATTTGTTCCAATTATACTTTTACGCTTCATCGCTTCTAAATCAAAATTATCGTAGCCAACGGAAATGTTGCTTACAACTTTTAAATGGGGAGCTGCTTGTAATAACTCCTCATCAATTTTTGCACCAAAGTTAAGTAAGCCCTGTTTATCTTTTACTTTTTCTAATAACACTTCACGAGGTATTTTTTCGCTACTATCCCATTTCTCATATTCACAATGCTCTGAGATATACGTTTCAACAAATTTTGGAACGCGATCAGCAATATATACTTTTGGTTTCATAGTTTTGGCTCCTTTCTTGTTACCACTGCTATCGATAGTAAAATCCTCATTTAGAAAGCTGCTAGTGATGGTTCATAATCAGCGGGAAATGAAGAAACAATCTACTGATGAAAGTTCCATTTTATTTTTACACAATTCTCTAAAAAAATCTTCTTTTCAAACATAAAAAGATATCTGTATAATTTAAAAAAAACAAAAGGAAGGATGAAGAGTATGGTGACTGAAAAGGAATTAGAATTGTTGGCTTGTCTTGAAAAAAGTAGTCGTTTATCGGTAGAAACTTTAGCGAAAATGTTAAATATAGAAGTAGAAGCAGTAAAAGAAATGGTGGAGAAATTAGAAAAAGAAAAAATCATTGTTGATTATGTTACACATATAGATTGGACAAAAGTAAAAGAACATAGCGGTTTAACTGCAATGATTGATGTGAAAGTTACACCAAAGCATGGCGTTGGTTTTGATTCTGTTGCAGAGCAAATTTACCGTTATTCAGAAGTGAAATCGGTTTATTTAATGTCAGGGACATATGATCTTTCTATTACACTGGAAGGAAAAAGTATGAGTGAAGTAGCGAGCTTTGTTTCGGAAAAGTTAGCGACAATTGAATCAGTTGTGTCAACGACAACGCATTTTATTTTAAAGAAATATAAACATGAGGGGCTTATTTATGACAAAACAGATGATGATAAACGCATTGTGGTGGCACCATGAAGCGGTTTGAACTATCAAAAGTAGCAGAATCGTTACAACCATCCGGCATCCGTAAGTTTTTTGACTTAGCTACAGGGATGAAAGGAGTTATTTCACTTGGGGTGGGAGAGCCTGATTTTGTTACACCATGGCATGTAAGGCAGGCGTGTATTCGTTCGTTAGAAGAAGGATATACAGCATATACTGCGAATGCAGGATTATTGGAGTTACGTCGAGAAATAGCAAAGTATCTTCAAAAACAATTTCATGTTTCATATGATCCGAATGAAGAAATTATTGTGACAGTTGGAGCGAGCCAAGCATTAGATGTTGCAATGCGTGCTATTGTAAATCCTAGTGACGAAGTGATTATTATTGAACCGAGCTTTGTATCGTATGCACCACTTGTTACATTAGCGGGCGGTGTACCAGTTTCAGTAGCAACTTCTTTAGAAAACGCTTTTAAAATACAGCCGGAGCAAATTGAAGCAGCGATTACAACAAAAACAAAAGCTATTTTACTTTGTTCTCCAAATAATCCAACAGGAGCGCTTTTAAACAGAGAAGAATTAGAAAAGTTATCTGCAATCGTTGAAAAGTATAATCTCATTGTATTATCGGATGAGATTTATGCAGAGCTTGTATATGACGAGGCTTATGCGAGCTTTGCAAGCATTCAAAATATGCGTGACCATACAATTTTAATTTCAGGATTTTCAAAAGGGTTTGCGATGACTGGTTGGCGCCTTGGAATGATTGCGGCTCCTGTACATTTTTCAGAATTAATGCTCAAAATCCATCAATATTCCATGATGTGTGCACCGACGATGTCACAATTTGCTGCACTAGAAGCACTTCGATCTGGAAATGATGAAGTCGTTCGAATGAGAGAAAGTTATAAAAAACGTCGTAACTTTATGACGGCATCTTTTAATGAAATGGGCTTAACTTGTCATATGCCAGGCGGAGCGTTCTATGTGTTTCCTTCGATTTCTTCAACGGGATTATCTTCAGCAGAGTTTGCAGAACAATTATTATTAGAAGAAAAAGTGGCAGTTGTACCCGGAAATGTATTTGGTGAAAGTGGAGAAGGGTTTATTCGTTGTTCCTATGCAACTTCGCTTGAGCAGTTAATGGAAGCGATGAAACGTATGAAGCGATTTGTTGAAAATAAAAAAAGGACAAAACAGAATACGTTTTGTCCATAAAAGGGGGGGAATACTAGAAAGCCATGTGTTAGTATTTTATCCCAATATTTGAAAATTATACTTGCGATCGGAAACTTTTTTATGGATTTTGAATGAAAGGGAAGCTAGTGGTATAATTTACTAATATAGAGTGGGATTCTTCTTTTCATTTAGGGATGACCTTTCACTAATCGGGTATTTATGAGCAGTTACTCACTTCGTATACAGGCACTTGAATTTTGAGGTGGGGACTTTTATTGCAATCTGCAAATAGCAGAGAAAATGGTAAACGTATGGGAGTGTTTCATATGTCAGAACAATACACAACAGGAGTGATTGTAAAAGGGAAAGTAACTGGGATTCAAGATTACGGTGCATTCGTAGCGCTGGATCAAGAAACGCAAGGGCTTGTGCATATATCTGAAATTACAAATGGATATGTGAAAGATATTCATGACTTTTTAAAAGTCGGAGATACAGTAGAAGTAAAAGTACTTTCAATTGATGAAGAGCACAGAAAAATGAGTTTATCGTTAAAAGCAGCAAAGCGTAAGCAAGGAAGAATCATCGTACCTAATCCATCTGATAAGGGATTTAATACGCTTCGTGAAAAGTTAACAGAGTGGATTGAAGAATCACAGTTAACGAAGTAAAAGAGGATCNNGATCCTCTTTTACTTCGTTATGATATATATTAGCAAATATGATTGCATGCAATCATATTCGTATGTCGGATGGGAAGGTTGACATACTTACTATCGAATTTCATTCGTTTCTGGATGAGTACCAAGATTTTCGGATGGTTTGAATAATAACCCAAGGTTAATCAGTCCAGAAATACCAACGATACCGTAAATAATACGAGCAAGAGCAGAGCCTTGTCCGCCGAAGATAGCTGCTACTAAATCAAATTGAAAGAATCCAATCAGTCCCCAGTTAACGGCACCAATTACAGTGAATACTAATGCAATACGTTGTAAAGTACTCATCTTGAATAGTCCTCCTTACATTTGAAGCATCAGCAAGCTTTGTGTATATGAGTAAGAAGAATCCACATTGGTGGATATAAAGCGAAATCCGAAAATGGATGTGCACTTTATGCAACTTAACTCTTTTATAGAATGGCTACCTTTTGTAGTTTTTATACATAAAAAATATTCAATACAGGGTGTATATACATCTATACCGAAAAATGCGAATTTTTATGCAAAAAATGAACTTTTTTCAAAAAATAAATATTGGTTACGTTTACAATTCTCCAACTGCTTGATTTACAACTTCAGTTTCGCTAAAGTGAAGACAGGAATACATATACATAATTGGAGGGAAAAAGATGAGCACACATGTAACGTTCGATTATTCTAAAGCGTTATCGTTCATCAGTGAACACGAAGTAACGTATTTACGTGATGCAGTAAAAGTATCACATCATGCAATTCATGAAAAAACTGGAGCTGGGAACGATTTCCTTGGGTGGGTGGACCTTCCGCTTCAATATGACAAAGAAGAATTCGCTCGCATTCAAAAGAGTGCTGAGAAAATTAAAAATGACTCTGATATTTTACTTGTTGTAGGTATTGGTGGTTCTTACTTAGGAGCACGTGCAGCAATTGAAATGTTAAACCATTCTTTCTACAATACGCTTTCTAAAGAACAACGTAAAACTCCACAAGTGCTATTTGTTGGACAAAACATTAGCTCCACTTACATGAAAGACTTAATGGACGTATTAGAAGGTAAAGACTTCTCCATTAACGTAATTTCCAAATCAGGTACAACGACAGAACCTGCAATTGCATTCCGCCTGTTCCGTAAATTATTAGAAGAGAAATATGGAAAAGAAGAAGCACGTAAACGTATTTATGCAACAACGGATAAAGCGCGTGGTGCTTTAAAAACATTGGCTGACGAAGAAGGATACGAAACATTCGTAATTCCAGATGATGTTGGCGGACGTTTCTCTGTATTAACACCAGTTGGTTTATTACCAATTGCAGTGAGCGGTTTAAATATTGAAGAAATGATGCAAGGTGCAGCTGCTGGCCGTAACGATTTTGCAAAATCTGAGCTAGAAGAAAACCCAGCTTATCAATATGCAGTTGTGCGTAATGCTTTATACAATAAAGGCAAAACAATTGAAATGCTTGTTAACTATGAACCAGCGCTTCAATATTTTGCTGAATGGTGGAAACAACTATTTGGTGAAAGTGAAGGAAAAGATCAAAAGGGTATTTTCCCATCTTCAGCAAACTTCTCTACTGATTTACATTCATTAGGTCAATACATTCAAGAAGGACGTCGTGATCTATTTGAAACAGTTCTTAAAGTAGGGAAATCTACACATGAACTAAAAATCGAATTAGATGAGAACGACTTAGATGGTTTAAACTATCTTGCTGGTGAAACAGTAGACTTCGTAAACACAAAAGCATACGAAGGTACATTACTTGCACATAGCGATGGTGGCGTACCAAACTTAATCGTTAACATTCCAGAATTAAATGAGTATACATTCGGTTACCTTGTATACTTCTTCGAAAAAGCATGTGCGATGAGCGGCTACTTACTAGGCGTAAATCCATTTGACCAACCAGGTGTAGAAGCATATAAGAAAAACATGTTCGCTCTACTTGGTAAACCAGGATTCGAAGAACTAAAAGCAGAATTAGAAGAGCGTTTGAAATAAGAAAAGCGAAGCCGACTGTTTAGGCCCGTCGGCTAAGGTTCTTCCGTACAGAAAGTGTTTTTTACTTTCTTGTGCGGAAGGTTCTTAGACGGAAGGGCCTAGGAGGCGTAGCTGGACAAAAGAAAAGCGGAAATGGCTTGTTCAGAATGGGAGGGGGATGGAGCTTCTGACATAGAGGCGTTCTTTGCCTCGTTGGAAGAAGCGAAGCCACTGACCATTCTAGCCATTGAAGCTGGACAAAAGAAAAGCGGAAATGGCTTGCTCAGAACCGCAGGACATTGGAGCTCTCGACGAAGAAGCGCTTTTTGCTTCGACCGAGAGAGCGAAATGACCGGAGGTTCTAGCCATTGAAGCTAGACAAATAAAAAAGCTGTTGGGATACTCCCGACAGCTTTTTTATTTGAAAAATCGCCGATATATGGAATAGGAATCGGATATGCTAAGAAAAAAGTCTAGGAAGGATGAGTGACTTGATTCCGATTCAATCAAATTTAGAGGGGCATACGTATGCACTTTTTAAATTAGAAGAAACTTTAAAACCACTTGGTTATAGTATCGGTGGTAATTGGGATTATGATAAAGGTTGCTTCGACTATAAAATAGATGAAGAAGACGGGTATCAATTTTTAAGATTACCATTTACCGCGATAGATGGAGAACTGGATGTACCAGGAGTAGTTGTTCGTCTTGATACACCATATATTCTTTCGCATGTATACCAAGACGAATTGGACAATCAGATAAATACGCTAGCTGGGACAAGTGGATTAGATCAATTTGCAGAACCGAAAGATGCAGATGGTACTATAAAACAAAAATATATCGATATCGGGAAGGCGTTAGTAAAAGAATTAGAAAGCCGTCTTATTAATGCTTAATAACGATAAGCACGTCGCTTTCAATCATAACGAAAGAGTGAACAGGATTAATGTGATATTGTTCATTTCGCTGCACGCCGAGTAGCAAGATGTCCTGCTTTAAAAGGAGGCTACTACAAACTTCAAAAGTTTTTCCAAGATAAGGTGCAGGAGTAGCCATCAGTTGCAATTTGCTTTCTGAAATTTCGTTATAAAGTGTAAATAATACACCTGAGATAGAAGGGAATAGAAGAGAGGCAGTAAAGATATAGCTTGTAAATTTATTTCCTTCTATAATTTCAGTTGCCCCTGCTCTCGTTGCGTTTTGAACTTGCTCAGAAGTAAGTATTTCCACAATGCAGTGGATATTTGGATTCAGTCCTTTAGCAGTTAAAATATTTAAAATGGATTGTGTATCAGCTAAGCTTTCATTTTTTTCTTTATCTGCTGTTATTAAAATGGTATGTGCGGTTTGAATATTTGCTTTTAATAAAGTTTGATCATGATGAGGACACCCTTTAATAAACGCTAAGTGATGGAAAGGTTTCGGCAGCAAAGAAAGAGTTTCATCGATGAGTACAATATCTAGATCGGGTTTTAGTACATGCATTTGACTTACGACTTGTTTAGCACGCTCATTCCAGCCAACGATAATCATATGCCCATGGCAAGAAGCGGCTTCTTCACCTTTAATTTTTCTATATTGCGTACTAATCATTTCGGTAGCGAATAATACCATGTAGTAGGAGCAAAAACCTGTTCCTAATAAAATAAGAAGTATGCCTGTGAATTTTCCTATAGGTGTGTGCGGGACGTAATCCCCGTATCCGACAGTAAAAGTTGTGACAAGAGCCCACCAGATTCCATCAAACCATGTAGAAAAATAAGTAGGTTCAATTTTATAGATTAGAAACCCGAAAACAGTAATAAGGATGACGATGAAGCTGATTAAGCGAAAAATAATGGAATCGCGAAATACTTCTACTAAGTTAGCGCGAGATTTCAAATGTATATTCCTCCTCGTTTTGTATATAAATCAATTTTGGCTTTTTGACGTATTAATTGCTGCCATTCCTAATAAAGGTGGGATCTTTTTTTCTTTTTACGTTTTTAACTGAAGGGGATTAGAACGATGTGATGAACGGCTGAACGCGTTCTCACCGAAAGATTAGGATTTATCCCGCTATTTGCGGGCTAATAATCAGTGGGGGGTGAAGAGAATCCCCACTGATTAAAGTTTCACTTTATGTAATGTTTAACATTCGTACTTATATAACTCTATTGTTACCATTATGAAAAAAAGAAAAACTCCCCGTTTTGTAAGAGAGTCTTTCGTAAGCAATGCTACATGCTTTCTACTTCTGTTTGTTGTACACTTTCAAGATGCTGCAGGGCGTAATAAACATCTGTAGTGTGATTTTTTTGATCCATAGATAATTTTAGCTGTAAAAAGTGAGTACCGTTTTCTAATGTTTTAAGTTTCATGTTCTTCACTTTTATTCCCATATCCTTAATTTCTTCAATTACAATAGGGATATTATCCATATTACGTACAACAAGTTTAACGGCGATATCTCGCTGTCTAAGTGACTTAGGTCCTAAAAATTTCATTGTTAACGGTATAAGTTCGACACTGATTATAAGGAAACACATGCCGAAAACTGCTTCAATATAAAAACCAGCTCCAACAGCAATTCCAATTCCAGAAGCGCCCCAAATCATAGCGGCTGTAGTTAATCCGGCTATGCTATCATTTCCTCTTCTTAAAATAACACCGGCACCTAAAAAACCAATTCCTGAAACAATTTGAGCTGCAAGGCGAAGGGGATCCATGTTTATATGGTCTGTATGAGGTAAAGTATAAGCCGCTTTAATAGAAACAATTGTAAGGAGACAACTAATAATAGAGATGACTAAGCAAGTTTTTAAGCCGAGTGGTTTCCTTTTTAGTTCACGCTCTAAACCGATAGCGAATCCTAAAATAGCAGAGAGACCTAATTTGATTAATAAATCGGTATAGTCCATATGTATTCTATTCCTCCTTGTCTATTTTTTTCACAAGTAGTAATCATATAGGAATCGGGTATCCATTTATAAAGTAAATTCGCCATACATGAATGTATAACTTTTTTAATGTAAGTTTTTAATTGGAGAACCCCTTGTAAAGAATATATGTAGGGATTTGATAGAAATGAGAAGTACATTTTGTTTAACAATAGGGCATGGTGAAAGAAACGTAGTTATTTTTATAAAAAAGTTTTAAAAGGGTGTTGCATTTCATTTTTTTGCATGGTATATTAATAAGCGTCGCTGATGCGGGAAACGCAGAAAGCGAAAAAAGAAATTAAAAAACTTAGTTGACATCGAAAAATGAAGATGTTAACATAAGGGAGTCG
>NZ_NTUG01000029.1 GCF_002561295.1 Bacillus cereus
ACTTTTAGGGGTCACTTCATAAGCTGTTCTTTTCCTATTGAATCGCTTTTACATACTCTGCAATCGCACGAACTTCCTGCTTAGATAACTGTGGCTTTTCTTCATATTGATGTTTATCTACGGCTTCCTCAATTGTTTTCGCACTACCATCATGTAAATATGGCGCTGTCGCCCACACACCTCGAAGTGTTGGAGGATCAAAAAAGCCTTTCTGCCGCTTATTTTGGAAAGCACCGCGTGCGTCACCATCATAGCCTGTATCCGTTTCATTTGCAGTTCCAATATTATAAAGGAAATTGGTATTGTTCGTTGTCAATTTTCCATTTTCATCTACAGCTTTTGTACTATTCGTTACATTCTCTCCGCCATGGCATGTTAAACAGTTTGCCTTTCCTTTAAACAATTGCTCTCCATCTTTGGCCATAGAAGTTAATGAGCCATCAGCTTGACGATACGGGCTCTCTGGTACTGGGAATGAATTAGGGTCATCCAAAAACGCCAACAGCGCATCATACATATGCTGAACATCTTTTGGAATCTCTTTTCCTGGATCCAATTCCATCATCCCACCCATTTCACCTTGTACAGTATGAATATAATCTGTAAAATCATCCCGTGATCCATCCCACATGAATAGACCCGTTTTAGTAGTTAAGACGTTACTTGGTACATTTCGTTTTCCCTTTGGTGTCATTAATGATAACCCATTAATTTCCCCATCACTATGACATGTCACACAACTCATCCAGTTGTTGCCGGTAATTGTTGTTGCATATTTATCGCTATTTCCACTATAAAAAATCTCTTTTCCTTCACGTACTAATTTTGATAAAGAATCTTTCTCGATTAATTTAACTGTATTCTTATCAGCTTTAACCTTTGCATATGAATCATCGCCACCTGTTTGTAAAAATGCCATATCATGACTCATCGCATTATGAACAGCCAACATATTTTCTTTCGGGAGTAAAATAATCCCCCTTGGATTACTTCCTGGAATACGTCTTACAATTTGTGTCGCATTGCCACCACGAGTTAAATCAAACATAACTAGATCTTCACTACCTGACATAACAACAAATGCCTTCGTCCCTTTTTCATTAAAGACTACATCATATGGATTAGACACAATCATTGTTTCATTTTTTGTATCTTTCACATTCATCGCTTCAAATAATTGCTTACGTTGTTTTGTAATTTCCTCGTCTTTTTCTAAATCAATAATTGAAACCGCTGGAAACACAGTTTCTTCAAAATGAATTGGTGTATCTGTATTCGTCAGCATATGTGGTACCCACGCTGTCTTACCATCTGGTGCAATTACAAATTGCTCTAATGTATTTGGAATTCCTTGACTCTTTTTACGATCTTCTTTATCTGGAGAAGCAGCAAGCGTAATTACCTTCTTTACTTTATTACTCTCTGTATCTACAACACTAATTTTCCCCTCTAAATAATGTGGCACATACAATTTTTTTCCGTCTTTTGTCATCGCTAACGTCCGTGGGCGGTCACCAATTTCAATCTTTTGGATTGTTTTTTTCTTTTCAATATCAATAACTGATACATTCCCTGAACGGAAATTCGATACGTACAATTTTGTCCCATCTGGATTTGTGACAATACCAAAAGGCTCTATTCCTGTTCCAATTCGATCAATCACTTTTTTCTTTTCTAACGATATAACATCTATCTTATTATCATACATACAAGAAACATATAATACCTTTTCATCCGGACTTATCGTTAATTGCCTCGGCTCTTTTCCAACTGGAATCTCTGACACTACTTTTCTACTTTTTGCATCTGTAACAGTTACTGTATTCACATCAATATTTGCTGTATAAATCCATTTACCATCTTTACTCGCTATAATATTATTGCTATGAACAGCGTCAGTACGCTTAACTTCTTTTCCTGACGTTTTCATTTCGCAACTAACAAACACACCAATACATAGGAGTAACACAACCGCCATAAACAAGCGCTTCATCATCTAACCCTTCTTTCTTTAGCCCTCTTTAAACAATATTCCTCGTCCTCTTGTATACCTAATAATTCACAATCAAATGGATAGATATTGACCTGAAAAATATTTCATACAATACTCGTCAATGAGTATCTCATTTTACCATACCCTTACTTCACAAAAACCGAACAAGCTTCTGCACTTGTTCGGTCTTAATACTATCATAAATTTACTTTTCTTTTTTCACTTCAACATTTACAAGAACCGGAGCAATACCGTTTTTACCATGTCCTGCTTGAATTTGTGGCACATTATCCTTATCGACATTTCCAAGATTCCCTTTTCTATAAACATCACCAGTATCCCAAAACTCACTTGTTTGCATTCCTTCTTTTAAAGATGGTCCATTGATTACTTGCTCATAAAAATCAACATAACGAGAAGTAATTACTTTTTGTTCTAATGAGTCATATTTCGTTTTATCTGCATCTGTGTTACTTAAATTTTGAAGTGCAACACGCAAAGCTGCTGATACACTACCAGCCGTATACGGTGTATATTTCATTTCACCTTTTTTCGTTTCATATGCATGTGCTTCTTCATTCCACATTTTACGATCAACTAAATCATATAGTTTACGAGCTTCCTCACGATACGTTTCATCTTTCGTCGCTAAAAAGGCCGCTGTTAACCCACGAATTGCGCCCAACTGTGCTTCTAATGTTACTGGTTCTTCATCTGCACCTTTACCGATTGTATAGCCATTTGCCATGAAACCATCTTTTGTTTTCATATTTTTCAATAAGAAGTCTGCTTGTGTCTTAATCATAGTAAGCGCACGTTTTCCTTCGTCTGTTTGTAAACCTTGTGCCTCTGCACCACTTGCATATCCTACTGGCATACCATCAATTGCACGTTGGAACATACGAAGTGCTTCTACCATATAACTTGCATCAAATGTATCGATTCGTTTTCCTTGCTCTGTTCCGCTGTGCTCTGTAACAAATGCTCCTGTTTCTTTATTATAGTGCATCGCTTCAATATTTTTAAATACATGGAGCATTACATCGCGATTTAAAGAATATGGATCATCGGCTTTTACATCATTGACCGCATCAAGATCTGTATTTTCTGGTGTCGCTTTGGCAAATGGTGCACCATCAAATGCTGCTTGGAAAGCTGGATTTACACTTTTATTATCAGGACGTTGATCCGTCATCCCAAAAAACTCTGCTGCTGGCCATAACATCATCCACTGATCGCGAAGCATACTACGCGCGTCTTTCACTTCTAAACCACCAGCTTTTGCAATTCCACCATTCTCTTCTTCATTTACTTTAATCTCATGTGGTAAATAAACAAGACCGTTATCTGGATTATATTTACTTCCCATTCCACTCGTTAATTGTTTTGCATTCGCATCATAAAATAGTCCGTCACGAATGTATGCAAGCTTATTCCAAATTTCTTCTGTGAGGATTACTCCTTGCATTCCATCTGCACTACTTTTCCCAAGACGAACATTTGCATCCTGGTCTTGTGTACTTGATGTTGCTTCTAACTCTTCATCTTTATCTAATGTATGGAAACCACCTAAAAAGTCTCCAGCCCACAATGTTTGTTTTAAAAATGCTGAACCGTATGCTGCTGGTGTTAGTATTTTATTCATCTTTGCACGATCCCAGCGTAATGTTTTAAAATCCATTTGGTACGCTGGTACATATGTTTTATCATCATTTTCTGCATAGACAGACGTGTCCACCTTTTTTGTATAGTGCGGATCACCGCCAGCATATTCCATAAATGTCGGATACATATTTGCAAATATTTCTTGACGCGGATATCCTACACTATCTGCCAATGTATAAAATCTATCCTCTAGCCAAGCAGGAACATCTTTATTTGCCTCTTTGGTCATTTTTTGTACAATTGGTGCATGAAGTAAATGCAGTCCAAGACCTGATTTTTCAACAACCTCGTACATTGCTTCTTCTGAATACTCATATGATTCAATTCCGGCTATATAATCAAATTTCGTTGGTTTATTTCGTTTTTGTGCGTCCAATAAATCTAAATCTAATCCTAACCCTTCCGCTAACGGCTCCCCAGACAATTCAAATTCTGTATACGCAAACATATTTGCTGCTGTATCAAACGAATAATCAGTCACCGGCACACGATATGTATTTTTATCTTTTGACGTTTCCTCTTTTTTCCCGGCACACCCGACTGATAGTAATAGTGAAGAAACAACAGCAACTGTCGTCATTACTTTCCATGGCTTTTTCATTCATTCCCGCTCCCTTAATTAACATTGATAACTATTATCAAATAAACGTTTTCATTATATTATTAAATTAATTTTTTGTAAACTTTAAATTTTCTCCAAAAAAACTCAAGAAAAGTATTGACAATGATAATGATAACCATTATCATTTATTACGAAGCCAACAATTGATGAATCAACCAAACGCTCAGTAACATTGTTACCCCTCTTTTTCCTATAGAAAAACACTGTACATTCCCCCTGTTTGTACAGTGTTTTTTCTTGTTACGTTTATTCAAATAAATTGAGTTGCTCCGGTTTTGGTTCACCATATGTAATATGCATCATCGTCATAAGCTGTTTTGCATTATCAGCAGCATCTCCGCCTGAATTATTGTTAAATAACACATATATATTCTTTGTCTTTTTTCGCAATATTTGTAGCCTTTCTACCCATTCCTCTAACTCTTTTCTATTATAACGATACAAACAGCGCACAGCTCGCCAATTTTCTCCTTTATCAAGCCACCCGTGAACATTTCGACCATGAAAACGAATTAAGGCCATTTCAGAATGCGTTGCTTCTAATACAAGTGGAACAGATCCAATGCCAGCTTGTGGTTCATCACAAATCGTATGAATCCATTCTTCCCGTTCTAAAAATTGTAATGTTTTCTCATACATATTAGGATGAAACCACGTTTGATTCCGGAACTCGATGGCACACGGTAATCCTTCCATCTTTTCTTTTGTATAACGAAGTAAATCCACATTTTTCTTCTGACAATCAAACCATGGTGGGTATTGAAATAATATCGTCTTTAATTTCTGCGCTTCTTGAAGCGGCACAATCGATTGTTTAAATGTTTCAAACATCTCTTCAACATTTGAAAATGGAATCTCGCCTTGCATATGTCCCGTCATCCCTTGATATGCTTTCACAACAAACGAAAAATCTTTTGGCGTTTTCCCAGCCCATTTCACATAATTTCGAACTGGTTGCATCGCATAAAATGAACTATCTACTTCAACAATCGGGAAATACTCACTATATGTTCGTAATTTATTTCTATTTTCATAGGAATTTGTATATAAAGAATCATGATCTCCCCATCCTGTTAATCCAATCGAAATCACCTTTTCCCCCTCCTTATCCTATTTCTATTAATCAATACACACCTAAATGAACGAAAAGAAATACCTAACAAAGTTTCAACTTTCTTCAAGAGTACCTTTATAAAATATGGTATACTAAATGGAAGAATTTTTAAATTGAGGAGTTATTTATTTATGATTCAAGAGGATACTACTTTATCTCATGAAAAGCAAATAAAGGAATTAGAGAGAAAAGTACAGTTTTATGAACAGTTGGTGAATCAATTACCGCATCATTTTACATACGAAAACTCACAACTAGGTTTACAATTACATAAAAAAGGGACATCTCATTCCATCAATCGTATAACAAAGGCAGAAATAGAATCAAGCTTTGTACTCACTTGCGATTCTTTATTTCTATTTGAACAACTTGAAAAGAACTTTGTTCATATTTTCGATGCATTTTCACACCATGTCACCTTTATTGACAATAAAGGCATAATCACATTATGTAATCAATCCGCAGCAGATGACTTCGGAATATCACGGAACGATATCGTTGGCCAACCAATTCAAAGATTATTAAACTTACCCGAAGAAAAAATTAAAGCTTTAGAAACATTAAGAAGCGGAAAAGAAACCTATAACGAAGAAGTATTAGATACAAACTATGGTATTTCTAATAACCGAATTATTCGTGACTATAATGGAGAAATTTTCCGTGTAATTAGTGTCTTTCATTATTTAAATACTGAACGAGATGCTGAAAAACTTGCATTAGCTGGTCGAATTGCAGCTGGAATCGCACACGAAGTTCGTAATCCTCTTACAACCGTACGTGGTTATTTACAGTTCTTACAAGAAGGTGTTTCACCTTCTAATAAAGAGCTTTTTCAAAATCTACTCATTCCTGAACTAGATCGTGCCAATAGTATCATTACGAAATTTTTATCTATTTCAAAAGCACATGAATTTAAAAGAGAGCCATTTCCCATCAATACCTTTTTGTGTGAATACATCCAACAACTTCTAGCTAGTGAAGTGTTTTTACATAACATTTCGATTGAATATCATTTATCCTCCGAGTTAGATGACATACTAGTAAATATCGATCGACATGAGCTCGTTCAAGTTTTCTTAAACTTATTTCAAAACGCTGTGGATGCAAAAAGTGATAAACCTTTATCTATTCAAATCACTAGTCATCGCCTAGATAATTTTGCTCGTATTACTTTCCAAGACAATGGAATCGGTATTCCGCCAGCAATCCAGGAATATATATTTGATCCTTTCTTCTCTACAAAAGATGCAGGAACTGGACTCGGATTATCGGTAACAAAAAAAATCATTCAAAATCACAATGGCACTTTAAAAGTTTCTAGTAATGAAAATGGTACAACTTTTATCATCTCCATCCCATTAGCACAAATAGGGACTAGCTTATAGCATTTTCTAAATAATCAGTGGGGCTTCCTCCCCACTGATATAACTAAATGAAAATATTCAAAATATACATGTTATAAATTTTTCAGCACACGTCCAAATTTCTTCATTCATGTTTTCCCCTAACCGGTATTCCTTTTCCTCTTTCATAGGAACACTACAAAACTTCATTAGATGACCTTTCTCTTCAATCCTTTCATTTTTTACCGAATTAATATAATCACTCCACCTGTAAAAACAATATCCACTTCATATACACAGTAAAAAATAAATAGCGGTTATCTATTTTTTTGACATATAAGTCATGACTATGAAAATAAAGTGAAACTTTAATCAGTGGGGGTCTTATTGCTCGTTAATAAGGGATAAAAAGAGATTCCCACTCGTTTTCTCCTTTTAGTTTCAAATAGCATGAGTAATTGGCCGCTTCTATGTATGGACGTATACTCTCTCCCACCTAAAATGAAAGGTTGTATCTCGTTTTTTCAATCTGTCTATATGTGAAATACTTAATCTCATTCTTTACGTTTCTTTACTTCAAATTTACTCTAGCTTAATGCTGGTTTTGTATGATAAATAACGAAGACAATGATATGAAAGAGGGATGAAAATGAAAGTCTTATTGTCAATACGCTTTTGGTTCGCTCTTATGTCATGCATCATTTTGTGTTCTGGGCTCTTTTTGACTTTAGAATACACTACTACATCAAAAGCAGCAGAAAATAATACTACAGTCCCTTATACGCTTCTATCTATACAACCACATACAATCCCCCTATCCGCTTCCTCTTCTAAAGAAAAAAGAGTTATTAAAGGAATGATGATTACAGCAGCTTCTTCTCACCAGGATTTGAATCAGATTGCAAAGGAAATTAAAGAAACATATAAAAACGAGAAAATTGATGAGATCCTATTATCGATCCACAATGAAAATACGGGAAAATACGAAGAAGACCTACCTTACGAGCCATTCAGTAAAGGAACAATTTCTATTATTTACGATTCAAAATCTCACTCTAACGCAATCATTCAACTCAACGAATAAAGTGAAACTTTATTCGTTGAGTTTTTTTATTCGCTTGATTATTAGCCCTCACCCACCATTCTCGCTTCCCAATGGATCTTACGGTGAGGATGTTACCGCTCATCAATACGGGATACATTTTTATTTTATAAAAACGCAAGGCCACTGAAAAACTTACGCTTTTCAGTGGCCTTATCACCATTCAATACTATTTATTTTTACCAAAACGGAATCCACTCTTTTACTTTATCAATCCACTCTGTCTGTTGTTCTTTTCTTAGTTTTTCTTCTTCTTGACGTTTCTTCTCTTCTTCTTTTCTTCTTTTTTCTGCTTCAATTGTCTTTAATTGTTTCGAATAATCTGCCTCTGAGATAAGTGACAACTGAAATGCTTTTTGGGTAGAATTTTCGGTAGCCTTTTGCATAATATCTCGAAACATTGTCGTTGTAATCTGACTACCACCTGGAACATAGTGTTCACTATCGGTTTTATCATATCCTACCCAAATTGCACCAACAAGATCCGGAGTATAACCAACAAACCACGAGTCTTTCGCTCCGCTGCTTGGACCATCCACTAGCTGAGTTGTTCCTGTTTTACCCGCAGTATCAATATTTTTCACTTTTGCTTTTTCGCCTGTTCCCTTTTCAACAACGCCCTTTAATAAATATGTCATTTTTTGAGCAATTTTCTCACTCGTTACACGGGTCTCTTTTTTATGCCATTTCCCTACTATTTCTCCCTCAGTATTCTGTATTTCACGAATTGCATGTCCTTCAACTTGTACGCCATCATTGGCAAATGTTGCATAAGCTTGGGCCATTACAAATGGAGAGGTTCCATTATGCATGCCCCCTAAAGCGATAGGAAGAGAATGGTCCTCCTCTTGAATTGGAATACCGAAACGTTCTAGTGAATTCAAACCTGTTTCTAATCCAATTTGTTCTAATAACCAAACAGCTGAGACGTTATACGATTTTGCAACTGCTTCATACATCGTAACATCCCCATGAAAAGCATGATCACTATTTTGAGGTGTATAATCCTTTATACTAAGTGGCTCATCTTTTAAAACATCATACACTTCATAACCTTGCTCTAGTGCTGGTACATATACAGCAAGAGGTTTTAATGTTGAACCTGGTTGTCTTTTCAGCTGCGTTGCATGATTAAATTGGAGGAATTGATACGTCCCTCTTCCGCCGACTAATGCAGGTACACCACCAGTTTTCGGATCCATGAGCACGATACCTGTTTGCAGCAACTGATCGGAACTGCTTCCTTTAAAGTAGCTATCATTGTTCACAACATCTTCTACCGCTTGTTGCTTTTTCGGATCGAGCTCTGTATAAATGCGATATCCACCAGCTAAAATTTCATTTTGTGTCAAGTCATATTTCTCCATTGCCTCTCGGACAATATAATCGACATATTGTGAATATTTCCCTTTGTATTTATCATCAACGCCTCGTCGCAAGACAAGTCCTGTTTCTTTTTCTTTTTTGTATTGATTTTCTGTAATATACCCTTGCTCTTTCATTAAGGCTAAAACAACATTCCGTCTTTCAATTGATTTATTAAAGTTTTTATATGGCGAATAAGTTGAAGGTGCCTTAATTAATCCTGCTAGCGTCGCTGCTTCTGCTATAGTTAAATCTTTTACGTCTTTATCGAAGTATGATTTTGCTGCTTTTTTTATCCCCCAAGCTCCTTCACCAAAATAAATTTGATTCATATACATTTCAATAATTTCATCTTTTGTATACGTGCGCTCTATCTTTTTAGTAAGAAAATACTCTTTAAATTTACGTGAGAAAGTACGTTCTTGTGTTAAAAATACATTTTTCGCAAGCTGTTGTGTAATTGTACTGCCACCAGCAACTACTTCTCCTGCTGTAATATTTTTAAATATAGCGCTCATAATCCCACTATAGTCGATACCATGATGACTAAAAAACTCTTTGTCCTCTACTGCTACAATCGCTTGCACCATAATATCAGGAATATCTTTTCTTTTAATTCCCTCTGTTTTTGAAGAAGACAGCTTTGCTGCCACTTCTTTATTTGCATCATAAATAATTGTTGGCTGCGGAACAGCTTGTTTTAATGCAGATATGTCTTGAATGGAGATGATTATATTTACTGCGATAAATAAAGTAACGAAAAAACCACCAAATATCAATAATGTATTGCGCAGTTTCTTCCTCTTGTTGAACCACTCAAGCGTTTTCTTGAAATGAGTGTTGTTCAATTTCATTTGTTCACTTCCTTCATTATGTTTACACTTTCGCTAGAAAAAGGAAGAAATACCCTCCTTTTAAATTTATTATAATAACGCAATAGTTCGTCAAGTGTAAAGGATTTCTTTCACATTCATACTTTTTGCAAGAAAAGGACATTCTACAAGTAAGATATTCATTATTGATTATTAATATTATTAATACATCAATGTAAGTTATGTTAAGTTTTTGTAAACTTTTCGATAAAATGTTTTAAAAAACGACAGTTTTTTGTTAGAATTGACTAGCCAATACATATATTACTTTTAGTGGGGGTAACAATAATGGTTTTTAAATCTAAAAAAGATAAATTTTCTGAAATGTTAATGAATGTTTCTGAAAATTTAAAAGAAGGCGCGCAATTTTTCGTGGAGTATAAAATTAAAAATGCTAGCGATTTAAAAGAATTTTCTATGCGCATGAAAGAATATGAGTCAAAAGGTGACACATTTATTCACGAAATCATTATGGAGCTAAATAAAGCATTTATTACTCCTATTGAACGTGAAGACATCCTGCAACTTGCAATGAGCATGGATGATGTACTAGACGGATTAGATCACAGTGCAGGTTTATTCGAAATGTATTCTATTACAGAGGCAGATGAATACATGATTAAATTTGTAGAAGCAATTAATCAATGTGCGATTGAAATTGCAAATTCCGTTGAACTGATGTCGAATAAAAAATTAGTAGATATTCGTACAAATGCAATAAAAATTAAGGATTATGAGTCACAGTGTGATGATATTCGTCGTCATGCGATTAAGCACTTATTCTCTCGTGAACAGGATCCAATTAAGATCATCCAGTACAAAGAAATTTACGAAGAGCTAGAAGAAGTTGCTGATAGCTGTCAAAGCGTTGCAAACGTATTAGAAACAATTATTATGAAGAACGCGTAAGGAGTTTGATCATGGATACACTCTTAATACTGACTGTTTTAGTAGTCATTTGCGCTTTAGCGTTTGACTTTATCAATGGATTTCACGATACAGCAAATGCTATTGCAACGGCTGTTTCAACGAAAGCTCTAAAGCCTAGACATGCAATTATCATGGCAGCTATTATGAACTTTTTAGGTGCAATGACATTTACAGGCGTAGCAAAAACGATAACAAAAGATATCGTTGACCCATTTGCCTTACCAAATGGTTCTGTTGTAATTTTAGCTGCTTTGCTTGCGGCAATAGCTTGGAATTTAATCACTTGGTACTATGGTATTCCAAGTAGTTCTTCGCATGCAATCATTGGCTCAATCGCAGGTGCAGCAGTTGCTGCTGCTGGTTTTAGCTCGTTAAATTTTAAAGGGTTCATAAAAATTCTTGAAGCTTTAATCATTTCACCCATTATCGCTTTTGTTATTGGTTTCATCGTATATAGTATTTTTAAAGTGGTCTTTAAAAACTTTAACTTAACGAAAACGAACAAGAACTTCCGTATATTCCAGATTTTCACCGCTGCATTACAAGCTTATACGCACGGTACGAATGATGCACAAAAAGCAATGGGAATTATTACGATGGCTCTTATGGCAAATAACTATCATACTTCTAGCGATATCCCGTTTTGGGTACAATTATCTTGTGCAATCGCAATGGGTCTTGGTACTTCCGTCGGTGGGTGGAAAATTATTAAAACTGTCGGTGGACAAATTATGAAAATTCGTCCTGTAAACGGTGTAGCTGCTGATTTATCATCATCTCTTGTAATTTTCGGAGCAACATTTATTCATTTACCAGTTAGTACAACGCACGTTATCTCTTCTTCTATTTTAGGGGTGGGTGCTTCACATCGTGTAAAAGGTGTAAAATGGGGAACTGCAAAGCGCATGTTAATTACATGGGTGATTACACTTCCAATTTCAGCTTCATTAGCTGCTCTATTCTATTACCTATTACATTTAATACTTTAATCAAAAGTCGCCTTCCTTATTTTTCTAGGAAGGCGACTTTTTTGTGAACAATCTTATTTCTTTTCAAAAAGTGTGTATAATGAATGTTGTATTAGTTATACAGAGGAGTTGGCAATTTTGGAATACATCATGTTACTTTTCATTGGATTAATCGCAGGAACAGTCGGAAGTCTAGTAGGACTTGGTGGAGGAATTATCATCGTACCTTTACTGATCGGACTACATAGTCTATCACCACAACTCGCAGTTGGAACATCAATTGTGACCGTAGTTTTCACCGGTCTCTCCTCTACTCTTACTTATATGAAACATAAGCGAGTAGATTATAAAAGTGGACTTATTTTATTTATAGGGAGCGGTCCTGGAGGAATTATTGGATCGTGGGCAAACAAATTTTTAAATCAAGATTCTTTCTCTTTATACTTTGGGATTTTTCTTATTTTTGTATCTATCCTTCTCATGTTACGTGATAAATTGAAACCTCTTTCCCTCTCAAATGCAACTGTGATTAAACGATCTTTTACAGATGCTGAAGGTAATACTGTTCATTATCAGTTCCCACCGTTTCTTTCAATTATTATCGCATTTGTAGTTGGTTTCATATCTGGATTATTTGGGATTGGTGGCGGTGCATTGCTCGTTCCAGCAATGATGCTTCTTTTTGCATTTCCCGCACAAATCGCTGTTGCAACTTCCATGTTTATTGTCTTTCTATCAGCGATTGTAAGTTCTTTGACTCATATCTCTCTTGGCAATGTTAGCTGGGTTTATGCATTAGTTCTTATTCCAGGCGCTTGGATTGGTGGGAAAATCGGAGCTTATATTAATACAAAATTAAGTGGTAATGCAATTATTAACTTATTACGTATTACATTAATGATCCTTGGAACTAGACTAATCATTAGCTCTTTCCTATAACGCGTTCTTTTTGGAATGCGTTTTTTCATACACATGAATATAAAAACATTCCTAAAATTAAACCTAATACCGTACACACACTTAACAACATCATATTTGAAATTCGTAACTTATCCAAGTTGATCACCCCTATAGCTGCGACTATTACCCTTATGATAACGAAAAAACAGAGGATTTGCTGTTACAAACTGCTAACAATGCCGAAGCAATTATTACAAATTGTATCTATTTATTGCATTTTATTGTATATTCTATCGATTCAACAAAAAAAGATGTCATATTGACATCTTTTTAGTGAAGGAGTGACCACCCCATAAAATCTTCATGTACTTGACGTGCTCGTTTATCATTTCTATCATACAATTCAGCGTAACTATCCGTTTCTTCGTCATAAGCCATTGTATAAATAATTTGACCATCTATTTCAACTGATAGAACGACTCCACCCTTCATCTCTTCCACATGTATGACGGCATTAGCTGGAATTCTCATATCAGTCATTTTCGCATCTAACAATATACTAAACCCCCTACAGCGTATTCATTGCTAGTACTATTACACACTAAATAGTATACTACTGTAATAGCATACATTTCGTCAACAAAATTACTGTTTTCTAAGCTTTTCTGCCCTTAATATGAATACATTTAATACAAACACACATATATCAGGTAAAATGAACAAATAGGAATACTTAAATGAGGTGCTAACATTGATTCTACATAAAGGGGATATATTATTTCGACAAGGTGAAGAAGGGCCTTTGTACTTTATTAAAACAGGCCTATTAAAAGTCATTCGATTACAAGAAGACGGTACACCATTTTTATTTAACATTATCGTTCCTGGTGAGACAATTCCTCACCACTCTTTAATTTCACCGAAAGAATACCATGGTACAGCAATTGCTTTAATTAAAACGGAGGTTGAACCTATTACAGGAACTGTATGGTACGAACAATTACAAGAGAACCCAGAGTTATATGCTAATATCGCCATGCAGCTTCAAACAAAATTACGTATGATGCAACAGCGAATTGATCAATTAACAACTGTTTCTCCAAAAGAGCGCCTCCATCGTTTGCAAGAATGGTTCTCACTATATTTAGATGGAGTCCCTATCTATGAAATATTAACACAAACAGAAATTGGTCAACTTATCGGCATACGTCGTGAAACAGTAAATCGCTTATTAAGAGAACAAATAAAAAACGAGGTGAACTAACACCTCGTTTTTTATTTGTTTATGCCAAGCTTGCTGCCGGTCCGAAAAATTCATAATGAATGTGTTCAGGGGCAACTTCCCATTCTACTAAAGCCTTATTAACATGCTTCATAAATGGTACTGGGCCACAGAAGTAAAAGTCTGCTTCATTTGTAGGAATAATAGATTGTAACCACTCTAAATCAACAAAACCTTCTTTATCAAAGTTTTTTGCTTCTAAATCTTGTTCTGTCGGTGAAGAGTAACAAGTGTATGCTTCTACTTGTTCATAATCGCGCTCTACTTGCTGTACATGTGCTTTCATCGCATGTACATGACTATTTAATGCTGCATGGACAAAGTATACGTTACGACTTGAATCTTGCTTAATTAATGTATTTAACATACTCATCATTGGTGTAATACCGACGCCACCACTGATTAATACAACTGGTAAGTTTGAATCCATATTTAATACAAAATCTCCTGCCGGTGCACTTAGCGGTAAAATATCTCCTTCTTGTACATGATCGTGTAAATAATTAGATATCTTCCCATCCGGTGTCTCTGAAGCTGTCTCTCGTTTCACACTGATACGATAGTAATCTTTTTCAGGTGCGTCTGATAAACTATACTGACGATTATGTGTATACGTTTCACCATTTATATTTATTTGAACCGTTACATACTGACCTGGTAAAAATGAAGATAATTCCCTTCCATCTTCTGGTTTTAAATAGAACGATGTAATTACGTCACTTTCTTTCTCTTTTTTCACTACAACAAAGTTACGGAAATCTTTCCAACCGCCTTCTTTTTCCGCTGCTTCGTCGTACATTTCCGCTTCAATACTAATAAATGCATCAGCAATCACACCATATGCTTCTCCCCAAGCGTCCAATACTTCTTGCGGCGCATTTGCCACCTCTTTAATCGCCTGTAATAAGCATTTCCCTACAATTGGATAGTGCTCTGCTTTAATTCCTAAACTTCTATGTTTATGACCAATTTGTTTTACAACAGGAATAATAGTTTCTAAATTATCAATATACGTTGCTGCTGCATACACTGCACTTGCTAATGCCTGTTGCTGTCTGCCGATTTTCTGATTTGTATGGTTAAAAATATTTAATAGTTCAGGGTGCTCTGAAAACATAATTTGATAAAATCGTGTTGTAATTTCAACACCTTTTTCTTGTAATAATGGTACTGTTGATTTTACAATTTCAATTGTTTTTGCACTTAACATTATATCCCACTCCTCTATTTCCTTTTATATTGTTATTGTAAACGAAGCAAAGATGGAAGGTTGTGATTTTAATCACTATAAGCATGGTGCTTTTGTGAAAAATGTATGAACGATTTCCATTTACCCTTCATTACGTACACCCATTTCATATACACTTTTCCTATATTCCCCAAAAAACAATAAGCTAACCAAAATAGGTTAGCTTACGACTGAGATTGCAGAGCTTGTTCAATTACTTGTACATCTTTTCCATCTCCAAACTCTGTATATCCCCATATATTTGTTTCACCTGTATATTTATTTACTAAGATATCCAAGTCATGATAAACACGATGTGCATAAACAACATATTCAATATTTTTGCTCTCTATACCCTTTTTCAATATGTCATAACTTCGTCTCACATCTCGTTTTATCTTCTCATTTTTTATTTCTGTATGTACACTTTTCAAAGCAGGTTCCTGTTGTTGAAACCACTGTAAGAGTTGATCCCAATCTCCTGCTGTATATCTTTCGGCCTTGCCATAATTTAAAAAGTTGTTATAACTTTCATGTGTCGAACGAATAAATTCTAAAACTTTTTTCTTCTCCCTCGCATCTTCTACCGATGGCATTGCAGAAATTCCCGCTGGTTTACTTGCATAGTATAAAAACACTTTCATTAAACTATAACTTGCAAGTCCCATTATAATAATCGTTCCTAGTATCCCTACAATTTTCTTCATTCACCAAACTCCTTTTCTACTATGAATATTACATCTATTTCTATATATTGTTATATCTGTAACATTCTCTTGTAGAAGCAGAATTCCTCCGTAAATACTTCTTGCCATTTCGACACATTTTTTCTACATATTTCGATTTGGTAAGTGTTCTTGTAAAATGATATATCCTTCATAAGCAGTATAGCCCAGTATCACAAGTAAACCAATATAACAAACAAATACTGTCCATTTTGTTTTTGTATCAATTTTATAATAGTCTTCTTGTTGTTGCTTCTCTTTTTCCCATTTGTTCATTTTTCTCTCTGATACTTCTAAAGCTTCTGTTATACGAATGGTATGCTCCTCTTTTTCATCTTCATATGGTACATAGTCAAGTGGTTCAAATTTTTTGAGTATATATTCTATTACTTCCATCTTTTGACGTTCTCCGGTTTTTAATTGATTCTCCCTCTCTCTTTGTCTTAGCAAATTCATTTCATGATGAATCATGTAGATTTTTCGGTGAACCGCTTCTGTTTCTTGGAATTCTTCTTGGAATTTTGCAAGGTATGCTCTCATTACATCTACTTTATATCCTAATTCTTCAATTGGTTTATTTCGCTTCATTACCCTATATAATTCCATACAACCGACTATAAAGATAAATCCACCCATAATACTCTTAAAGAAAATAGAATAGCCGAGTAATATAGCTAGACCTAACATCCAAATTTTTGTACTTACAGCAGAAATAATTCGTCCCCCATCTAATGGTGAAACTGGAATTAGGTTAAAAAAGTTCAATATACTTCCAAGTAAAATAACAAGAGCCCAAAAAGGTTCCCCTGTTATGATATAAAGCGGAATTGCTGGTAAAAATGACAGCAATCCAAAAAGAGGACCCATATAAGCAATATAAGCTTCATCCTTGGCGTTTTTTGGCATCTCCTTCATTCCAATAAGAGCACCCATAAATGGAATGAAAATCGCTGGAGATGTAGGTATACCTTTTCGTTTCGCTGCCCACAAATGTCCCATTTCATGAACAAAAAGCAGATAAATCAGTGCTACACCAAATTTCCATCCATATATAGTGGCATATGCTCCAAGTGATAATAGCATACTAAATACTGTTGAAAATTTTGCGAATTTAAAAATCGCAAATACCCATTTTAACTTAGAAAGTAAAAATATTCCTACTGCAGCTACAATTCCCCATAATCCTTTTTTATTATTTTTCATACCTCTCTCCTTCCTCTTTTTTCTCCATTATGCCATATTTTTTTCTTTTATTGGAAACTACGTTTATTTCATCCAATTTTAGCCAAAACTAATAACGAAAGGAGGTAGAAAAAATGAAATTACAATCTTTCATGATTAGCGCAGTTTCTTTTTTAGCTTCAGCACTAATCTTTTATACCGTTGGCTATGTGTTACTATTAGATTTCTTACCAAAGCATCTCTTTATTATCTTTATTATTCTTTCTGCTCTTATGATTTCCTATCTTATTACACGAAAATCACTAAATGAGCCATCTACGAAAACAAAATAATAGAGTGAACCATTTCGGTTCACTCTATTATCATTTCCTAGGAAAATTTTTCTCTACCTTTGCAAATTCATTTTTTCACCATAATCTTTTACAATTTGAATAATATTTTGAAATGTGCCTACTGTTTCTTTTTTATGATTTAATACTTGTAAATTATAATTATCATAGTAACCTTCTAATGCTTTTATTTGAGAAGCTGATGCGTTCTCTATTGGTACACCAATACTTACTTCGTATTGTTTATATCCCTCTTTCACTTTCTCACCTTTCATTATTTCACTTGTTTTACTTCCAATCACTTGTTGTACTTTAGCAGGAAAAGTTAATTGAAAATAGTATTCTCCTTCTTTTTCCAATGTTTTATATAAAGAATCCGAAATTGTATAAAATACCGTATAATTTATGTTCTTTTCATTTGTTTTAATGTGAAAAGCGGTAATTTGCAAATCCTTTTTTGTCACCTCTGTTAATACATTCACTTTTGCACCATCACTTGTTGATTCCGGAGCTATCGGGAGTATAGATAAGAGTTGTTCAGTATCAGGTTTGGTAAGCATATACATACCTTTTTCATCTTGTAGCCAACCTCGTCGATCTTCTCCTCTTAACCATGCACGATACGTTTTCTTCTTTCCATTGTTCTCAATTTGAATTTCATACTCTGGCTCTCCAAAATCCCCTGTTACTTGTTGCTTTTCAGCCTTATTTATGATATTCACTACTTTTTTTGCTTCCTCTTGTTTTAAAACCTTTTCAACCTTTCCTTTCTGTATAATTGTTACTTGTATACTTTCTTGTTCTTGCATAGAGTTCACCGTCTCTTCTACTTGTTTTTTCTCTTTTTTTTGTTCAACTTGGCTACACGATGCTAATAAAAAAATGAATAGGATTAATAAATATGTTCTACTCACTCCAAATCCTCCTATCTAGAACAATAAGAAAACCTTATTGTTCTTGAAATTAAAACAAAAACGTTATGTACGATGAAATGAGATATACTAAACACGAAGGGAGGTTTTCATATGCCTATTAATTTTCATGATTCTAATAATAAATACACCTATGCTGCGCGAAGTACAGATATTTCTTGGCGTAAAATGATCCAAAGTATAATTAATGTAAGCGGCAAAAATATAGCCGATATTGGCTGTGGCGGTGGTATTTATACAAAAGAACTTTCACTTATGGGAGCCAATACTATTGTCGGCCTTGATTTTTCAAAAGAAATGTTACAAGCTGCTAGAGAGAATTGTGCTTCTTTCCAAAACATCTCATTCATTCACGGCGATGCTCACCATATGCCATTTGCTGATGCAACTTTTGACATTGTAATTTCTCGTGCTGTTATTCATCATCTACAAGACATCCCAACATTTTTACAAGAAACCTCACGTATCTTAAAGAAAAATGGAATACTGATTCTTCAAGATCGCACCATTGAAGATTGTACAATTCCCGGCACCCTAGAACATATTCGTGGTTATTTCTTCTCCGTCTATCCAAAACTCATTCAAATAGAGGAGAGACGAAGACCAAAAACAATACGCATACAACAACTAATAAAACAAAGCGGAATGCATCCCCTTCCCCTCCAAACAATGTGGGAAGTTCGAAAAATCCATACTTCTATTGAAGCATTACTACAAGATTTATCACCACGAACAGGTCGATCTATTTTATACGAATTAACGGATAATGAACTTTCTCACCTTCTACATCATATTCATACTGAACTACACAACATAGCTCCAATTATCGAACAAGATCGCTGGACCATTTGGAGTGCCACAAAATCTTAAGAAAGCCTCACATAATTTTGTGAGGCTTCTTTCATAACCTAATTTTGCAACACTCTTGATATCCTCCACTTCTGGCCTGTGCACTTCCACACTTTGAACACACTAAATATCTAGATTGACTTGCCAACAACCTGCCTTTTTGAAAGAGTAACACTTCTGCTTGTTTAAACGAACGTGCATAATATAACCATATGAAACCACAAATTACTATAATTCCAAACAATATACCCATCGCAAGCATTTCCGTCACCTCTTTTTGGTTTGTTCTTTCCAGCAAGTGGATTGTAGTATTATTCTCTATCGATAAAAAAAACTCCTGCCTTCCCACCACAAATGTCATATTTATCAAAAAACTTTACATTTTCCTCTATACTTTTACTTACTTTTTACAAAAGATTCTCCCCCACTTCTCATACAATAAAGTGAAACTTCCCACGAATAGTAAGATAAACCCGCAATCAGCCAATAGACATCCAAAACATAAAATATGTTTAATAGAGGAGTGTTAATATGAACTATTTCCTATTACTCCCTTTTCTTATCAAACTGATTTTTTCCGCTCTATTCTCTCCTTCTCTACCTACCGACGTATCTGTGCAAATTCTTGGTCTTAATGATTTTCACGGTCAATTAAATACCACTTCAACACTGCATGGTAAATCTGTAGGACGCGCCGATTACCTAGCTGCTTATATTCAATCTTACCGCGATAAGAACCCTAACACCTTACTTGTTCATACAGGAGATATGATTGGCGGGAGCCCTCCGATTTCAGCACTTTTTCATGATCAGCCAACAATGGAGTTTTTAAATCATCTTCAATTTGATGTTGGCACATTAGGAAACCATGAATTTGATAAAGGCCCGGTCGCTCTGACAGAACTAATTAGTGGTGAAACTACCATACAAACAAATTCATTTTCAGGTAGTTCGTTTCCCTATATATGTGCAAATGTTTTAGATCGTAATACACAGCAACCTCTCTTCCCTCCCTATACAATTAAGTGGATTGATGGTATTCCGATTGCCTTCATTGGTGTTATCACAAAAGATACTCCATATCTAACCATGTATACCAATATGTCTTCTGTCCTTTTTTTGGATGAAGCTTCTTCCATTAATCACTATGTACACCAACTACAACAAAAAGGTATTCATGCATTTGTTATTCTCGCTCATCTTGGCGGCAATACAACAGGTAGGAACACACATGGCGCTTTAGCTGATTTAGCAAATCAGTTAGATAATGACGTTGACATTCTATTCGGTGGACATAGCCACTCTTATATAAATGGAAAAACAAACGGAAAACTACTCGTTCAAGCATATTCATATGGAAAAGCCCTTTCAAATGTCTCTGTTACATTAAATCGTAAAACGAAAGATATTACGAAAAAAGATGCAACGATTGTCCCAATCTATCAACATGCAATTTCTCCAGATTTACATACAAAAAACTGGATAGATTCTTACGCCTTAAAAATTCAAGCTAAAGCAGATGAACAACTTGGAGTAACCGAATATGAATTAACAAGAGAGCAAAATGCCCACGGCGAATCTAAATTAGGAACTCTCGTTGCAATAGCTCAGCGTCAAACTATGCAAGCGGATATTTCCCTCGTAAACCCTGGAAGTATCCGGCATAATTTGCAAAAAGGAAAAGTTACTTGGGAAGATACTTTCCTCATACAACCGTTCGGTAATCCATTAATTAAAATGGATTTGTCTGGGCAAGAAATCCGAAATGTCTTGCAAGAGCAATGGAAAGATGAAACTCGTATGCTACAAATCTCAGGTATTCGCTATACTTGGAAAAATAACATCGTCCAGAACATTTTCTTAGAGGATGGAACGCCATTACGCAATGATCAAATCTACTCTGTTGTCGTCAATTCTTTTTTAGCAAATGGCGGTGATAAATTTATGACATTTAAATTGGGAAAAAATCGTACCCAAGGCCCGACAGACCAAGAATCTTTTGCAAATTATATTCGCTCTATTTCTCATATAGATACATTCCCACAAAATTTTATTCAAAAAATCTATTGACTTTATGAAAAAAACATGTGAAAATACTGTCAGAATACTTGAACAAAATTCATTGAAGAGAACGAGTACGTTATAGGGCTGTTCCCCAGAGAGTTGGCATTTTGCTGAAAGCCAATGTTCAGTGCGTAACCGAAAATCATCTCCGAGAAGTAGAACCGAACGATGTAGTAAGTTCTTACCGGCTGTCCCCCGTTACAAGGAACACGTATCATGTTGTACGTTGCAGAGCCGTATACATATAGAGATATTTCTACATGTATGAACTAGGGTGGTATCGCGGGTAAATATAACTCGTCCCTTTTTAGGGGCGAGTTTTTTGTGTTCTTACGAATGAATTTTATAAAAGGAGGAAAAACAATGAACACTGTATCAAAAAAACATATTTTTTTCACAGGTCTTATGCTATTTTCTTTATTTTTTGGAGCAGGTAATTTAATTTTCCCTCCAATGCTAGGACAAAATGCAGGTGAACACTTTTGGCCAGCCATGTTTGGATTTTTACTAACCGGAGTGGGATTACCACTATTAACTGTTATCGCAATCTCTCTTTCAGGTAACGGAATGCAGCAGCTTGCAAGCCATGTTCACCCAATATTCGGAATCTTCTTTACCGTTGTGGTCTATATCGCAATTGGTCCATCTATGGGAATTCCACGTGTTGCAAACGTTGCATACGAGATGGGTGTAAGTTCCTTTTTACCAGCAGATATTCGCACTAGCGGATTAGCATTATTTACTTATACTGTTGTTTTCTTTGCCATCGTATATTGGCTTAGCTTGAACCCTTCTAAATTAGTAGCTCGTATCGGAAATGTATTAACACCTATCTTATTACTTTCTATTTTCTTTTTATTTATAAAAAGTGTGTTTACACCACTTGGGGAATCAGGTCCAGCAATGCAAGAGTATCAAACTTCTCCCACTTTCAAAGGATTTATGGAAGGTTATTTAACAATGGATACGATTTCAGCACTCGCATTTGGGATTATCGTTGTGAACTCCATTCGCTCACAAGGTGTAAAGGATCGCAAAACCATTGCAATCGCTACTACAAAAGCAGGACTGATTGCAGCTATAGGGCTCGTACTCGTATATGGAGCGCTTGGCTGGTTAGGTGTAACAAGTGTTTCACTTGGATACGCCAAAAACGGTGGGCAATTACTTACAGTAATTGTTCAACAATTATTTGGCTCCTATGGTCTTTCTTTATTAGCAGTTATTGTTACACTTGCTTGTTTAACAACATGCGTCGGGCTTGTATCAGCATGTAGCCAATATTTCTCAACCTTATTTACAAAATTTTCATACAAAACTTTAGCAAGTATAATTTGTGGATTAGGACTTCTAGTAGCAAACTTAGGATTAACAAAAATCATTGCGATTTCTGTACCCGTTTTACTTGTTGTATATCCAATTGCCATCGTACTTGTACTCTTATCGCTACTCCATAAATATTTCGGTGGTTATCGCTCCGTTTACGTCGGTGCTTTAATTGGAGCTGCAGCCGTAAGTATATTTGATGGATTAAAACAAGGAAACGTACCTGTTACATCCATTACTTCTTACTTTGAATTTATTCCACTATATAATGAAGGAATCGGCTGGTTCTTACCAGCACTTGCTGGAGCAATGATCGGTCTTGTCATTGCAAAATTACAGGGAGCGAAACCTGTACCATTAATAGAAGATTCCTCTGAACGTAAAGCGTCCTAAAAAAACTCCCATTTCGGGAGTTTTTTTACATTTGGTAAGTAGTATGACTAAAACTACTTACTTTATATACTTTTGTATAATATTCAAGGTTGGTATCCACCGTTTCTACTTTTACAACATCATAGCAATCTTCTTTTTTAACTAAAAATAGATAATATTCCTCTGTAGCCTCAATGATCGCAATACAATCTGTATCAACTTCATATTGTTCACGAAGTGCTTGCAACATATTTACATACTTCTCTAACTTTTTCGTTTTTCCCCATTTCAAATATCGTTTGCACTAATATACACTATCTCCCCCTTGTATGTACTGTCTCTAATTAAATGATAACGCTTTCAAAATAGTGCGTCAACAAAGAAAAACTTCCACCCATAGCACAAATTATACATAGTGGAAGTTTCCTCTTATTTCGTTAATTGATGCCTGAACGCATAAATTACCGCCTGTGTACGATCACTTACATTCAATTTATTTAAAATATTACTTACATGCGTCTTCACTGTTTTGAGCGCAATAAATAGCTCATCTGCAATCTCCTGATTACTTTTACCTTCCGCAATTAACATTAGGATTTCAAACTCTCTTTCTGTTAAATCTTCATACAACGGTTGCTCTTTCTTTTGGCGCATACGAGACATCATTTTCCCAGTAACCTTCGGCTCAAGTACTGTTTCCCCATCATAAGTCGCTCGCACTGCATCAGCAATATCACTTGCTCTTGATGTTTTTAATAAATAACTTGTTGCCCCGGCTTCAATGACAGGATATAATTTTTCATCATCTAAAAAACTCGTTACCACTACAATTTTCGCTTCAGGCCATTCTTGAATAATAGCACGTGTTGCCTCAACGCCATCCATTTCATCCATAACAAGATCCATTAAAATAATATCGGGTCTTAATTCTAACGCTAGTTCCGAACCTTTTCTCCCATTTTCCGCTTCACCAACTACCTCAATATCCGGTTGCGTTGATAAATATGCTGATACACCCATCCGTACCATCTCATGATCATCAACAAGCAATACTTTAATCATACTTCTCCCCCTCTCTCTATCATAATTGGTACTTTCACTTCAATTTGTGTACCTTTCTTTGGAAAACTAAGTACTTTCAATGTTCCACCAATTTCATGAACCCGTTCTTGAATAGACCTTAGACCGTATGATCCCGCTTTATTAACCCCTACTTCAAATCCAACACCATCGTCAATAATTTTCAAAATCGCATATTGATCAATTTGACGAAGACGCACTTCTGTTTTCTTTGCCTTTGCATGTCGTAAAGTATTAGATAAAGCCTCCTGTACAATGCGGAATAAATGATCTTCGACACCCTTTTTCAATTGAATAGGTTCAATCAACCATTCTATCTTCATATGTTGTTTTCTAGAAAGCTCTGTTAACAATTCTTCTATACCTTCTGTTAACTTTTTCCCTTCTAATTGTACAGGACGTAAATGCAGAAGTAATGCTCTCATTTCCGATTGCGCATTCACAACCATATTTTCCACAAGTTGCAATTGTTTTTTCGTTGTTTCTGGCATATGATCTACCTGTTCATTAATTGCTGACATCATCATAGACATTGCAAAAAGCTGCTGACTCACTGAATCATGCAGTTCCCTTGCTAATCGATGTCTTTCCTGTGAAATCGCTTCTTGTCTCATTTCTTCATTCCAATTAGCTCGTTCATTCGTTACCTTTTGAAATAGCCCGGCCTGTTCCTCTAATCTTCGGGCAAGCGCAATTACTTTTCGCTCTACTTCATGAAATTCATCTTCTGCAGTAAATGAAACATCCTTTGGGAAATTCCCACGCTCTACTTCAAACAAGAAAGTATTTAAACCTTGGATACGTTGCTGCATATAATAGCCAATCGCATACCCTACAATTCCGCCCATAAGAAGACTTGTGCTTATAATTAACAAGCCAATTGGAACAGAAGCAATGGACTCTTTCCATAATAAATCATATACACCTTGTCCGCTCTTCCATACATATACAACTGTACAAATAAGTGCAATACTGACAGAAGATAACATAGAATAACGAATGTACATCCATGAAATATTTCCTTGCTTTTTCATTATACTTTCCTCACTTCCGTATCGCCTACGACAAGCGAAGAAATAATTTTAATACGTCGTGGAGCTTCTTTGTACTGCTCTGTCTTAAACGTAACATTTCGATTAAAACCCGTTTCTTCATGTCCTGGAAGAAACACTCTACCCATGATAACAGAATGGTTTAAAGATAGTTCAATATCATATGGAACATACAAACGAATATTACCAATAACACCACGAATAACAATAACTGTTTCTCCTTCAGGAATCATTGCCGTCGTCAAATCAATTTCAACATCACCGACTCCGTACTGGACATTAATATCTTCTAGTTCATAAATATGGTCCATCATTCTAATGTTACCAACCATTATATTCTTAAGGTACGGCTCTGTGCGATAGATTTGTTTTTCTTCGTCTATATATCCTTTTTCCTTAATTTCTACTTGTATAGTTTTCGGTTTCTGCTGCCCTTGAATAAGCTGATAACCGATAAAAGCTAAGCAAGCAACTACAACGAGCACGAATGCTGCTGATGAAAATAGGAAGAATAAAAAAACAATTCCGCCGACAAATAAAAATACATTCCCTCTCACATATCGATTCTTTTTCCGATAATGTCTTCCGAACATAATCATAATAAATGCAAAGATAAGAGCGCCTGGTTCAAAATGCCCGAGAACCATATCAAGAAAAAGACCAAATCCAAATATGATGAGGAGCATCCCCACTAGTTGTGATTTTGAAAATTGGTTCTTCATTTCAGCTCCCCTCCTCCTTGTTACATATACAATAGAAGAAAAGGTATTGCTTACCAACACCTTTTCTTCTATCACTATATCATAAGCACGTTTTATAATGTACTACAATTATTTTATTACCTCTTTGTCTAAAGATACTTCATTTTTTTCTTTCATTTCACGCTCAAGTTTCGCAATTTTCATATCAAATGTATCACGTTCATGATCTTCATTCATACGAAGCTCTAAATTACGAATATGATCTTCAATTTCTTCAAAACGTAAGAACGGATTATTCTCATCCATTTTATGAAGAGCTGTATTCATACGGCGGTTCGCATGTGCCATATTTTCGCGAGCCATTAATTCCATGCGCTTTGCATTCATTTCTTTCAGCTTATTTTTCATTTCAGAAAGGCGGCGTTCTAACTCATCAATTTGTTCTACTACACCTGCATACATTTCTTCTAGACGAGCAACTTGCCCTTCGTAATATGCTACTTCTTCTAAAGCACGTTCATGTAGTTGCAACTCTCCAGCTTCTTGTGCAATAATAGCTTGTTTTGATCTCTTATTTACGAAATAACGAGCTTGCTCAAGTTCACGAGCAAAGTTAGATTTTAATGTTTTATGACGCTCGATTAATTTTTCAATTTTTGTTACTTCACGCTCACTATCACGTAAGTATTGGTTTAACATAGCGATTGGATTTTTTCTTTCTTTCTCATCTAAAACATTATGAAA
>NZ_NTUG01000002.1 GCF_002561295.1 Bacillus cereus
ATTGGGGTGCAGTTCAAACTAGCTCTTTTTACCAAAAAATAAAGACACATATAAATCCAGAAATGGCTAAATAGCTATAATAATAAAAGACCTTTTCTCTTGTTTTTTCGTTCGTTCGAAATAATACAATGGTTGGTTCAATTAGTCCAATTGTAAAGCAAAGTAGACCAAGGAGCATACAGCCGATAGAAAAAGCATACAAGGCAACTTGTACTTGTTGGAATGGAATCATCCATTTTAATAAAAATGCAATAAGTGCGGTATAGCAGATGCTACCAATGTATTTGTTTAAAGCTGTATTAGAACGAAAACCAGGAAGCTTTTTCAAAAAGGATCGGGAAACAACTTCTGTTTGCAAAGAAGTATGTTCTTCGATTATTTTTTGGGCTTCTTTTCCTTTATGGAAGAGAGAAAGAATCCAATTACGCTTTCCTTGGAAAACAAATTGTGATGTTGTTAAATAATGATCAATTTTCACTTTGTTCCAATCGTTCCAAGGGTGACGTTCACATAGCTTTAGTTTGCTTTCTGTTGTTTTATCGTATTGATAAACACTAATCCCTTCCTCGTCAAAGGTAGCATAGTACGTTTCTCTTGAAAATGTGCCTAAATCAATTGGACAGTAGAAAAGTAATTCCTTTTTTAAATAAAAGTATTCTTTCCTTAAGTTTTTTTTCATCGTCTCTTGAATAGAGTGTCTTTTTTCTTTCTTCATGACATTTCCTCCGTATTAAGAAAATGCTCTTATCTTAACAATTCAACATCTTATCACTTTTCTGTATGGATGACTAGGGAATTGCGAAGGAAAAATTCGAATTGTAAAAAATATGGATTGTGTTGTCAAATAAAGTGCAACTTTAATCAGTGTGTTTTTCTTCATTCCCACTGATTATTAGCTTTCACCAATCGTTTTTTACGAGTCCATCCATCTTCATCGTTTCAGTGAGGTCTACTGCCCGTTAATGCGAGAGGATTGGCTGGTTCTAGCTAATGAAAGAATCATTAGTATAAGGGGGGAAAGAACATGGATTCAAGTTAGTATAAGATATTTGTAATGAAATTATGCTTACTATTCGTAAGTTATAAACATTTTTGTTCACAACTGTATGATGATGTTGTATAATGGGGAAGAAAATAGAATATCGGTCTATCTTCGGGGCAGGGTGAAAATCCCGACCGGCGGTGATGAACAGCTATTTTTTGTTCTAAGCCCGCGAGCCGTTAAGGCAGGATTTGGTGAGATTCCAAAGCCGACAGTACAGTCTGGATGGGAGAAGATGGAGGTTCAAGCGTTCAAAAAAGATAGATCTTTGAACGTCTGTTTGATGTGCCTAAAAATTCTCCCTTTGTGTAAAACGCAAAGGGTTTTTTTATGACAGAAATAGGCATAGCAGAACCTTTCCACTTTCCATGAGATGATCGATGGAAAAGGAGAGAGAAAGATGAAACAAAAAAACAGTGTGGTACAAATGGTGAGCGTGGCGATGCTTAGTAGTATTGCGTACTTGCTTATGATGTTGGATTTCCCGTTTCCGGGACTTCCACCGTTTTTAAAAATTGATTTTAGTGATGTTCCAGCTTTAATTGCGGCGATTATTTTTAGTCCGGTTGCGGGTGTAATTGTAGAAGCAATAAAAAATATTCTTCACTACGGAATTCAAGGGAGTTTAACAGGGGTTCCAGTTGGAGAAATGGCGAATTTTATTGCAGGATGTTTATTTATTGGGCCAGCAGCTTTCTTATTCCGAAAGTATCGTACAGTAAAAAGCTTAACAACGGGATTGATGTTAGGGACGGTTACGATGGCAGTGATTATGAGCGTGTTAAATTATTTCATCATTTTACCAGCTTACACTTGGTTTTTAGATCAGCCTGCTATGTCTAGTGGTGTTATGCGACAAACGATTGTAGCGGCAATTCTTCCATTTAATTTAATTAAGGGAATTGTTGTAACAATTGTATTTGTAGCGTTGTTCTCACGCTTGAAAGTGTGGGTATTTGCAAAAATGAAAAACGCATAGAAGTGTTGGCCATCAGCGAGAGAGAAGCGTTGATGGCTTTTTTAATTTGTGAGTGAGATGAATAACAAAAAATCCCCTCATAAAAATGAGGGGATTTTTTGAAGTTAATAAAAAGACTATTCGAATTTTAAAGCGTCGCCATCGAATGATTCGTCAGCAACTTTAATTGAATCTGTTGGACAACCTTCAAATGCATCCATCATGTCTTCGATTAATACATCTGGAATTTCAACGATACCTTGGTTATCATCTAATGTTACAAATGCAATACCTTCATCATCGTAATCATAAATGTCTGGTGCAGCAGCGCCGCATGCTCCACATGCGATGCAAGTGTCTTTGTCAACAATTGTATATTTTGCCATATTTTTTCCCTCCTGATAATATGTATGTGAAAACATTCGCTATAAAAATTATAACCTTATTGTAAAACGGTTTTTCAAACTTTTCAACATAAAATTATAATGATATTCCTTATCAATTAGAGTGTCAACTTATTTTTGATTTATTTCACAAGATTTTCAAAATGCCTAAATGCTGTACAGTTTGATACAATAGAAACTATAGATGTAATTGAAAGGTGGAAGCGGCGATGCAGTTACAATATACTTTATTATATTGTATGAAACAATTAAATGGCGAACGAACTGTTTCTTCCATTTATCACCTTTTAAAGGGGAAACGTTCTTCACAAACATTACAAGATGGAAATATATTTCATATTTCTTTTCTGTTTGGGATATACAAATCATTACAACGTTCTGATTATGATCTGGAAATTGAACAAGTCGTACATAAAGAATGGATTCAAATCGTACATGAAAATACATACATTTTAACTGATACGGGAAAACGACAGTTGGAAACTTGGGAAAAAACACTTTCTTTTCCGCAGTATTTACATGGTTTGCACTATGGGGATCTTGGTGAAATCTTTTGGAAACGACTTTCATTAATTATTCAAACGGTATCAAATTTACAACAGCAAAATGCGAGGTTTATTCCAATCCAACAAGATACAGAGGTAATGATGTGGGTTAAGCAGTTTCTCATTGGGGTGCCATACGCAAGAAGTGAGCTTGCAAAAGGTTTATGGAAAGAGATGCATATGCTGTTAAAAAATATGTCGCCAATAGAGGCAACGATTTTTACGTATCGACTAACTGGGTATGAGCGAATTGGATATACTTTAAAGCAACTTGCAGAAATTACAAACCAAGATATATTTCGTGTATATCTTCTATTTTGGGGTACTGTTCATTTCTTTATTCAATCTGTTCGAGATAATGGGAGCGACTTTCCGTTACTGGCTAAGATTATTTCGTATCCGAATGAAAGAGCAGATTTGTTTAGTTTATCAACACAAAAAACGTATCAACTTTGGAGACAAGGACGTTCTTTGGATGAAATTGCAACAATTAGAAACTTAAAGGTCGCAACAATAGAGGACCATTTTGTTGAGATTGCATTACGAGAAAAAGATTTTTCAATCGAAATGTTTATGGAAAAAAATAAAATTAAGCATGTACAGCGCATTATTGCAACGTTACAAACACGTAAGTTACGTGTGTTAAAGCAAGCAGTAGGAGAGACGGTTTCTTATTTTGAAATTCGTCTTGTGTTAGCGCAAATGGGGGTTGTAAATGAGGCTTGAGGATTATTTGTATAAGTGGTTTGGTTATAACGAATTTCGTCAAGGACAGAAAGAAGTTATTGCGGATTTATTACAAGGAAAAGATGTTGTAGCGATGCTTCCAACTGGAAGAGGAAAATCAATGTGTTATCAGCTTCCAGGCCTTATGCAAGATGGGACAGTGCTAATTGTTTCACCACTGCTTTCCTTAATGGAAGATCAAGTAACGCAGCTTAAATATGTAGTGAAGGATCGTGTGATTGCGCTTAATAGTTTTCGTACATTAGTTGAAAAAAAGAAAGCTATAAAAAGATTATCTTCTTATAAATTTGTCTTTGTCTCGCCTGAAATGTTGCAATCTGAAGTAATAATAAGAGAACTAAAAAAGATTCGTATTTCGTTATTTGTTGTAGATGAAGCACATTGTATTTCGCAGTGGGGTTACGATTTTCGAACGGATTATAAAAAAATAGATCAAGTGATAGAAGAGATTGGACACCCCTCTGTATTAGCATTAACAGCCACTGCAACAAAAGAAGTATTACAAGATATTGTAAACAGCTTAAAGCTTACGAATGTAGTAGAGCATTTGTACTCGATTGATCGTCCGAATATTGCAATGGAAGTACAATTTGTACAAACAATAGAAGAGAAAAAAGAAGCACTTCTCACGCACGTAACTTACTTACAAGGACCAGGAATTATTTATTGTTCAAGTAGGGCATGGACGGAGCGTCTGACAGAATATTTAAGGAGTAAAGGTATAGCAGATGTTGCATTTTACCATGGTGGAATGGAACATGAAGAACGGATGCTAATTCAACAACAATTTATGAATGATCAATTGCAACTTGTTATATGTACAAGTGCATTTGGTATGGGGGTAAATAAGGCGAATACAAGGTATATTATTCATTTTCATTATCCAGCAAATATTGCTTCTTATTTACAAGAAATTGGTAGAGCGGGAAGGGATGAAGAGGCGAGTATTGCAATTTTACTTTGTAGTCCATTAGATCATGATTTGCCGATTTCTATTATTGCGGATGAATTGCCAAATAAACAACAAATTCAATTTTTATTTTCCTTACTACAAGAAAAAATGTTTCACACGAAAGTATTATCAATAGAAGAGGTAGAAGAAATTTGTTATAATGCTGCGAGGTTTAGTGAGCAACATTGGCGTTTTGTACGTTATCATTTGGAAAAGATGAACGTTATACAACAGAAGAAGCTCATTATGGAATCCTTGTCAGATGAGGTAAAGCAAAAATTACTGTTAGAAATAGAGGAACGTCTTCAGAATAAATATAGTCAACTAGAAAGTATGAAATCGTGGTTGCAGTATAAAGGCTGCCGGCGAGAAAAAATGCTACATCAATTTGGATACGAGAAGGAAGTTCAGATAAAAAATTGCTGTGACTACTGTGGTATTTCAAAAGAGGATTACAAAAAAAGACGAGCAAGGGAATCAATTTTCGACTATAATTGGGAAGCAGAGTTACAATTGCTCTTTGGTATGAGGGAACGGAGGAATGATGAACATTCAAAGGCGTAGTATTGAAGACATAAGTCCGAAAGAAATACGGCTGAATCTATATATAACACAATTAATAATTATTGGTGTTGGCTGTGTGTTAGCCTATATACTATTTCCAAATAGGAATGAATTTTTTGATTTATGGAAATGGGAACCCATTTCCATTCTTGTAATAGGTACATTGGTAGCAGGTGGTATCGTCTTATTTGATTTTATTGCAATGCAAGTGTTGCCGGAATCATGGTTTGATGATGGTGGAATTAATGAACGAATGTTTCAAGGGGTTTCTATAATACAATTATTCATTATTACGTTTGTTATTGGGTTTGCTGAAGAGTTTTTATTTCGAGGTGTATTACAGACATATTTTGGGCTTTTTATTGCAAGTGTTATTTTTGCTGTGTTACATATTCGATATGTGAGGAAACCATTTTTATTTTGTTTTGTATGTACGATTAGTTTTCTGTTTGGATATGTATTTCAATGGACAGGAAATTTGTTTGTAACGATATTTGCACACTTTCTTGTTGATTTTATAATGGGACTTCAATTAAGAAAATAAGTGGAAGGTGGTGGTGAACAGCATGAGAAAACAAATTCCCGATTTTGAAGAAGAGTTAGAAGAAGAGTTGGAAGAAGAGCAAACAGAAGAAGGTTTACCGCCGCGAAGTGAGATTCATAGAAATAAAGAGAAGAAAAAATCTAAATTTAAGATTAATCACTTTTTTGTTCGTGTTTTAACATTTTTATTTATTTTGTTACCGCTTAGTATTTTGTGGTATACCGATAAGTATATTGAAGTGAAAAGTGCACAAAAGAGTGATGCAACTGGAAAAAATGCGTTCGAAGTGATTTTTTTCGATTCAAATAAACATGGTCAGGGAGAAAAGAAGCAGCCGGGAAAATTTGAGACGCATACTGTAAAAGAGGGAGAAACATTCGAAAGTATTGGGAAACAGTACTTCCCGAATGGTGATGGAGCTACAATTATAAAAAACTATAACAATTTACAAGATGATCAGTTAGAAGTGGGAAAGGAATTGAAAATTCCTGTTAAAGAAAAGTAGAGAAGGAATAGCAATAGTAAAATAAAAGACTTGTTGTATGAGTGAATTGAAAAAGGTGAATGAAGCCTTTCCTAACAGATAAGGTCTTATTCACCTTTTTGGTAATATAGTTTAAGTGGATTCTATCTTGCTTGGGGGAAGGTGAGAAAAGTATATGTTATGGATTGGAATAGGTGGCGTATTCGTATGTATTGGTTTTATTTGTCTATTTATGATGTATAGAGAAGCAATGCGTAATACATTGCTGGAACATACTTTATCATTTGTAAATTTCCCGGAAAGCTTTGGAAAGATTCGGATATTCTTTATTTCGGATATCCATAGGAGAGTTATTTCACCTTCTTTAATTGAAAAGGTAAAAGGAAACGTTGATTTTGTTATTATTGGCGGTGATTTAGCAGAAAAGGGTGTATCGTTACCACAAATTACTGCTAATATTCAAGCGTTAAGTAAAATTGGTCCTATATATTTTGTATGGGGAAATAACGATTATGAAATTGACTATCATGAATTAGATGCGTTATTGCTAGAACACGGTGTGAAAATTCTCGATAATACAAGGGTACTGTTTGAATCAGAATGTGGCGACAAGCTTTGTTTATTAGGAGTGGATGATATGGGGCTAGGACGAGATCGTTTAGATTTAGCGCTAGCGGATTGTCAAGAAGAAGGGTTTCGCATTTTGATTAGTCACAATCCTGATATTGTAAGCAAAATGTCAGAGCGCGAACAAATTTCCCTCGTATTAAGTGGACATACTCATGGAGGACAAATTCGTTTATTTCATTCTAAACGTTATCTAAAAGGCGGTGTATATGAGTATCCGTTTACAACGTTATTCGTAAGTAATGGGTATGGAACGACATTGATACCACTACGTTTTCGAGCGCCATCCCAAACGCACTTACTTACTTTGCAAGGAGAAAGTTAAGAGACATTTGGTTTAAAGGTGGGAAAAACATGCCAACTTTAAAAGGGAAATATAATATAAAAGCAGTTTCGAATATGCTCGGAATTCAGCCAAGTACACTACGGGCTTGGGAAAGACGATATCATATTATTGCGCCAAAACGTAATGATGCGGGGCATCGTCTTTATACAGAAGAGCATGTGAGGATTTTAAAATGGCTAATGAACAAAATAAATGAAGGATTTACAATTGGGCAAGCGGTCCAGTTACTAGAGAGCAATCGATTGCAAAATCACAATCCAGCTGAGATGACATATAGTAAAGAAGTTTTTTTAGTGGACGATATCCTTCGTTATTTGTTAAAATTTGATGAAATACATGCCCGTGAATTATTAAACGAGGCATTTGTTATTTATACAATAGAAAAAGTAATTACTCATATATTGATCTTAATTGCTGATAAATTAGAGCTTATGCGCAAAAACGATGAGATTACTTCTGCACAAGAGCGTTATATAGAATCATTTTTATGCTCACGAGTTGGAATGATTTATCATAACACGCAGACGAATGTTACATTGCCAAAAGCCTTGACCATATGTGCACCAGGAGAAGTAAGTACATTATATCTTTTTCTTTTTACAATATATTTACGGTTGCAAGGCTATGAAGCAACGTATTTTGGGACAGGCCTAGAAGAAGATGAGATCAGTGCAGCTGTCAAGCAATATGCGCCTAAATATGTGTTTATATCGTGTTTAAAAGAGAGATATTTGAAAAGAACGCTGAACTTGATTAATGAGTTGCAAGACAAAAATCCGAAAATCTACACTGGATTTGTTGGGCCTGCAAGCCAATTTGTTTCAGATAAAGATAGGGATGGACTTCAACATATATTCATTGGTGATACAAAAAAAGAATGGGATGAATGGTTAAAAATTTCGGAATAGTTGTTCGAAAAGAACCATCTATTATCTATTTCATATAATAAAAATTAGATACAACGGTTACGTAGGGAGGTTACAAGATGAGGTTGGAACGATTGAATTATAATAAAATTAAAATTTTCCTAACATTTGACGATTTATCTGAGCGAGGGCTAACGAAGGAGGATTTATGGAAAAATGCTCCTAAAGTGCAACAGTTATTTCGTGATATGATGCAAGAAGCAAATGAAGAACTTGGATTTGAAGCAGACGGTCCAATTGCAGTTGAGGTTTTTTCTTTACAGGCACAAGGAATGGTTGTAATTGTTACAAAAGAAAATCATGAAGCGGATACAGATGATGAGTTTCGTGATGAATTTATTGAGATGCAAGTAACTCTAGACGAGAGCGAACATATATTGTATGAATTTGCAACATTTGAAGATGTGATTACTTTGGCGGATCGTTTGTATAATCTCGGTGTAACCGGAGGGAAGCTTTATTCTTGGGATGGACGCTTTTATCTTTGGATGGAAGAAGAACCGGCGTTATTGAAGGCGGATATTATTGCTATTTTAGCAGAATACGGTAATTCTTCCACAGTAACGATTTATCGTATTATGGAATATGGAAAAGAACTAATGGATGCTCAAGCAATTCAGCAAATATATAAGTATTTTATCGCAAAACAAAACCTCAGCTAGTATAAATAGCTTGAGGTTTTGTTTGTATTTTGCAATGATAGGAGATTAAAATATATTATTTTATAAAAAATATTTAAATATTTAAGTATTTTACTTTTCTAAAAGTAAGAAAAGGACTATAATAATGTTGAAAACGCTTGCAACAGGAAATAGTTTGTATATATTTGTTAGCGTTTTCTATTGCATTCCAAATTTAACGGTGTATACTAGGCAATGAAGGTTTACTAAACAAGTGAAATTACAGGGGGTTTACTTACTATGGTAGCCGAAAAGGGAGCTCAAACACAAACACAACAAAGGGAACAACACTTTGAATTATTAAATTCAACACAAATTGTTATTAGTGAAGCACTAGAAAAATTGGGTTATCCAAACGAAGTGTATGAATTACTTAAAGAACCAGTTCGTATGATGACAGTGAAAATTCCAGTTCGTATGGATGATGGGACTGTTAAAATATTTACAGGATATCGCGCGCAGCACAACGATGCTGTTGGTCCAACGAAAGGTGGAATTCGCTTCCATCCAAACGTAACAGAAAATGAAGTGAAAGCACTTTCTATTTGGATGAGTTTAAAATGTGGTATTGTTGATTTACCATATGGTGGAGGTAAAGGTGGTATCATTTGTGATCCGCGTGAAATGTCTTTCCGTGAATTAGAAAGATTAAGTCGTGGATATGTACGAGCAATTAGCCAAATTGTTGGTCCGACAAAAGATATTCCTGCTCCAGATGTATTTACAAACTCACAAATTATGGCATGGATGATGGATGAATATAGCCGCATCGATGAATTTAACTCGCCAGGATTTATTACAGGGAAACCACTTGTATTAGGTGGATCTCATGGCCGCGAAACAGCGACTGCAAAAGGTGTAACAATCTGTATTCGTGAAGCTGCGAAAAAACGTGGTATCGACATTAAAGGCGCTCGCGTTGTTGTTCAAGGATTTGGGAACGCTGGTAGCTTCTTAGCTAAGTTTATGCATGATGCTGGTGCAAAAGTAATTGCAATTTCTGATGCTTATGGTGCATTGCATGATCCAAATGGATTGGATATCGATTACTTACTTGATCGTCGTGACAGCTTTGGAACAGTAACGAAATTATTTAACAATACAATTTCAAACAAAGAGTTATTAGAACTTGATTGTGATATTTTAGTTCCAGCTGCAATTGAGAACCAAATTACTGGAGAGAACGCTGCGGATATTAAAGCGAAAATTGTTGTAGAAGCAGCAAATGGTCCAACTACATTAGAAGCAACTAAAATTTTAACAGAACGCGGTATTTTACTTGTTCCTGACGTATTAGCAAGTGCCGGTGGTGTTACTGTATCTTACTTCGAATGGGTACAAAATAACCAAGGTTACTACTGGACAGAAGAAGAAGTAGAACAACGCTTAGAAAAAGTAATGGTAAGATCATTCGATTCTATCTATGAAACATCACAAGTTCGTAAAGTAAACATGCGTTTAGCAGCCTATATGGTTGGTGTACGTAAAATGGCAGAAGCTAGCCGCTTTAGAGGTTGGGTATAATAGAAAGAAAAGTTTAGAGAAAACGTGGTTTCCTTCAAGGGAGCCACGTTTTTTTATCATTTTAACCGAGAAGACCCCCTCCTCTAAACGAAGTGAAGGTGGGAGTAGTTCAATGAAGTGCAGTATAAGGATTATGGAAAAGAGAATTGTATATTTAGAAGAGGTTTTAAAGAAAAAGGATTCAAGTGAAAAAGTGAGTGTAATGGATCGTATCTTTGTTGTTTGGAATATGTATTGTGGGAACAGTGATTGCTATAGTCTGGGGAACTATAATATTATTTTTAAAGTGAATTGGATAAAGTGAAACTTGACTTTACTGTCTGCTAATACGGGATAAATTGTGATTGTTAATAGAAGGGGGTGTGTTAGAAATGGAAGTTTAATTATAAAAAAACGAAAAAGAACGCTTGTTCTACACGAACATCTGTGCTATACTCTCCTTAGATAAACAAAACGGAAACAAAATAAGGAGAGATTAATAATGAAAATGACAGCAAACCAAAGATTTATGATGCCAACAGATGTTATGGAACGGGTAGAAGTTTTACGAGGAAAACATGTGAAACGTTCATCTTTGTTACAATCCGTGAATAAATTTTTCGGTTTAGATACAAAGGAAGACTGTGTTTGGTTTTATGGATTTTATGGAACAGCTGTAAGTATTTTGTTATTTATGGTATTTACGTCGAATATTTTTGATTTTCTATTTGCGTAAGAAATGCGATATACATATATGATTTTTTGTTTTTTAACATATAAGTTGCTACTACGAAAAATAGCAGGTGATCTACACACACTCTTTTTCTCTCTTTGTTTTTAACTTGGCATGGGGCAGGAAAAGGGTCTGACCGCTTCGATGCATGACTGAATGCTCTCTTCTAATTAAAAAGAGAAGTTTTGTATCAGTTTTTAAATTTTTATTTATATGGACATTAAAGTTGAATATATATAAGGAAGAGAGGTAATTTTCTAGAGCGGAGTTGATAGACATGGTGATGTTCCCGATAGAACGGAATTATATTGGATATGGAAGCTCAAGACCAGGAATCCGTCTTTCGAAGGTAAGATTCATTGTAAGTCATGATACTGGGAATCCAGGTAGTAATGCTATAGGAAATCGTGATTACTTTAACGAAATTCAGCCGAAAGCATCAGCACATACTTTTGTAGATGATACGACTATTTTAGAAATTATTCCGATTGATGAGGTTGCATATCATGTAAGATATAATGTACCGACAGATAATGACTTGTTTGGTTATGATGCAAATAAAGCGGCGATTGGTGTTGAAATGTGCTACGGAGGAAATGTTAACTTTTGGGATTCATATACACGATTTACATGGTACCATGCCTATTTATGTCATACATTCAATTTGAATCCAAAAACTGACATTGTATCGCATAAAACGCTAGATCCGGCAAGAAAGATTGATCCGGAAAACGTACTGGGGCAACAAGGAATAAGATTCAAACAATTTTTAGCGGACGTCTATCGAATGTACGTATCGTTTAGATGACAAATATATGAAAAATGAATACAATAAAGATAGGTGCCTACTGCTGAAAGTAGGTTTTTTCTTGTTTTATAAAATAGAGATTGAAGCAGAAGACTAGGAGTGAACCGAGTATGCAAAAAGAAACAGCTATTATAATCGGGGGCGGACCATGTGGATTAGCAGCGGCGATTTCACTGCAGCGAGAGGGAATTGATCCACTAGTAATTGAAAAAGGAAACATTGTGAATGCGATTTATCATTATCCAACGCACCAAATGTTTTTTTCCTCTAGTGAAAAGCTTGAGATTGGTGATGTTGCTTTTATTATAGAAAATCGTAAACCAGTTCGTAATCAAGCGCTTGCGTATTATCGTGAAGTGGTAAAACGTAAAAGTGTGCGTGTAAATGCATTTGAACGTGTAGAACAAGTCCAAAAAGATGGGAACATATTTAGAGTAAATACAATGAAGCGTGATGGGAAAAAGGAGATATATACTGCAAAATATATTGTAGTAGCAACGGGGTATTATGACAATCCAAACTATATGAACATTCCCGGGGAAAAATTAGAGAAAGTCTCTCATTATTTTAAAGAAGCACATCCGTATTTTGACAGTGATGTAGTTGTAATAGGAGGGAAAAATTCAAGTGTAGATGCAGCGCTAGAACTTGTAAAGGCAGGAGCGCGTGTAACGGTATTGTATCGCGGGGGAGAATATTCACAGAGTATTAAGCCGTGGATTTTACCTGAATTTGAAGCATTAGTGCGTAATGGTACAATTCAAATGCAGTTCCATGCTCATGTAAAAGAAATTACTGAACATACACTTACGTATACAAGTAACGGGGAATCATTTACGATTCAAAATGATTTTGTGTTTGCAATGACGGGATATCATCCAGATCATAGCTTCTTAACAAAAATGGGAGTAGAAATTGATAAAGAAACAGGGCGTCCCATGTATACAGAAGAAACGATGGAAACGAATATTGATAATATCTTTATTGCAGGTGTTATTGCAGCTGGAAATAATGCGAATGAAATCTTTATTGAGAATGGAAGATTTCATGGCGAAGCAATTGTAAAAACAGTTGTGTCAAGAGAACAAAAATAAGCTGTCGAATTTCGACAGCTTATTTTTAATCGTGCATAAACATTTGTTGGATTTTGTCTTGAGAGTGAGCGCATTCTAAAGCAACAAGTAACTTAATTCGAGCTTTTTGAGCGTTTAAACCGTATGTGAAGACAATACCCATATCTTTTAATTGTTTTCCGCCACCTTCATAGGAATATACGTCTTGGACAATTCCGTTAAAGCAGCGAGAAACGAGAACGATTGGAATTCCTTTATTTATTAAGCGTTGCAGGCTAGGCAGTGTTCTTGGTGGTAAATTTCCTTGACCAAGTGCTTCGATTACAATTCCATCTACAGGTAAGTTTTCAATGGCTGACAGTAGTGTATCATCCATTCCAGCGTAAGCCTTTAATACAACAACATTTTTAGAAACTTGTCCAACTACGTATGTTTCATGGTGTACAAGCGCATGGTGGAAGACAACTCCACGCTTTGTAACCATACCAATTGGCCCGTATTGAGGGCTTTGGAATGTTGCAACATTGCTTGTGTGTGTCTTTGTTACATTAGTTGCACAGTGAATTTCATCGTTTAACACGACAAGAACACCTTTTCCAAGTGCTTCGTTGCTACTTGCAACCTTTACAGCGGATAAAAAGTTATATAAACCGTCAGCGCCTAATTCGTTGCTAGAGCGCATTGCGCCTGTTACAATAATTGGGATATTAGCTTGTACAGTTAAATCTAAAAAGTATGCAGTCTCTTCTAATGTATCTGTACCATGTGTAATAACAACCCCATGGATGTCTTCGTTTTTTACTCTTTCGTCAATGATAACTTGTAATTGTAACATCTCACGAGGAGTCATATGAGGTGATGGAAGATGAAAGACATCTTCAACAATTAAATCAATATTCTCTTCTAAATCAGGAATGAATTTTAAAAGAGGATTTTGTTCCCCTGGTTGTACAACCCCAGTTTCTTTATCTTCCTCCATTGCGATTGTTCCACCTGTGTGTAAAACTAGGATTTTTTTCAATGCTTATACCCCTCTCCAGTCAAAAAATACATTTAGAACATACCATGTTTTGGTTAGATTCGACAATGGAAATGTATAAAAGTTCGTATTAGAAATGAAAATAAAGGTAGTTGCTTTGAAGTTGGAGATATTTGAAGCGAGAAGTTTTGAGTTTTTGCTATATAAGTTGCTGGAATAGGTATGAAAATGAAAAGAGGACATTTTTTGAAAAAAATTGAGGGAGTTTTAATTCGTATATTATTAGTTCAATTTATTTGTCTCTGTATTATTCAATTACTCTTTACGCAAGAATCTACCGTACGATATTTATCAAAAATTGTTTATTATGAAGGAGTTACAGGGCAAGATATAACTGATGTTTTACAAGTGAATAAGTAGTTTTCATTTTCTTCTAGTAAGGTTTGTGCTACAATAATTGGGGATTTAATCGACGTGAAACAAGTGCAGAGAAGCAGGGGATTTACACCTGCTTTTCGTTTTGTTTTATAAGTGAAAAAATGAGGTGCTACAATGGATAAACGAATTTCAATTGCGATAGATGGTCCAGCAGCAGCTGGGAAGAGTACAGTTGCAAAGATTGTCGCGAAAGAACTTTCTTATGTGTATATTGACACAGGTGCGATGTATCGTACGCTTACATACGCCGCTCTTAAACAGAATGAAGATATCGAAAATGAAGCAAGTTTAATGCGAGTTTTAAATAATGTAAATATCGAGTTTCAACAAGGTGAAAATACACAGCTAGTTTTCTTGAACGGTCAGGATGTATCTGAAGCAATTCGTACACCAGACGTAACGAACCGTGTATCGATTGTTGCGAAACATCGTCTTGTTCGTGAAGAAATGGTACGTCGTCAACAAGCTCTAGCAGAAAAGGGTGGAGTGGTCATGGATGGCCGTGATATTGGTACCCATGTGTTACCTAATGCAGAAGTGAAAATTTTTATGCTTGCTTCTGTTCAAGAGAGAGCGGAGCGTAGACATCTTGAAAACACGAAGAAAGGTTTCGCTTCTAGTCTAGAACAATTGAAAAAAGAAATCGCACATCGTGATAAATTGGATTCAGAACGTGAAGTTTCTCCGCTGAAAAAAGCAGATGATGCGTTAGAACTAGATACAACTTCCTTATCAATTGAAGAGGTTGTCAAAAACATTATGAATATTGTTTCTGGAGCATTTGCAAAATAAAGAAAGGGGGGTACCTCTTTCTTTTTTTATTTAAAAAATTAGCAAGAGGAGAATAGTGAGGCACTTTGCTTGACAAATAAGTCGATTTGTAAGAAGTTAGTAAAAGAAGAGGAAGTGTCAGAATATATTCGCTATTATATTTGAAAACATACTTTATTCGAAGTGATTTTGCTGTATACTATTTATATAGGTTTCTATATCTTCTATAAAATGTAGAACAAATAATAGATTATTGTGTGTAGTAAAAGCGAGTATGTGCTAAAACACTCTTATAACATGCAAATGAAAGCATTTGTTTTCATTTCGTATATACATAAAAAAGCTTTGTCAATTCTGTAGGGAGGTATTTCCATGGTAGAGAAAATGAATGAAGAAGTTGTGGATTCAAAAGCATTACAAGTGGGTGACGTTGTTACAGGTTCTGTAACAAAAGTTGAAGAAAAGCAAGTTCTTGTAAATGTTGGATACAAAACAGATGGCGTTATTCCAATTAGTGAATTAGCTAACGTTCATATTGAAAAAGCAAGCGATGTTGTAGGATTAGACCAAACTCTTGAATTAAAAGTTATTAAATTAGAAGACGATGATCTTGTATTATCGAAACGTGCTGTTGACGCAGAAAAAGCATGGGTAGAACTGCAAGAGAAATTCACTTCAGGTGAAGTGTTTGATGTCACTGTAAAAGATATTGTGAATGGTGGTTTAGTGGTGGATCTTGGTGTTCGTGGATTTATTCCAGCTTCACTTGTAGAACTACACTATGTAGAAGATTTTACAGATTATAAAGGGAAAACATTAGCGGTGAAAATCGTTGAATTAGATCGTGAAAAGAATCGTGTGATTCTTTCTCATAAAGCAGTTGTAGAGCAAGAATTAGAATCGAAGAAAAAAGACGCGATTTCTTCTCTAAAAGAAGGAGATGTTGTAGAAGGTACAGTTCAACGTTTAACTGACTTCGGTGCTTTTGTGAATGTTGGTGGCGTAGATGGTTTAGTACACATTTCTCAAATTTCTCATGATCGTGTTGAACAGCCAGCTGATGTGTTAACACAAGGACAAAGTGTAAAAGTTAAAGTATTATCGGTGGATGCAGATACGCAGCGCATTTCTTTATCGATTAAAGCAGCTCAGCCAGGACCTTGGGAAAATGTTGCTGCTGAAGTTAAGCCAGGTGACATTCGAGAGGGGCTTGTGAAGCGAATTGTTACATTCGGTGCTTTCGTTGAAATTTTACCAGGTGTAGAAGGGCTTGTGCATGTATCACAAATTGCGAATCGCCATGTAAAAAATCCAAATGAAGTATTAGAAATGGGACAAGAAGTGAAAGTGAAAGTGCTTGAAGTACATGCAGCCGAAAAACGCATTTCTTTAAGTATAAAAGAAGCTATTGAAGAAAATAATGAAACAGAAGATTACAGCCAATATGAGCCAAATTCTGAGTCCGCAACTTTCCAATTTGGCGATATTATTGGTGAACAACTGAAAAAATTAAAGAAATAAAATAAATGTGGAGACGGCTCGCTCAGAATCGTAGGTCATTGGAACTCCCGACCGAGGGGGCGAAATGGCCGGAGATTCTAGCCGTCGGAACTGGATATAAAGAGGGGTACAAGTGGTAAGGGCAAAACGAAAATTAGATCATATTGAATACGCTCTTTCTACCGGACAGTCTCGTATACATGGCTTTCATGACATTGCTTTTGTCCATCAAAGCTTGCCAAATTCAAGTTATGAAAATGTTACATGTGAAACTCAAATCGGCGAACTTTCACTAAGTTCGCCGATTTTTATCAATGCGATGACTGGCGGTGGTGGAGAGCAAACATTATATATTAATGAGCAGCTAGCATATGCAGCAAAACACCACAACTTAGCAATGGCTGTTGGTTCTCAAATGGCAGCGTTAAAAGATGAAAGAGAAGCAAACTCTTATCGAATTGTTCGAAAGGTAAACCAAAATGGGATTGTTTTTGCAAATTTGGGTAGCGAGGCGAGTGTTGAACAGGCAAAGCGAGCGGTTGATATGATTGAGGCGAATGCTTTGCAAATTCATTTGAACGTCATTCAAGAATTAACAATGCCAGAAGGAGATCGGGACTTTACAGGTGTATTAGAACGCATTGAAAAGATAGTTCTAAGTGCTGAAGTGCCTATTATTGTGAAAGAAGTAGGTTTTGGCATGAGTAAAGAAACTGTGCAACAGTTAGCTGATGTAGGTGTAACTGCTGTAGATGTTGGTGGACAAGGTGGTACGAATTTTGCTGCTGTGGAAAATGAAAGAAGGCAGCGTATGCTTTCTTACTTTAACGATTGGGGCATTCAGACGGTAGCCTCTATAATAGAAGCATCCTCTACAAATAATAACCTCTCTCTTATTGCATCTGGTGGTATACAAACTGCACTTGATGTAGCAAAAGCAATTGCGCTAGGGGCACAAACAACTGCTTTTGCGGGATATTTTTTACGTATATTGATAACTGATGGTATAGAGAAATTAATTGATGAAATAGAACTTTTACATACGGATTTACAGTTTATTATGACGGCTCTTGGAGCGAGTACGCTGTCTGAGCTTCAGCAAGTACCACTTATTGTGAAGGGTGATACGTATCACTGGTTGTCGCAGCGTGGAATTGATACGACAAATTACAGTATGAGATAGAGTTTTAATAGGAGATGAAAAGAAAAAATCAGCCATTGGTTGTTTTTTTCTTTTTTTATGTGAAAGATGTATGCATAAAATTATTTTACAATAATACATAGTCTATGTGTGTGAAAAATGCTCTGAGACAAAATAAGACTTTAATCAGTAGGGTTACATCTCCAATCTAAATTCTTTGCTTTTCCTAGAATCTTGATGTGAAAATTTTCTTACCTAAATCTAGTTAAAATCATACAGTTTAAAGAAAATGAACTACATCTAAAAATTGAATGGAAAATTTTATAATGTTTAGGCAAAAAAGATGGTTTCGATGCTGTAGCGAAACCATCTTTTTTGTTGATTAACGGTTCAATTCAATTGGGTGCTATGTTGAATTTTTGAAAATTAGTAGCTGTTTGATGTTTAGTGCTGATTTTGTTGACGTGCTTGCTCTGGTGTATCAAGACCTGTTGCACCAGGGGATTGTAATGATTGATCACGATCTGATTCAACGCGGCGTGATTGTTTTAACTTCTTTTCTTGACGATCTTTTCCCATTGTTATCTACACCTCCCTTTAATAGAAAGTGTTGCTGTTATAAGAAAAAACTATGCAAGAAGAAGAAAAGGATTAGTTTTCATAAAAAGTTCCCATAATGGAAATGATAGGAGGGTGAAATATGGATGGGAGCTATTTTTATTTTTTAATGTGGATGGGCTGGATTGTTACAACATTTTTTTTGAAAAAAGATGAAATGCGATGGAAAATAAGTGCTGGTATTTTAATGCTTATTATTTGTTCACAAATTACTGTATCCATTGCTTCTTTCGTTATATCAATAAATGCATTTATACTCGGCGGTATTTCTTTTTTGGGGATTGCTCTATATTCTATATGGAAAAAAATTTATGCTGTATTGTCAGGACTTATTATTGCTATGTTATACACAAGTTTTCACTTGTTAGAGGTGTATGATCCAATTTGGATTGTTATTGATCGGACTTTTATGTTAAGTGGCGCCCTTGTGTATGCGTCAATTTTATTACACCGAGATCGAGTATTACGTCTATGTTCTTTATATGCTGGAGCCTTACAAGGAGAAATCTTGGTAACCTTTATTTTTAGAAGGCTTCATTTTCCGTACGAATTTGGTAGTTTGACATTTTTGGATATCATGGCTGTTTCTACACTATTTGTTATGATGGCATCTTACATTGTAAAAGTATCGGCGTATAAGGAGCGATTTAGAAAAAAACATGTAAAAGAAAGGCAAGGGTAATACATGACTGAATATACATCAGCTATTTTATGTGGCGTCATTGCTGGAACGGTAACACGGATTTTGATGCTTCGTACAGATACGAGGCAGTATCCGACACGTTTGCATGGGAAAATCATTCACGTTGCTATGGGCTTAATCGCAGCAGCTTTAGGAGCAATTGCTATTCCATCTATTTTGAAAAAGGATTTTTCAGCAATTACCTTCCTTACACTAGCGGCATCTCAATTTCGAGATGTGAGAAATATGGAAAGGAATACACTGCAGCAATTAGATGGATATGAGCTTGTACCACGTGGAAACACGTATATTGAGGGGATTGCATTAGTATTTGAAAGTCGTAACTATTTAGCGATGTTAACATCATTTGCGACAACATTTGCATATATAGGATTTCATTCATGGATTGCTGGGGTAGTGGCTGGATTAATAGGTTTTTTTATTGCTAAAACATTAATGTCTGGTAAAAGGTTACGTGATCTTGTGGACGTTGAGCATGTGCCTCTCCGTTTTGAAGGAGCAGGACTATATATTGATAATATTTATATTATGAATATTGGATTACCAGCAAGGCAAGAAGAAATTATGAAGTATGGAATGGGATTTATTTTAAATCCTAAATCGATCGATGCGATGGTAACGATTTCTAATCTTGGACAAAGACAAGCGATACTGCACGATGTTTCGGTAGCGCTCGGGATATTTAGAGACTCTGGAACTCCAGCGTTAGTACCGTTAGCTAAGCGGGATTTAGAAGATGGCAGAGTCGGTATATTTGTATTGCCTCAAGATCAAGATGTCAAAAAAGCAATCGCAGTAATAGGAAATGTACCGACATTAGAGAGTGCGGTTCATATGTCATCAGAGGCCCCGAAAGGAAGGGGAGATGTGCGATGATGTTAGAAAACTGTATCCTTGCTGTAATTACAACGACGCCAGGAAAGTTTGCGGGTGGAGCACCGTTATTCGTCTGTGAATCAAAAGAAGAAATGGAATTTGTAGCAAATAATTTAGAAGCGATTCTAGATGGGATTGCTCACCGCTTACAAGAGAATGTATATATTATTGTGAAACATTAGTAACGTGTGATATAATATGAGGTGTTTTGATATGATGAGAAATATTCTGGAATGCAAATCCCTTCTTGCACAAAGAGGGGTTTTTTACATAATAAACAGAAGCAAGTTGAAAGGATGAAATGATATGCCGAAACCAGTAGTGGCAATAGTAGGACGCCCAAACGTAGGGAAATCTACTATTTTTAATAGAATTGTTGGAGAGAGAGTTTCCATTGTAGAAGATATCCCAGGTGTAACACGAGATCGTATTTATAGCGCCGGTGAATGGTTAAATCATGAATTTAATATTATTGATACAGGTGGTATTGATATTGGAGACGAGCCGTTCTTGACACAAATTCGTCAACAAGCGGAAGTTGCGATTGATGAATCAGATGTTATCATTTTTATGACAAATGGCCGCGATGGTGTAACTGCTGCGGATGAAGAAGTGGCAAAGATTTTATATCGTTCTAAAAAGCCGGTTGTATTAGCTGTGAATAAAGTTGACAATCCAGAGATGCGTAATGATATTTACGATTTCTATGCATTAGGATTTGGTGAGCCGTTCCCGATTTCAGGTACACACGGATTAGGTTTAGGTGATTTATTAGATGAAGCAGCAAAGCATTTTCCGAAAATTGAAGAGGAAGCATATGATGACGAGACAATTCGTTTCTCATTAATTGGCCGTCCGAACGTAGGGAAATCTTCACTAGTAAATGCATTGCTTGGTCAAGAGCGTGTAATTGTAAGTAACGTAGCAGGAACGACTCGTGATGCTGTCGATACACCGTACAGTAAAGATGGTCAAGATTACGTAATCATCGATACGGCTGGTATGCGTAAAAAAGGAAAAGTATATGAAAGTACCGAAAAGTATAGTGTACTTCGTGCACTAAGAGCAATTGAGCGCTCTGACGTCGTCTTAGTTGTTTTAGACGGTGAAGAAGGAATTATTGAGCAAGATAAAAAAATTGCTGGTTATGCACATGACTCAGGACGAGCGGTTATTATCGTTGTGAATAAATGGGATGCTGTTAAAAAAGACGAAAAGACAATGAAAGCATTTGAAGAAAATATTCGTGCGCACTTCCAATTTTTAGACTATGCACCGATTGTATTCTTATCTGCGAAAACGAAGAAGCGTACACAGACGTTATTACCAGTTATTAATGAAGTAAATGAAAGTCATAGCATTCGCGTACAAACAAACGTATTAAACGACGTGATTATGGATGCTGTTGCGATGAATCCAACACCAACGCATAATGGACAACGTTTGAAAATCTTCTACGCAACACAAGTTGCGGTGAAACCACCAACATTTGTTGTCTTTGTAAATGATCCAGAATTAATGCACTTTTCATATGAGCGTTTCTTAAAGAATCGTTTGCGTGAGTCGTTTGGCTTCGTAGGAACGCCGATTCGAATTATTTCTAGAGCAAGAGACTAATGGAGAGGATGTGATTTTATGAAAAAAATCACAGTAGTAGGAGCAGGGAGCTGGGGCACAGCGTTAGCGATGGTATTAGCTGACAATGGTCATGATGTACGCATTTGGGGAAATCGATCAGAGCTCATGGAGGAAATCAATATGAAACATGAGAACGGTCGATATCTGCCAGGAATTACATTGCCAAGCACAATCGTAGCATATCCTTCCTTAGAAGAAGCATTAGTAGATGTAGATACAGTACTTTTAGTCGTACCAACGAAAGCGTATCGCGAAGTGCTGCGAAATATGAAAGGTATAGTTTCACAGCCAATTACTTGGATCCATGCAAGTAAAGGGATTGAACCAGGTACTTCAAAACGTATTTCGGAAATGATTGAAGAAGAAATTCCAGCGCATCTTATTCGTGATGTTGTTGTTTTATCAGGACCGAGCCATGCGGAAGAGGTTGGGCTTCGTCAAGCTACAACAGTCACTGCAGCTGCTAAACGTATGGAGGCAGCTGAAGACGTGCAAGATTTATTTATGAATAGTTACTTCCGTGTATATACGAATCCTGATATCGTCGGCGTGGAGCTTGGCGGTGCATTAAAAAATATTATTGCGCTAGCTGCTGGTATAACAGATGGCCTCGGTTTAGGTGATAATGCAAAAGCGGCTCTTATGACGCGCGGTTTAACAGAGATTGCTCGTTTAGGAAGAAAGATGGGCGGCAATCCACTAACATTTGCGGGTCTAACGGGAATGGGTGACTTAATTGTAACTTGTACAAGTGTTCATAGCCGAAATTGGCGTGCTGGAAATATGCTTGGAAAAGGACATTCTTTAGAAGAAGTACTAGATAGTATGGGAATGGTCGTTGAAGGTGTACGGACAACGAAAGCGGCATACGAGATGGCTCAGAAAGTGGAAGTTGAAATGCCGATTACAGCAGCTTTATATGATGTCTTATTCAATGGGAATAACGTAAAAGATGCGGTAGGCTCATTGATGGGGCGTGTTCGTAAACATGAAGTTGAAGCGATACCTGATTTATTATAAGAAAAAGCTGTATACGTGCAAAAAAAGCACGTATACAGCTTTTTGTTTTTCTAGGTCTTTTCACCATTTATTTCTTTTTGCATACGATGGATTGTAACTTGAAGAGAGGGTGAAGGAAATGGATAATAACATTTTCAATAATATTGAGAAAGAAGCGAAAGTAAATAAAGACGATATTTTTAAATTAGCGTCATCCGTACAAAATGCGAATTTACGTGATGAAAAAGTACTTCGTCAATTAATTCATCAAGTCGCAGTAATGGCGGGTAGAGAGGTGCCAAAGGAGCAAGAAGATCAAATTGTAAAAGCGATTATTAATAATAATATGCCAACAGACTTTAGTTCGTTAAGTAAAATGTTTAAAAAGTAAAGTATGAGAAACAAAGGGTTCGAGGGTTGCATACGATAGCTATGAAGTATGAAGAAATGGGATTAGAGCTGTTTGTGGGCATATTTGGTCAACCGAAGCGAAGATAATAGATTCGCTTCGGTTTTATTTTTGGGGGAAATATAGTTATCTTAACATCTAGTAAAAAGTCAAGGGGAGTTTTAGTGATCTAAAAAAGAAAGGTCTTGTATTATTTTTTATTTCTTTAAATTTTTTAATTTGTTAAAATAATATAAAAACAACTTAACGATTAAGGGGTGTGCATATGTCTGAAGGACTGATCAAAATGTGGTTTTCTTTAGGGGCAATGGGATTTATGTTTATTGCGGTAGTTTTTATTTTATTAAGTAGACATAAAATGAAGAATAAAATTTTGAAAGGGATTACAGCGATGGTTGCTTATACACTTATGATTATATCTGGGCTTGTTATTTTCCTTGTTGTGTTTAGTGGACCGGTTGAACAATAAGAATGAATAACCAATACTCTTTGTTTTTAAGTAGATTGTGAGAATACAGGTGGAGATGTATAAACAAGTTTGAATCGATGTGAGTGAGAAAATAAAGGATGGATTGTCTGTGAAAAAAACCTATATTATTTTAATATTTTGTTGTATAAGCCTTTTATCGGGATGTATGTATCCTAGAGAAAATATGAAACAAAATGCTGTCCCTTATGAAGATCAGCTGCAAGCTGTTCAAAAGGCAGTCAATACATATAAGGAACAAAATGGTGGTTTATTACCAATTAAAACACGTGATATTAATACACCGATTTATCAAAAATACCCCATTGATTTTCAAAAAATTGCACCACGTTACATACAAGAAGCACCTGGAAATGCGTATGAAAGTGGTGGGGTATATCAATATGTATTAGTAGATGTAGAAGCAAACCCGACGGTAAAGTTACTTGATATCAGGATGGCGGAACAAATACGAGATGTTCAGTTGAAGTTGCAAATGTATCGTGATGATCATCAATACCCACCTTTTAAAAAGGTGATTGCAGATGGTGTGTATGAACTGGATTTCAAAAAAATGGGATATAAAGATGTGCCACAAGTAACGAGTCCATATTCAGGAAAGGGATTGCCGCTTGTAGTTAATGAAAAAGGAGAGATTTTTGTTGATTACCGTATGGATTTATATGAAATGTTACAAAAAAACGGAGAAAAAGTGAAGGAGGGGGAAGATATTCGGAATATGCTTTTTAAAGATACACCATTTGTTCCAGCGTATTCCTTACCATATACGGTAAAAAACGGAGAACCAATTTTTTTTAAATGATAAGTCATGAACCTTTCTTCTAGCGAATAAGTTCTAGAAGAAAGGTTTTTTCATGTAATACAACTTATGATGAAAACAAAAAGTTTCTTTTAAAATAGTCATATGAATTTAGGACAAAATCATATGATATATTGTCCGCACTTCTAGAACATTTTATATGATAGGAAGCACCAATGAAGGTTATTACATGTGAATACAAATTTGTATTATTCCCAAAAAATTTGAGGGAGGGAATCACTTGGAAAAGGTTGATATTTTTAAAGATATCGCCGAGCGTACAGGCGGTGATATTTATTTAGGGGTTGTAGGAGCTGTTCGAACAGGGAAATCAACGTTCATTAAAAAATTTATGGAGCTTGTTGTTATTCCGAATATCGAGAATGATTCAGATCGTCAGAGAGCACAAGATGAATTACCTCAAAGTGCTGCTGGACGTACGATTATGACAACAGAACCGAAATTTGTTCCAAACCAAGCGGTTTCCATCCAAGTTGATGACGGCCTTGAAGTGAATATACGATTAGTAGATTGTGTAGGTTATACGGTTCCTGGGGCGAAAGGGTATGAAGATGAGAATGGCCCACGAATGATTAATACACCTTGGTATGAAGAGCCTATCCCGTTTCATGAGGCTGCTGAAATCGGAACGCGTAAAGTAATTCAAGAGCATTCTACTATTGGGGTTGTCATTACAACTGATGGAACGATTGGGGAAATTCCAAGACGGGATTATATAGAAGCAGAAGAACGTGTTATTAATGAGTTAAAAGAAGTTGGTAAACCATTTATCATGATTATTAATACGGTACAGCCGTATCACCCAGATACAGAACAGTTACGTCAAAGTTTATCAGAGGAGCATGATATTCCTGTATTAGCAATGAGTGTCGAGAGTTTGAGAGAAACAGATGTTTATAATGTACTTCGTGAAGCTTTATTTGAATTCCCGGTTTTAGAAGTGAATGTAAATCTACCAAGCTGGGTTATGGTACTAAATGAAGGACATTGGTTACGTCAAAGTTACCAAGAAGCGGTTCAAGAAACAGTGAAAGATATAAAAAGGCTTCGTGATGTAGACCGAGTTGTTTGGCAGTTTAGTCAATATGAGTTTATTGATCGAGCGAGCTTAGCAGGGATTGATATGGGGCAAGGAGTTGCGGAGATTGACTTATATGCGCCTGATGAGTTGTACGATCAAATATTAAAAGAAGTTGTGGGGGTAGAAATTAGAGGGAAAGACCATTTATTAAAGCTTATGCTTGATCTTTCTCATGCGAAAACGGAGTATGATCAAGTTTCAGATGCTTTAAGGATGGTCAAACAAACAGGGTATGGTGTGGCTGCACCTGCTTTAGCTGATATGAGTCTAGATGAGCCGGAAATTATTCGCCATGGATCGCGTTTTGGTGTGAAATTAAAGGCTGTTGCACCATCTATTCATATGATTAAAGTGGATGTTGAATCTACATTTGAACCAATTATTGGTACCGAAAAGCAAAGTGAAGAACTTGTCCGTTATTTAATGCAAGATTTTGAGGATGATCCGCTTTCTATATGGAATTCCGATATCTTTGGACGCTCGCTGAGTTCAATTGTTCGAGAAGGAATTCAAGCAAAATTGTCTTTAATGCCTGAAAATGCACGCTATAAATTAAAAGAAACGCTCGAAAGAATTATTAACGAAGGATCTGGCGGATTAATTGCCATTATTTTATAACCAAAGGCCCCCTGTGCTAGCAGGGGGCTTTTTTTATTCCGTATTAATGGCAGTAATCTCCCACTGATTAAAGTTTCACTTTATCTCTGTTATTCGAAGGTAGTAACACCTCTATTGAAAAATGAGGAGAGTTGGTAGAGAGAGTGGTATGAAAACGCATGTTTCGGGAGTGGACGGCAAATAAACAGCAATTATCTAACAATTTGTAGCATATTGTCAAGTTTCATCGATTTTTCACATTTTCACAGTAACAATTTCTTTAAAAATATTGAATTATACAGGAGAATCGTATAATATAGGCGTTGATAATGATTTATCTACATCTTTGTAGTATAGAATTTGTAAAAATTGCCTACAAATGAAAGTAAGACTCATTTTATGATCATTATACAGTCTTATCTTTGGGAGGAGGTGAATGGCATGAACAAGACAGATTTAATCAATGCTGTTGCAGAAGCAAGTTCCCTTTCTAAAAAGGACGCAACAAAAGCAGTTGACGCTGTTTTTGATTCTATCTTAGAAGCTTTAAAACAAGGTGATAAAGTACAATTGATCGGATTCGGTAACTTCGAAGTTCGTGAGCGTGCGGCTCGTAAAGGACGTAACCCACAAACTGGTGAGGAAATTGAAATCGCTGCAAGTAAAGTACCTGCATTCAAACCTGGTAAAGCGTTAAAAGATGCGGTTAAATAATCCTTACATATTAACAGGGAAGAAGAGTTTCCTTTTTTGGGAACTCTTCTTTTTGCTTTTAAAATCATAAATATGCTAGAATGTGTTCGTATCACTTTTAGGTTTTTCGGGAGGGTTAAGCGGATGGCAAAAATTAACTTAGAACAAATCGAGCAAGCAGTGCGTCTTATTCTAGAAGCGATTGGAGATGATCCGAATCGTGAAGGAGTACTTGATACGCCGAAACGTGTTGCAAAAATGTATGCAGAAGTATTTTCAGGTATGCATGAAGATCCAAAGGAACATTTGCATAAAGTGTTCGGAGAAGATCACGAGGAGCTTGTATTAGTAAAAGATATTCCATTTTATTCGATGTGTGAGCACCATCTTGTTCCGTTTTACGGAGTTGCTCATGTTGCATATATTCCACGTGGTGGAAAAGTAACAGGTTTAAGTAAATTAGCTCGGACTGTAGAGACAATTGCACGTCGTCCACAACTTCAAGAACGTATTACTTCAACAGTCGCTAATTCTATTATGGAAGTACTAGAACCTCATGGTGTGATGGTAGTTGTTGAAGCAGAGCATATGTGTATGACAATGCGCGGCGTGAAAAAGCCGGGTGCAAAAACGGTAACGACATCAGTACGCGGTGTACTGGAAAATGACGCAGCGGCACGCAGCGAAATTTTGTCTTTTATTCAGACAAAGTAAAGGAAAGCGGGAAACTGCTTTTCTTTTTTATTTATGAGTGTTATATGAATAGAAATCCAAAGTATAGTTTGTTTTGATTCCCCAAGTTTTGGTTATAGAAAATAGAATGTATGTGTTATAATAAGTTTTATGAATTAGAAAACAAGGGTGATTTTTTGTGTGTGACATCTACGGAGGATATGCGGATATAAAGGAGCAGTTACTAGTAAAACTGCGCCATCCTTATTTTATAAACTATATTGAAGAACCATTTATTGATGAAGAAAAAGTAGTGCTTTTGTATGCTGCTTTAAAAAGTGCAAATTTACATAAAGAACAAATTGACCATTATGTGGTAACGATCATGCTCGTGCAGATTGCTCTTGATACACATGAAAGGGTGTCAAATAAAGCAGATAAAGAAACGAGCGGATTTCATAAACGTCGTCAACTTACCGTTCTTGCAGGGGACTATTATAGTGGACTGTATTATTATTTACTTTCAATGAATTGTGATATTGTACTGATTCGTGCGCTAGCTGAAGGAATTAAAGAAATTAATGAACATAAAATTATGTTATATCAGAAAGTATATCAAACGGTTGATGAAGTGATGGGGAGTATGATGAAAATTGAATCTGCACTTCTGCAAAAAACGTGTGATCATTTTCATGTATCACATTGGAAACCGTTTATAGCGTATGTATTAGGAAGAAACCGTCTTCAAAAAGAGTATCAATTGCATGCCGAAAGAAAAAGTGCACCTGTTTTTCAAGCGGTTCAAACGATTCTATCAAATGATGGTGACAGAAGCGTGAAAACCATCTATAAAGAGTGGTTGGAAGAAGTGGACAAACAAGAACGTGCATTTCTACAAAATCATAAAGAAATTGGGGATGTAATTTCTACTTTAAAAGGTCAATTAAAAACATAAGCAATTTTATATTGGAAGAAGGTAAGAGCATGCAGCAGTCAAAAGAAGAAAGAGTACATGATGTATTTGAGAAAATCTCTGATAAATACGATGTAATGAATTCGGTTATAAGTTTTCAAAGGCATAAAGCATGGCGAAAAGAAACGATGCGAATTATGGATGTACAACCTGGAAGTAAGGCGTTAGATGTGTGTTGTGGAACTGCTGATTGGACAATTGCACTTGCTAATGCTGTAGGTCCAAACGGAGCGGTACATGGTTTAGACTTTAGTGAAAATATGCTAGCTGTCGGTAAAGAAAAGGTAAAAGCGTTAGGATTGACGCAAGTGGAGCTTTTGCATGGAAATGCAATGGAACTTCCGTTTGAAGATAATACATTTGATTATGTAACAATTGGGTTTGGATTACGGAATGTTCCAGATTATATGCATGTATTAAAAGAAATGACGCGTGTCGTAAAACCGGGTGGAAAAGTAATTTGTTTGGAAACATCACAACCAACGATGATTGGTTTTCGTCAGGGATACGTTTTATATTTTAAATATATCATGCCGTTATTTGGAAAAATGTTCGCAAAAAGTTATAAGGAATATTCGTGGCTTCAGGAGTCTGCTAGCACATTCCCAGGGATGAAAGAATTAGCAAATATGTTTGAGTCCGCTGGGCTTGAGCGTGTACAAGTGAAACCATTTACTTTTGGAGTAGCAGCTATGCATTTAGGGGTTAAACCAAAATCAAATTAGAAAAAAGACGTTTTAGGTTAAGGTGGACAATATGAAGTTACAACTTATGTACTCTTTTTTACGATCGGATATTAATGTGATAGAAAAAGAATTAAAAAAAGTTGTTGCCTCAGAGCAACAACTCATTGAAGATGCAGCATTGCAACTTATTGAAGCTGGTGGGAAACGGATTCGTCCTGTTTTTGTGCTCCTTGCCGGGAAGTTCGGTGACTATAAGCTAGAGACGATTAAACATGTAGCGGTGGCACTAGAGCTTATTCATATGGCTTCTCTTGTTCATGATGATGTAATTGATGCAGCGCTTTTGCGAAGAAATAGTGCAACTGTAAATGCAAAATGGGGAGATCGTATTGCAATGTATACGGGAGATTATTTGTTTGCAAAGTCTCTTGAATGTATTACAAATTTAGAGGTTCCAGAAGCTCACCGGGCATTGTCATATACAATTTTGGAAGTATGTAAAGGTGAAATTGAACAAATTAAGGATAAGTATAACTATAATCAAAATTTAAGAACATATTTACGACGAATTAAGAGAAAAACGGCATTGTTGATTGCGGCTAGCTGTCAATTAGGCGCCATTGCTTCTGGTGCAAGTCGTGACACTGTAAATCGCTTGTTTTGGTATGGTTATTTTGTCGGGATGTCTTATCAAATCATTGATGATATTTTAGATTTCGTCTCAACAGAAGAGAAACTAGGAAAACCTGCTGGTGGAGATTTATTGCAAGGAAATGTTACACTTCCAGCTTTGTATGCAATGGAAGATCCGAAGCTTCGTGAAAAAATTGTATCTGTTCATGAAAATACAACTGCAAGTGAGATGAAAGAAATTATTCACGATATAAAAACAAGTCCAGCAATCGACCAGGCATTTGCTTTTAGTGAACGTTATTTACATAAAGCATTAGAGGTAATAAAACCATTGCCACGCGGGCAAGCGAAATATGCATTACAAAATGTTGCAAAGTATATTGGAAAACGAAAATTTTAATGACTTTCTTTTACAAATAAAATAATCTCTCTATTTCAAAACTATTGCACAATTGTGATAACGGTGTTAATATGTGTGTGGGGATATACAATTACATACATAATTCAGAAGTGGAGAGATTTTTTATGGAAAAAACATTTCTAATGGTAAAACCAGACGGCGTACAACGTGCTTTCATCGGGGAAATTGTAGCTCGTTTTGAGAAAAAGGGCTTTCAATTAGTTGGTGCGAAATTAATGCAAGTGACTCCAGAAATTGCAGGAGAACATTACGCTGAACATAAGGAAAGACCTTTCTTTGGTGAATTAGTAGATTTCATTACATCTGGTCCTGTTTTTGCAATGGTATGGCAAGGTGAAGGTGTAGTAGATACTGCTCGTAATATGATGGGTAAAACAAGACCTCATGAAGCGGCACCAGGTACAATTCGTGGCGATTTTGGTGTAACAGTTGCGAAAAACATTATCCATGGATCTGATTCTTTAGAAAGTGCAGAACGTGAGATTGGTATTTTCTTCAAAGAAGAAGAGTTAGTAGATTACTCAAAATTAATGAATCAATGGATTTACTAATTATTTTGAAATAATTTGTAAACGCTTTAATCACTGTGATAATAGTGAAAAGTGCAAGGGGATAATGACTTCCTCTTGCACTTTTTTAGTTTCAAATAGTTACGAAGGTAAGCCTGGTGTGATATATTGATACATAAAGTAAAGTTTCTTAATTAATAGAAACTTTACTTTATGTATGAACAGGATAAAAAATTATGTTTAAGCGAACAGTATGTGTTCTGCCCTACTATTTTCGTTTTTAGTATGGCGTTGTAGTATTGCTAGAACAAATGAAATAAATACAAGAAAAGAGGAATAACCGATGAGATATATTACAGCTGGTGAGTCCCATGGTCCGCAACTTACAACGATTTTAGAGGGTATTCCAGCAGGTTTATCGTTAGTAGTAGAGGATATAAATGAAGAGTTAGCAAGAAGACAAAAAGGGTATGGCCGCGGAAGGCGTATGCAAATTGAAAAAGATCAAGTGCAAATTGTCAGTGGTGTTAGACATGGATATACACTTGGGTCTCCAATTGCACTTGTTGTTGAAAATAAAGATTTTACCCATTGGACAAAGATTATGGGAGCAGATCCGTTAACTGAACAAGAAGCAAAAGAGATGAAAAGACAAATTACAAGACCGAGACCTGGTCATGCCGATCTAAATGGTGCAATTAAATATGGGCACCGTGATATGAGAAATGTACTTGAACGTTCTTCGGCACGTGAAACGACAGTTCGGGTTGCAGCAGGGGCTGTTGCGAAAAAACTTTTAGCTGAGTTAGGTGTAAAGGTTGCAGGACATGTAATTGAAATTGGCGGTGTGCAGGCAGAAAAACTTACATATGATTCAATAGAACGATTACAAGAAATTACAGAGGAATCTCCTGTTCGTTGTCTAGATGAAGAAGCAGGTAAAAAAATGATGCAGGCAATTGATGATGCAAAAGCGAGTGGAGATTCAATTGGTGGGATTGTAGAAGTAATTGTAGAAGGAATGCCAATAGGGATAGGAAGTTATGTTCATTATGATCGAAAGCTTGACGCGAAATTAGCAGCTGCAATCATGAGTATTAATGCTTTTAAAGGTGTGGAAATTGGGATTGGATTTGAAGCAGCGCATAAACCAGGGAGTCAAGTGCATGATGAAATTCTTTGGGATAAAGAAGATGGGTATACAAGGAGAACAAATCATGCGGGTGGATTAGAAGGTGGTATGACAACAGGGATGCCTATCGTCGTTCGCGGTGTCATGAAACCAATTCCAACCTTGTATAAACCTCTTCAAAGTGTTGATATTGATACGAAAGAATCTTTTTCAGCGAGCATTGAACGTTCTGATAGTTGTGCTGTACCAGCAGCTAGTGTTGTAGCAGAAGCGGTTGTTGCCTGGGAACTAGCGGTAGCTTTAGTAGAGCAATTTGGAGCGGATCGTATAGATTGTATTCGTGAAAATATAAACAAACATAATGAATATGCGAGGGAATTTTAATGAAAAAAATACATATTCAGACGCAGTCTAAAGAGTATGATGTATATATAGGGAAAGATGCGTTGTCGCATTTGACAACGCTTGTTCGAAATATGGATCCGGTTGTTTCTAATATAATGATTATTTCTGATGAATCTGTTGCTTCTTTTCATCTAGAGGAAATTAAGAAGGCATTGCAAGTAGAAAAACACGTTTTTTCATTTGTCGTTCCAAGTGGAGAAAAAGAAAAATCATTTGAGAATTTTTATGCGGCTCATACTTCAGCGCTTGAAAATGGGATGGATCGACATTCTTTAGTTGTTGCACTTGGTGGAGGAATGATTGGTGATTTAGCTGGTTTTATTGCGGCGACATTTATGCGTGGTATTCGCTTCATTCAAGTTCCGACAACGTTACTAGCGCATGATAGTGCAGTTGGTGGAAAAGTTGCAATTAATCATCCGCTAGGAAAAAATATGATTGGAGCGTTTCATCAGCCAGAAGCGGTGCTCTACCATACACCATTTTTAAATTCGTTACCAGAAAAAGAATGGCGTTCCGGATTTGCTGAAGCAATAAAACATGCTTTGATTGGTGATGTGGAATTATATCGTTGGTTAAAGCGTGAAGTGAAGACATTAGAAGATATAAGAGATGAAAAGTTAATTTATATTTTAAAGAGAGCGATCCCTGTAAAAGCGAATATCGTGGCTCAAGATGAAACGGAGCAAGGGGTGCGCGCTCATTTGAACTTTGGGCATACATTAGGACATGCGCTCGAAAAAGAAATGGGATATGGGAACATCACGCATGGTGATGGGGTTGCGATTGGTATGTTATTTGCCATGTTTTTAAGTGAGCAAATTTATAAAATAGACCTTGGTTATAAAGAAATGAAGCGTTGGTTTTCTCAATATGGTTATCCGAACATGCCAAGAAATTTAAATACAGAACGTCTTGTGCAGATTATGAAACAAGATAAAAAAGCAAATGCAGGAATAATTCGTATGGTGCTTATGCAGGAATATGGGGTAGTAAATGTCGTATCTATTTCAGATGAGACTGTCCATACTGCATTAGAAGCATTTCAAAGAGAAGAGAAGTCTGTGTAATTCGCGCAATTTGTGGCGTGATTCCAGCTGGTTATAATAAGATTGAAGAAATATTGACTGTAACAGATCGTTTCGTGAAAGCGATAGATGTACCCAATGTTTTGCAGAAATGTATTCGTGTAATGATGACAGTCGTACAAAGAAAGGTATAACATGAAGTCAAGCATGTATATGTAGAGATGGCAACCATACTTCGGCCTACTCTAGTAAAATGACAGGGGGAATCCAAATGAGAGTAAAAGAGCAGTTATTAACTTTGAAAGCATATGTACCTGGCAAAAACATTGAAGAAGTAAAAAGAGAATATGGGTTATCTAAAATTGTGAAATTAGCATCTAATGAAAACCCGTTTGGGTGTTCAAAACGGGTAACGGACGCGTTAGCTTCCCTAGGTACGCAATATGCTTTATATCCTGATGGAGCAGCTTTTGAACTTCGTGAAAAAGTAGCTGCGCACCTTCATGTGAAAGCAGAGCAACTTTTGTTTGGTAGTGGGTTGGATGAAGTGATTCAAATGATTAGCCGTGCTTTATTACATAAAGGTACAAATGTTGTAATGGCAAATCCAACTTTTTCACAGTATTACCACCACGCTGTGATTGAAGGAGCAGAGGTTCGGGAAGTATCGCTTAAAGAAGGTGTTCATGATTTGGATGCGATGCTTACAAAAATTGATGAAAACACACAAATTGTATGGATTTGTAATCCAAATAACCCAACAGGCACTTATGTAGAAAAGCAAAAGTTACTTTCATTTTTAGAGGCAGTTCCAAAGTCAGTGCTTGTTATTATGGATGAAGCATACTATGAATATGCGGGAGCTGAAGACTATCCGCAAACATTGCCGCTTCTTGAAAAATATGAAAATCTTATGGTGTTGCGCACATTTTCAAAAGCATATGGTTTAGCTGCTTTTCGCATTGGTTATGCCGTAGGGAATAAAAAACTGATACAGCAATTAGAAGTGGCGCGATTACCATTTAATACGTCGACTGTTGCGCAAGCTGTAGCATCGGTTGCAATAGAAGATCAGGCATTTTTGCAAGAATGTATAAAGCAAAATGCCGAAGGATTAAATCAGTATTATACGTTCTGTAAGGAATACGATGTTTTTTATTATCCATCACAAACAAATTTCATCTTTTTAAAACTTGGAATCCCTGGTAATGAAGCATTTGAAAGATTAATGCGAAAAGGATATGTTGTTCGTTCAGGTGCTGCGTTTGGTCTGCCAGATGGTATTCGTATTACAGTTGGTTTGAAAGAAGAGAATGAGGAAATTATTACTTTGCTTACAGAGCTTGTGAAAGAACAGAGGAAAAAAGAAGAAACATATTCTTAAGAAAAGTCACGGCTCCTGTTTAAGGAGTCGTTTTCTTTTACGGTATACATATTTGCCTGATGAAGAAGGAAAGCGGTACAATAAAGGTATATATAAACTGATAAGGTAAGATGGAGTGTTTTAGGAGGGAGAGAGCTTTGGTCTGCATAGCAGCTGCCGGTGCTTTGTTCCGCCCGATGAAAAGTGAAGCGATGCCTCGCGGTATGATTATTCATGGGAAGAAGTTGTAAGGGGATGTCATTCATAGTCATGGAGGTCATCGCATTGGTATGATGCTTACAATTGCGTCTTGTATAGTAGAAGGACAAATTGAAAACGGTGATGCAGTCGCAAGATGTTATCCGAAATTTTTTGAGCAGCTAGGATTATTGTGAGGATTCTTTTCTGCTCCTTTTAGTTGCTTCCATCACAACTGTTGTTTATGATTAATGAACAGAAGAGAATATTATAAGAATTGAAGGAGATATGTATGCAAAAGTTTGAACAGGCTGTTTCTTATATTGAAAATGGAGAAGCGGAAAAAGGCTTAACACAATTAAAAGAATTGCTAAAACAAGGGACGGATGAAGAGAAGTATGATATTGCTCGCTACTATCATACACTAGGGTTTATGGATGAAGCGTTAGCGATTACAGAAGATTTACGTTTGTTATATCCAGAAGAAAGTGAGTTTACAATATTTTTAGCAGAATTATATATTGATTTAGATAAAGAGGATGAGGCAATTGAAGTGCTTCACGATATCTCTGAAGACGATGAACTGTATGTTCAATCTTTACTACTTGTGGCGGATCTATTTCAAATGCAGGGCTTTGATGATGTTGCAGAGCAAAAGCTATTAAAAGCAAAAGAAATGATGCCAGAAGAGCCTGTTATTACTTTTGGACTTGCAGAGCTGTATAGCAGTAAAGGGGAAGAGCAAAAAGCGATTGCTTATTATCAGGCATTACTTTCTGATCATAAAGTAATGGGAGGCGTTGTAATTGCTCTTCGTTTAGCTGAAACGTTAAGTGCAATTGGAAACTGGGAAGAAGCAATTACGTACTATGAAGAAGGGTTAGAAGAACAAAAAGATATTCATTCTTTATTTGGATATGCATTTACACTTTATCAAGGTGAAGAGTATCAAAGGTCGATTGGAGCTTGGAAAGAATTAAAAGAACTAGACCCAGAATATGCATCCTTATATATGTATTTAGCTAAATGTTATGAGAAGGAAGGCATGCTTCAAGAAAGCTATGAAACACTTCACGAAGGAATTAAAATTGATGAGTTATCCGTGCCTCTTTATGTAGAACTTGCGAATATTGCAGCAAAGATAGGGAAATTAACAGAAGCAGAAGAATTGCTTCAAAAAGCATTACAGCTTGATCCAGGACACTTAGGTGCAATATTAAAATATGCATATATTTTAAAAGAACAAGAGAAATATGAAGAATTAATTGCTGTTGTAGAAAATGCAATGGATAGTGGAGAACAAGATACACAATTACTTTGGGACCTGGCATTTGCGAAAAAACAATTAGAAATGTATTCTGATGCATTAAAACACTATGAGAGTGCATATACTTCTTTTAAGAATCATTCGGATTTCTTGGAAGAGTACGGTTATTTTCTATTAGAAGAAGGGCTGCGAAAAGAAGCGAAAGAAGTGTTTACACGCTTACTACAACTAGACCCAACACAAATTCACATCGAAGAATTACTATATAATTTAGAGGATTTTTCGTAAGTTGGAAGGAAAGTGAATGCTGCTTCTTGAATCTAAATAAGAAAAGAGAAAGACAGAGGAGGGACTGAGCGCTATGAATACCCCTGTTTCTGTAAACGAGAAGAAGGATTTTGTAAAATGGTTTTTAAACAATTATCAACTGAAACAGCGTGAATGTGTATGGATTTTAAATTATTTAATGAGTCATGATCAATTAATGCACAAGGTCCACTTCGTAGAACATGCAAAATATTGCCCTCGTGGTTTAGTGATGTCAGCAAATTGTGTAAAAGATACACCATTTCACTTCTTTAAACAAAATGTGATGACGACGGATGCAGAAAAGTCGTTTCATGACATTCGTTTAAATCGAGATGAGGATATTTATATTCAACTTAATTTTAAATCATCGTTCCAAAATGCAAATTATGTAGCGGTATTAGAAGAAAATCCATACTTGCCAAAGCATATTGAAGTAAATGAAAAAGATCGTTTACTTGCAGAACGATTTTTAGAAGAGAGTGTATTTTCATTTCGAAAGAATCGACTGTTACAGCAAATTGATGAAGCACTGGACAATCAAGATAAGGAAGCTTTTTGTAAGCTAACAGAGGCATTGAAGAGTTTGTAGGAATGATAATTTTATTTAATTTTGACAAATTTCTGACTGTTCGAAGAAAAACTACCTATATTAGGTAGTTTTTCTTTTTTTACCTGTTTTAGTATGGTTTAATATATATAAAGTGAAAGTTCTGTCATTTAGAGTGGGATTATATGCAAAGGAGGGAATGTATGGTGAAATGGGCTGTAAAAGATGTAGAACAATTTGAACAAGCTAGAGAGTATGTGGATACTTGTATTATCCCCCTTCTTTCTATTTCCGTAGCGAAAGAAATGAAGAGTGTTGTAGCACAAGGAGAATTTATTGAAATTTTAAGTATGGAGCTAGAAAGAGAATATAAAGGAAGAGTGTTTTTGTTGCCCTCGTTTACTTATTTAGCGGAACAACAACAGGAGGAGCAAGAACGTTTGCAAAGTTGGACAAGGCATTTGCAAGAGCAAGGATTGAAACATATTGCTTATGTTACAAGTGACTTTGCGTGGAAAGAGGGAGGAACCGCATTACAAGGACATTTATTTTGGTTACCAGCTTTATCGCTAGAGGAATTTAGTGATCAGGCGAAAAGAGAAGTGATTCATGCGCATATAAAAAATATAATGGAATTATTGACTGAAAAATGGGAAAATAAAAAATAAGCAGATAGTTCTTATGATTATGAGTAGTATGATATTGACCTGCGCATGTGGGTATTATATCATGATAGTGTCCTAGTTTTTATTTTTATACTGTTTTGTCACGGGGGGACAATTTCTGATAGAGGGGGGAAATTTTCGTGAGCGAGAAAGAACATCGTGTGTCAAGAAGACAATTTTTAAATTACACACTTACAGGTGTGGGGGGATTTATGGCAGCTGGGATTTTAATGCCGATGACGCGCTTTGCACTTGATCCAGTTTTAAGGAAAGAGGCAGTGGGGGATATGGTTGCTGTTGCGCAAGTTAAAGAGGTTACGACAGAACCAAAACGCTTCGACTTTAAAGTGAAACAAGTTGATGGTTGGTATAAGTCAGAAGAACCAAAATCGGCATGGGTGTATAAAAATGAAAGCGGCGACATTGTAGCGCTCTCTCCGGTGTGTAAACATTTAGGATGTACGGTAAACTGGAATTCGGACAAGAGTCATCCAAATCAATTCTTTTGTCCTTGTCATGCGGGGCGTTATACGAAAGATGGTAAGAATGTGAAGGGAACTCCACCGCTTGCACCGCTTGATTTGTATGATGCAAAAGTAAAGGATGGTACGCTTTATCTAGGTAAAGCAAAGCCACAAGGGGGTGCGAAATAGATGCTAAATAAAATTTATGATTGGGTGGACGAGAGGCTGGATATTACACCGATATGGCGTGATATTGCAGACCATGAAGTGCCAGAACATGTAAACCCAGCGCATCACTTTTCAGCATTTGTCTATTGCTTTGGGGGATTAACGTTTTTTGTTACTGTCATTCAAATTTTATCAGGTATGTTTTTAACAATGTATTATGTACCTGATATTAAAAATGCTTGGGAATCCGTTTATTATTTACAAAATGAAGTTGCATATGGACAAATTGTTCGCGGTATGCACCATTGGGGCGCTAGTCTTGTAATTGTAATGATGTTTTTACATACCCTTAGAGTTTTCTTCCAAGGTGCATATAAGAAACCTCGTGAATTAAACTGGATTGTCGGTGTTCTTATTTTCTTTGTTATGTTAGGTCTTGGTTTTACCGGATATTTATTACCATGGGATATGAAAGCTTTATTTGCAACAAAAGTAGGGATTCAAATCGCGGAGCAAACACCGCTTATCGGCCCTTATATTAAAACATTACTTGCTGGTCATTCCGAAATTGTCGGTGCTCAAACATTAACTCGCTTCTTTGCTATTCACGTCTTCTTCTTACCAGCAGCACTTCTAGGCTTAATGGCCTTCCACTTCATCATGATTCGCAAACAAGGTATTTCAGGTCCGCTATAAGAGATTGCTAATTTGAAAGAATGGGAGAAAAACTGAATTGAAGGAGGGAGATTATGCATCGCGGCAAAGGGATGAAGTTTGTGGGAGATTCACGAGTACCTGTTGCACGTAAACCGAATATTCCGAAAGATTATTCTGAATATCCAGGGAAAACCGAAGCATTTTGGCCGAACTTCTTATTGAAAGAATGGATGGTTGGTGCGGTTTTTTTAATCGGTTATTTATGCTTGACGGTGGCGCACCCGTCACCACTTGAGAGAATGGCGGATCCTACGGATGCGGGATATATACCACTTCCAGACTGGTACTTCTTATTTTTATATCAATTGTTAAAATACTCCTATGCATCAGGTCCGTTTACTGTAATTGGCGCATTTATTATGCCAGGGATTGCATTTGGTGCATTGCTGTTAGCTCCATTTTTAGATCGAGGTCCTGAAAGACGTCCATTGAAACGTCCGGTTGCAACTGGATTTATGCTTCTAGCAATTGCTTCTATTATCTTTTTAACATGGGAATCTGTGGTGCATCACGATTGGGATGCTGCAAAAAAACAAGGTGCGATTGTTAAAACGGTTCAAGTTGATAAAAACGAAGAAGGTTATAAACTTGTACAAAAAAATACATGTTTAACATGTCATGGTGATAACTTACAAGGTGGTGCTGCAGCGCCAGCACTGCAAAACTTAACGTTAAAACCAGATGAAATTGCAAAGATTGCGAAAGATGGAAAAGGTGCAATGCCTAAAGGAGTATTTAAAGGCACGGATGAAGAATTGAAGAAACTTTCGGAATTTATTGCAAAATATAATAAAAAATAAGAGAGGGCTGACTACAATTTTTGTAGTCAGCTTTTCTATTTAGAAGAAAAAGTTTGGTATAATATATATATCCATTTTAAGTTTCCGGCATATAAGTCGCGGTTATGAAAACAAAAGAATTTCCCTACTCATTTTGACTTTCTGTTTTCACGCGGAATGGGGCGGGAAAAGGAACTGACCGCTCCTACCCATGAGCGGATGCTCTCTCCCGCCTAAAAGAAAAGGTTTATGTCGGTCTTTCAATGCGTATTTATATAATAAAGAACTACTATATTTGAAAGGTGTTGTACAGATAGATTGGCTTATTTGTATGCTGTATTAAGGCAGCGTTCCGTTTTATTATGCTTACTTATTATTAACATTTTAGGGACAATATACGGATTTATTTGGTATGGAGATCAACTGCTAGATACTTCATTTATATTTTGGCCATTTGTTCCTGATAGTCCGATGGCAAGTTTCTTTTTTGTTTTTGTGTTACTGGCCTTTTTATACAATAAAAATTGGGGATTAATAGAAGCTTTTGCAATCGTTTCCTTAATGAAATATGGTATATGGGCTGTTGTTGTAAATGCTATTATGTTTATGGTTAAGGGCGACCTTGGGTTTATGGGTTACATGTTGGTGCTTTCTCATTTTGCAATGGCTGTGCAAGGTTTACTGTATGCTCCGTTTTATCGTATAAAAAAATGGCATTTTATTGTGGTGAGTATATGGACGTTACATAATGATGTAATTGATTATTTGTTTTGGCAAATGCCGAGATATGGTATTATGCATTTGTTTGTGGAACAAATCGGTTATTTTACATTTTGGCTAAGTATTGTTGTGCTAGCTATTACATACTATTGTTGCTTGAGAGGGAATCGAAAGCAGTTTTCGCTATGAATTTAAATAAAGAATTGGGGAAAATAAATGAAGCAAAATAAGCTAGGGGTAAGAGTGCTAGATAGTTTTATAAATTCTATTGTTGCGTATTGTATAGCATTTTTTATTTTTGCACTTGCAACTACAATTGTTGTATACGGAAAATGGTTATATTATGCAGATATAAACTTTTTAAATATACCAGATTTGGCTAATATGACAGAGCTGGAGATCAAGAAAAATTATGATGCACTAATTACGTATCTCTCTCCTTTTTACCAAGGTGCATTACAGTTTCCTACATTGGATATGTCAACAAATGGAAGGGTTCATTTTGTTGATGTGAAAAATATTTTAGTGAACATTCAATATGGAATGTGTATGGCGCTTGTGGTTGCTTTATTGGGCGGGTGGTATTTATTACGTAAACGAAAAGTGAGATTTTTATTACATGGCGCAATTTTGACTATTATATTTCCGATTGCGCTTGTTTTACCTATTATAATTAATTTTGAAAAGAGTTTTGTTTTATTTCATAAACTTCTTTTTAGTAATGATTATTGGCAGTTTGATAGCGAAAAGGATCCCGTTATTCTCATGTTACCAGAACAATTTTTCATGCATGCAGCATGTGCCATTTTGTTATTCATTTTATGCGGTAGCGCTATTTGTTATTTTGCGTATCGTTATTTACGAAAAAAGGAAAGAGCTTCTATGAACCATCTTAGTTCATAAAGAAAACCTTTAAGTGAGGTTTCTTTAATCTCTCACCTAACTGCAGAATTGTGAGGTGGAAGTCTTCCTGCCTTAAAATAGCGGTATAAAATATTTTTCAACCTTGCTCTGTTCTATTCTTGTCCACCTTAACATATTTTGTACTAGTAGTTATAGGGGGGACCGGAATGAAGAGAGCCTTAATTCGAATGATAGCGTGTTTGATTATATTGTTTCCAGTACGTATATATGCTGAAGAATGGAAAGAGCTGACGGGGTTATTAGACGATTCTTTACAACTTGTAAAACAAGAAGAATATGAGAAAGCAACGCAAGTATTACAGCATTTCTCAGAGCAGTTTGTATTACGAGAGAATCAAAAAGAGAATAAACTAGCATCTATGCATTTTCGAGTCATTTCTTTAGCGTACGACAAAGCGCAACAATCACTTGAGGAAGAAAGTGTAGACCGTCAAATAAAGATAGATGATGTATTGGCATTACAATTGGTGGTGGATGCGGAAGTGTCTAAGTATCAACCGCTTTGGGTAGAAAGAGAAGGGCGTGTTATGGGGGCTTTTGCTAAAGTAGAGAAAGCGCTTCAAATAGAAGATGATGAACGATTCCAACAATCGCTAAATACATTTTTACATGAATTTGGTGTGATTTATCCAAGTTTAATGATTGCGTTGCCAGAAAATCAATCACAGCGTGTAAATGCCCATCTATCGTATTTGGATGAATTCCGTAACGTTATGTTAAAAAATAAAAGCGGGCAAACGCAATTAGGGATTATAAAAGGAGATTTACAAAAAATATTTCAAACAGCAAAAAAAGATGAAGTGGATTCTTCTCTCATATGGTTTATGACAATTACAGGTGGACTTATTTTCTTTACATTAACATACGTCGGTTGGAGAAAGTATAAGGGAGAGAAAGCAAAACGTACGAGCGGGATACATTCTAAAAACCAATAAGGCTACGAATTTAGATATGGATTGTAAGGTTTCTTTATTGACAATGTGTAAAGAAGAAAATAAAATGAGAAGTACTAATAATTACGACTTCAATGGAGGTTCATGATGGGTTTTTACTTGGTTTATTTCGCGATCATTATGATCATACCGTTGTATGCACAATCAAAAGTACGCAGTGCTTATAGTAAGTATTCACAAGTGTATTCAACATCGGGTATGACAGGAGCGGAAGTAGCTCGAAAAATTTTAGATGAAAATGGTTTATATAACGTAGCTGTAGAAGAAACGCCAGGACATTTGTCAGATCACTATGATCCAACGGCTAAAACGGTTCGTTTGTCAACTGATAACTATTATGGTCATTCAGTTGCTGGAACAGCTGTAGCAGCCCATGAAGTAGGGCATGCGATTCAAGATGCGAAAGATTATAAATTTATGCGTTTTCGCCATTCTTTAGTTCCGGTTGCAAACTTCGGATCGAATATGTCATGGGTGTTTATTATGATTGGTATATTTGCGACGATGTCAAAATTGTTGTTATTAGGAATCGTTTTAATGGCAGCAGGTGTAGTTTTCCAACTTGTTACATTACCGGTTGAGTTTGATGCTTCAAAACGTGCGATGCAGCAAATTGAAGCACTAGGAATTGTATCGACAGATGAATATGGGCAAGCTCGTAAAGTATTGAATGCGGCAGCATTAACATATGTGGCAGCGGCGGCGGTAGCAGTATTTGAACTACTTCGTCTCGTATTAGTTTACACAGGTATGCAACGTAGCGATGACTAAAGACTATCGATTTCGATAGTCTTTTTGTTTTGAAATCTATTTAGGGATTTTAAAGGAGAAAAGAGAGCGTAATGAATTTTAGGGAGAAAGTTATAATAAGAAGTATAGGGAAAGTGACCATGAGTGAAGGTGATGAAAATGAAATATCCAGATTCGTTAGTGGAGCAGGTGAGAGAGCGTAGTGTTAATTATGCATTAGAGGGTTTTTTATGTGGACAAGGTCCCAAAAAATCAAAACTAATGCTTGTTGGAGAAGCACCTGGAGAAACTGAAATCCATAACGGGATTCCATTTAGCGGTAGAGCAGGTAAGGAGTTAATGGGATTTTTAGAACGGATTGGCCTTACAAGGGAGGAAGTATATATTACGAGTGCTGTGCGTAGTAGGCCTTATAAATGGAGGGAGAAAAGAGAGCGGAGTGGACAAGTCGTTCAAAAGAAATATAATCGCACTCCCAATCAGAGGGAAATACTTGTGCATGCTCCTTTATTAGATTATGAGATGGAACATGTGCAAGCACCAGTTATTGTGACACTTGGAAATATTGCATTAAAGCGTTTAGTGGGACCAAATAAAAAGATTACTGATGTGCATGGACAATTATTGCAGCAGCCAATACAAAGATTGAAAAATAATCAAAGTACAGATTTTATATGGACTGAGAAGGTATTTAATATTTTCCCGACATTTCATCCTGCTTCCATTTTTTATAATAGAAGTTTATTGGATTTGATTTATGAGGATTTAGAAAAGTTGAGGGAGTACATATAGTAGAATTGTAAAACACCTAGAAAAGCTTATTTAGTTGTGAAAGCTTTTCTAGGTACAAATTTATAATTGAAGGAGAAGGATCCACGTAGCTAATTATGTAACGGATTTTTATTCTCATCTAATGTAAACCCTTCGCCGACAACATCATGTACGTCACTCACTGCAACAAATGCATGGGGATCTACAGAAGTAATAATGTTTTTTAGTTTTACGATTTCATTTTTCGCAACAACACAATAGAGTACATTTCGTTCGATCTTTGTATAGGAACCAACTGCTTTCAAGAAAGTTGCACCACGCTCCATTTCGGATAAAATTTTGGCAGCAATTTCGTCATTTTTGTCAGAAATAATGGTAGCTCCTTTCGCTGCATATGCCCCTTCTTGCATGAAGTCAATGACTTTGGCACCAATAAAGACAGCAACTAATGTATACATGCCTTCGCGATAAGATAAATATGTAAGAATGGAAACGATGATGACAACAGCATCAAACATAAACATTGTTTTTCCCATACTCCAGCCTATATACTTATGTGCTAATCGGGCGATAATATCGACACCACCAGTGGTTCCTCCATATTTAAATATAATTCCGAGTCCAATCCCGATAAATGCTCCAGCGAACAATGCCGCTAATGTCATATCGTTTTGTAAGTTTAAATGTAGATTTAGTGATTCGTAACGCTGGAAAATCCATAGAAATAAGGAGACGCTAAATGTTCCAATTAATGTATACAGGAAAGTTGTTCGACCAAGCAATTTCCAACCGACGAAAAAGATTGGGATGTTTAAGATTAAGTTTGTATAAGAGGGGTCGAGTGAAAATAGAAAATATAATAATAGCGTAATGCCTGTAAATCCACCTTCTGCTAAATGGTTTTCAATATTAATATTAACGATACCAAAAGAGAAAATAGCGGAACCAAGCAAAATAAATATAATGTTTCGAATTTTTAAGTTAGTTTTCATGTAGCAAGCCCCCTAATATGTAAGTGTTACTTCGTTCCGCTGAAATAGCTCATGGCGAAGAAGAAAATTAAGAATAGTATGTCACTTGTATGGTTGTAATTGGTAAGAAGTAACTTTTTGCAGGAAGAACGTCTGCAAAAGAAAGTTTCATTTTACCCCGCTCAAACGGCTGATAGAAGAAAAAGCCAAGAAGAAAGAGCAGACCATCCGTAAGAGCCCGATTGGTTCAACTAATCTTTTGCAAGAAAAGCATTTGCAAAAGAAAGTTTCACTTTACCCCGCTCAAACGGCTGGTAGAAGAAAAAGCCAAGAAGAAAGATCGGACCATCTGTAAGAGCCCGATTGGTTCAATTAATCTTTTGCAGGAAGAATGTTTGCAAAAGAAAGTTTCACTTTAATTATAGTCTATCCAAAAAAACGTGGCAAATAGGGATGAAAGAGGAATAATATTTGTCAAATTGCGATGAATTGGCTAACATGAAAGAGGAAGGATTAGAGGTGAACATACATGGAACAAAAAACGATGAAAGATATGCAGAAGGAAGTAGATGCATATATTAGTCAATTTAAAGAAGGTTATTTTAGCCCGCTTGCAATGATGGCTCGCCTAACAGAAGAGATGGGTGAACTCGCGAGAGAAGTGAATCACTATTACGGTGAGAAGCCGAAGAAAACGACTGAAAAAGAACGAACAATTGAAGAAGAACTTGGAGATGTATTATTTGTTATGATTTGCATGGCAAATAGCTTACATATTGATTTAGAAACAGCACATGACATTGTGATGAATAAATTTAATACACGTGATAAAGATCGCTGGACACGTATTGAAGAGGGAGAGAACGAATAATGAAAGATATTAAAGTAATTATTGCAGGACCAAGAGGACGTATGGGACATGAGGCAGTGCTTCTTATGGAAAGAACGCCACATTTTCAATTAGTGGCGGCAGTTGATTATAAGCATGGTGGGGAAAAAATTTCTAATCTTCCTGGAATGCCTGCGTTAGATACACCAATCTATGCTGATTTACATACTTGTTTAAATGACGTGGAAGCAGATGTATTACTAGATTTAACGACTCCAGAAATCGGAAAAAAGCATGTTACACTTGCAGTTGAGCATGGTCTTCGCTCAGTTATCGGTACGACAGGGTTTACAGAAGAAGAACTTCAGCATTTGACAGATACTGCAAAAGAAAAACAAGTCGGTACGATTATTGCTCCGAATTTTGCAATTGGTGCAGTACTTATGATGAAATTTTCTCAAATGGCAGCGAAATATTTCCAAGATGTTGAAGTGATTGAATTGCATCACGATCAAAAATTAGACGCACCATCAGGTACAGCTGTAAAAACGGTAGATTTAATTCGTCAAAATCGCCAGCCAAAACAACAAGGTCATCCAAATGAAACAGAACAATTAAAAGGAGCACGTGGTGCGAATGTGGATGGGATTCATATTCATAGCGTACGTTTACCAGGGCTGATTGCACATCAGGAAGTATTATTCGGCGGAGATGGACAGATGCTAACAGTTCGTCATGACTCATTTAACCGAGCTTCATTTATGTCTGGAGTAAAATTATCTATTGAAACAGTAATGAATCTTGATCATCTTGTATACGGTTTAGAGAATATCATCGACTAAGGAGAGAGAAAACGGATGAAAATTGCTTTAATTGCACATGACAAAAAGAAAAATGACATGGTTTCGTTTGCATACGCATATACACCAATTTTTGAACAACATGAACTTTTTGCGACGGGAACAACCGGGCTACGCATTATGGAGGCAACTGGACTCGCTGTTACAAGATATCAATCTGGTCCTCTTGGAGGGGACCAAGAGATTGGTGCAATGATTGCAAAAAATGATTTAGATATGGTAATTTTCTTCCGAGATCCGCTAACATCACAACCACATGAACCAGATGTAAATGCATTGCTTCGTTTGTGTGATGTGTATGCAATTCCACTTGCAACGAACATGGCAAGTGCTGAAATGTTAATGCATGCATTAGACCGGGGAGATTTGGACTATCGAAAGTTAAGAAAATGAGGGGAACAACTATGAGTGGATTACATATATTAGCGTTTGGTGCTCATGCCGATGATGTTGAAATCGGCATGGCGGGCACCATTGTAAAATATACGAAACAAGGATATAAAGTTGGCATTTGTGATTTAACGGAAGCTGATTTGTCTTCCAACGGAACGGTAGAATTAAGAAAAAAAGAGGCGCAGGAAGCTGCTCGTATTATGGGAGTTGAAACGCGAATTAATTTAGCAATGCCAGACCGTGGTTTGTATATAAAAGAAGAGCATATACGTGAAATCGTAAAGATTATTCGTACATATAAGCCAACGCTAATTTTTGCACCATACTATGAAGATCGTCATCCAGATCATGCAAATTGTGCAAAACTGGTGGAAGAAGCTGTATTTTCAGCGGGTGTTCGCAAATATATGCCAGAAATACCACCGCATCGAGTACAATCTTTTTATTATTATATGATAAATGGTTTTCATAAGCCGAATTTCTGTATAGATATTAGTGAACAGCTTTCTAAAAAGGTGGCAGCACTAGAAGCGTATGAAAGTCAGTTTACAACTGGAAGTGATGGTGTGAAGACGCCTTTAACCGAAGGATATGTTGAAACGGTAATCGCTCGTGAGAAAATGTTTGGAAAAGAAGTTGGAGTTATGTATGCCGAAGGGTTTATGAGTAAAAAGCCAGTTTTATTACATGCTGATTTAATAGGGGGATGTAAATGAAATTGAAAATAGGTATTACATGTTATCCTTCTGTCGGTGGTTCTGGAGTAGTGGGAACGGAACTTGGAAAACAACTAGCGGAACGCGGTCACGAGATTCATTTTATTACATCAGGTGTTCCATTCCGATTAAATAAAGTATATCCAAACATTTACTTTCACGAAGTAACGGTAAATCAATATTCTGTCTTTCAATATCCACCTTATGATTTAGCGTTAGCAAGTAAAATGGCGGAAGTTGCACAGAGAGAAAACCTTGATATTTTACATGTGCATTATGCAATACCGCATGCCATTTGTGCATATTTAGCGAAACAAATGATTGGAGACAAGATTAAGATTGTTACAACGTTGCATGGAACGGATATTACCGTACTTGGATCAGATCCGTCACTAAATAATTTAATCCGCTTTGGTATTGAACAATCTGATGTTGTGACAGCTGTATCTCACTCATTAATTCAAGAAACGAATGAACTTGTAAAGCCAAACAAAGAAATTCAGGCCGTATATAATTTTATCGATGAACGTGTTTATTTTAAACGAGATATGTCCCAACTAAAAAAAGAGTATGGCATACGTGAGGATGAAAAGGTACTCATTCATATTTCGAATTTTCGCAAGGTCAAGCGAGTACAAGATGTTGTCCAGTCATTTGCAAAAATTGTAAAAGAAGTGGATGCAAAATTATTACTTGTTGGTGATGGGCCAGAATTTTGTACAATTTTACAGTTGGTGAAAAGCCTACATATTGAAGAACATGTTTTATTTTTAGGAAAACAAGATAATGTTGCAGAACTTCTTGCTATGAGTGATTTAATGTTACTTTTATCTGAGAAAGAAAGTTTTGGTCTTGTTTTACTAGAAGCGATGGCTTGTGGTGTGCCATGTATTGGAACACGGGTTGGGGGCATTCCAGAGGTTATTAAACATGGTGAAACAGGATATATATGCGAAGTTGGTGATCCGCTTGGAGTAGCTAAACAAGCGATTCAACTATTTAAGAATAAAAAGCTTCACCAAAATATGGCAGAGCAAGCGATGGAAGCTGTATATGAGCAATTTCGTTCAGAAAATATCGTTTCACAATATGAGGCGATTTATTATGACATACTAAGGAATGACAAAAATGAAACGATTTAAACAAGCTGGAGCAATTATTGAGATATTGAAAAAACATGGGCATGAGGCATATTTTGTTGGAGGAAGTGTACGTGATTTCATTATTAATAGACCAATTGGTGATATTGATATTGCAACATCAGCTCTTCCAGACGAAGTGATGCACTTATTCCCAAGACATGTCCCTGTAGGTCTTGAACATGGTACGGTTATCGTTGTTCAAGAAGGCGTTCCCTATGAAGTGACAACGTTCCGAACAGAGAGTGATTATGAAGATTTTCGTAGACCAAGTAGTGTTCAGTTTGTTCGTTCATTAGAGGAAGATTTAAAACGCCGAGATTTTACTATGAATGCGATTGCGATGAATGAAGAAGGAGCAATTATTGATTTGTTCTCTGGGCAAGAAGCCATTCGTAAACAAGAGATTGCAACAGTCGGGAATGCGGCAGATCGTTTTCAAGAAGACGCATTACGCATGATGCGCGGTATTCGTTTTGTGAGCACATTAGGATTTTCTTTGGAGGAAAAAACGAAGCAGGCAATTGAAAAGTATGGGCACTTACTAGAACATATAGCGATTGAACGAATTACAGTTGAGTTTGAAAAGTTATTGACAGGTACATGTTGTGTAAAAGGGCTCCAGGAGCTCGTAGAGACAAAATTATTTACCCACTTACCATATTTACAAATGTCCGAAGAGAGGCTTTTAGAAGCTACACAATATAACTGGGGTTATTTTGAAACTGATATTGAGGCTTGGGCATTTTTCCTACATTGCATCGGAGAAGAACATCCATCTGTATTTTTGCGTCAGTGGAAATTTTCCAATAAAAAAATAAAAGATATTGTTGCTGTTCTATTAGCAATTCGCGCTAGAAAAACAAAGCATTGGGATGCAGTCTTTTTATACAAAACAAGTTTGCCTACTGCGTTAATGGCTGAAAGAGTATATCAAGTTATTATAAAAAAATATGATATGTCTTTTGTAAATCATGTGCAATCATTATTTGATTCATTATCCATTCACAATCGTCAGGAAATGAAAATAAGTGGCAATGATTTGTTAGGTTGGACAGAAAAAACGCCAGGACCATGGGTGTCAGAAGTTTTGCAAAAGATTGAAGAAGAAATTTTACAAGAACGATTAGAAAATAAGAAAGAGAAAATAAGGGAGTGGCTACACGGGTGCAATCTACTATAAGAAAACAATTATTACAAGTTTTTTCTGAAGCAGATGGAGAGTTTGTATCTGGTCAAACAATTAGTGACAAGCTCGGCTGCTCAAGAACAGCTGTTTGGAAGCATATGGAGGACCTTCGAAGTGAAGGGTATGAATTAGAAGCTGTGCGCCGCCTTGGCTATCGGATTGCTAGTAAGCCAGATAAAGTAACATCGAATGAAATTCAATTAGGTTTACAGACAGAATTTATAGGGCGAACGGTCTATTTTGAAGAATCTGTAGAGTCTACGCAGCATATTGCTGCAAAACTTGCATATGAAGGGGCAGCTGAGGGAACGATTGTCGTTGCGGAAGAACAAACAGCTGGCCGCGGTCGCTTGAGTAGAAAATGGCATTCACCAAAAGGAACGGGCATCTGGATGAGTATTATTTTACGTCCAGCTATTCCTGTTCATCATGCCCCTCAGCTGACTTTATTAGCAGCTGTTAGTGTGGCACAAGCGATTGAAAAATGTATAGGTGTGAATGTTGGAATTAAATGGCCTAATGATATTTTGATTGAAGGGAAAAAGGCTGTTGGTATTTTAACAGAGATGCAGGCTGATCCAGACAAAATTAATGCAGTTATTATGGGAATTGGAATTAATGCAAACCAAAGCAAAGAACATTTTGCAGATGATATTAAAGAAATTGCAACATCTTTAGCGATTGAATCTGGAAAGCCAATTGTGCGAGCGGAACTTATGCAACAGATTTTTTTACAGATGGAAAAATTATATGAAGAATATATAAAGAATGGTTTCTCGGTTATTAAACTTTTATGGGAAAGCTACGCGATAAGTATCGGGAAAGAAATTACAGCTCGAACGATGAAAGAGACGATTACAGGTACAGCAAAAGGGATTACAGCAGATGGTGTACTTATACTAGAAGATCGTACAGGTCACATTCATCATATTCATTCTGCGGATATAGAAATTAAGTAAAGGGAAGTTCCAATTTGGAGCTTCTTTTTATTTGTACAATTGATAACAGTTGTATGTAATGTAGTATTGTTTCTTTTTTATGTAATTTCACATACCGTAATAAGATAGAAAATTATTTTTTCGAAAAAATGTAGCAATGTTATTTCTTAGTTTGCTATAATTAGTTCGAATATGGGCAGTATCTGATTGAACTGCACCATTATTGTAAGCGATGAAGAAAAATAATTTGGATTCTGCCTTGATCCAACAACGGACTGGGACAGAGGGATGAATTTTGCCGACTAACACAACCCTTCTGCCCTTTTATGGCCAGAGGGGTTTTTTATATGATTTCGGCCATCTCCTCTCTCCTGAATAAAGGAGGAGTAGTTTTTGAAAACGACAACGGATTTTTTGAAAATGAAAGAGAAAGGTGAGCCGATCACGATGCTCACGGCGTATGATTATCCATCTGCAAAGCTTTCAGAAGAAGCGGAAGTTGATATGATTTTAGTAGGAGATTCGCTTGGAATGGTTGTACTTGGATACGATTCAACAATTCCAGTGACGGTAGATGATATGATTCATCATACGAAAGCAGTACGCCGCGGAGCAAAGGAGACTTTTATTGTAACGGATATGCCGTTTATGTCTTACCACGTATCACTGCAAGAAACGATGCACAATGCGCGCCGTATTGTACAAGAAAGCGGAGCACATGCAGTGAAAGTTGAAGGTGCAGGCGAAGTTGTATCAATCATTCATTATTTAACAAATGCTGGAATTCCTGTTGTGGCACATCTTGGCTTAACACCACAATCTGTTGGGGTATTAGGTGGATATAAAGTGCAAGGAAAAGATGTTGAGAGTGCAAAGAAATTATTGGAAGATGCGAAGAAATGTGAAGAAGCGGGAGCAATAGCAATTGTATTAGAATGTGTACCAATGCAGTTAGCGAAGATGGTATCAGATGAGCTAGTGATTCCTACGATTGGAATTGGTGCAGGAAAAGATGTAGATGGTCAAGTACTTGTTTATCATGATTTAATTTCGTATGGAGTAAGCCGTGTTCCGAAATTTGTGAAGCAATATACTTCAGTTCAAGAAGAGATTGTACGCGGAATCAAGCAATATGTTGCTGAAGTGAAAACGGGACAATTTCCGGAAGAAAAACACTCATTCACAATGAAAGAGGAAGAGTATGTAGCATTATACGGGGGAAAACAATGATGAAGATTATAACGACAGTACAAGAGATGCAGCAGGTTGCAAGTGAAATTCGTGCAAGTGGGAAGGAAATTGGCTTTGTTCCAACAATGGGTTATTTACATGAAGGACATGCGACTTTATTACGTCAAGCAAGAAAAGAAAATGAAGTTGTTATGTTAAGTGTATTTGTAAATCCATTGCAATTTGGACCAAATGAAGATTTGGATCGTTATCCAAGGGATATTGATAGAGATGAAAGAGTAGCAAAAGAAGCTGGTGTTGACTACTTATTCTATCCAAGTGTAGAAGAAATGTATCCAGCAGAACAGACAACAAAAGTGGAAGTTGTAAAGCGGACGGATGTGTTATGTGGAAAGCAGCGACCAGTACATTTCGCAGGTGTTGCAACTGTATTGATGAAGCTATTTAATATTACAATGCCAACTCGTGCTTACTTTGGCATGAAAGATGCACAGCAAGTTGCAGTTATTGAAGGATTTATAAACGACTTTAATATTCCAATTACGATAGTGCCTGTTGATATCGTAAGAGAAGAGGATGGATTAGCGCGAAGCTCTCGAAATGTGTATTTATCAGAAAGAGAACGCGCAGAGGCTCCTCATTTATATCGTAGCTTATGTATAGCGAAGGAACAAATTGAAACTGGAGAACGTAATCCAAAAATCGTTACAAGTCTTGTGAAGGAATATATTGAAAAACATACACAAGGAATTGTTGATTATGCGGACATATATGCGTATCCAACTTTAACAGAATTAGAAATGATTCAAGGAAGAATCATTCTTGCGATCGCAGTGAAGTTTGAGAATGCACGTTTAATTGACAATATTACATTAACGGTTAAATAAGGAGGAGTCATCTATGTTTCGCACAATGATGAGAGCGAAGTTACACCGAGCGACTGTAACAGAGGCAAATTTAAATTATGTAGGTAGTATTACAATTGATGAAGACTTGATGGACGCAGTGGAGATTGTAGAAAATGAAAAAGTACAAATTGTAAATAATAATAATGGAGCTCGCTTAGAGACGTATGTAATTAAGGGGGAACGCGGCAGCGGTGTTGTTTGTTTAAATGGTGCAGCTGCAAGACTTGTACAACCTGGAGATAAAGTTATTATTATTTGTTACGGTCTCGTAGCGGGAGAAGAAGTATATAAACAAGTACCAAAAATTGCGGTGTTAGATGATAACAATCAAATTATTGAAATGTTAGGTGCTGAAAAAGCAGGTACAATTTTATAAACAGAAAGGCTATTCCTAATGGGATGGCCTTTTTTGTTTCTCCGCATGGACGAAATCAGGTGATTTTGTGCATCTTTTCATTAAGATGATTCAAAACGTGGTATAGTAACAATATATGAATTTTTGTTGTTTGAAAGGTAAGAAATTGAGGTGTTACATATGAGTAAGCGTTATGTCGTTGTCGATTTAGAGACGACAGGGAACTCCTGGAAAGATGGGAAGGACAAAATTACACAAGTTGCAGCTGTTGTAGTAGAAGATGGAGAGATACTCGAGATTTTTTCATCTTTTGTTAACCCGGAGAGAGAGATTCCCCCATTTATTACAGAATTAACAGGGATTGATGAAGATCTCGTGAAACAAGCCCCGCTATTTTGCGATGTAGCGCCGATGATAGTTGAACTGTTGCAGGGTGCCTATTTTGTTGCACATAACGTTCACTTTGATTGGAGTTTTTTGAAAGAAGAATTAAAACAAGCTGGATATGGGGAAGTGAACTGTCAAAAAATTGATACGGTCGAATTGGCACAAATCTTATTACCGACAGCTGATAGCTATAAATTGCGTGATCTAGCAAAACAACATGAGTTAGAACATGATCAACCGCATCGTGCGGATAGTGATGCTCTTGTGACAGCGGAATTATTTTTACAATTTCTAAATCAATTAGAACAATTACCGCTTGTTACATTACAATCTTTATATGAGCTAAGTGATGTATTTCAAAGTGATATAGCAAATATCATTTCAGAAAATATTTTAAATAAAGTGATGCTTGGTACAGAATGTGCTAAGGAATATGAAATATATCGAAATATTGCACTTCGAAAACGAAAATATTCATTAGAAATTGGTGAAGATTGCTCATCTAAATTTGATGCCTTTTTGAACAAGTCAATGGAGCAGCTTGGGCTACAGATGCCAACTTTTGAAAAAAGAGAAAGTCAACAACGAATGATGAAGGAAGTATATACAGCACTGAGAGACTCTCGTTTTTCATTGATTGAAGCGGGGACAGGAACAGGGAAAACACTGGCATATTTGCTCCCAAGCATTTATTTTGCAAAGAAAAAAGAAGAGACGGTTGTGATTAGTACGCAAACGGTACAATTGCAACAACAAATGATTGAAAAGGAAATCCCGTTATTGCAAAATATATTACCATTTCCATTCGAAGTGGCTCTTTTAAAAGGAAGAAAACACTACCTTTGCTTACATAAATTTGAATATGCATTGCAAGAAGAAGAGAAGAATTATGATGCTGCGCTTACGAAAGCAAAAATTTTAGTATGGTTACTGCAAACGGAGACTGGTGATCGTGACGAGTTGAATATCCCAGAAGGTGGAAAATTACTGTGGGATCGTATTTGTAGTGATACATATAGTCCAGTTGCTATGCAAAGTAATTGGTTTAGTCGCTGTTTTTATCAAAGAGCAAAAAACAAAGCATTATTTGCAGATATTGTTATTACAAATCATGCGCTATTATTTCAAGATTTTATTAGTGAAGATCCACTTTTGGCGTCTTGTGAACATATTATCTTTGATGAGGCTCATCATATTGAAGAAACAGCGACTAGGATACTTGGAGAGCAATTTTCATGTATGTATTTTCAATTGATCTTATCGCGTTTTGGTACGTTAGAAACGGATGATATGCTCTCAAAGGTGTATGAAATGATGAAAAAGACTCAGCAATCGTCACGCTCAACTTTTCGTATGGTGAGTCATCGATTGAAGGAAATTAAATTCGACGCGGATGAGTTATTTCAAATGTTCCGCACATTTATATTTCAGCAAACAAAGCAAGAAAAAGGGGCAAATAATATGCCACTTATTTATCGATATGATGCAGGGCAAGAGGATGGAAAGCTATGGAGAAGTATAGCCGAGTTAACAAATCGTTTTGTATATGAGTTAAGAAAAATACTGATTATATTAGAGAAACAAGCAGAGGTATTACAAAGTAAAGTGGAATGGGAAACGCAAGTCATTACAGGTGAATTTATGCATCTAATTGAGTTGCTCCGTAAGATGGTTGACTCATTGCACATGCTAATTTTAGAAAAAACAACAAGTGTAACCTGGATGGAAACGGAAACGAAAGGTACAATTCATTCCACAGTGTTATATGCACAACCCGTCCATATAGGAGAAAGGTTTGCAGATGATTTTTTAGCAAAAAAACGAAGTGTTATTTTTACTTCGGCGACGTTAACGGTCAATGATACATTTGATTATATGAAAGAACAACTTGGATTATATGACTTTGCACCAGACACATTAACAGTTCCATCACCGTTTCATTATGAGGAACAAGTAAAATTAATGGTTCCGACAGATGTTCCTCTTATTAAACAAGTAAGTGAGGATGTGTATATAAGAGAAATATCACACCATATTAAAAAGATTGCTAAAGCAACAAATGGGCGAATGCTCGTTTTATTTACATCCTATGAGATGTTGAAGGCAACATATACAAATTTAAAACAAGCGGAAGAATTAGATGATTTTGTATTATTAACGCAAAGTGTTCATAATCGTAGCCGCAGTCGCTTAGTTCGGAAATTTCAAGAGTTTGATAAGTCGATTTTGTTAGGCACAAGTAGTTTTTGGGAGGGCATTGATATTCCTGGAGATGCATTAAGCTGTCTTGTTATTGTTCGGTTGCCGTTTACGCCGCCAAATCAGCCAATGATGGAAGCGAAAAGTGAATGGATAAAAAATAAGGGAGAAGATGTATTTGCCAAGCTAGCACTTCCGCAAGCGATTCTTCGCTTTAAGCAGGGATTTGGTCGGTTAATTCGCACAATGACGGATACTGGGACAGTGTTTGTGTTAGATCGTCGTTTGACCAATTCTTTTTATGGAAAAAGATTTATGCAATCTATTCCGAAAGTTCCTCTTTATGAAGGAACGCTAGAAGAACTGCTGAATCGATTAGAAGAATAAATTGAAATGTTATGCAGTGAGAGTTTACATTCTTTACAGGAAAGTTGCTTTTTACCAATTGTTTTTGATGAAGGTACTTTGCGTTTTATTGTTTTAAGATAGAGCGAATTATAATCAGTAAGCATGGGGGAAAAGTAACTAAGAAAAAACATACCTGAAGTACGATGTACTTCAGGTATGGAATGTGGGTAGGAGGAAATTTATTTTTCTTACTTCTTGTATACAAATGTTTCAGTTTTGGATTTGAACCCTTTTTTTGCTGAACATGTCCTGCTATAATAGATGGGTGATGAAGCAGGGGTTGTAAAGAATGTACTCTTATTGTAACCGTATTGCGTTCTTCTATAATTAGAAATTTTTGTGTAACGGAGGAGCTTTCATGGAGAAAAAAATCGAAGTCCTATCAACGACGCGTATTAAATATTCGTCTGATTTATATAAAATTGTTGATAGTTTGAACCGCACTTTAAAAGAACAGGACCTCATGTTCGGGTTGGCATTAGACGAAAACGAAAAAGAAACAGCAGTATTTACGATATATAGAACGTAGTGATACAATGAAAAAGTGGATCTTTGCCATCATTATCGTTATCGTTGCCATTGGATTATATGGGGTGCATGTTTATAATACGACAATGGAAAAGAAAATTCCGAAAGAGTCAAAAGTTGTAGAAATTGCAAAAGAAAAAGCAAAGCTTACAAAAGTAAATTCTGTTGATTATTTTAACGGAGAATCTTCATATACAGTCGTACAGGGTGTAGATGAAAAAGGGGAAAAAATCATTGTTTGGGTACCTGAGAAAAAAGGAGATGTTTTGGTAAAGAAACAGAGCGAAGGTATTTCTGAAAAAGATGCTTTGCAAATTGTTGCTAAAGAGCAGAAACCAAAACAATTCCTGAAAGCAAAATTAGGCGCTGAAAAGAATGTACCATTATGGGAAGTTACATATATTGATGATGAAAATCGTTATATTTACTATTATCTTGCATTTCAAGATGGTAAGTTTTTGAAGCGATATAACATTGAAAAATAGATGTAGGGGGAAACCACAAATGAAATTAGCAAAGAGAGTAGCTGCTTTAACACCGTCTGCAACTTTAGAAATTACAGCAAAGGCACAAGCATTAAAAGCTGAAGGACATGATGTAATTGGATTAGGAGCAGGAGAACCTGACTTTAATACGCCAGAACACATTATGGATGCCGCACATAAAGCAATGTTAGAAGGACATACGAAATATACACCGACTGGTGGATTAGCAACATTAAAAAAAGAAATTGCGCAGAAATTTACTCGTGATCAAGGATTAGCGTATGATGAGGCTGAAATTATTGTATGTAATGGTGCGAAGCATGCACTTTATACATTGTTCCAAGTGCTACTTGACGAAGGAGATGAAGTGATTATCCCAACTCCTTATTGGGTAAGTTATCCTGAGCAAGTAAAACTTGCTGGTGGTGAACCAGTTTATGTAGAAGGGTTAGAAGACAATCAGTACAAAATTAAGCCAGAGCAGCTACGTGAGGCAATTACAGAGAAAACGAAAGCTGTTATTATTAATTCGCCAAGCAACCCGACAGGAATGATTTATAGCAAAGAAGAATTACAGCAGCTTGGAGAAGTATGTTTAGAGCACGACATTTTAATTGTTTCTGATGAAATTTATGAGAAATTGGTTTATGGTGGCGTGGAATATACTTCAATTGCCCAGCTTTCTAATGCATTAAAAGAACAAACACTTATTATTAATGGTGTATCTAAATCACATTCTATGACAGGATGGCGTATTGGCTATGCAGCAGGAAATAAGCAGCTTATTAAAGCGATGACAAACTTAGCAAGTCATAGTACGTCAAACCCTACTTCAATTGCTCAATACGGCGCAATTGCTGCATATGCTGGGTCACAAGAGCCTGTAGAAATGATGCGTCAAGCATTTGAAGAACGATTAAACATTATTTATAATAAATTAATTCAAATTCCTGGTTTCACTTGTATTAAACCACAAGGTGCATTTTATTTATTCCCAAACGTAAAAGAAGCTGTAACGTTAGCTGGATATACAACAGTAGATGAGTGGGCAACAGCGTTGTTAGAAGAAGAGAAAGTAGCTCTTGTTCCAGGAACAGGATTCGGCGCACCAAATAATGTTCGTTTATCCTATGCGACATCTCTTGAACAATTAGAGAAAGCGTTAGAGCGAATTCATACGTTTATGAAAAGTAAAGTACAGGCTTAAAAATTTTTTATGTATAAGTTACTTTAAACAAATGAAGATGACCTCCCTATCTATAGGGAGGTTTTTTGACGAATTGTGGCAAAAGGAAATTGCAGTAGGTGTGATATACTAGAAAGCGAGGTGTATGGTCATGAAGAAAAAAATGATGTTACAATGGTTTGAACAAGGAAGCATTGCAATTCCCAAATTACTTATGATGCAATATAAACAATTAGGATTAAATGAGACGGAATTTATGGTTGTACTCCATGTGCATACTTTTTTAGAATCGGGTAATTCTTTTCCGACTCCTTCAGAAATTGCGGAACGAATGACAATCACGGAAATGAAATGTATGGAAATCATTCAAGCGTTAATTCAAAAAGGTTTTTTAGCATTAGAAGGTAATCAAAAATCGGAAGCGATGATGTGTGAAAGTTATTCATTACAGCCACTTTGGGAAAAAATCTTGTATTTTTTAATGAATGAAACAATAGAGGAAGAAAAAGAAGAACAAAAACAACTTCAAGTAAATTTATATACAATTTTTGAACGGGAATTTGGTAGACCGTTATCGCCTTTTGAATGTGAAACGTTAGCGATGTGGCAAGATCAGGATCAACATCATCCAAATTTAATTCAAGCAGCCCTTCGAGAATCGGTAATGAGTGGGAAACTTAACTTTCGATATATTGATCGCATTCTCTTTGAATGGAAAAAGAACGGAATTAAGACGGTTGATCAAGCACAAGATCAGGGCCGAAAATTTAGAGCAAATCAAAACCGTTCACAGCAAGTAACAAAACAAGAGACAAAATATACAGGAAAAGTGCCCTTTTATAATTGGCTTGAGCAGTAATATAGGAGGAGAAGTATGTTAAATAAGACACAAATTCGTTATTGCTTAGATACAATGGCAGACATGTATCCAGAAGCACATTGTGAATTAAATCATGATAATCCATTTGAACTTGTAATTGCGGTTGCGTTATCTGCACAATGTACAGATGTCCTTGTAAATAAAGTAACGAAAAGTTTATTTCAAAAATATAAGACACCTGAAGATTATTTAAATGTGTCTTTAGAAGAGTTGCAACAAGATATTCGTTCGATTGGATTGTACCGAAACAAAGCAAAAAACATTCAAAAATTATGCCGAATGTTGCTTGAGGATTATAATGGAGAGGTACCACAAGATCGTGACGAACTAACAAAACTACCAGGAGTCGGTAGAAAAACTGCCAATGTAGTGGTTTCTGTAGCATTTGGTATCCCAGCTATCGCTGTTGATACACATGTAGAACGGGTAAGTAAACGCTTAGCGATTTGCCGCTGGAAAGATTCCGTACTAGAGGTAGAGAAAACATTAATGAAGAAAGTTCCGATGGAAGAGTGGGGAGTTACGCATCACCGAATGATTTTCTTCGGACGTTATCATTGCAAAGCGCAGCGACCACAATGTGAAGAATGCCGGCTACTAGAAGTGTGTCGCGAAGGTAAGAAGCGAATGAAGGGGAAATAATAAAGATGGAACAAGTTGTACAAATACCGAATGACTTTCGATGTATACCCTTTTTTGAAGGGGAGATAGATAAGATTATCTATCATAAAGATCAATCTTTTATCCAGTTGCTAAAAAATCATTATTTCTTATTTGATATAGAGAAACAATATGAACCGTGGAATGAGATAGAAGTAGGTATTCCAACTGTATTAGATATGTGGAAAGAAAAAAAAGAAGATATCTCGATACTTTTCCGGGATCGAAAACGAAAAGAAGCAAGAAACCCAATGATTCACTTTGCAGCTCATTTGTTATCGATTGTATATTGGCTAAATGGACAATCTGTGCCAGGGGTAAAGGGTATGAAGAATACGTTTGACGAGTTACAGGTAAAACCAATTAATTTTATAGAACGTTATTCATTTATTGTTGAGCAACCAAATCATTATCACTCTTATATTCAATTGGAGCAGTTGTATGTAGAAGTAGAGAAGTTATATGCAAAAGAAATAATTAAAAAAAAGAAGTCGCCATCTCGTTAGAGGAAGGTGACTTCTTTTTTTTATTATTGTGCTGGATTATCTTCAGGTGTTGGGCTCTCTGGTGTTGTATTAACCGTTTCACCATCAGTTGGTTGATCTGGTTTTGGTTTATTAGCTTCTTTTTCAGCCTTNNTCTTTAGCTTCTTTTTCAGCTTTGTTCTTAGCCTCTTCTTCAGCCTTTTTCTTAGCCTCTTCTTCGGCTTTCTTCTTAGCCTCTGCGTTTTCGCCAGGAACAGTGAAGGATACACCAGCTGCATCGCTTGTACCGGTTCCTTTTTTCGCTACAACGGAGAAGCTATAAGTTACACCAGGTTTCACTCCGCTAAGTGAAGCGCTTGTACCACTTACAGATAGGCTACCACTAGAACCGTCGTTTGCTTTATAGCTTGCAGAATAAGCAGAAACATCGGAAGGTCCAGACCAACTTAAGTTAATCGTATTAGATGCAGCATCATATGATGGTGTTACACCAGTTGGTGGATCAACTTTAATTTGCTTAATAGCATCTTTTTTCGCGCCTTTTACATACAATTCTTCATTTAGACGTTCTACAGAAGAAGGTTGTTCAAAGCGAGATGTATCTGTAGCGAACTTACTCATCATTTCTTTAAATATTTGCTGTGCAATTCGAACTGAAGATGACTTATCTGGAATATAGTTTTCTTCAGAATCTCTTTCATATCCTGTCCATACCGACATTGTATATTGCGGTGAATAACCCGCAAACCAACTATCTCTATTGGCGCTTTCTGGAATATTATATTTTTTTAATGTATCTGGATCAAAGTTTTGTGTTCCTGTTTTACCAGCTACATCAATTCCTGATACATAAGCTGTTGGACCTGTACCACCAGAACCTGGTTTTACAACGTCACGTAGAACATCCGTAATCATATATGCTGTGTAATCCTTCATTACTCGTTCTTCTTTAGGTTTAAAGTTCTTCTCTTTTCCATCAGGAAAAACAACTTTTGTTACAAAATGTGGCTTGTTATAATTCCCGTCGTTACCAAAAGCGGCATATGCACCAGCCACTTGTAATGGGGAAGCCTCATTACTACCAATTGCATCGGCTTCAACTGCCTTTCTAGAGAAAGGCATTCCAAGACCTTCAGCAAATGCTTGTGATTTGTCTAATCCAACTGCTTGTGCTGTTTTTAAAGCAGGGATGTTTAATGATTTTTTCAATGCCTCACGTAACGATACGTCACCTTTATAGCTATTAGTAGCGTTTCGGATTTTTTTACCGTTGGAATACGTATATTCTGAGTCATTTAATTGATGGTATGTTGACCATTGCATGTATTCAATAGCAGGACCATAGTCAAAAATTGGTTTCATAGTCGAACCGACTTGGCGCTGCAGATCAACGACCATATTATGTCCTTTAAATACAGTTTTATTTTCTTTACGACCAGCACCAATTGCACGAACTTCACCAGATTGTGTGTCCATGAATACGAAAGAGCCTTGGAAACGATCGTTTGGATAGTTAATAATATCTCCATCCAGTAATTGTTCAGCGTATTCCTGCGCGCCCTTATCAAGTGTCGTATAAATCTGTAATCCGTCAGATCCGATATTTACATCAGGCATTTCTTTTTCGATTTCTTTGAAAACTGCATCTAAAAAGGCTTGGTGAGGCATTTCGGTTACTTCTTTAGATTTTTGAAGCCCTTCTGTTACAGGGATTTTCATCGCTTCATCCATTTCTTGTTTTGAAATAAAGCCATGTCGATTCATTAATGATAAGACTGTATTACGACGTTTTGTTGCTCGGTCAATATTTTCTTCTTTTGTTGGATCATAAATATTTGGACCTTGAGGTAATCCAGCAAGCATCGCTGCTTCATGTAATTTTAACTCTTTTAAGTCTTTCGCATAGTAGTTTTGCGCTGCTGTTGCAACCCCATAAGAGCGATTACCAAGGTTGATTTTGTTCAAGTACATTTCTAAAATTTCATGTTTGGAATATTGTTGCTCTAATTTATAAGCTAAATACCATTCCTGTACTTTACGTTTAGATGTTTTTTCCATCGTTAAAAAATAGTTTTTAATGACCTGTTGGGTAATTGTACTACCACCTTGAGAACCAAAACCATCAGTGACATTTTCAAGAATTGCTTTTCCAGTACGTTTAAAATCGATGCCGTTATGTTGATAGAACCGAGCATCTTCTGTCGCTAGGAATGCACTTTCTACCACTTTAGGAACTTGGTCGTAAGTAATATTCGTTCGTTTTTCAGCACCATATTCATAAAAGAAGTTCTTGTCTTTATCATAAAATTTAGTTGATAGTGGATTGACAAGTTTTGCTTTATCTAGCTTCGGAGCATCCTTTACAATTACAAAAAAAGCGGAAACTCCAGCTATAAGACCAACAATGCCAAGAAGTAGGCAACCGATTAAAAACTTCTTGAAAAAGGAACCTTTTTTCTTTGGTTTCTCCGTTTGGTTGCTTTCCTGTTGTTGATGTTCTGCATGTTTTCGTTCTGTACGAGAACGATAATTTTCTGACATTATACTTTCTCCTACCTTTCATTTTCACCCCAAAAGTCGAAAAAAGAGCCTTATTGTTGACTCTATCACGAAAAATAAGCCATGTCTAGTACACGAATATAATCAATTCGGGGGTGATAACCGCATGATAACAAGTATCCGTGCTCTTCGATTTCTTGTTTCTTGATCGATTTGCGTCCACCAGCATCTTGGCGATTCCAAAATGAAATGACATGTTTTGCATCGAGTAAATAAAATTCATCATAAAGTGTAAATTTAATAATAACAAATGCGATTCCATGATGAGCTATTACTTGTTCCATATGCTTAATTTGATGAAGGTGGAAGTTTTGCAGTGGAAAACTTGTTTTATTTTTTGTTTCTTTCGCTTCAAAGTCAATGTATTTACCTTTGTATACACCGTTATAGTCTGTTGTGGAAGGTTGTTTAAAATAAGCTTCTTTCACAACTGCAGCACTTCGAGCTGGGTAATCTACTTTGACAATTTGAAGAGGTGTGGGTTTTTTATGTACACATGCGATATTATGGGTTAAATAATATTGATTTGTTTCATTTAATTCCTCTTCAAGAGACATCCCTCTATTGCCATAAGTATGATTTTTAAATTGTGTTTTTTGGGGCTGTAATGCTTGATTATACCTTTTTCCGTTTGGATAACGAATGGTCATAGTTTGTCCACTCCAACTTACCTAGAATTACTTACAAAGGTGATTATATCAAAAAAAACAAAAAAGATGCGATTTTTTTCAAGAGAGATGTGGTGATTCATGTATGCTTATGCAGAATGAGTATGAGGAAATCAATAGGGAGCGCAGAAAAGTTTCTTGTACAGTGGAAGAGAAGGACTTAATAGCGCATATTAAACAACAAACAGCTCTAGCGAATATAGATAATATTTCACGCACGTATACGTATCAAGAATATTACTTAAGAAATAAAGAGATTCGGTGGTCGTTTTTGGCAAGTATGGTTTCGCGGAATTCTGGATGGAACATGACAGATTTAGCAGGTGAATATTATAAAAATATTTTATCAGAAAGAATAAGAGCCCAAATCTTTCTTACATATGAAAGTGCAAATTGGCTTATTTTTTCAGATGCATACCCACAGTTGTTATTATATGAATACAGTAAGAATATGATGAAGCCTCTTTTTCATTTATTACAGTTTTTTAACGTATCTATTTTTATGGAGAAGGAATGGAAAAGTTTTTGGAATAATAGAGATCTTACTCGTCTTATTACAGCGCTTATTATTAATGAACAAAATAAGATTCAAAAACCAGTTATTGAGAACCCATATTTTCAAAAATACGTATTTCAAACTGTACTGTTTAAATTTCAAGAACTCTTTCATTTTAATGCTGTAATTTTCCCGACAACAAAAGGTAATCTATATGGTTTTTCGGTTTATCAATTTGAAAAGCTACAAAAACGTATAGAACTTGGGAAAAATTTGGCGTGGTTATTATTTCATCCTGAATATGAAGTATTATTTTATGATTTTTCCTTGCGAACATTTCCTACAGGATCAAGAATGGATTACGAGCAGTATTTTACACTGCAGAAAGAGAAGAGTACACCACGGTTAAGGGATGTTTTTTCAATTGTGTTGCACCAAAATAGCTTAGAAAAAGATTGGTTTCATCAAAAAATGGATATTGAGGCGTTGTTTTTGTTTCAGGAGCCGAAGGAAGAAGTTGAGATTACAGAATGGTTTCTACAAAAACAACATCAAGTATCTATTTTTTCCACATTGAATCGCTTTTTTAAAAGGAGTAATGACTTCATGATATAATAAGAAAAGTCCCGCCTTTTATTAGGAGGCGGGATTAATTGATTACATGAATGAATCGACATTATTTATATAGCTTCAGTTGAGACTGTATAAATAATGAAGGAAGCTAGGTGGAAGAACAAGAGTACCTCCGCTGATTAAAGTTTGGCTTTATGTAGCAGGAAAGTTTGGACCATCTAGCTTTGGGTTTCCGGTTTCAGGTTTATTTTGTTGTTTGTTTTGTTTTTTCTTCTTTTCGTTTTTATTTTTAGCCATGGAAAACACCTCCCTTTTGTATTGTTACCATTTCTATAAAACTCATACAAACCGATTTCTTTGCCGAATATCAACTAGTTTTGTCAGTCATGCAGGAGTGGTAAGTGAATCGTCGAAATAACATGACAAAGGAAAAGCAAAGAAGGAGGCGTTTTGTATATGGCGATGGTTCAGAAGGAAAATGTAATGAAAAAAATGGATCAAATGTTAAGTGCTCTTGATTTGCTGGAAATGAATGTTTCACTTAGAGTTAATCATTCTTTAAAAGATAAACGCGAAGATATATGTAATAGAGGAGAAATAACAGAAATGCACATGCAACATATGGAGGATAAATTAGTACATCATGAAGAAAAAGGAAGTTGGCTCCAAACGTTTCAAAACGTCATTGTGAGCGCATAAGAGGGTGGAAATAAATTGGATTATGGAACATTAATACAGTCTTCAATAAAATTAATACAGTACAACGATGAAACAATTATAAAAAAAAGAGAAGAGAAAGAATTTGATTTTTATCAAGATATGAAACCTTTTGTGGATATGGTTGATCAGGAGTTAGAAGTGTGGAAAGAATTAGCTTATCAATGGGTTAATTCTGAGAAGCCTAAGTATATACATGTGCAACAAATTGACCAAGTATATGAAAATTTACAAAATAATGCACTACAATGTTTTGTAAATAAGGGAAAAGGTAAACGGTTTTATGAAACACATCAAGCGATTTTATATACATTGCAAAATATAGTAGAACAATGTAAATGACAAGAGGGGAAACCCTCTTGTTTTTATGATTCTATAGCTGTATGAGTTGGTTTTGCCCCGTTTACTTCTAATTCACGTATTAGTGTTCGGTATTCTGAGATGCAGATTTTTCCTTCTAAATAGTGATGCCTAGCAAAATCAAGCAACTCATTCATATCTTCTGTAGCGTACCCCTTTTTTTGAGTGAAAGCTTGTTTTAAATCCCCTAATATCATGTTGATTCCTCCCCCATGAGAATCTTCTTCGTTACTATCGTAACATGAAAAGGCTTACTTTCTTATTTTTTTAAAAATTTAAACTTCCGACAAAAACAGACATTTATGAGGTTACACATTTTATTTTATAGGTACATATTCTATATGTAGAAACTTAGTTAGAGGGGGGAAATACATGTTTCAACAGCCAAATGGATATACACAACCAAATGGATACACTCAACCAAATGGGTATACACAACCAAATGGATACACACAACAAAATGCTTATCAATATAATGAGGATACATATTTACGTTATAATATGTATCCATTCGCTCCTTACTACGGAGATCAAATGAATTATTATCAGCCATTTGAAGTATCTTTTATGAATCAACAATCTTATGTACCGCAGCAACAGCAGCCTTTTATGAATCAGCAGTCAATGTTTTATCCACCAAAGCAGCCTTTTCAACCATATCCAACGATGAACAAACAAAAACAACAACAGCAGCCAAGTCAATTTTCTAGCTTTGTATCTCAATTTAAGACGTCAGATGGCAACTATGATGTCAATAAAATGATGAATACAGCTGGTCAAATGATGAATGCAATGAATCAGGTAACTGGAATTGTAAAACAAGTTGGGGGCTTTTTTGCTAAAGGATGATAGTTGTGTGTCCAAGTTATCGTATGTGAACAGCACCATATAGACAAATTTCCATTAAATAAATGGGTATATATAACAAGCGGCTTTTACCCCTTTCTCATATTGTAAAGTGTAGTCAGATTTTTTTAATGAGAGAGGAGAGAAAAAACTATGCATCATTGTCATCCTTGTTTTGGAGGGCATAAGCCTACAGGACCTATTTGTACAACGCCTCCTGTCGTTCATCCAACGAAGCAATGTGTAACACACACTTTTTCTACAACGGTGGTACCGCATATTCATCCAACTCATACAACACACGTTCATCATCAACAAGTTAAAAATCAACATTTCTTCCCACAAACAAATTCAAATGTGAATGTTGTAGACCCTGTTGATCCAGGATTCGGCGGAGTTGGTGGATTCGGAGGACNNCCTGGTTCAGTTGGTGGATTTGGAGGACCTGGTTCAGTTGGCGGGTTCGGCGGAGGGTGCGGGCCATGCGGTCACGGACCACAAGTATCCCCATTCGGACCAGGACCAAATGTAGGACCACAAGTATCTCCATTCGGACCAGGACCAAATGTAGGGCCACAAGTATCCCCATTCGGACCAGGACCAAATGTAGGACCAAACGTTGGTGGAATGTTTAAAAAGTAAATGTTATGTTAGAACTAGCAAAATGCTAGTTCTTTTTTTATGGAGTGTTGATATGAAAGTTGTAGCTATAACAGGTTATAAACCATTTGAACTTGGAATTTTTAAAGATGACCACCCAGGTGTTTTATGTATAAAAAAAGCAGTGCGCCGCAAATTACTCGCTTTTATAGAGGAAGGATTAGATTGGGTCATAATAAGTGGGCAGCTAGGAGTAGAGTTATGGGCTGCTGAAGTTGTTTTTGATTTACAGCTAGAATATCCAGATTTAAAGCTTGCTGTGTTTACTCCTTTTTTAGAACAGGAGAAAAATTGGAAAGAAGGAAACCGAGAACTATACGAGTTTATTTTAGGGCAAGCAGACCATGTGGATAGCATTACGAAAAGAAAATATGAAAGCCCAGAACAGTTTCGATTAAAAAATCAATTTTTTATTGAAAAAAGTGATGCCCTTTTAGCCGTATATGACGAAGAAAAACCAGGAAGTCCTAAATACATCGTAGAAGTAGCAAAGAAAAGAGGAGAAATAGAAAATTATCACAGTTATTTCATTCTTTTTTCTGATTTACAAGATATAATAGAAGAGGAACAGTGGAATAATGCTGAGTAATATGTCATATGGTTCACGTATATATGATTGACAAAAGACAATGTTTCTGAAAAAATTTAGTTAATGAAAGTTTTGGTAAAAATTTGAGGTGAAGAAAATGATTTCGGATAAAATTAAATTAACAGCGAAAGATATTTTGGAAAAAGAATTTAAAACGGGTATGAGAGGTTATCAGCAAGAAGAAGTAGATAAGTTTCTTGATATGATTATTAAAGACTATGAAGCATTCCACAAGGAGCTTGAGCAAGTGCAACAACAAAATGCTCGCTTGAAACGAGAATTAGAAGAACAAAAAATTGCAGCAGCGCAAGTTCCGCAGCAACCAGCTCCAACACCAGTTGCACAACCTGTATACAACAATACGAATACAGATATTTTAAAACGTTTATCTAATCTGGAAAAAGCTGTATTTGGAAGTAAGTTATACGAGTAATCTAAGGGAAGAAAAAGATTAAAGCATTCTACATATAAAAAAGCATTGCAAAATCTTTTTGTTTCCACTATACTAATGTTTGTCATAACGTTTGGGTAATCGCTGCAACGCCAACGTTGTAGAGGAAAGTCCATGCTCGCACGACCTGAGATGGTCGTAGTGTTCGTGCCTAGCCAATTCATAAGCTAGGGTATTCCGGCTGAGAGGCTGGTTTAACGGCAGGGAAAAAACCTAAGTCCTTTTTGGATATGGTTTGACTACCTTTAAAGTGCCACAGTGACGAAGTCCTTGAAGAAATGATAGGAGTGGAACGAGGTAAACCCCACGAGCGAGAAACCCAAATAATGGTAGGGGAATCTTTTCCAAGGAAATGAACGATGGAAAAGGACGGGCATTTCGCCCTGTAGATAGATGATTACCACCGGAGTACGAGGCGTGAGCCGTTTGCAGTACAAAGGAACAGAACATGGCTTACAGAACGTTATGAACCAATTATGGAATGACTCAGCTCTCCTTTGTAAGAGGAGGGCTTTTTATTTGTATGAAGTGATAGCTTGTGAGTTAAAATGGTAAATAAGAAAATACTTCGTAATATTTCATAATTAATAGACAGAAATGCTATTAATTATTGATTGATTATACATAAGAGGTGAATACAAATGGGAAAAGTTACTTTAATTGCAACAGCAGCAATGGGAATCGAAGCTTTAGTTGCAAGAGAAGTTCGCGATCTTGGTTATGAGTGCCAAGTAGAAAACGGAAAAGTAACGTTTGAAGCGGATGCAAAAGCAATTTGTCGTACGAATTTATGGTTACGAACTGCGGATCGTGTGAAAATTAAAGTTGGTGAATTTAAAGCAACGACATTTGATGAGTTATTTGAAAAGACGAAAGCGTTAAATTGGGGTGACTATATTCCAGAGAATGGTGAGTTCCCTGTTATCGGAAAATCATTAAAATCAACATTATTTAGTGTTTCAGATTGTCAACGTATTGTGAAAAAGGCAGTTGTTGAGAAGTTAAAGACAACGTATAGACGTACAACTTGGTTTGAAGAAGATGGTCCTCTATTCCGCATTGAGATTGCAATGTTAAAAGATATTGCAACACTAACAATTGATGCAAGTGGCGTTGGACTTCATAAACGTGGATACCGTGTTGATCAAGGGGAAGCGCCGTTGAAGGAAACACTAGCTGCGTCTTTAATTAAACTTACAAATTGGAAGCCAGATCGTCCGTTTGTAGATCCGTTTTGTGGTTCGGGAACAATTCCGATTGAAGCAGCATTAATTGGACAAAATATCGCGCCTGGTTTTAATCGTGAATTTGCATCTGATGGATGGGGCTGGATTGGTAAGCAAAATTGGAAAGAAGCTCGTCAAGAAGCTGAGGATTTAGCGAATTATGACCAACCATTACAAATTATCGGTTCAGATATCGACCACCGCATGATAAGAGTTGCGCAAGATAATGCGGATGAAGTTGGACTTGGCGACTTAATTTCATTTAAACAAATGCAAGTAAAAGATTTCACAACAAAAGAGGAATATGGTTATGTTGTAACGAATCCTCCATACGGAGAACGTTTAAGTGAAAAAGCGCTTGTTGAAAAATTATATAAAGAAATGGGCGAAGTGTTCCGTCCATTAGATACGTGGTCCATGTATTTATTAACAAGCTATGAGGCATTTGAAAAATGTTACGGAAAAGAAGCATCGAAAAAGCGTAAATTATTTAATGGTTTTATTCGTACAGATTATTATCAGTACTTCGGGAAACGTCCACCACGTAATTCATAGTATAAAACCTCTTTTCTGCGCATATACTGGCTATTATGTAATGTGCAAAAGGAGGAATCGATATGGATGGATTCCAAATGTCAATGATTCAAAAAGCGATTCATCATACGTATGATGAGCTTGGAAAAGAAATTGATCTTCACGGCGTGGCGGCAGATGGCATTTACAGAGCGCAGGAAGAGTATTTATCTGCCTTATCACATGAAACGCTAATTGATAAGCGTTACTTAAAGTCATTAATAGAGTAAAAAAGTTTTCCTTTAATAGAAAGGAAAACTTTTTTCACGCATTTCTATGTATTACAACAGGGGAAAGCAACTGCTATTTAGAGATAGCAGTTGCTATATCTTTTTATAGAAAAACTTTTTGGTTGGAGGCTGAGGATGTTTACTGAGAAGAGATTACCATTTGAAGTAGGGAAACAAGATAATTTTTATGATAAGTTGAATGAGTGGATTGGAGATGTATTTTACGATATCCTCCCGGAAAAAGGTTTTGAAGAACGTGATGAACAGATTTTTATGGCATTCCAATTAGAACGTGCGTTTCAAGAGAAAAAAGTAATGTTCGCAGAGGCTGGTGTAGGAACGGGTAAAACGATTGTGTATCTTTTATATGCAATTTGCTATGCGCGTTATACAGGGAAACCAGCTATTATTGCTTGTGCAGATGAAACATTAATCGAACAGCTTGTGAAAGAAGAAGGGGACATTGCGAAATTATCAGAAGCGTTAGGGTTATCTGTTGATGTACGTCTAGCAAAATCAATGGATAATTATTTATGTTTGCGTAAATTAGAAGATGTGATGAGTGGACGAGCTCCAGAAGTCATCGAAGACTTATATTATGAATTGCCTCAGTTTGTATTTGATCACGGAACAATGCAAAACTTTACACATTACGGTGATCGAAAAGAGTTCCCATTATTAAATGATGAAGAATGGTCAAAAGTATCATGGGATTATTTCCAAGATTGCTTCACATGTGATTCTCGTCATCGTTGTGGTCAAACACTTTCTCGTGAACATTATCGTAAAGCAGCAGATTTAATTATTTGCTCTCAAGATTTCTATATGGATCATATTTGGACATATGATGCTCGTAAGCGTGAAGGACAAATGCCACTTTTACCAGAAAGTAGCTGTGTTGTCTTTGATGAAGGACATCTTGTTGAGTATGCAGCGCAAAAGGCACTAACATACCGTTTAAAACAAACGATGATGGAACAACTCTTAACAAGATTATTACAAAATGATATTCGTGAAGAGTTTGCCCATTTAGTAGAAGAAACAATTTGGCAAACAGAGCGTTTCTTCGATGTATTAAAAGAAAGTAAAAAAGAAATTGCTGGATCAGATCGTTTAGAAATTACAGTAACAGAAAAAGTGACTACAGAAGCGAAACGACTTTATGCAAAAATTGCTGAAGTTGGTGACGCACTTGTTTTTGAAAGTGAAATGTATACAGTAAACACGTACGATTTAAATATCGTTGATGAGCATCTAGATGTATTAGAACATTCACTTCGTCTTTTCATGCATGAGAAAAATGTAATTACATGGGGAGAAGAGGCTGATGGTGCCTTCACGCTAGTTATTATGCCGCGTGCAGTAGAAGAAGTATTACAGGAGAAAGTATTCTCGAAAAAAATCCCGTATATTTTCTCTTCTGCTACACTATCTGAAAATGATTCATTCGCATTTACAGCAAATAGTCTAGGAGTAAAAGACTATTTATCATTCTCAGTAGCTTCTCCATTTGATTATGAAGAGCAAATGAAAGTGCACTTACCATCGTATAACGAGGAAAATGAATGGGAACGAAAATGTCAGTATACGCTTGAAAATATTCAAAAAACAAATGGACGTACACTTGTATTATTCCGTACAACAGGAGAGCTTGCGGCATTCAAAGAATATGTGAATAAAGAGCAAATGTCTGTGCCATTCTTATATGAAGGAGATCAAGAAATTAGCCAACTTGTTTCTCGTTTCCAAAATGAAGAGGAAACTGTACTTTGTGCGGTTCATTTATGGGAAGGTTTAGATATTCCTGGTTCTTCATTATCGCATGTTATTATTTGGTCACTTCCATTCCCTCCAAACGATCCTGTTTTTGAAGCGAAACGTAAGCACGTAAATGACCCGTTTTGGGATGTAGATGTACCATATATGATTTTACGTCTTCGTCAAGGAATTGGTCGTTTAATTCGTACAAGCGAAGATAATGGTGCTATTTCCTTATTCTTATCAGAAAATGAAAATGAAAAAGTTATTGAGGCTGTAAAAAAAGTGCTTCCAGTAGAAGGTAAGGTATTGTAAAAGCTTAGCGTTTGCTAAGCTTTTTTCTTTTTATCAGAAAAGGGTTTTATATCTTTATGTCGAAATATAGGTGAGATAGAAAAGGAGGCAATACAATATGACAATCACTACATATGAAGTAGAAAAAGAATTTTTAGCTCATGTGAAAAAGATAAATAATTATGGAGAGGCGCTAAGCCTTATATTTTGGGATTTACGTACAGGTGCACCGAAGCAAGGTGTGGATCAACGCTCTGAAGTAATCGGAATGCTGTCATCAGAGGTGTTCTCATTATCAACTTCTGATGAGATGGGAAGATATTTAACAGAATTAGAGCAACTAATAGCAGAGAATAAAATTTCTGAAAAGACAACGAAAATTGTAGAAGAGTGCCGAAAAGAATATGATCGAAATAAAAAAATCCCGCAAGATGAGTATGAAGAGTTTGTTAAGTTACAAGCAAAATCAGAAAGTGTTTGGGGAGAAGCACGTGAAAAATCTGACTTTGAAATGTTTAGACCTTACTTAGAAAAAATCGTTGAATATAAGAAGAAATTTATTACATATTGGGGTTATGAAACATATAAATATAATACACTTTTAGATATATATGAGCCAGGTATTACAGTGGAAGTGCTAGATCATGTTTTTGGTCAACTGCGTGAGCGTATCGTTCCACTTGTAAAAGAAATTTCTGAGTCTAATAAAGTGCTGAAAACCAATGCTTTATTTGAGCGCTTTTCAAAAGAACAGCAAAAGAATTTTACTTTAGAGTTACTGAAGCAATTGAATTATAACTTCGAGGCTGGTCGCCTAGATGAAACGATACATCCATTCGAAATTACATTAAATAGAGGCGATGTTCGTATTACAACTCGTTATGACGAGAAGGACTTCCGGATGGCGGTGTTTGGAACAATTCACGAATGTGGACATGCTGTATATGAGCAAAATGTTTCAGAAAAGTTAGAAGGGACACCGCTCTGCAGTGGGACATCAATGGGGATTCATGAATCGCAATCGCTATTCTTTGAAAACTTTATTGGACGTAATAAATCGTTCTGGAAGAAAAACTATGAACTATTAAAACAATTTAGCGACGGACAATTTGAAAATGTATCTGTAGACGAGTTCTATGATGCAATTAATGAATCGAAACCGTCCTTTATTCGTATTGAGGCAGACGAGCTTACATATCCATTGCATGTTATGGTTCGCTATGAATTAGAGAAAGAATTATTTGATGGAACATTAGAAGTAAAAGATTTGCCAGCAGCGTGGAATGATAAGATGGAAAGTTATTTAGGTATTCGTCCAGAAACGGATGCACAAGGAGTATTGCAAGATATCCATTGGTCAGATGGATCATTTGGTTACTTCCCGTCTTATGCGCTTGGTTATATGTATGCAGCGCAATTTAAAGATAAGATGCTAGAAGACATTCCGAACTTTGATGCATTGTTAGAAGCAGGGAATGTAACACCAATCCGTGAGTGGTTGACAAATAACATTCACCAATACGGTAAAACGAAAAAACCGTTAGACATTTTAAAAGATGTAACAGGTGAAGGGTTAAATGCAAACTATTTAGCAGATTATTTAGAAGCGAAATATAAAGAAATTTATGAGCTATAAAAAAAGAAAAAGGGCTGCCTGTATGCAGCTCTTTTTTACGAATAAAAGCCTTATCATACATGTGTTTAATGGGAGGAGATGCGGTGAAGTATACTTTTGGAGTGATGACACAAGAGCAAGCAGAAGAAATTGCGTATCATTGGCACTATGAGGGGAAGTATTCGTTTTATGATATGGAAGCTGATCAGGAAGATTTAGCTGAGTTTTTAGATTCGAATATACGTGGAGAAACGACTTTTGTAGTTTGTGAGGAGAAGAAAATCGTTGGCTTCTTTAGTTTTAATAGAGTAGATTTACATATAGTAGATATTGGACTTGGGATGAAGCCAAATTTGACTGGAAGGGGTTTTGGTGAAGCATTTATACGGAGTGGCTTAGAATTTTGTATGGAAAAATATCAACCGCGGTATATAACGCTTTCAGTAGCAACTTTCAATGAAAGAGCAATTAAAGTTTATAAAAAAGCTGGCTTTGAAGCGGTTGGAACGTTTGTTCAAGAGACAAATGGAAGTCGCTTTGAATTTTTAAAAATGATGTATCATACGGCTTGTAGGTAGTATAAGATCTAACTTGAAATTTGGTAAAAGGAAGTTAGCCGGATACTAGTTAACTGCAGAAGCGTTATTCGTAAAGGATCCTTTCAGCATATATAACGGGGAGGGGAATGGAAATGAGTAAATTAAGTGAAATAAATAGATTTGAAAATAGATTTACAAAAGAGATTATTGAGGTAGCAGCTGTTACAGGGGCATCGGGCGTTGGTGCTGGAAGAGCAGGTGACGCTATTTTGTGGGGGGCATCAATCCCTTTAATTGCATGGAAAGATTTATGTAGTGATGAGTTGATTATAGAAGAAAAGTTAAGGCTTGAATGGTTAGCTAATGATGCAGAATTGAAACAATCAAGAGAAATTTTACAAGAAAATACCGTTGTAAGATTGCTGGTACGTAGGGCGGAAAATGCGATGATGCTTGTTCAAGTTTTGGAGGACACATATAGAGATCATGAATTAGAAAAGATATTACAAGATTCAATGAAGCCAGTCTATTATCAAGATAAGATATTCGGCGAATTTATACTTGAGAAGAGTGTGGAGTTATTTGAAAAGCAAATTTCTTGGGCTGGTGAAACATGCAGTTTGTCTTTTGATTGGAATAAGGATGAGCGGATGATGACGGCGGCTTTAGAAACCGCATATGCACTTTTCGAGGAGAAAAATGAATGGAATAGAAAAATTAAACGGTTCGCAGCGACAGAATTAGTGGGGTTAGCAAATGAATGGTTACAGGATGATGATGAGGCAGAAATAGATGAGATTACACAGGAAATGTTTATTGATTTTATGGAATTAGAGAGTGTAAGTGTTTATTCAGACGGTGATTTTACAATATATTTTGCTGATGGGGATATGTTTTGGGGACATTGCATTGTTGTAGATGGAAATATTAATGGGACTCTTAATTCAGCTCATATTGCAGGGTAAATTTATTCCGCTATTTGCGGACAGTAAGACTCTCACTGATTAAAGTTTCACTTTATTTGGTGAAGCTAAGAGATTTCAAGATAACAAAAAGCAGAGGAGCTCCCTCTGCTTTTTAATTACCATAATTTAAATCCTTTTGAACCAGGCGGGGCATTTTGAATCATATCAATAAATGGAATTGTATAGGCGAATAAAATTAATAAAACTGTAATGCCAATCCATAGTTTCCAGTTATCAAAAACGACTGGTGTACGCTCAGATGCATCCGCTACTTCACCGATTGGGAATTCTGTTTGTCCTTTTGGTGCAAAGAAGACGAGATCTAAGTAGATGATAATTGCAATTAAAATTCCAACAAATAAAATCGCTCCACCAACTGCTTGCGCAATTTGATAGGGAATCCATTCAAGTGCTTGCTGTGAATTTCCATATGTAGAAAAAGCAGAGCGCCGAGGTGCGCCGAGTAATCCGGCAAAGTGCATACCAGCAGACATGAAGAACATACCAATCGCCCACACACAAGTTTGAATCATAGCAAGTCGATTCATTTCTTTTGTCATAACCCGTCCTGTTAAATGTGGGATGAGCCAATAACCAATTCCAAAGAACGTTAATACAACGGAAGTCGCTAATGTTAAATGGAAATGTCCAGTTACCCATACAGTGTTATGAACAACTTGGTTTAGCTGGTTACTTGCATTTACAAGACCACCGGCACCAGCTGGTATGAACATAAGCATACCGACAAATGGAGCGAAAAATCTCGCGTCTCCCCATGGGAGCATACGGAGCCAGCCAAATAGTCCGGTAGCGCCTTTTGAGCGTCCAAACTGTTCAAAAGTTGCAAATAAAGAGAAGGCAGTCATTAAAGATGGGATAACAACCATAAATGTTAAGACAACTTGTAAGTATTTCCATCCAGGGTCAATACCAGGTTCTGTTAATTGATGGTGAAATCCTACAGGCATAGAAAAGAGTAAAAATAAGATAAATGACAACCGCGCTAATGAGTCGCTGAAAATTTTTCCGCCAATAATTTTCGGTATAATGACATACCAAGCCATATAAGCAGGAAGGAGCCAGAAATAAACGAGTGGATGACCAAAGTACCAAAATAATGTTCGGCTCACAAGAACGTCAATTTTATCAGTGAGTCCTAAACTCCATGGAATAAATTGAATAAGTGCTGCAGCTGCAACACCAAGTGTCGCGACGAGCCAAAGTGCCATTGTTACAACAGCCATAAAGCTAAGTAAAGGACCAACTTTTCCTTTATTTTGTTTTTTCCATGTACGATATTGAGCGAACATTGCAAAGCCGCTAAACCAACTACCGACAATAACTAATGTAAGTCCAATATAGAATCCGGGGTGTGCTTGTAATGGGGCGTAGAATGTATAAAGAACAGTTGCTTTATTGAGTAAAATGAATATGGCGGTAATCGTTGTTCCGATCGTCATAAACCAAAAACCAATCCAACCTGTTTTTCGTACTCCTTTAGATAAAACACCGGTAGTTTTACTCATACAAGCAAATAAAAAGCCGATAATAAAGAAGGTTGTTAAGACAAGCCCTAGTAAAACGCCATGTGTAGTTAACACTTGGTAGTAGCCAATTCCAGCAGGTAAATTGAATTTTCCTGAGCGAACGAGAACTTGTAATAATCCACATAATCCACCTAAAAACAGAGAGATAAATGCGACATGTATGTGAGCCATTGCTAATTTTGCATCTCGTTTACTGATTTTATCTTGCAATGTAATCATTTTTCAGTCACCTCTACTTTCGCGCTCATCATATGATGGCCGGTACCACAGTATTCATTACAAACAATTAAATACTCCCCCGTTTTTTGGAAAACTTGTGAAGCGGTACTTACATATCCGGGCTCAACCATCATATTGACATTTGTCCCTGCGATTTCAAATCCATGAACAACATCTTTTGTTGCGACAACAAAATCTACTTTCGCTCCTTTTGGTACTTTAATTGTATTTGGTGTAAAAGAGAATGCTTGTGAAACGATAGTTACTTGATAATGATCCTTTCCAACTTGTTTCACGCCAGGTTGATCAAATGGTGCAGTTGCATGAACTTTTTCTGGATCAATTGTTGTTAAGCAACTAGGTGGCTTGTTACCCATATAAAAAGCACTAATTCCTAAAACAGCTAAAAATACGAACAGTGAACCAACACCGAAAATAAGCCAAATTTTTTCGTATTTATGTAAATGCATATCCCCATCTCCCTTTTTCAAAACAATATCTTATAGCCGATTAACAAAAATTTGATAGACACTAAACCATGTGAAAATAATGAAAAAGCCGACAAAAAAAACGGCGGTTAAAGTTCCTTTTAATGAACTTTTTTCATTCGTTTCGGATTCTGTTTGATGTAATTTATGTTCGCCCATGATACCCCTCCTTGGATAAATAAAAATCTTACATTTTTATAATACAAAAAATTTAGAAAATTTAACCGCATCCTAATATGCTTTCAAAAAGTGTTCATTAATACAATAAAAACTATGTCTATAATGAGAACTTGGAAGGTCGCGACTTCTTACAAGTTTTCGTATGTGAATTTGTGAAGAAAATGTGAAATGCTAACTCTTTTGAAATTCCTGGGAAGGTGTGTATGATTGAATTTGGATAACTTATACCGTGGGGAGCATAAAGCATGTGGATAGAAGAATATAATGAGGAGAGATGTAATGATTACGATAAAAACGAAAAAAGAAATCGATTTGATGCGTGAATCTGGGAAGTTGCTAGCTTCGTGTCATCAAGAACTTGCAAAGATGATAAAGCCGGGGATTACTACACTAGAAATTGATACATTTGTTGAAACGTATTTAGAAAAACATGGTGCATCGCCGGAGCAAAAAGGGTATAACGATTATCCATATGCAATATGTGCGTCTGTGAACGATGAAATGTGTCATGGTTTTCCTACTAATCAACCGTTGCATACAGGAGATATGATTACAATTGATATGGTAGTGAACTTAAATGGTGCGCTTGCTGATTCTGCATGGACTTATAAAGTGGGAGATCTTTCTACTGAGGCTGAAAAGTTACTGCTAGTAGCGGAAGATGCTTTATATAAAGGGATTGAGCAAGCGGTAGTTGGGAATTACGTAGGGGATATTGGGTATGCGATTGAAACGTATGTAGCTTCGAAAGGATTTTCTGTCGCAAGGGATTTTACAGGGCATGGAATTGGGAAGGAAATCCATGAAGAACCTGCAATTTTTCATTTTGGAAAGCCAGGTCAAGGCCCGGAACTGCAAGAAGGAATGGTTATAACGATTGAGCCTATTGTAAATGCAGGTATGCGATATTCAAAAGTAGATGTAAACGGCTGGACTGCAAGAACAATGGATGGAAAATTAGCAGCGCAATACGAGCATACGGTAGCCATTACAAAGAATGGACCATTTATTTTAACGAGTCTATAAGAGAGAAATACAAGATGTAAGAGTTTTCAAAACTCGAACGAAAAAGATGTTTTTATAAAATTTGTACGTGTTTTTTATGAGAAATGCTTTTCAAAATAAAAAAAGTGCGTTATAATCCATCTATAAAATAATAAGTTAGCTACACTCATATAATCGCGGGGATATGGCCTGCAAGTTTCTACCGAAGTACCGTAAATACTTTGACTATGAGTGAGGACGGATATATTTGCTAGTTTAGCATTCTTTTTTGCGAAACTCCAAAAACGCGTCTCTCACTTGTAACGAGTGGTGGCGACTTTTGGAGTTTTTTTATTGCATAAGAGGAGGAACAAACATGAAAGTATTACAAGAAAAGATTTTAAACGAAGGAACGGTTTTATCTGGTGATGTATTAAAGGTAGATGCCTTTTTAAATCATCAAATTGATCCAGTACTTATGCAAGAAATCGGAAAAGAGTTTGCACAGCGTTTTAAAGAAGAGAACATTACAAAAATCGTGACGATTGAATCTTCAGGAATTGCACCGGCAGTGATGGCAGCTTTAGAGCTTGGTGTAAAAGTAGTCTTTGCAAGGAAGCGTAAATCGTTAACGTTACAAGATAATATGTATGTTGCAAAAGTATACTCATTTACAAAACAAGAAACAAATGAAATTTCATTATCTAGAAATCACATCCATGAAAATGATCGCGTCTTAATCATTGATGACTTTTTAGCAAATGGCCAGGCAGCTTTAGGGTTAATGAGTTTAGTGGAGCAAGCCGGCGCAAGTATTGCAGGAATTGGAATTGTTATTGAAAAAGCATTTCAAGATGGGGGAAAGAAACTGCGTGAGAGCGGTGTTCGTGTAGAATCACTTGCAGAAATTGCATCACTTGATAACGGTACTGTTACATTTGTTCAGCATGAGACTGCGGAGGTGAAATAGTCATGAAGCAACACCCATTTAAAATCGCATCCCTTGGTATTCAGCATATGCTTGCGATGTATGCAGGAGCGATAATTGTTCCGCTTATCGTTGGTGGGGGACTTGGCTTAAATCAACGAGAATTAACATACTTAGTATCCATCGATTTATTAATGTGCGGTGTCGCAACAATTTTACAAGCTTTATCGAATCGATTTTTTGGAATTGGCCTTCCCGTTGTACTCGGTTGTACATTTACAGCAGTTGGACCGATGATTGCAATCGGTAAACAATACGGAGTTTCATCTATATATGGAGCAATTATTGCTGCTGGGTTATTCGTTGTTATTTTTGCGAAATTGTTTGGAAAGCTTGTAAAACTATTCCCGCCTGTTGTAACGGGCTCTGTTGTTACAGTTATTGGGGTTACATTAGTTCCGGCAGCGATTAATGATATGGCTGGGGGCGTAGGGAGTAAAGATTTCGGTAGCCTTGAAAACTTAGCGTTAGCATTTGGGGTTTTATTATTTATCATCATTATGTATCGTTTCTTTGACGGTTTTATTCGCTCTATTTCTATATTACTTGGTCTTTTGTTTGGTACAATCATTGCAGCATTTATGGGGAAAGTGAGCTTACAAGCGGTTGGAGAGGCTGATTGGTTCCATGGTATTCAGCCATTTTACTTCGGTACACCAACATTTGAGCTAACGCCAATTATTACGATGATTCTTGTTGCTTGCGTTGGTATTGTAGAAGCGACAGGTGTATACTTTGCCTTATCTGATATATGTAATAAAAAAATCGGTGAGAAAGAGTTAACAAAAGGTTACCGTGCAGAAGGATTAGCGATGGTTTTAGGCGGAATTTTCAATGCCTTTCCGTATACGACGTATTCTCAAAACGTAGGTCTTGTTCAATTAACAGGTGTACGAAACCGCGTTATCATTTATACGTGCGGTGGTATGTTAATCGCTCTTGGTTTTATTCCTAAAATTGCAGCTATCACAACGATTATTCCAAAACCGGTGCTTGGTGGTGCAATGTTAGCGATGTTTGGTATGGTAATGGCATATGGCATTAAAATGTTAAGCAGTGTAGACTTTGCAAAACAAGAAAATTTATTAATTGTAGCATGTTCTGTTGGTATTGGTCTTGGCGTAACTGTCGTTCCAACTTTATTCTCTCAGCTTCCAGAGAGCATTCGTATTTTAACAGATAACGGAATTGTACTTGGAAGCGCGTCAGCAGTGCTTCTGAATATCGTATTTAATATGGTTCCGCAGCGCAAAGCGAAAATAAAAGAAGAGCAAGTTCCCATGCAAAGTGCTGTAAGAGAAGCATAAGAAAAAGCAAGATCTCAGGAAGAGATCTTGCTTTTTTGTTTTAGTGGCATCAATTTTCCATAGGTACCTAATCGCCAAATGTATTCTAATGGACCATATCGATAATGAGAGAGCCACCAACGGCTAATAAAAATTTGTAGTGTATAAAATCCAATACAAAATAGTGGACCTACCCATAATGGAACCGGTAAATAATTTTTGAAAAATAGACCAAATACAATCAATGTTATTACTGTATGTGAAATGTAGTTAGTTAGTGCCATGCGTCCTACATATTGGAAAGGTTGCAATAATTTTTGCCATCTTTCTTTCTGTAGTAAACGCATAAGTGTAAAAATGTAAAAGATAAATAAAGTTTTACCACTAAACATTGTAAAACCAGTCATGTAGATTGGTTCATACGGTTGCTTTGTTACAAAGTAACGAAGCATAAAGAACCACATTGGAAGTGTTAAGAGAAACATAATGATTTGCCACTTTTTGAGTTTAGAATCTAATTCTTTTGCTCGGCGGAAAATGTCTTTTTTACCAGCGTATAGGCCGAGTAGGAATAACCCAACTGTTTCTGGAAGCATAGAAATATTTAACTCAATGGCTTCAGAATAAAAGGCATGCCAGCGATCTTGCACTTGTAAGCTCCAATTTTCTAATGGCATAATAGGTAGGGAAGAGGTTAATTCTTCTATTGGCACAAAAGCGATCATGATGCTAGCTAATAACATGAACAATTGGAAAAGACTTAATAGAATCAACGAGCATACTAAAATGGTATGTGGTTGTCTTTTGTAAAATAATAACAAGAAAAATCCTGCAATTGCATAACTATGTAAAATATCACCATCCCATAAAAGGACGTAATGCAAGAAGCCGAATAAGAATAAAATGAGAAGTCGACGGATGAATAATGTTTTTGGACGATCCGTTTTCGCTTCAGCACGCTGCATAAAAATGAAAAAGCCTAATCCAAACAAAAATGAAAAAATAGTATAAAATTTTGTTTGAATAAACATGTCATAAAACAGGCGGATATAACTGTTTATTCCTTCATAACTTCCTGTAATGTCACGAGCATCAACACCTGCAATAACGGGCCAGTTAACAAGAAAAATACCGAATACAGCAATTCCTCTAATAATATCAATAGAATGAATCCTCTCGCCCTGTGAAATATGTTGTGTCATTGTTTTCCTCCTTTAAGTCACTCACTTTTATTATACAATAATGGAAGGAAGAGGAGATGAGGGTATTTCCAATTTTTAAAACTGTTAAGATATTTATTATGAGATATAATAAAGGTGCACAGCAAGTTTTTCACTCCTTTAAAACAGGTAGTAAAGAAGCTCTTTATTTTCAAGGGGCTTCTTTTTTTAGAAAATAATATTGATAATGATTCTCTTTAATGATAAAATGTATGTAAAAGTGATAATCATTATCAAAAAGGCTGGTGTGTTAAATATGGTATATGCATTAGTTGCAGGAACGGTTGCTTTGTATGCTGTCGTTACAAAATATGTGTTAAATGGAGTCGAAGCAACAAAATGAACAAACTTACATAGAATCCCTTTCATTTGTAAAAAGAATGAAAGGGATTTTTTATTTTTAATGAGAATATCCTGAAAATTTAGTATGATAATAGGGTATATACATCTTGGAATAAAGGGGAACAAGGGGATGACAAACATAGTACAGACAAACAGTATGAAAAAACTTGTTTGTTTTTATGAAGAATGGCAAAAACATGAGGATACGGAGAATAGTTTGAAGTTGTTTGAAGTGATTCAAAAATATAAGCAAGAACAGCTTATGATTGCTTTTTGCGGTCATTTTTCTGCTGGAAAATCGACAATGATGAACCACTTATATAAAGCACAGCTATTACCAACAAGTCCGATTCCGACAAGTGCAAATGTTGTTAAAATTGAAAAGGGACCGGATCGTGTTGTTGTAACGGTGAAATCTGGAGAGCATTACGAATATGATGGTGCATACTCAGCAGAAGAGCTGAAGCAACTTTGTAAAAATGGAGACGAGGTAATAGGTGTTCACATTTATCGAAATGACGCACCGATTCCTGATGGTGTTATGCTTGTTGATACACCTGGAATTGATTCAACAGATGATGCACATCAATTAGCGACAGAATCAACACTCCATCTTGCAGATGTTATTTTTTACATGATGGACTATAACCATGTTCAATCTGAAGTGAATTTGCAATTTGTTAAAGAATTGAAGCAACGCAATAAAACGGTTTATCTTGTAATCAATCAAATCGATAAGCATAAAGAAAGAGAGCTATCATTTGAAGATTATAAGAAAAGTGTGAGCCAATCCTTCTCGAATTGGGATATTGAAGTAGACGGCATTTTTTATACTTCCTTACGAATGATGAACCATCCACATAACGAAATTCAAAGGTTAGAGAATTTACTTGCCTCTATTATGAAAGAGCGTGAGAAATATGTGGAAAATGGTATGGAGAGAGAAACAGAATACTTGTTACAAGAGCATTTTTTATTCATTCTTTCAGAAAATGAAAAACAATTAATGCCCTATCAAAAAGAACTAGCATCACCTTTATCGCTTGCAGACGTAATAGAAAAGAAAGAAGAACTTGCTGAAAATAAACGATGCGTTGCTAGTAAAGAATCGGATGTGAAAAATGAATTTATAAAAGGATTGCAAGCAATATTAGATAATGCTTACTTAATGCCATTTGAAATGAGGGAACTAGCAAATCAATATTTAGAAACAAAATTAACAAAATTTAAAGTTGGCTTGCTATTCGCGAAAGGAAAAACAGAGCAAGAAAAACAACGGCGTTTAGATGCATTTTATTCAGCGTTAGGAAAAACTGTTGAGACGCAGCTTGATTTTCATGTGAAAGAATTTATTGTAACTTTCTTAAAAAATAAAGAGATGTTTACAGAAGAAGTAGGGAAAGACATATATGCATTGCAAATTTCTTTCGGTCCAGAATTATTAGCAGAAGCTATTAAGCAAGGTGCAGGGTTTACAGGGGATTACTTGCTTCTTTATACAGCTGACGTTGCGAATGAGTTAAAGAAAAGATACTTTATGAAAGCACAGCAAATTTTCGAAAAAAGTGCGAGCGTTTTACAGCAACAGATGGTGAAAGAGATTGCTCATATTGAACAAGAAATTGAACAATATACGCTGCTACAAACAGCAAAAGAAACAAAATTACAATACATTGAGGCATACGATAAATACGAGAATTACTTACAAGCTGTTTGGAGCGAACATGTACCAGTACCAGATGGGTTGCAAGTAGAAAAAGTATTACAAGGTAAGAAGCAGGTTGTAAATGAGAAGTTTACGTTACAAGAACAAGAGATACAAAGCGAGAGCATTTCTTATCATGAAGAAAATATAAAAACAACGGCAACATTGAATATTCAGCGTATATTAGAACAAGTAAAAGATGCGGAAATGATACTAGAACCTCTTCCGACACTGAAACATTTACATCAAGAAGTCGTAGGGAAAAGAAAACGTGTTGAAACGAAGCAATTTACAGTAGCTTTATTTGGAGCTTTTAGTGCCGGGAAGTCGTCATTTGCAAATGCATTGCTTGGTGCGAATGTACTGCCAGTATCACCTAACCCAACAACGGCAACAATTAATCAGATTTTGCCGATTACAGAAGATAAACCTCACGGCACAGTAATGGTTCAGTTTAAATCGAAGCAGGCGCTATTAGAAGATATGAAAGCAGTTTATAAATTGTTTCATTATGAAATCGCGACATTTGAAGAAGCTCTATCACAAATAGACACAATCTTAAAATATCCATCACCAAGTGGAAAACAAAAAACAACGTTTAGTTTTTTACGTGCGGTACAAAGAGGATATCAAGCGGTTTCTAATCATTTAGGAGAACAAGTACAAGTGACGTTAGAAGCGTTCTCAGATTATGTAGCAAACGAAGAAAAATCGTGTTTTGTTGAATATATGGAACTGTACTATGATTGTGCTTTAACGAGACAAGGCGTTGCACTTGTTGATACACCAGGAGCAGATTCTATTAATGCTAGACATACAGACGTTGCATTCCAATATATTAAAAATGCTGATGCGATTTTATTTGTAACGTACTACAATCATGTCTTTTCAAGGGCGGATCGTGAATTTTTAATTCAGCTTGGTCGTGTAAAGGATACATTTGCGCTGGATAAAATGTTCTTCTTAATTAATGCTGCAGACTTAGCGCAGTCTGAGGATGAACTTGAAATGGTAAAAGGATATATTGCAGATCAACTTCTGCAATATGGTATCCGAAATCCACGTCTATTTGCAATTTCAAGTCTATGTGCACTTGAGGAGAAACAAGGAAAGCGTATAGAAAAAGAAAAGTGTGGGATTTTGAAAAATTCAGGGATTACAAAGTTTGAAGAAGCATTTACATCCTTTATGATGCGCGATTTAATGCTCGTATCTATCCATTCTTTATATAGTGCACTGCAGAGCGCAGATAAGCTTCTTACAAATATGATACAAGGAGCGAAGCAAGGAAATGATGAGAAAGAAAAACAAATAAAAAAATATGAAGCAGAACGTGAGCAGCTACTTCATATTATTTCATCGTATAGTGTACTTGCCGAAGAACAGGCAATGCAAAATGAAGTGAAAGAACTGTTATATTATGTAGAGCAGCGTCTCTTCTTACGTTATAACGATGTGTTTACTGAATTTATTAACCCAGCGTCCCTGCGAACAGATGGGAATGTGAAGGTTAAATTACAAGAATGTCTCATGGAACTTGTAGCGTTTATGCAACATGATTTATTACAAGAAATGCGAGCAACGTCGCTGCGTCTTGAAAAATGGATGGATGAAGCGATGCTGCGAGCAAGGGATGAAATTGCAGTGAAATGTAAGTTGGAGAATGAATCGGTTTCTATAAATGGCACAGCTGATTATGAATACAAAGTGATTATGCACAAAGAGCCGTTTCCTTCGATAGAGGTAAAGCATTTTAAAAAGGCATTATCTCATTTCAAAAATGAGAAAAGCTTTTTTGAAAAAAATGATAAAGCAGCAATGCAAGAAGATACGAAAGAGTCACTAGAGCCTGTCGTATCTCAATATATAGCAGATGAAGAAACATTATTTATTCATCATTATAAAGAGGAATGGGAAGTGAAATGGGACTTATTCCGAACAGTGATGCAGCAAGATGTTGGGCAGTATTATGAAAGTGTATTATTCGCTTTAGCAGAGACGATTGATGTGTCACTATATGAGAAAATTAAGGAACAATTGCAGAAACAGTTAACAGCAATCGAACAGGAAATGAAAATTTGATAAATCCTATGAAAAAAAGATACGCTCAATTTTCTTTTGGAGTACAGCATCTAGTGATTTTACGAATCCTGCAAATTCGTCTGTAGAAATCATATGGGTAAGAACTAAGCGTCTACCATCTGGTGTTTCACCGCATAAGACGAATGAAGAAAATTCATATGTTTTTCCATCTACAACTAATTTCGGATGGGAATATGTTCCGTTTTTCTTTTTCTTTCCATCAATTGAGATGACGTTGCACTTTTTCTCATTGTTGTCCATGGTGAATCCCTCCTTTGTATTACTTATGGTAGACAAGGAGGGTTTAGAACAAGAGAGAAAGGGGAATTTTTATGGGAATTGTAATAGAGCGTATTTCACAAGATAAGGCGCCAATGTCATTATTATTGCTTGCTGATCCAAGTGAACGTCAAATTAATTCATATTTACGTCGTGGTCATATCTATGCTGCGAAAAAGGAAGAAAACGTAATAGGAGTATATATATTACTTGAGACAAGGCCGCAAACAATGGAAATTATGAATATTGCTGTTTTGGAAGACATACAAGGAAAAGGCATTGGAAAACAATTGTTACAGCATGCGATTACAACTGCCAAAGAAAAACACATGCATAATCTTGAAGTAGGGACCGGGAATTCTAGTATTTCACAAATTGCTCTTTATCAAAAATGTGGTTTTCGTATTTTTTCTATTGATTTTGATTACTTTTCAAAGCATTATGAAGAAGAGATTATTGAAAATGGGATTGTATGCCGAGATATGATTCGGCTTACAATGGAACTCTAGTCATTTTCTTATGAAGCTACTTGGCAAGAAAGTATAAATTATTTAGGGGGAAGAGAAGATGGAAGTACATAAAGCAATTACAGCACATTCTCGTAAACAAAATGAAATTGTGACAACATTTTTACAACTAGAAGCACAGCGTGAAGCGGCAATTGAAGCGGCAGTAGCACTTGCGTCAAATGGAAAACATTTCTCAGTAGATGCGATTAACATGGTAACAAAGCAAATTAATGATCTTGCTAAACGAGGTGTCGCACCACAACGTAAAATTGTAACAGAAGATATGGTTATGGAGTATGTAGATCGTCTGCAAGAGAAAGAAGGTCGTTAAGTATGATTGTTACAATCGAATGGTTACGTGATCATATAGAAGATGAACATGTCCGAGTAGTCGATTGTCGTTTTGACTTAGCAGATCCAAAATGGGGTCGCAAGCAGTATGAACAAGAGCACATTCCGCATGCTTTATATTTTGACTTGAATCTTGATTTGTCGAGTTCTATTACAGAGCATGGGGGACGTCATCCACTTCCGGATATTGAGGAGTTTTCTGAAAAACTTTCTCAAGCTGGTATTGATGAAAATACAACAGTTGTCGCATATGATAGTCAAGCTGGTGCAATGGCCTCGCGCTTATGGTGGTTACTAACTTATGTAGGGCATGAAAAAGTATATGTATTAAATGGTGGTTTCCCAGCATGGAAAGAATACAATTTGCCTATTACAACGGAAGTGCCAACTATTGAACGGAAAAATTTTATTCCAAATGTACAAGATAACATGCTTGTAATGATGGAAGATGTAAAAGAAAAAATTCGTACAAATGTAGATATGACGTTAATTGATTCTAGAGAACCGAGACGTTATGCTGGAATTGAAGAGGCAGTAGACCATACAGCAGGTCACATTCCAACAGCAGAAAATTATTTTTGGAAAGATGGGATTACAGCAGAAGGAAAGTTTAACGACAAAACGAACCAAGAAAATCGTTTTCAACATTTGAACAAAGAGCAAGAAACGATTGTTTATTGTGGATCTGGTGTAACGGCATGTCCGAATATATTAGCGTTACAAATAGCTGGTTTTCGTAACGTGAAGTTATATGCGGGTAGCTGGAGTGATTGGATTTCTTATCCAGAAAATCAAATTGCAAAAGAGGACCAGTAATCTCTTGCATACAAAAATATTTTGTATTAAAATAAGGTCACAAGCAAGAAGTTCTTGCATAAACATTATATTTTACACATTGCAAACAATGTGATAAGATAACGACAAGTAAATAACACATCCTGCGGTGTGCGTAACTCATTTATGTCTAAAACCGATGTTAGTTATACGGAAGCTCAACATTTAGCAACCATCGTCAAGCCTTCCTTGTGGAGGAAGATGTACGGTAGCTGTGAGGGCATCCACCTGCGAGTAGCGGGTTTTTGGACATTTAAGAGGGACGGCACGTGCGGGGGTCTTATTTCAACTAATACTATATAAAATTCCTACGGTGTACGTAGCTTATGTATGTCTTAAACCAATGAGTATAATACGGAAGTTCAATATGTAAATGTAAACAGCATGCCATCTTTTTAAGAAGGAAACTGGAAGCATTTATGAGGACATCCACCTGTGAGAGCAGGTTTATGGACATCTAGAGAGAACGGCATGTGTGGGGCTATATAAAAAACCTTACGTTGTATACGTAAGGTTTTTATTTTTGTCATGATGAATGGGAAGCATAATTGTTTCCCTCAAAGCATAGATTTTGAAATATTATCTATGTTCACCTGTAAATTTTCCATAATAGACATAGCACTTTCGATCTTCGTCAATTTCTCTTGAATCTAAAATAAACTCCATGAATAACCCGTCTTTTTCAATATATATAATATCGGAATGGAGAGATGGTAAAATTTCTTCATGATTCCAAACTTCTTTACTTTTTATTACAGTCGAATCCTTTTCTTGTAGTTCTCTAATTTCAAAGCCTATATGGGAGTATACAATATCTGATGAATTACTAGGGAAACTTTCCTCTTCAACGTATAATACTGCTGTTCCGTCAGGGTCCATCGAGGTTGCTGTTACGACATATGTATCTCCTTCTTTCACGAAATACTCACAAGTCATTCTGGCGACGGTTTCGGAAACAGAAATATCTGCATAATTCCATAAGGCAGGGTAGTGCTTCTCTTCATCATTGAGTCGATATTCTAACCGCAATTGTAATCCCTCTTCCTTTTTCTTCTACTCTATCATGAATTCTTTTATAATAAAAATATAATATATAAAGGAGAGTTGGAAGGTGACGAAAACAAAATTGTTAGTAACAGGTGTTATTACTTCTTTAATGGCCAGTACTTTATCTGGTTGCGCACAAGATCTTCCTCCGAAACCAAAGGATAAAAGCTGTTCCGATTGGGATTGGGATGATGAGCTGGGTGTTTGGCGGTGTGATGATAATTATTCAAGTCGTGGTGGGCACTATTATTATGGTGGCAAATATTATCAAGATAAATCGTCCTTTAAAAACTCACCTGAGTTTAAGTCTTATCAATCTTCATCTAATTTTAAAGGGGGTATTGGCAGCGGTTCAAAAGGTGGATTTGGAGGTTAAATGATGTCTTCATACATAAAAGAAAGAAAAAGATTTTATTCAAGGTTCCCTCATTTTTGGTCTGATTTATACGGAGGTGAGTATAGCCTTTTTCATGTTTTTGAAATAGAAGAGCAAACCGTGCAAGAATTACAATTGGCAACAGAACGCATGGGGAAAGTATTTTTTAAAACTGCTAATCTTCTTCGGGATTTGTCTGATACTCAGCTTCTTGAACTTGGTTTTCCATCTTTAAGTTTGCCTTTTATTAGAATGGAGCAGTTCTCGCCAGAATCTATTATTTCGCGATTTGATTTTGCAATCACAAATGAAGGTATTAAAATGCTCGAGTTTAATAGTGATACGCCAACTTTTATTGTGGAATGTTTTCAAATGAACGAAGAAGTCTGCAAGAAATTAAATTATCATAACCCAAACAGCAATCAGGAGCGCCTTCTTGCCTCTGGAATCACAAAAGCTGTGATGGAAGCAACGAAAGGAATTGAAAAACCAAATGTCGTCTTTACCGCTCACCATGAACATATAGAAGATTGGAATACGACTAAGTATTTAAGTAAGTTATGCCGAGTCGAGAATAAAGTGGTGCCAATATCAGCGCTTAGAATTACGAAAGATGCTTTATTTGATAATGACGGTAAACCAATCGATATTTTATATCGACAAACATATCCGATTGAACATTTGGTTGAAGATCGTGATCCAAGTACTGGAGATTATGTTGGGATTGAATTGTTGCAACTTGTAAAAGAAGAAAAGTTATTCATTATAAATCCAATTTCTTCTTTTCTACTTCAGCCTAAATCGATTCAATGTCTAATTTGGGGGTTAGCTGAAGAAAACGCTTTTTATACGAATGAGGAATGCAAATGGATTAAAGAGTATCTGCTTCCAACTTATTTAGAAGCAGATACATTTTTAGGGGAAAGTTCCTTTGTTGAAAAGCCTTCATTTGGTAGAGAAGGTGACACGGTTACAATTCGTGACAAAGACACTAATATTGTAGTTAAAAATTCATACCAAACATATAAAAAAGAACTATCTATCTTTCAAAAATATACAAAGCTCCCTGTTATTTCTCTTGAAACTGAAAAAGGGCGTGAGGAGTTGTCATATGTGTTTGGTTCGTTTTTAATTGCAGGAAAGCCAAGTAGCATTGGTATACGTGCTGGTGAAAAAATTACGGGGAATGAATCTTATTATTTACCTGTAGGGATAAAAAAGGAGGATTAAAAATGATTAATTTCTTACTGTATTTAGCGGTCTCAATCGGTCTTTTATGTATTGGCCTTTTTCTTATGGAAGTTACGACGAAAGTGAAGGAATTTTCATTAATGGCGAAAGGGAATAAAGCAGCAAGTTACGCACTTGGAGGAAGAGTTCTTGGCCTTGCTATCGTTTTGTATTCGACGGCTGCTCACTCCGTTTCATTACTTGACATGGTTATATGGGGTGCAATTGGTGTTTTAGCACAAATTATTGTGTTTTATTTAGCTGAATGGTGCACACCACGCTTTAATATTAATCAAAGTATTGAAGATGATAACCAAGCTGTTGGCCTTTTTCTTATGTTTTTATCCATTTCGATTGGTGTTGTAATTGCTGGGTGTTTAACATATTAAAAAACCTTAAGCAGAAGGTGTTGACATCTATTTTAAATAGGAGTAACATTTTCTATGTAATAAAAAAATAAGTCTCTGTTAGGTGAGGCTCCTGTATAGAGAAATGCTACTGCCCAAAAATGTCGAGAGACGCCAATGGGTCAACAGGAATGATCGAATTAAGGTTTTTCTTAACGTAGCTGGTAATGTACCTATGCTATACAGTGCTAAAACTCGGCGAGGGAGAGGTTTGCAGATTTCTATGTTGATTAGGAATCGCTTATTTATGCATGTAATGACCTTTACTCGCTTATGAGTAGAGGTCTTTTTATTAACAAACTATGATGATTTTCATAGTATAAATACGAACTAAAAAATGAAAGAGGAGGTGAGGAGCATGTCAAATTCTGACTCGGTTCCGTTACCCATATACTGCAAAACAAAAATATATGATGTAGGCAGGAAACGACTTGTTCCTCCCTCTATATTTATCACAAGATAACGTTCAGCTATATTTGTTGTAAGTTGAGCGTGGGACACTTTAACAATACACGGTGTTTACAGACATGTATTGTTAAAGTGGGATAAATTGAGAAACAAAGCGTTTCTTCCTATGTTGTAAAGGAGGAGACGATAATATGTTATATGTAAATAAACTTGTGGGTAACATGTCACATAAACAAAGTAAAAGAATGATGAAAGAGCAATCTATGTTAAAACAAAATAAGGACTTGTTAATTGAAATTGCAACAAGAGATGTAAAGTCTGTATTTGCTTATTTTAAAACAACAAGAGACGGCCTTTCTATGAAAGAAGCACAAAAACGCATTCATGTTTACGGAAAAAATGAATTATCTGCAAAACGAGCGATTCTTTCTGATTTCATGATGAAATTAGGCGAAATCATTCCTATGTTTTCAAAGCAACGTATTCATAATGAAGCACAATGTGAAACAGTAACCGTTACAGTTTCTAGAGTAGAGGGATATGCAACTGCAGGAATGAATGGCGAATCAAAAATAATGAAACTTCCAGTTGAAGAGCTTGTTCCAGGAGATATGGTTTTCCTTTCAGCAGGTGATATAGTTCCAGCTGATGTACGTATTATTTATGCGGAAGATTTATTAGTAAACGAATCAATGTTAACAGGAAAAGAAACGAATATCGAGAAATTTGAAAGCTGTTACCATCTTGAGCGGAAACGTTTTATTCCGTTAAAACGCATGAAAGACTACAATCCACTTCAACTTGAAAATGTATGTTTTACAGGTACAAATATTGTAAGTGGAACTGCGAAAGCTGTAGTTGTTTCCACAGGTAAAAATACGTATTCTGGATTGCTTCATACATGCTGTAATCAAACATGTTGAACCGTTAATGATGCCAAATATACAAAAACATTGTATAATAGATAAAGTTGAACAGAAACGTAGAATGGTAATCTATTTATATAACCTTACGTATTAACGTGAGGTTATTATTTTTTGTTAGTAGGAGAGGAATTATGAAAAAAGTATTATTAGTTGATGGGATGGCACTATTATTTCGTGCTTTTTACGCAACAAGTGTTTATGGACAATTTATGAAACGACAAGATGGTACCCCAACAAATGGGATTCATGGTTATATGAAACATTTATTAACAGCAGCGCAAGCGATTGAACCGACGCATATTGTAACGTGCTGGGATATGGGAAGTACAACGTTCCGAACAGAATCGTTTTCAAACTATAAAGCAAACCGTGCGGCACCACCAGAAGAGTTAATTCCGCAATTTGATCTTGTGCAAGAGATGACTTCTAAGTTATCGATTCCTGTAATTGGGCTGAAAGGCTATGAGGCAGATGACTGTATTGGTACGTTAGCAAAAGAATATGCTAGTGAGGCGGAAGTGTATATTTTGACAGGCGATACAGATTTACTGCAACTTGTTGATACAAATGTTACGGTAATGCTTCTTCGTAAAGGAATCGGAAACTATGAGTATTATACACCAGAGAAGATTATGGAAGAAAAGGGTGTAGAGCCTTGGCAAATTGTCCATGCAAAAGCATTTATGGGTGATACAAGTGATAACTATCCAGGTGTAAAAGGAATTGGTGAAAAGACAGCATATAAACTAATTCAAGAACATGGAACAGTAGCGGCAGTGTTAGAAAATATGGCGGCTTTAACAAAAGCGCAGCGCACAAAAATTGAAAGTGATTTAGAAAATTTAAACATATCATTACAATTAGCAAAGATTCATTGCGAAGTTCCAATTTCCTGTTCGTTAGAGGAAGGTTTGCATACAATTGATGAAGAGAAAGTCCGTTTTGTTTGCGGAGAGATGAATTGGGGAAGACCTGAAATATTTATAAATATGTTATAAAAGTGAATTGCTAGAAAACGTGATTCATATGATCGTTAACGTCTAATCAAGTATGTGTTGATTAGACGTTATTTTTTGTACTCTCTTTCAAGTGAAGGAGTTGTCAGAAAAAATACTTAGTTTTCATTTGGAATTCAAATAGATTTCACACGAATCTTTTATTATAAAACTACACAGATAATTACTTATCTTTTATATAAATAATCCTTTGATAAGTTATTTGTAATCGTTAAGGAGGAAAAAACATGCGAAAAAAAATAAGAAAATCCTTTAAACAGTTATTGATAGAGAATAAACAATTATTATTAAGTGATAAAGAAAACATAAAAGAAATAGAAGAAAAAATTGAAAAGAGGCATGTGGCATATTCTGCATCAAATAATTGAATAAGATAAAGTGAAACTTTAATGAGTGGGGGAGGTCTTCCCCTCACTGATTTAGCCCTCACCTATCTTGCTTGGTACTTTTTGAATTTTGAGGTAGGGGTCTTACTGCCCGTTAATGCGGGATGAAAAATGATATAAAACCCCTTCATGTATAGTTCGAGGGGGTTTTATATATTGATCATGTTTAAGAACGGATTTGTATAGGGAAAGAAGGGGATGAAATGAGTGAGTTAATAGAAAAGATGGCGTTACAGTTAATACTTTCTATTCCATCAAAAAAACAAAGGATCGTTAACAAAAAGTTCAAGCTACTAAGACAACAAAAATGGTTTCAAGATAAATATGGTGCCATCGTTATGTTTCAACCAGAGATAAGAGAGTGTATTATGAACTACGATATTGAAAAGATGCTAAAAAGCGATTTAGAAATTATGATATTTCAGAAAGAATTGAATGGAATATTGATAAAGTAAATTGTTATGCTATTACATGTAAACAATAAATGTAAGTAGAAGATGAGGGGATAAAGCGAGAGGTACCGAGAAATTTCTAGTTATACGCAATATAATAAGTAGTGTGTGAATTTTAGAAATAAGGTTATCAGGATTAATAAATTCAGTTTATAGTAAAACAAAAGGTTCTTCATTTTATAGAAGAACCTTTTTCTATCTCTGTTTTAGTGGGGATTTTTATGGAAGCATGAACTACCTCTTTTGAAAAAAGGTTTTTAAAGAGTGTATGCTGTATATAGTTATTATTTACTTCATAAAAAAGTGAAATTTTAGGAGGGATAATAATGATTACAACAGAGAGAATTGAGGGGAAAGATATACCGTATCTTCTTCATTTATCCGAATCAGTTGGTTGGGACTATAGTTCAGAAGAAATTAAAACTATTTTTCAATCAGGAATTGTATATGGCGGAAAGAATATGAAAGGTGAAATTATTGCCAGTGCAGCTATCATCTTATATGGAGAGAAACTAGCATCTATTGGTATGGTTATTGTACATCCTTGGTATAAAGGAAAAGGGATTGGTAGAAAAATTACAGAGGCCTGTATAAGAAGTGTTTCAGAAAAGACATCGATTATGCTTATTGCTACAGAAGAAGGAAAACCTTTATATGAAAAATTAGGCTTTCAAGTGGTGAGTCATGTTTCGAAGTACATATGTAATCAGTATGTAACTCTTAAAGGTTACGATGGAAGTGAGCAATACATTTTTATGGACTATGATAAGGGAGATAGAAATAGAATTGTGGAGTTAGATGAAGCAGCTTTCGGTGTAAATAGGCACAATTTTATACAGAGAAGAATTGAACAATCTGAACAATTTGTAGTTGTAAAAGATAAAGAAAATTATATTGTGGGATATGGAATGAGCGTGCAAACTCCAGAAAATAGAATTATCGGACCAATCGTTGCCCTAAATGATAATATTGCAAGTGGGATTGTTCATCATTTGGCAAAAGATTATAATGGAAAACTTAGGGTTGATGTACCAGAAAGAAAAGAAATTTTTATGGAAGTACTCGAAAAGGCTGGATTTCAAAAGGTAAATCAACCACCAATTATGTTGAGAAACAGCAATCAATTTTTGAAACGAAACGGTGAATTATATGGAATTGCTGCACAGATATTTGGATGAAAAAAGATTCCCTTTAAAAAAGGAATCTTTTTTCATTTATAAATACCATTTTTCTATTCACGATATTGATTATGAATAGGGGAAAATAAATCTTCCTCGACATCTCTAACCATAGAAAAATGATCGACATTATAATGACCGTGTAGTGTTTTGTTGTGATGTTCAATAATTTGTTTGGCTGATAAAATTGTAGAATCGGTTGTGGAATGACCGTTTTTGATTAGGGTGACATCAAATCCTTGTACAGTTGCGGTCCTAACAGCGGTATCAATGCAATGCTCGGTTTTGCAACCGCCTATAACAAGATGACCAATTTCGTTCTCTTTTAAAATCGTATGTAAAGAGGTGTTATAAAATGAATTGGTTGCTTGCTTGTCTATGATTTGTACCACAGGTGGTATTTTAATTTCTTCATGTATTTGAAATCCTTTTCCTATACCCGAAGCAACATCAGTATCTCTAACGAAAATAATAAGAGCATTCGATTGAATCGCTTTTTGAATGGCTATGTTTATGTTCGTTAATAATTGATCTTTATGAAATACTGCAGATTCTTGCTCGTTACCGTCAATTAGTTCTTGTTGAGCATCAATAATTAATAGAGCTTGTTTCATTACATTTCTCCTTCTTATCTCATTATTTGTGGTAATAATATTTTTTCTCGATATGCAGAATAAATAAAGTTACACTTTATTTATTTCTTGATGCTGTAGATGAATCCTTTTTATATAATGGGATTATTTCATTTTCTTTATCTTCACATCATGTAACACCGTACAATGTAATTAAGGTAAGGGAAAGGAGGTGGAAATTTACGAATTAGCTATTGTTATTTTTAACTATTAGGAAATTAAGAAGTATATGAGCGATTGTCAAAGAAAATTCATTCTCATAAATCCTAAAAACGTGTATGATAGGAAGTGGAGAATTTTTTGGTAGGTGGGAACAACATGCAAACAGTACAAGATTATCTTTCATTCTTACACGCAAAAGGATTTAAACTATCGGAGGATGCACAAGGGTTTATTATGTTTGGTCAAGGGTATACGGGTGCATCTGATGGTCTTGTGAATGCGGCAATTGAGGCAACGATTAAGCATCAATTGCAATTTGATGGCAGTTATTTTATCGCTTTATTAGAACGTTTGAAAGAAGAAAAAATTACTGATAAAAAAAGCGCAAAGGCTTTTATGCGGACGTTACAAGCGTAACATCACGCAGCCTGCGCTTCTTTTTTTGTTTTTGAAGGAATCTCAACGAAGATCATTCCTAAGAAAATACAAAGACAACCAAGCACGGCAGAAATAGAAAGCTGTTCGTTTGCGAAAAGAACACCTGTTAATGCGGCGAAGACCGGCTCCATTGCGAAAATAATGGCAACTCTTGTTGGAGATGTATGCTTTTGTGCAGCTGTTTGAATAAAGAAAGCGATCGATGTTGCAAACACGGATGTTGCGAATAGAGCAAATAAAAAAGAATAATTCGTCCATAAGGAGATTGAGAATAATTTTTCCCAGTCTTCGAATAAAAAAGCGCAAATGGAAGAGAAAATTCCAACAGACAATACTTGAGATGTGCTTAATAATAAAGGCGATATCTTTTTAGAGAAGATGCCGTTAATGAGAATATGTGCTGCAAAGGCAATTGCGCAGCCGAGAACGAGTATATCTCCAATATTGAATTGAAGAGAGTCACCAGCGGTTAGTAAGTATAAGCCTCCTGTTGCAATAGTAATCCCCAGTAGGATGAAAGGTGTAGCCCTTTGTTTCAAAAAGAGAAATGAAAGAATGGGAACCATAACAATGCTAAGACCAGTTAAAAATCCTGCTTTAGAAGAAGTAGTATAGAGTAATCCGAATGTTTGTAATAAATAACCGACAAATAAGAAGAATCCGACAATTAAGCCGGCAATACTACTATGTTGTATTTCTTGTTTCGAAGTTTTTTTCGAAAAGATCAATTGAATCAATAATAAAATGATTCCAGCAAATAAAAAGCGAACACCATTAAACGTAAAGGGTCCAACAAATGACATAGCATTTTGAACGACGACAAACGTAGCCCCCCAAATAAAGGAGACAAATAATAAAGCGAGAGGAGCAATCCAACTTTTATTCACATGTAAACCTCCATTAATTTTGTAAAATGGCTTTTCTTGCTAATTCATCGGCAACTTTGTTTTGACTACTTGGAATCCACTTTATAAAGAAAAGGTCAAATTTTTTGATGTAAGCTAGTGCTTCTTCTAAAAGTGGTGCATATGTTTTGTTTTTTGCATATTCCTTTTCTACAGCGCGTTCAACAAGCTGTGAATCTGTACGAAAAGATACAGTGTTATAATTATGTTCTGTGCAATATTTTAATGCAGCGAGTAATGCATGATATTCTGCCTCATGGTTAGACATGATTCCGAGTGGTAGTGATAATTGCACAGGTGGCTGCACACCTTTAATAAAAACTCCAGCACCAGAAGGACCTGGATTTCCTTTTGATGCACCATCGATATATACTTCAATCAAAATTAATCCCCCATTGTTATATAGCGTTAATTGATAGTAATCCCCCGCCTAAAACATATATAGAGGTGGGGGATAGGAAAATATATTTTATCCTATTGTAATGCTATAGCGGCATGTGAATGTTTCGTTTGCTTGTAAGGATTGTACGCCTTTTTTCTCTTTGAAAGCTTTTGCTGGTTCTACCTCATCGGCAATGCCGTACCAAGGTTCAATACATAAGAAAGGAGCGTCGTTACCTGGTGTCCAAACACCAACAAATGGGAAACCTTCAAATGCTACTTTTACAAATTTATTATGTTTATGAGATCGAATAGCGATTTCATTTGTATTCATATTTTCAAAAATAAGGGCATCATTTTTGAATAAATCATATGTAAGTGGTAATTCTGCTTTGTTTTCAACGATTAGTTGTTTTTCTTTTGAAAGAAATGGTCCTTTTAAAATGCTTGTTTCTAAGTGTTCAAGGCCATTAAATGACAAATGGTAATCTGTAAATGATTCACCTTCTACTAAAGGGCAGTTGAAGCCTGGGTGTGCACCGATTGAGAAGAACATTTCTGTTGAATTAGAGTTATGAACTTCATACGTAACATGTATATTTTGTTCGTCTAGTTCATATGAAACACGTAACTCGAATTCGTAAGGATAGTTTTGTAGAGTTTCTGAGTTGCTCGTTACAGTATATGTAATTTTTGTTTCACTTTGTTCTGTCACTGCAAATGTAAGATCGCGAGCGAAACCATGTTGTGTTAATGAATATGGTTTATCATCTACATAATATGTATTATTCACTAATCTGCCGACAATTGGGAATAAAATTGGTGCACGGCGTCCCCAATACTTTTTATCACCTTGCCATAAATACTCAGTATTATCTTCTTTTAAGCGAATGCTTTGTAGCTCTGCACCTTGTTCAGAGATAGAAACGATCACTTTTTCATTTTGAATTGTTGTAGTCATGAAGTGGAACCTCCTAAATCTTTCATATTCCTTATTATACGTTGTCTATAAGAAAAAAGGTAGTGAATGAGAAGAATCTATTGACGAATGACTATCTATTGCGTACAATATAAAATTGTTGTTTAAAAACGAATCACGTGGTTCGAAACCATCCCACGTAAAAAAACTAAGGAGATTATGTTATGAATATAAAAACGTTAGTTGGTAATGGTATTTTAGCAGCGTTATATATTGCTGTTTCTGCACTTATTCAGCCATTTGGCTTTACAAATGTACAATTTCGTATTTCAGAGATGTTTAATCATTTGGTTGTATTTAATAAGAAGTCAATTTATGGAATTGTCTTGGGTGTATTTTTAACAAATCTCTTTTTTTCACCTATGGTTGCATATGATCTAGTATTTGGAGTGGGGCAATCCGTTCTTGCACTTCTTGCTACGATTATTTCTATGCGTTTTATTAAGGGTGTTTGGGCACGTATGATCTTTAATACAGTAATCTTTACAATTACAATGTTTATGATCGCGATTGAGCTTCACCTTGCACTTGGTTTTCCATTTTTATTAACATGGCTTACATGTGCAGCTGGTGAATTTGTTGTAATGGCGATTGGTATACCTGTTATGTATTGGATTAATAAACGCGTGCAATTTCAGAGATTTATGTAATATGGATAGGAAGAGCTGCTTACAATAGGAAGCAGCTCTTTTTGTATTTTAAGAGTTGACACTTGTTCAATTCGATTCGAATATAATACTATGACTATTGGTAAAATATAATAAAAAATACGAAGTCTTATATAAGGGGAATGAGAATGAAATATAAAATACATTGGCTATATAAAACAAAATCAAGTCTTCAAACAGAATTAACAACAGATTATATGAACATAGAAGAGGTGCTTCAGTTTGCAGAGGATTTTGAGAAAACCGGAAGAGTAAAAGAACTCGTATTTTATGATGAAATGGGCGTGGAATGGACGCAGAAAGAGTTAAAAAAGCTTAGCAAACAAGTAGAAGAAGAGCCGCAGGATATTCGCGTGTATTTTGATGGAGGGTTTGATATTGAAACGAAAGAAGCGGGAATTGGCATATGTGTTTACTATAAAAAAAATCAGAAAATGTACCGAGTTCGTCGAAATGCTTACATAGACGGTATACATGATAATAATGAAGCGGAATATGCAGCACTATTATATGGAATGAATGCACTTGAGGAATTGAGAATTAAATACGAATCCGTTACACTACATGGTGATTCTCAAGTTGTACTTCAGCAATTAGCTGGAGAATGGCCGTGCTATGATGAACATTTGAACCATTATTTAGATCAAATTGAGCAAAAAGCAAAACAAATGAAATTGAAGCTTGTCTGTGAGCCAGTAACAAGAAAACAAAATAAAGAAGCGCATCAATTAGCAACGCAAGCATTGGAAGGCACTGCAATTGATAGCCATAAAGAAATTACGGAATAGAGAGGTGCAGGGGTGAATAAGAAGCAGCTCATTATAGAAGTAAATGATTTATTAGAAGCGTATTGTGAAGGATGTTTTTTGCAGGAACATCATCGGAAAGCGCATAGTAAATATCATGCGCATTCTTTTTGTATTCGGCAATGTACTGTGGGAGAGAAATTAAAAGAATATGGAGAGCGATTATCGTAAAAAAACATCCAGAGACAACTCTGGATGTTTTTTTAATGTTTAGCTTCCTTCAATTGATGTTCACATAAACTTAATTTTTTTTCTTCATTCATTAAAAAAGGTTCATCTAAATCTGTAGCAACAGATTTCATTGTTTCAAGTTGAGAGCGTGCAGATTCGACTGCCGTTGTCGCATGCTCTAGTGATTCAGGATCCATTGTAATTGTTGCGGAACCTACCATCTTTTGTGCTGTTTCAACGCGGAATTTCACTTCTTCAAAATCATTTACATGTGAACCCATTATTGATTCCTCCTTTGTATTCTGACGCATTTCACATAGTTTTTACTCTGCAAAAAGGAAATATACAAAGGAATAGCAAAGGAGGTTACCAAGTTAGGTAACCTCCTGTTATAAGTTGAATTAAAGTTTTACTACGTTAGCAGCTTGAGGTCCACGGTTTCCTTCAACGATATCGAAAGATACTTCTTGACCTTCTTCTAAAGCTTTGTAGCCATCGCCTTGAATAGCTGAGAAGTGTACGAATACATCGTCAGCGCCTTCAATTTCGATAAATCCAAAACCTTTTTCGTTGTTAAACCATTTTACTTTTCCTTGCATGTTACAATTCCTCCTAGAAAACGATTACTTTTTCATTTAGTGAAATGTAGTTGAAAATAATTTGCGAATTCATAAAACTGAAAATGCGATATTATCGAATATTCTGCTAAATGACATTTTAAATATACACGAAATAGTAGATTTTAGTCAAGTAAGTGGTTTTATTTTTTTTTGTATTTTCAAATAATTTTTTATGGTATAGGACAAGCTCTTTTTTTAATATGTTTAAGTGAACGCTGTACATAATGAGGTGAGAGAATGAATCAGTCTTATTTATTGGATAATGAAGGAATGAAAAATAGGATAGATATACCAAGGTGGGTTTCGCAAGAATTTGCAAATTTTTCTAATGTTGTATTGGATCCAACTTTTCCTTGTTATTTTGGTTTAACGGCTTTAAAGAAAAATGAACTTCGCTACTCATTCTTGTCTCATGATGACTGGAGTCATTTACCGCAGACAATGCAATCATTTTTAGAATTGATGAAAGAACGACCTGTTGTAAGAAGAGGTTTTTTTCTTTTTGTTGAGCCAGAACGTGAAGAATGCTCAATCGAACATTATAGAGCGTATTTTTGGAGAGTACTACAATATTTACATGAAAAAGATGAACAATTATGGCCAAAGCAGATTCCAAAAAATCCAGATCATCATTTATGGGAATTTTCATTTGGTAGGGAGCCAATGTTTGCATTTGGGAATGCTCCAGCTTATAAACAAAGAAAAACGAGACATTTAGGAAGTTCACTCATTATAGGATTTCAGCCGAGAATTATATTTGACGGTTTAGAAGGAGATCGACCAAAAGGTGCTTATTCGCGGCAAATGGTCAGAGAAAGAGTAGAAAGGTGGGATCAATTGCCGAAACATCCGAATATTAGTCATTATGGCGACCCGAATCACCGTGAATGGAAGCAATATTTTATTGGAGATGACATTGAACCAATTGAAGGAAAATGTCCATTTCATCATAAAATAGAGAAATGAAAGCTGCTTTGTGGCAGCTTTTTTACATGTTTTGGATAAAAAAGGGCATTATATATGTATATTTTTCATAAAATCTAGTCTATTTTTAATCATCTTCTCATTAGTTAATAATAAAAAGATAATAGAAAGGATATAGCGATGTTTGGAGCGATCATACAGCAATTTATACTAGGAATTTCATTAGCTGCACCAGTAGGGCCGATTAATATTGAAATGTTAAAAAGAGGGATTGAACGCGGCTTTTGGCATGCTTGGCTTGTTGGAATAGGGGGGATGAGTGCAGATATTTTATTTATGCTTTTGATTTACTTTGGATTATCTTCTATATTTATGTATACATATGTACAAGCGTTTATGTACTGCATCGGATTTTTCTTATTGTTTTATTTAGGATTTCAAAGTGTAAAACAAGGAATTTTACATTCAAATATGGAATATAAAGAAGAAGAGATAGGTGGGCTTCGTCAATCTTTTATGGCAGGATTTTTAATTGCGATATCGAACCCATTAAATCTAGTCTTTTGGTTTGGTATATATGGGAGTACACTTAGCTCGCTACTTACGAAGGTAACGAAACAAGAAGCATTTTTATATAGCCTTTGCATCATTGGAGGTATTATTTTATGGAATTTAAATATTGCCTTTTCTGTTCATTTTGGACGAACATTGCTTAAGAAAAGGGCACTTGGTTATATTACAGCGGGAGCTGGATTGATTTTAGTTGGGTACTCAATTCATTTTGCGTATAAAGCATTACAGTTGTTCATATAAGACCGAAGGGGAGATTTCTATGTATCGAACCACAGTTAATGGAAAAGAAATTATTATTACATTAGCACCTAAAATTAGAAAAGAAGTAACGGATAGAAATCCTTTATATGAAGCCGTTCTTCAAACTATTGAAAGATTACTTCAAACAAAGCAACCAACATTTGCTGTAAATCATGAAACATTTGGACTTATTATTGGAGAGGTACAGAGGGGTGAAGTAACTGTTTTCGCAGTGGAACATATTATACCGAAACAAAATATATTTGGTTCACAAACTTTCTTCTCTACAATAGAACGGCGAGCAAATTTGTAATGAAAGAAGTATAATTATAGATAAAGTAGAAACAGTCGTAACGATATGTTACGGCTGTTTCTTTGAAATATGATTTTTTATTTGGCATGTATAAAGATGTTGAACTAAGTAGTACGGCACGTAACTTAGGAAACGAGAAAAATAAGGAAGTGGTGCGATGAGCGCTACTTCCTTATTTTACGAAAATATATTAGAAAATTGGGAAAATATGACGAAAAATGTCTATCGAAAAATCTTTGCAGAAGGGAAGAGATTGTCTAAAATTAAGTATAAGTTTCTGAATATTTATAAAATTTAGTTTTTATGTATGCGAAGGGATTGGGTTTAAAAGAATGAGGGAGAGGGGAGAGGCAAGTGAAAAGCGATAGTTCAGCGCATAAATTGCAAAGTGAGGTAAATTACACAGAAGTCGTTCAGTCAGCAGAATTTCAGTCATTGTTAGAACAGAAACGGAAATTTATTGTCCCGATGAGTATTTTCTTTCTAAGCTTTTTTATTACGTTGCCACTTTTGACGTCGTATTCAAAAGTATTGAATACACCTGTGTTTGGAGATGTTACGTGGGCATGGGTTTTTGCTTTTGCACAATTTGTTATGACGTGGGCGCTATGTATGATCTATAGCAAAAAAGCGGAATCATTTGATAAGGCTTCACAAAAAATTCTGCAAGATATGCAAAAAGGGAGAGGGTAAATTTGAACGTAACGGCGTTTGCACTATTTTTGATTATCGTTCTTGGTACGCTCGTCATTACATATTTTGCATCGAAAAAGACAAAAAATGCGAGCGAGTTTTATACAGCGGGAGGAGGCTTGACTGGGTGGCAAAATGGTTTGGCCATTGCAGGAGATTATATGTCGGCTGCTTCTTTTCTAGGAATTGCAGGAGCAATTGCGTTAACTGGATTTGATGGCTTCTTTTATAGCATAGGCTTTCTTGTTGCTTATTTAGTTGTATTATATCTTGTTGCTGAACCGCTTAGAAACTTAGGGAAATATACATTAGCTGATATGATTGCAGCTCGCTTTGATGCGAAAAAGGTGCGCGGAGTTGCAGCTTTAAATACGATGACAATTTCAATTTTCTATATGATTGCACAACTTGTAGGGGCAGGGGCACTTATTAAATTATTACTAGGAATTGAATACACGACGTCAGTTTTAATTGTTGGAACGTTAATGACTGTGTATGTAATTTTTGGAGGTATGACAGCGACAAGTTGGGTGCAAATTGTAAAAGCTGTCTTATTAATGGCAGGAACATTTATTATTTCGGTAATTGTATTTGCAAAATTTAATTTTAGCGTAACAGAAATGTTTGCACAGATGAAAACAGCGACACCATTAAAGGAAGCATTTTTAAATCCAGGTGTGAAGTATAAGGATGGATTGGATACGCTTTCTTTAAATTTAGGTCTCGTTCTCGGTACAGCAGGTTTACCCCATATTCTTGTTCGTTTTTTCACGGTTCGTGATGCGAAAACGGCGCGTCAATCGGTTGTATATGCAACATGGCTAATTGGTGCGTTTTACATTATGACAATTTTCCTAGGTTTTGGTGCCGCTGCATTCGTGGGGAATGCGGCAATTATTCAAGCAAACCCAGCTGGTAATATGGCAGCACCTTTATTAGCGAAGGCACTTGGTGGAGATTTCTTATTTGCTTTCGTTTCTGCAATTGCATTTGCAACGATTTTAGCAGTTGTGGCGGGGCTTGTTTTAACAGCAGCCTCTGCATTTGCACATGATTTTTATAATGAGATTATTCGTAAAGGTAAGTCCACAGAAAAAGAACAAGTATCAATGGCGCGTTATGCATCAATTGGAGTAGCGGTAGTGTCTATTATTTTAGCGTTATTCGCTCAAACATTAAATGTGGCGTTCCTTGTGTCGCTAGCATTTGCCGTTGCTGCAAGTGCGAACTTACCGGTTATTTTGTTTACAATTTATTGGAAACGATTTAATACAACAGGAGCGATTTGCGGAATGGTGGTTGGTTTAGTTTCAGCTATTGTATTAGTTGCACTAAGCCCGAATGTTTGGAGTCCTGAGGCTGGGAAAGCAATCTTTGTTGGAGAAGCATTATTCCCTTATACAACACCTGGAATTATTTCTATCCCACTTGGATTTTTGGCAGCATATTTAGGGACAATCTTCTCAAGTAAGAAGGAAGATGCAGCAAAATTTGATGAAATTCTTGTTAAATCTAATACAGGTCATGGTGTTAGTGACGTGTCTGCGCATTAAAAAGAGAAAGGGCTTTCTAGTTTTTGGGGAGCTCTTTTATTTTGGGATTTTGCTTAAAAATATTACGTTGCAGTTGGTAGGATTTGGCCCGTTCGTGTGGAATGAAAATAAATAGAGAAAAAGTTTGAGCTCATCATGGCACCAGCGCAGCTTGAAGAAATATAAGTTGGTTTGGAAGGTGGAATGTATGATGAAAACGAAGCAAACTGATGCGTTATTAGCAAAGGACGAAAAGTATGTGTGGCATGGAATGCGCCCGTTTAGTCCAAATAGTACGATGGTTGGGGCAAAAGCAGAAGGATGTTGGGTCGAAGATATAGAAGGGAAACGATACTTAGATGGTATGAGTGGGCTTTGGTGTGTGAATAGTGGATATGGGAGAAAAGAACTTGCTGACGCAGCATATGAGCAATTGCAAACATTATCCTATTTTCCAATGTCCCAATCACATGGACCGGCAATTCAGCTTGCTGAAAAGTTGAATGAATGGCTTGGAGGAGAATATGTTATCTTCTTCTCTAATAGTGGATCAGAAGCGAATGAAACAGCATTTAAAATTGCACGTCAATATTATGCAAATAAGGGTGAGCCACACCGTTATAAATTTATATCCCGTTATCGTGGCTATCATGGAAATACGATGGCAACGATGGCAGCAACTGGGCAGGCACAGCGAAGATATCAATATGAACCGTTTGCTTCAGGCTTCTTACATGTGACGCCGCCAGATTGTTACCGAATGCCAGAGATTGCAACGCAACATATTTATGATGTAGAGTGTGTGAAAGAAATTGATCGTGTGATGAAGTGGGAATTAAGTGAAACGATAGCTGGATTTATTATGGAGCCAATTATTACAGGTGGAGGTATCTTGATGCCACCGCAAGATTATATGAAAACAGTTCATGAGATATGTCAAAAGCACGGTGCATTACTCATTAGCGATGAAGTTATTTGTGGTTTTGGGCGTACGGGAAAAGCGTTCGGTTTTATGAATTACGATGTAAAACCAGATATCGTTACAATGGCAAAAGGGATTACAAGTGCATACTTACCTTTATCAGCAACAGCAGTGAGAAAAGAAATTTATGAAACATTTAAAGGAACAGGAGAATATGAATTTTTCCGGCATATTAACACATTTGGTGGCAATCCAGCTGCTTGTGCGTTAGCGCTTAAAAACTTAGAAATTATGGAAAATGAGAATTTAATTGAGCGTTCTGCACAAATGGGATCACTTTTATTAGAGCAGTTAAAAGAAGAGATTGGAGATCATGCGTTTGTTGGAGATATTAGAGGGAAAGGTTTACTAGTTGGTATTGAGATGGTAAGGGATAAAACAACAAAGGACCCGCTTGATAATGATACCATTACAAGTGTAGTGAACACTTGTAAAGAAAAAGGACTTATCATTGGGCGTAATGGAATGACAACAGCAGGTTATAACAATGTTTTAACTTTAGCACCGCCTCTTATTATTTCAAGTGAAGAAATTGCCTTTGTTGTTGGGACATTGAAGACAGCAATGGAACGGATTTTATAGTAAAAAAGCAAGCCGTATAATGGCTTGCTTTTTTGTGCTGCAATTATTTTATGCAGTTTGTTTTAATTGCTTATCTTTTAAACCGAACGTATATTTTAACATTGGCGGTGTAATCATTGTTGTTAAAATAACGACAATGACAATTGCTGTAAAGTAATCTTGTGCTAGTAGTCCAGAAGTAAGTCCCTGACCTGCAATGATAAGAGCGACTTCACCGCGTGAAACCATACCAGAGCCAATGATTGTAGAAGATTGTAAATCAAATCCTGTCATTCGTGCACCGAAGCCACAACCAATTAGTTTTGTTAACACAGCTATGATTGTTAATGCTAAGATAAACCATACTTTATCTCCGATACCTGCAAACGTAATGTTCATACCGATACTTACGAAGAAAATCGGAACGAACATGGCATAAGCAATTGGTTCTACTTTCTTTTCTACTTCATGTTTATAGTCTGTTTGAGAAATTGCAATACCTGCTGCGAATGCACCGATAATTCCAGCGATTCCTAGAATTTCACCAAAGTATGCGAAAGCGAAACAAATGATAAGAGCTGCACTAATGATAGATTCTGATACACGCAGTGGTGATAACCAGCGCATAATCATTGGAACGCCTTTCCAACCAATTAAGATAATAGATGCGAAGAAGACAACTTTCTTCAAAATCATTACAGTTAAGCTTATATCAGCTGATCCTAGGAAACTCATAGCGAAGGCTAGTAAAATAACAACGAGAATATCATCAAATACAGCAGCACCTAGCATCGTTGTACTTTCACGGGTCTTCATTTTTCCTAAATCACGAAGTGTTTGTACAGAAATACTAACACTTGTTGCACATAGAAGTAATCCTAAAAAGACTGCATTTGCTTGTTCCATTCCCATTACAAGACCTGCAAGGTAACCACCTGCAAATGGAAGGACAATACCGCCAACCGCAACTGCTAATGAAGAATTACGATTTTCATTTAGTTCTTTTAAGTCTGTTTCTAATCCGGCCATAAACATAAGGAGAATAACCCCAACTTCACTTAACTGTGTAAGTAAATCTGAATTGTTTACCCATCCTAGTACAGCAGGACCAATGACAATACCAACGATTAATTTTCCAAGTACAGAAGGTTGACCGAGTCTAACACTAATGTCACCAGCAATTTTTGTACTTAATAAAATTAAAGCAATTTGAAAGAAAAATTCCATCTCATCTCCCCTTTTCTTTTTTGTTTTTATGATACGATTTCTCGGAATTTGCTTAATGTAAAACTATGTAACACACATTAAACAAGAGGTCTTTATACGAGTTCTTTTGAACTTGTAATTTGAACCTGTAATAAATATATAATACATTTTAAGAAAAATCAATGTTAAATTGGCAGATTTTCATTGAGATCATTCATTTTGAATGAGGAATATATGTCTATATAATGAAAAGAAAGAAAATAAATTTGTTTAAAGAAATAAAATGAAACTTTAATCAGTGGGGGTTTTCCTTATCCCCACTGATTATCAGCCCGCGCACCCGACAGAGAGGCGCTTTTTGCCTCGTCCGAGGGGCGAAACGACCGGAGATTCTAGCCGCTAGAGCTGGACATTGCTTGTACCAAATTTTGAGGTGGGAGTATTACTGCCCGTTAGTGCGGGATAAATCTATTTGAAAGAAAAGGAGAAGGAAAGATGTTATTCAATCAACGTTTTACTATTGGTGAAATGGCAAAAATGCATAAGATTGCGGAGTCAACTTTACGTTATTACGATGAAAAAGGTATTTTTCATCCATCCATTGTTGATCCACAAACAAATTATCGCTATTATACAATCGACCAATTTTCACTTTTAGATACAATTAAATTTTTGCGGCAGCTAAATATTTCTTTAAAAGAAATTAAGACGTATATTGATGAGAGAAATCCATCTTATGCTTTAAATTTATTGGAAAAACAACAGGAAATGATGTTGAAGAAACAAAGGGAAATTGAATATACATTGGCAAAAATGAATCATAAAATTGAAATGATGAAAGAAGCTACTGCTTCAAAAGCGAATCATGTGACATTTAAGAAATTACCAAAGAGAAAAATTACAGCGTTAGCGATCGCACCGAATATAACAGATGATATGTTTGAGTACTATATCCACTCACTTCAAAAAAATATGAAGCAAATAGATGATAGTTTATTTTCAGGGGATTTAGGTGTGACGGTATCAAAAGAAGGGTTACTTCAAAATGAATTTCAATCTTATAATAGTGTTTTTATTCTTCTTGATTATATGCCGTTTCAAACTACTACTTCAGAGGAATTTAAAGAAGGGATGTTCGCTTGCTCTTTTCACCATGGACCATATGAAGAAACGGATGGAACTTATAAGAAGCTGTTAGGGGGTATTAAGGAGAAAGGATATGAAGTGTCTGGAGATGCAATTGAGCTTGCTTTAATTGACTGGTCTGTGACGGAAAATCCAAACGAGCAAGTTACAGAAATCCAAATTCCAGTAATAAAAAAGAAGTAAAAGGTTGTATAACAAAAATGCATGTTAAATTCTCACTTGACCTTCAAGTAACTTTAAGGTTTAAAATGTGAACAGAGAATTGTAAAGGAGCGTTTTGTTATGGAAACAACTGAGAAATTAAGAGAAAAACCAATCAAAAGTTTATTTATATCTTATTTAATACCAGCGGTTCTTGGAATGGTATTAATGTCAGTGAATATTGTAATCGATGCAGTGATGATTAGCAGAGGCGTTGGAGCGAATGGTTTAGCTGGAGTGAACGTTGCTGTACCGGCCTTTTCTATTTTCTTCTCTATATCATTGTGGATTGGAATGGGCGGGGCTACACTATACTCTATTGCACTAGGGGAAAATAAAATAGAGAGAGCACGGTCTGTTTTTACGCAATCGATGACAGTGGCTGTTGTAATTGTTGGTATATTAATGGCTATTTGTTTGTGGAGAATAGAGGATTTAGCTTATTTATTTGGAGCGAATGAAGTAATTCTGCCGTACGCATTAGACTATTTAACTGTACTATTAACATTTGGAATGATATACGTATTAGAAAACATTTTAAGCACGTTTATAAGAAATGATGGAAATCCAAATTTAGCGATGGCAGGACTTGTTGTAACAGCGCTATTAAATATTGTTTTTGATTATGTCTTTATTTATATATTTGGTTGGGGCGTAACAGGAGCAGCAGCTGCAACTATCCTGTCAGCAGCAATTGGTTTTCTTGTTTTGTTAAGTCATTTCTTTAGAAAAAGTAGTATTTTAAAATGGACGAAATTCCATTTTGAATGGGAGACAGTTAAACAAATTATGGTGATAGGTTTCCCAAGTTTTACAACAGAAATAACAGTAGCAATTGTAACAATTGGCTTCAATATAGCTTTTATGCAATATGCTGGAGAATTAGGAGTTGCTTCTTATGCGATGGTCAATAGCATTCATTCGATGACTCTGTTATTGTTCTTTGGTGTTGGAGCAGCTTTGCAACCAATTGCAAGCTTCCATTATGGTGCAAATTTACCCGAACGATTAAAAGAAGGACTACAATTAGCAGTGAAAATAGCTGTTGCACTTGGTTGTGTAGCAATTGTGATCGGGTTATTCTTTGGGAAATATATTATCGGTTTGTTTGATGTTCAGTCGACAGAATTATTAACGCTAACTGTAACAGGAATTAGCTTGTTCTTTATTCAATATGTATTTTTAGGTTATAACATCGTATACGGAGAATATTTTCAGTCAGTAAGGCAAACGACAAAATCCGTTTTTATTATTTTAAGTCGAGGATTATTGTTTATCATTCCACTGCTTTGGATTATGCCAAAACTGTTTGGAGTGAATGGAATTTGGCTTGTTATGCCAGCTGCGGAATTATTAACAGCAATTATTGTATTTGGAATGAATCGTATTGTCCATCCTGTATCCGTACGGAATATTGAAAGAGAACATGCAGTTTGATAGTAAATCCCCTTCATATATTAAGGGGATTTTTTATGTTTTAGGCTAACTGCAAAAGAACCGTCAATTTCTTGAACAGAAGCGAAAGCAATATTTTTTATGTTTGAAAATCCTTTTTCTAACAGCTCTTTACGGAGCCATTTTTCATTTTTATGGATTAATTTTAAATTATCATATTGGATTTGTGCATCAACGATAAGGGCAATTGGTAAACCTGCATATTTCACATCTATATGCATATCTTTCGGAGTGAGAGGAACAAGTTCTCTTTTAGGTAAAATACTAATCGCACCGTTGGCTTCTAAAATAGCATATTCAATTTCATATACGCTAGGATATCCTGCTACACGAAGGTTGGATAGCAACTCAGCAATTGGATATCTACTTTTCTTTAGGTTTTCGAAAACAATATCCCCATGTTTAATTAAAATAATAGGATGTCCAAGGATGAAACGATTTAGTTTATTTAGTAGGCTTAATTTTGTTATCAAAAGGTGAAGGCATGTGATTACAATCATCCCTGCAATAGCTTGCAAAGCACCATCAACAGGTATTGCTCGAAAAGCTAAATAGGATAAAAAGATAATCGCTCCAAAATCGTGTGGTGTAAGCTGTGCCAGTGCAGATTTTCCTAGCAGTTTTAGTGATATAAGAAATAATAAAAAGAAGAATGATACATTACATAAAAAAATAAACAATGTTTACACCCCTTAATGCGAATTCCTAGTATACTTTATCCAATATTCCATCGTTTCATACAAATATTACCTTTTGAGGTTAATTTAGGGTGCGTTAGGGATTTTATCTATGAAAATAAACGTAAGGATATTATGATGAGAGAAAAATAGGAGTAAATGTACATGATAAAGAAGAAAATTATAAAGTATAGTGTCATTGTGATGATCATGATAGTAAGTTATATGGGCGTTTTACAATATAACATTTATAAGCATGGTCACATGAAAGCACCAGATGATGCAGATTACATGATTCTTTTAGGGGCAAAGGTGAAAGGAACAGAGCCTTCTTATTCCCTGCAATATCGCATTGATAAAGCCGCGGAATATTTAAAGACACACGAACAAACCATTGTGATTGTATCTGGTGGTAAGGGAAAAGGTGAGGATATTTCAGAAGCTTTGGCTATGAAACAAGGATTAATGAAGCAAAATATTGCAGAACAAAGAATTATAATGGAAGATCGTTCAACAAATACAGATGAAAATATTGAATTCTCAAAGGCACTTATTCCGGCAGATAAGAAAAAAGGGATGATTGTTACGAATGATTTTCATATGTTCCGTGCAAAAAAAATTGCTAAAAAACAAGGACTAAAGGTAGATGGACTTTCTGCTAAAACGCCAAAGCCTATTATCGTTCAGTCTAATGTTAGGGAATACTTTGCAATTACACAGTATTGGTTAATGAATCGTATATAGTGATAAATCTTACAAAAGTGTAATCTGATTGAAAGGTAAAGCGATAGTTTCTAAAGTAGTAGCATGACATAATGAAGGTAACAAAACAACGGAACTTTAGGAGTGAATCGTATGAAAGGCAATAATATTTTATCTTCTCTTTGCTATCTTAGTATTTTCTTTGCACCATTTATATTCCCAATCATCGTCTACTTTATTGCAGAAGATGATGTGAAATATCATGCGAAAAAAGCATTGTGGACACACGTTTTCCCATTTGTAATTTTGTTTGGTGGACTGGCGCTTTCGGGTGTATTTGGTTTAAGTTTCGGAGAATCAGCAAGTGTTGGAATTGGTATGGTTATAACATATGTAACTTTTGCTGTTGTAGGAATATATTATTTCGTTTGGAATATTGTTAAAGGTGTTAGAGTACTGAGAACAGCTTAATATGTAAAAAAGGATCAATCGTAAAGATTGGTCCTTTTGTATGATTATTTCCCGATGAGCATATCCTTTGTATGTAGGAAAAGAATGTGTTACTTATTGAGTATTCAGATGATAAAGGGTGGGGTAAGTATGAATGAAATGATACATAAGATGGAACAACATGCATCAGTGCGGAAATATAAAAATGAATCAATTCCAAAGAATATAGTTGAAAGAATGGTACAAGCAGCGCAGCATGCAGCATCATCACATTTTGTTCAAGCGTATTCAGTTATGTATATTACAAATGAGAATTTAAAAGCGCAACTAGCAGAGCTATCGGGAAATCGTCATGTGAAGGATTGTGCAGCATTCTTTGTTTGTTGTGCGGATTTAAAACGTTTAGAAAAAGCATGTGAGAAACATGGAGCAGAGATAAAGAGTGATACTGTAGAGGACTTTATTGTAGCAACAGTAGATGTATCGTTATTTGCACAAAACTTAGCACTTGCTGCAGAATCACTAGGATACGGTATTTGTTATATTGGTGGAATTCGTAACAATCCAGAAGAAGTGAGTCAGTTGCTTCATCTACCAGATAAAGTGTATCCGGTGTTTGGAATGACAGTTGGAGTACCTAATGAAAGTCATGCAGTGAAACCTCGTTTACCAGTTGAAGCGATTTTACATGAAAACACATATGACGAAAATAAATATGATGAATTACTAGAAGAATATGATAGAACAACGAATGAATATTATAAGGGAAGAACTACGAATCAAAAAGATGTAACATGGACAGGATCAATGAGCGCTTTCATGTCAAAAGAGAAGCGAATGCATATGAAGGAGTTTTTGAATAAAAAAGGGTTTAATAAACGATAAGCTGAAATCATCAAACAACTTAATTTGTTTGACGAGGGGGAGGAGGAAGAAACACTTCTATATTTTAAAAACATAAAAAATCTTAGTGAAAAGACCTTTGCGTAAGCTTAGGTCTTCTTTTTTGTGAAAAATACTGATTTTCCATTGACGTTTACATCGTAAGTTGTTAATATACTGAATAATTTTGCAAAATTATAAAACTGATTCGTTAGAAAACGAATCAAAGAGGGGAGAAATTATGTCACAAGTTACATCATGGTTTCAACGACATGTCAAAGTTGTATATTCACCATTTCGCGAAATGCTAGTAAGTTTACATGTTCTATGTAATCCGGCTCATCATATGAAACGATTAGAGTGGGCGGAAAATGTATTACATCAAATGAAAGAAGAAGAAAGAGCGCTTATGCACGAAATTAATAATGCGAGTGATGATTGGTTTCGTTTTATAGATTGGTGCTCTGAGTTTCAGCAAGAAGCTTATGTAGAAGAAGGAATTGAAAAATTACGAGTAGCAGATAGAAAAAAGTTTCAGGAAATGTTCCCGAATTTAGAAAAAGAAATCGTTTGTGATTTTTTACTTCAATATCATCAACGTTATTTTGCACGCGAGTTGTTTCGGATTGAACCGTGGTTAGAACAATCTGTATACGATGTGAAAGAAATATTTAAGAGAAATCCGATGTCTCTTTCTAGAAAGCTGCATCCGAGGTGTTTAATTGATGAAAAGGAAATAACCTTTTTGAAAGCTCGTACGTGGCAGTATCGTTATGAGGATTTATCAGCAATTACGTTATATCCATCAACTTTTGTTGCGCCGCATTTACTAATAGATAACCTTATTTCAACACATATAAAAGTATATTATGAGGTGCAAATTGCATCGTCATTTGCAGATGAGGTACCAAAGGATCTTTTAGGAATTTTACAAGCGATATCAGATGAAACGAGATTAAAAATGTTAAGAGATTTATCTTTTCAATCTTTTTGTACACAGCAATTAACAGAGCGATATAGTCTTACAAAATCAACAGTTTCCAATCATTTGAAAACGTTAGAGTCTACAGGCCTTATACAAAAAGAACGAAAAGGTTACTACGTATTTTACAAAACAAATCGAGAACGATTAGAGCAAATTCGTGTTGATTTAGACCAATTTATGGATTTCCCAATTGTTCAAAAATCAGAGGAGGGAAGAACATGTGGTTAACGTTTAAAGCTACATTTCGCCGTGATTTCTATACGATGCGTAGAGCATACCCATGGTCATTTTTTCTAGGACATATTTTAACTGGTGTGTATATCGTATTGTTTGCTTATTTAACATATCATTTTATGTTTCAAGGAAAGTTAGATGCAAATTTTGCAAAGCTAGGAAAGACGGATGATTATCTTTCTTACGTTATATTAGGAGCTGTTTTTTATTCATTTGCTGTTTCTTTACTAATGATTGTGAGTCGGACGTTGATTACGGAACTGCGAGAAGGAACGCTGGATATTTTATTGCTAACGCCATCGTCTCGGCAAGGGTATTTTCTAGGAGCGGCAGCACAAGGTGTATTACGATTGGGACTTGAATTTCTCGCAATTTTTATTTTTGGTTTATTTTTTGGATTACATTTTCGAGAAGTGGACATGACCTCAATATTACTTTTATTCGTTATTTTCTTTTTTTCTATCTTTGCTCAAGCGTTAGTACTTGGCGCTTTTATGCTATATTTCCGTGATACGTATTTAACACAAAATACATTGTTTATTTTTATGAGCCTTGTAAGTGGTGTGTTTTTTCCAGTAGGTTATTTGCCTGCATTTTTACAGCCTATGAGTGTGTTGATGCCGTTATCACATGGTTTATCAGCATTTCGATTGTGCGTAATTGAGGGAGGGAATGTAGCTTCTATACAAATGGAACTGATGTGGTTATTGGGATTAGGAGCGGCGTATTTTATTGTTGGTGTATGGACGATGAAACGAATGGAGAAGTATGTAATTGAAAAACATTTTGCATAGGGGGAGAATTCGTATGATACAAGCAAAGCAACTTGTGAAGCGGTATGAGTTGAAAGAGAAAGTAGGTTTTTTTCGTAAAAAGAAAAGAGTGGTTGAAGCGGTGAATGGATTGGATTTAACCATTCAAAAAGGAGAGATTGTAGGATTATTAGGTGTGAATGGTGCTGGGAAGACAACAACGATAAAAATGCTAGCGACGCTTCTAGAACCAACTTCAGGTACGATTGAAATTGATGGGATGGATAGCATGAAGCAAGATTTACTTATAAAGAAAAAGATTAATATGATTGCAGGTGGAGAACGCATGTTATATTGGCGTTTAACAGGATATGAAAACCTGCAGTATTTTGGAAGTTTGTATGGATTAAAAGGAATTGAATTAGAAGAGCGTATTCAGTTTCTTCTGCAGCAAGTAGAGCTAAAAGAAGCAGCCCATACACCTGTAGAACGATATTCAAAAGGGATGAAGCAACGCCTGCAAATTGCCAGAGGCCTTATTAATGACCCGGACTATTTATTTCTTGATGAACCAACATTAGGGCTAGATGCACCTGTAGCAAAGAAGCTGAGAGAAATGGTCTATCGTTTGGCAAAGGAACAAAATAAAGGGATTTTATTAACAAGTCATTATCTTGAAGAAGTAGAGGAGCTTTGCGATCGTCTTTATATTATTGAAAAGGGGAAGTTATTGTACGAAGGAACCCCAGAGAATATTATTCAATCGATTGTTCGTGAATATCGTTTAGAAATTGTAATTCCAGAAATAAAGAGTGAAACTATAGAGCGATTTGAACATTCGTTAGGAATGAAAGAAATTCAATATGAGAAAGAATGTATGGGAGAACATATACGTTATCAATTGAAAGCATCTTTTGATATGACAGCAACGGTACTATCATTATTAACAAAATATCAAATTCGTATATTGCAGCTAGAAACACATAAAGCAAGATTAGAAGATGCAATATTACAAATTGCAAATGAGGTGAGTGCATGAATATGTTTTTGGCAGAATGGAAAAAGAGTCATCGCAATCATTTTCATAGTAAGATGGTCTATTTTTCTTTATTCATTTGGCCGGTATTACTCTTTGCAACTGCTTATTTTTCGGTAAAGCCATTCGATACATCAAGTAGTAGTCCACTTGCCAAATGGATGGATCCAACGCAGATTACCTTTTTTCTTCTTACAGGCTATATTGGATATGTTTTCTTTTGGAGCCTCGTGCAATCTGCATGGCAAATGTCATGGGAGCGTCAAAATGGCACACTTGAACTCATCTTTTTGACACCAGCATCACGCGTATGGATGATGTACTGCAGGGCCGGGGCGAATTTAATAGAAGGTGTTTGGATGTTCACGTTTTTTTCTATTCTCATTGCATTGTTTCTAAATGATAGTCCGGTGCCGCCGGTTGAAAATATGCTATTTGCCTTTCTCATTTTATGCATTTCAGCTGTTGTTTGGGGTGGTTGTTTAAATACGATTTTCTTGTTTTCACGAGATGCTAGCATTCTATTTACAATACTAGAGGAACCGATGCAGTTTTTTGCTGGTGTACGAATACCGATTGTTGTTTTACCACTATGGGGAAAAATACTAGCAGCACTCTTTCCATTAACATACGTACTTCAAATTTTTCGTTCATTATTAATGGAAGGGAAAAGTATTATAGATGTACTTCCAGAGTTAGGTTTATTAGCTGTCTTATTAATTGTTTTAGTTGGCGTATCATATGTGCTTGTTCGAAAAGCAGAAAAGCATGCGAAACGAACAGGAAATATGGTTTTATTTTAAGGGGGAAGAGAAATGGGGATATTTCAAGGGGCAGCGGCATTATGTAAAACTGATGATGGGAAATTGTTAATGGTATTGCAAGGGCGTCCAAATGTAAAAGAAGCAGAACTAAAATGGTCTGTTCCATCTGGTGGGAAATTAGAAGAGGAAACATTTGAGGAGTGTTGTATACGAGAGGTTAAAGAAGAAACGGGATATGATGTGCGTATCATTAAAAGTATGTACGAAAAGAAGGGAAATAGTAATGGATACGATGTTCACATTGTGTATTATGAGGTAGAAGTAATTGGAGGAAATAAAGAAATATATGATCCAGATGGATTGACTTATGAAGTAGATTGGAAAAGCAGTAAAGAAATAGAAGGTATTACCCTTTCTTTTCCAGAAGATAGAAAGTTATTGCAGAGATTCATAGAGTATACAGTAGGTGATGAAATGTAGGCTCTGATAAAGTGAAACTTTAATCAGTGGGGGTTTTCTTCATCCCTCACTGATTATTAGTTGAACCAATCAGACTTTTACGGGCAGTCTATCTCTCATCTATCTTCTTTGCTTTCGCTGAATTTTGAGGTGGGAGTACTACTGCTCGCAAATAGCGGGATAAATAGGAAGGGAAAGAAAAAGATGATATACGAATTGCAGAAAGATCAGTTTATAAATTGTAAACATCTTCTAAATAAGGAAAGACATATTGAAGTGCCAGCGATCATTGAAGGGAATAATTCCGGCCGTATATTTGTTGATAATGTAAGTGAACCACGGTCTGCTTTAGTTTGGCTAGGAAATTTAGACGGTTTTGTATTTATTGGTGATGCAAATCATACAATGTTTAACCTTGAAATAAAAAAGGTTTTAACGGAACAAATTGCACAAGAAGCAGCCCGCTTGGACTTGAAGTGGTTTGAAGGCTTTGGTTACCAAGTAGGATGGGATAATGCAATTAGAGAAATATTGTGTGAACAATCATACGAGGAATCCAATCAAAAAGTATACAAATTATATGAAAGTACGTATAAAACATATAATGAACCAGCGATTGATGCGACATATACAGTATTAAAAGTAACGAAGGAAAATATTGTGATATACTCTCTGCTCGAACAATCATTTTTCGTTTCACAAATTACATCATTTTGGGATTCGGTGGAATCATTTTTTGAAAAAGGAATTGGGCATGTGATTTTGCATGAGAATCAAGTGGTGAGTCTTTGTTTTTCAGGATTTGTAAGTGGGAATACACATACGGCAAATATTGAGACTATTCCGGAACATAGAGGGAAGAATCTTGCCAAGAAAGTCGCGCATGCTTTTGTTCAAGAATGTTTTAAACAAGGGTATGAGCCCTATTGGGACTGTATGGAAGTGAATAAACCTTCCATTGCTATCGCAGAGAGCTTAGGGTTTACAAACATTTTTGATTACACTGTATATGAGTATCAATTTTAATTTGACTTAAGAAAATAAAAATATACTATCATTTACAGCGACTTGAATAGAACAACTAAAAAGCTAGCATATGTATCATTTATGCTAGCTTTTTGGTTGCTTTTGTAAAAGCCCATCCCATTCTTCTAAAGAAAGTTTCTCTGTAATATGCTTTAATTCATCTGAAACATGAACGAAGCTGATAAACTCAATACTATTATCATCCGGATCTTTAAAATAGACGGAAGCATTGCCTTGGTTAGGGCGAACGAAAGGTTCGGTGGTTGTTCGATTACCAAATGGAACTGGCTCAATATTTCGATCTTTCAGCCACTGAATAGATGTATGAAGAAAATCGAAATCCACTTGAAATGCGATATGGCGAAGAGAAGGATGATACGGCGTTTTATATTCTTCTCCTTCCCAAAGTCCGAGCCAACTTTGCTCTTCTACGATCCAAAAGAAGGCAGTATCTTCATATCGTTTAAATAGTTTTAGGCCTAATGATTCATAGAATGGTATGGATGTTTCTAAATTGTGAACGGGTAGATGCGCTTCGTATAATCCTTTAATCATAAATATTCCTCCTTGTATGTTCTTGTGCTTTTATTTTAATCTATATATTTCTATATAAAATCGGTAAAAAGGATGGCATTTTTTCATACTTTTGTATGAAAAAAACAGCTCATTCTAAATGAGCTGTTCAAAGAGTCTAGAAATAAATTCATATTTTTGTGTCGTTATTTGACGAATAATCGCCGATAAAATTTCATTTATCATATTTATAATCATCTAGCTATATGACATTTCACATCATAGAGTGATTGTTTACTATTTACATGCCTCAACGTCAATGCCGGCAGCGATTAGTTTCTTTTCGCCTTCTTGTTCAATTATTTTTTGTAATTTGGATAGGAATGAATCAAAGTCTGTATGTTTAGCAACCTGGAATGTCATTTTATGTTCGATTGGAAGCCATGTATCGATGTCAGCTTCGTTATGCTGAATTTTAACTTCTAATTTATCAAGAGCGTTTGCCACTTTCGCTTCATATGTTTCTTTTGCTTCAAATTCCATCCATAAATCATACAGTTCATTCCCAAGAGGACCTTCTAATGTATGTTTAATATTTAAAATCGCTTTTTGTTCATTTTCTTGTTTTTGCAATTGTAATTGTTCGCTGTTCATTGTGTCAAAAGCAGGAATATCTCCAGCTTCTGCCTCTACAAGATCATGGATAATGACCATTTTTAAAAGTTTTTCCATATTTACTTTCTCATCTAAATAAGGTTGAACTAATACAGCCATAAGTGACATGCGCCACGTATGTTCGGCAACACTTTCTTGACGACCGTTTGAAAGCCAGCTATGTCTCATTTCATATTTTAGCTTTTCAGCTAATCCAATTACTTTTAAAATATTATGTTCCATGTAAATCCCCCTCACATTGCCATACAACAATCTTAATATAAAAATAGAATGTGTCAATTGCAGAAAGACATGAAAGTCTAAACTGAAATTTCATGAACAAACATTGATAAACAGTTATTATCTCAAACTTTGTAGGTACTTTCTTGTCGTAGTAAAGGGCATGAAACTCTAAACTATTTGTATCAGAACCTTAATGTTTCAGAGCCTTACCGCCTGCGAATAGCGAGGTAATATTAATTATAATATTTATATATTGACATTAAAAAGTTTTCAGCTTTCTACTTTTGAAAAAAATATTTTTATAAAAAAATATTTTTTTGACCCCCATAAAATTTTTATTTCCTTCGAATATATATTAGTAAGGAAAACAAATGGAAGAAAAATCATTATGAAAAAAGATTATTAAAAGGCACTATGGCAACTATGATGGTATGCAGCTCATTTCTGACGGGAACAGCAGCGTATGCGGTAAAAATAACGGAAACAACATCTAGATCAAGTGGAAAGTCCGATAGCAAAAGCTGAAATTACCAAAAATATAGAGAAGAGTTTTTCAAAAGTTGTAGCTAAAATAGAGAAAGAGCAAGAAAAGCAAGCGGACGTTATTGCAAAAGAAAACAAGAAAGCAGATCACAATACAGAAGTAACTCCAAAACAACTAGCACATTCAACATATAAACCGGCTGTTTCTCATGAGAGGCATGAGCAATTAAACCCAAAGGGTCAAACAGAAAAGAATGATCATCAAGAAGGCAAGCCTAAAGAAAAGTAGTAAGAAAATGTGATTAAATGGTCACTTCTTTAGTGACCATTTTGTTATTTGAAGCAAAAGGAGGGAGGGGGATTACTAGTGTTGAGTTTAGTGATGAAGATTATAAAAAAACCGAAAATAGAAGATGTCATATTTAACATACAAAACAACGGGGGAGATAGGGAAGATTTTATCGAACAGTATCAGCCGTTTATTAGAAAATCAATCTCGTCTGTCTGCCGCCGGTATATTACGGAGCGGGATGATGAATATAGTATTGGATTGTTTGCGTTTAATCAAGCAATCGAACAGTATTCATATAAAAAAGGAAAATCTTTTCTAGCGTTTGCTGAGCTTCTTATAAAAAGAGATGTAATTGACTATATACGCAAGGAGTCTAAGCATAATCTCGTCTTTTTAAAAGAAGACCAGCAAGAGGAAATGATAGAAATGCAGGTATCGCTTACGGAGTATATGAAAGAGATGGAAAACAGTAACCGTAAGGAGGAAATTCTTCATTTTCAAATTGTGCTAACTGAATTTAAAATCACATTTTCAGAGCTTGCTAAGGAATCTCCAAAGCATCGTGATACGCGTGAGCACCTAATAGAAATTGTAAAAATGATTATAAAAGAAGAGGAAATGATGGAAGAGCTGTTCCGAAAGAAAAAGTTACCGCTCAAACATATTGAACCGCGTGTTCGGGTAAGTCGTAAAACGTTGGAGCGGCATAGAAAATACATTATTGCAATGTGTATTATCTTTGCAAACAACTATACATATATTCTTGATTATATAAGAGGGGGGAACCAGGATGAATAAAGGGATTGTGATGGATATAAAAAAACATAACGTAGTTGTTTTAACTTCAGGTGGAGAGTTTATTACGTTTAAAAGAAAATCGCACGCTTATATGATTGGAGAGGAAATCTCGTTTAACAAACAGGAACAAAGAGTGCCGCATTTTTCAATCTCTTCTTTCTTAAAGCCGGCATCATTACTTGTTGCTTGTTTTCTATGTGTGTTCCTGTTTTTCTACAACCAACCGGAAGAAAAAGCACTCGCTTATGTTTCAATTGATATTAATCCAAGTTTAGAGGCGAGTGTAACAAAGGATCTTCGTGTTATAGATTTGCGAGCTTGTAATGATGATGGAAAGCACATTTTAAAAGAAATGAAACGATGGGAAAATGAACCTTTGCAAGACGTAATACGCACCATTGTCAAGCAAAGTCAAGAAGATGAATACTTAACGAATGACAAGCAAGTTATGTTAACAGCTGTTACAAGGGACAAGTCGCTAGAACCACAGTTGGAAAAGGCTATGCAAGAATTAAAGAAAGAGTATGAGACAAAGCATGTTACAGTCGTATATCAAAGTAGTACGATGAAAGTGCGAGAGAATGCCAAGAAAGCAGGAGTCGGCACAGGTGTCTATATAAAGCAGGAGAATGAAAAGAAGAAATCTCTTACTCCTCCTGCATCGCCGTCTAATCAGGAGGAACACCCTCAGGAGATACATTTGCAACCAAAGTCATCTCCCGATGCATCATCGAATTTGTCTCCTGTAAAAGAAGAAAGATATGAGAAGCAAGAGCAAATAGAACAAAAGAAATCCGAGGAACAGCAACCTCAGCAATCAAAAGGAAATAATGGACATCAGCAAGAAAACAACGGTAAAGAGTATCAACAAGAAAACAAAGAGTCTCAGCAAGACAACAATGGAAAAGGGTATCAACAAGAAAATAAAGAGTCTCAGCAAGACAACAATGGAAAAGGGTATCAACATGAAAATAGAGAGTCTCAGCAAGACAATAACGGAAGAGGGTATCAACAAGAAAATAAAGAGTCTCAGCAAGGCGACAACGGAAAAGGGTATCAACAAGAAAGTAAAGAGTCTCGGCAAGACAATAACGATAAGGGGTATCAACAAGAAAATAAAGGAAATATAAACGAAAACAACGGACATAAAAAAGAAGACAAAAATGTTTCTGCCACACAACATCAGGGGAAAGAAAAGAAAAATCTATAGAATATTGAAGAAGAGGGTTCGTTCCATATTAGGATTGAAATCATTTCGTACAGCAACCTTGATTTTGAGAGGTATCGAAGCCATGCATATGATGAAAAAAGGGCAGTTTCACCAAATTGTGAAATCTGCCCAAAACGAGGTTGAAGTCATTCATAAGTTATTTGGATTAGTCGTTTGATTTCAAAGTTAACAGGAAATTACTGTTCTATATTCCTATTAAGCTATTTTCACACCAGAACCCTAGAAGGTGTATCAATTGAAATAGTTTGCGTTGTACCTAGATTGAACTACTCCCACCTATTTGTTGTTGCTATCACACCTTCACGAAAATGGAGGAGGGAGTCTTCTAGTCTTCTGTGGGAAAATGATAAAAAGAAAAGGAGTATGTAAAAAAATAATGGAGAAAAAAATTCAACAAGAGAAAGATAACTCAAAACCCGTTTTTTATGATCCTAAAGGAAGAAGAAAAATAGCTTTCAGTTGGTTTCTATGTATCTCAATAGTTAGTATAAGTATTGTATTTTATTTTTTCTTTCGAAGTATTTTTTCAACACCAGAAATTCCAAATATGAATCCTTCTGTAAAGCAAGATACTAAACTTGTACCTATTAATCAAAAACTTAGTGACCAGCAGTTAAAGAAGGAAGAATTCAAATCTCCTAATACCGAAATGAATAATAATAAAAATTTAGGGAATTCAACAGGAAAGGGAGAACAACATAAAGAAGTTTATGGTTTTTATGTAAACTGGGATGAAAATAGTACTGCTTCTTTAAAAGAAAATATTGATTCATTAACCATGTTAGTACCAGAATGGTATCATTTAAATGAAAACTTAACAATTAGGAGTGAGATTAAACCTGAGATTGTACAGTTAGCAAAAAAGCATGACGTGAAAATTATGCCTTTACTGACTAACTTTACTCAAAAAGCTTCTGGGCCTGATAGCGCACTTATTCATAAGTTATTAAATGCTCCAGATCATGTACAGACAAAATTTATTAATGATTTAGTCAAGCGAGTTGAAGAGAATCAATTTGCGGGTATTAATATTGACTTTGAGTCAATACCTGAAGGCGATAGAAATAAATTAACAGATTTTATGAAAGAACTTACTACAGTCTTTCATAAACATCATTTGCTCGTAACGCAAGATGTCCCAGCTAATGATAAAGCCTTTGATTATGGTGCATTAGCCAAACTCATAGATCGCATGATTGTAATGATGTACGATGAGCACTATGGGGCGGGGACACCAGGACCAATTGCTTCAAATAAATGGTTTGAACATACGCTCAATAAACTAGACATTCCTTCTGAGAAACTTATAGTTGCTTTCGGGAATTATGGATATGATTGGGAAGTAAAGAGCAAAAAACCTGCGAAGTCTTTAACTTTCTCAGAAGTTATGACAATGGCATATGATTCAAATATCAAAATTCAATGGGATAAGATTAGTGGAAATCCTTATTTTCGATATAAAAAAGAAGGGAAAGAACATACTGCTTGGTTCTTAGATGGTGTTACTCTTTATAATCAAGTAAAAATCGCAATGAACAACAATGCAAAAGGATTTGCATTATGGAGACTAGGAGCAGAAGATCCTACTGTATGGAAAGCTTTAAAAAATCCTATTGAGGTCCAAAAAAATCCTGATGCATTACATAAAATCGCTAGTTTAGATGAAGTGAATTATTCTGGACAAGGAGAAATTTTACAGATTGAGAATGAAAGACAAGATGGATTGAGAGATTTTAAAGTAGGGAAAGATGGTTATCTTACAGATGAAGTGTATCAATCACTACCATCTGCATATCAAGTGCAGCGCTATGGAAAACCAAAAGGAAAACAAGTAGTACTAACATTTGATGATGGACCCGATCCTAAATATACACCGGAAATTCTAGATATATTAAAAGAGAATAAAATAAAAGCTGCCTTTTTTGTACTTGGTGAAAACGCTCAACTAAATTCTAGTATTGTTAAAAGAATATACGATGAAGGTCATGAAATTGGCAATCATACTTTCAAACACCCTAACGTAGCTGATACGTCTTTACTACGAACAGAAGTAGAGTTAAATACAACTCAGCGCTTGATTCAGGAAATAACTGGACATTCTACGGTTTTATTTAGGCCACCATATGAAGCGGATGCTAATCCGGATTCATCAAATGAAATATTGCCGATTTTGCGTGCACAAAATATGAACTATACAATGGTGGCAGAAAATGTTGACCCTGAGGACTGGGCGACGCCGTCAACAAATGAATTGGTAAGGCGGGCTGTGACTCCCATTTATAAGGGGGAGGGAAATATTATTCTTCTCCATGATGCAGGAGGGAATCGTACCCATACGGTAGAGGCGCTGCCAATTATTATTAAAGACCTTAAAAAGCATGGATACAGTTTTGTGACAATTTCAGATTTAATGGATAAAGAACGAGATGAAGTTATGCCTCCCGTTTCTTCTGAGGATAAGCAATATATACTTTACAACAAAGCTGTTTTTTCTGGAACGGGATATTTTAAGCATATATTAACAACTATTTTTTATATTGCTATTGGATTAGGGATTTTTCGATTCCTATTTTTAATTTATTTTGCATTCAAACAAAAAAGAAGAACAAGATCTCGTTTATTTAGCAATTCATCTTATCAACCTTTCGTGAGTGTTGTAATAGCAGCGTATAATGAAGAGAAGGTTATAACCAAGACGATTCGCTCAATTTTGGATAGTGATTATAGAGAGTTCGAAGTTATTGTTGTTGATGACGGATCGAAAGATGGTACGTCAAAAGTAATTCAAGAAGCATTCCATAAACATCCTAAAGTTCGTTTGATTCAGAAAGAAAACGGTGGGAAATCATCCGCAATGAATTTAGGATTTCAAAAATCACGAGGAGAAATCATTGTCACTTTAGATGCGGATACTATTATTGCGCAAGATGCTATTTCTCTAATGATTAGACACTTTGAAGATCATAATGTAGCGGCAGTTTCAGGCAATGTCAAAGTAGGAAATAGACGAAATCTGTTAACTACTTGGCAACATGTTGAATACATTACAGGATTTAATTTAGAACGCAGAGCTTTTGATGATTTGAATTGTATCACGGTAGTTCCTGGAGCTATTGGGGCATGGCGTAAAAAGAATGTAGTTGAATCTGGATATTTAAGCGAAGATACACTTGCAGAAGATACGGATCTTACTATAACATTTTTACGTCAAGGGCATCGAATTGTATATGAAGAAAAAGCATATGCCTATACGGAGTCGCCTGAGGATGTGAAAAGTCTCATTAAACAGCGATATCGTTGGTCGTATGGTACACTCCAATGCCTTTGGAAACATCGAAAGGCGTTGTTTAATCCAAAGCATAAAACATTAGGGTATGTTGCATTACCTAATATGTGGGTGTTCCAGTATGTCCTGCAATTCATTGCTCCTTTAGCAGATATATTAATGATTATGGGGCTATTTGGTAGTAATCCGCTAAAAGTTTTAGGATTTTACCTTGTGTTCTTTGCAATAGATCTTATCGCTTCTCTTTTTGCATTTAAATTAGAGAAGGAGAATCCTAAACCATTAGTTTGGCTAATTTTACAACGCTTTATTTATCGTCAATTTATGACTTATGTTGTAATTAAATCTGTATTTTCATCTATTCGAGGGGTAGCAGTAGGATGGAATAAACTAAAGAGAATAGGGAGTGTTAAGCATTCCTCTGAACATAATGAGGCATCATAAGAGAGCAGACGACCTGCTCTCTTCTTTTTGTTATAGGGCCTCATCGTATCAAAAAAGAAAAAGTACCCTATAGTGTAAGAATTTTATGTAGGTTATTTTCATAATTCTAAAGAATATTGACTAATAATTCGGAAATATTATAAAATATTTTTATAATATTTTTTTATTTTTATAAAAGAGAAAAAAGAAGTTGAAATTGCAAAAATGTTGAGTGGGAGTGGAATGTAAATGTACCAACAGACAGCAATTCATGTACTAGATCTTTTGAAAAATATTACAAATGGAACAAAAAATATTCAAATGGTAGAAGAGGAATGCAGAAAAATAGAGAGAGAACTCCATGTAACGTATGAAGAATTAATGGATTTATATAATAAAATGATAACTTTTCAAAGAGATGTTGAAAAAATGGGTGGTTTATTTGCATATGAACATTCTCAAATCATGTGGTTGAAATCTGAATTAGAACTTTTATATGCTACGTATCAATTTTGTCAGCAGCACCATTTAAATATTGCAGGTACTTCAAAGGCGATTAGTAAGGAACAGTTGCAATTATTTCCGAAAACTGAAAGTCAACTGCAAAATACGTATTATAAGTTAAAGAACAAAGAGCTATTATTTGAAAACATCAAAAAGGGAAAGCCAGGGCGTAAGAAAAAGCATGAGTCAGAACAGGTTGTGAATGAGGCGGAAGTAGAAAGTGTAGTGGTGCAAGGTGAAAAGACAGAAGTCAATCTAGTTACTATATTATCAGGGATTGTGAACAATTTTGAAACAATTGGTACAGAGGGGAAAAAGCAAGAACTATATCAATTTATGGAAGGTATTTATACACTTTCAAGTATGGCAGCTGGGCATATAAAAGAAGATAATACACACGATATACAGAAAGAGCTTCAAAACTTACGTGCTGAAAACGAAAGATTGAGGAAGGAAAAAGAAGGGCTGATTGCTAGTATGGGCGAAATGACAAATCAAATGAATCAGTTTATTGAGAGTTCAGATATTGATCAAATTCGAACTTTACCATCTTTTGTGAATGTATGTAAGCAATATTTAGAGAAAAATAAACATCAGTATGGCAAAATGGATGTAAAAGAACAAATAGAACCTATGAAACAATGAGAGCTGCTTTCTATTGGTTTTTATGAAGCTGATAGAAAGTAGCTCTATTATTTTTTAGGCTAAAATCAAAAGATAAATGAAAGGAGAAAAGTTAATATGAATCAACAATTATATCCACGTGTCGGTGTTGGGGCATTTATTTTAAACGAGCAGGATGAATTGCTGCTTGTGCAGCGAAAGAAAGCACCGGAGCAAGGACACTGGAGTCTTCCTGGTGGGAAAGTAGAATGGATGGAAACAGCGGAAGATACAGTGATTAGGGAAATTGAGGAAGAGGTAGGACTAGAGATCGAACTTACATCGCTATTATGTGTGACGAATCACATTTTACCTGATGAAGAAGCGCATTGGGTATGTCCGACGTATATTGCAAAAGTAACGAATGGGATCGCAGAAAACTTGGAAAAACATGCTATTAGTAAAATTGGATGGTTTTCATTAAGGCGTCTTCCAGAACCATTAACCGTAACTCTACAAAATGCTTTGAAAGAATATAAGAAACTGAAATAAGTATATGAGAAGTTAGTAAGAGACGGGAAAGAAGAGCTGATTGCCATAGTACATCTTGGACTGTAACAACGTATGATCTAGCATTAGTGCTTGTCCCAACAGAATATGTGCGTCATGATATTAGGATCGAAGAAATTACTCGGGAATTTGGCCCGGATAAGCTAGATGCACTATGGTGTTGTAATACAAATTTCGTTCACGTTGTAACGGGTAAACGCGTGATGCACGAAACGAAGGGGGAAGAGTGATGGCGAGAGCTGAAGTGCAGGTGTCAATGGATAGGAATGAAACATTTCAGCAAGGTGTGAAAGACTGTTTGCCAACTGTACTGGGTTATTTAAGTATTGGTATAGCAGCTGGTGTAATTGAAAAAACAGCAGGGTTTTCGTTAGCAGAAATTGCGCTCATGTCTACTTTGATTTATGCCGGGTCTTCACAATTTATACTTGCTGGTATGTTTGCAGCTGGAGCACCAGCATCTGCAATTATATTCACCGTATTCTTTGTTAATTTACGTCATTTGTTAATGAGTGCTGCACTGGCACCATATTTAATGAAAGTCCCTTTCTTGAAAAATATGATTATTGGTTCACAAATTACAGATGAAACGTTTGGACTTGCAGTTCAGCAAGCATCAAAACAGCAATATTTAAGTGAGAGATGGATGCTAGGATTAAATGTGACAGCGTATGTAAACTGGATTATTGCGAATATTATTGGCGGTATTTTTGGTGAATGGATACCAAACCCTCATACATATGGTATGGATTATGCATTACCTGCTATGTTTATTGGACTATTTGTTCTACAGTTAATGAGTAGTCATCCAAAAGTAGGAATTCATCTCACTGTAGCAATTGTAGCAATTGTAATCGCATATAGCATACATTTCTTTGTTCCAGCAAGTGTAGCTGTAATTATTGCAACATTGACAGCAGCAACGATAGGGGTGGTGATTGAAAAATGGAAGTAAGGTTAGATGTGTTATTACTTTTAATTGGAGCAGGTGTAGTGACGCTAATTCCACGTCTATTACCACTCATTGTATTTAGTAAAATACAAATTCCAGAATGGGGTTTAAAATGGTTAAGTTATATACCAATCGCAATACTCGCAGCGCTTCTTGCCGAAGTATTATTTATGAATAAAACGATGCAATGGGATTATTTAATTGCGGCAATCCCGACATTCTTTGTTGCGATCTATACACGCAGTTTATTAGGGACGGTATTAACAGGCGTGATTGTGATTATTTTGTTACGTTTGTTCCTATAACAAGGATTTCGCTCATATTATATCGAAAAGTGTAATATCTTGATTTTAAAAGGGGTGGTGTTATGCTCATTTTAACAATAGGTGTTATTCTGTTAACGTTATTTATCTTCTTTATTATTGGCCTACTTACTTTTACGATGCTCGTTAATAAAGCAACTCCGCAAATATATTACACACCTTGTGATTCTATGACTATGCAATCCCATAAAAAAACGAGAGGAAAGAGAAGTTGATTTTAGGCTTTTCTTTCTCTTTTTATTTGTTTGATTTTTCTGTATAAGTAAGTTAGTTATTTAACTAACTTACAAATAGGAGGGACAAAATGGCAAAGCCGAATGTTGTAAATAAGCAACAATTGCTACGATCAGCAAAAGAGATGATTGCTGAACAAGGTATGGAAAAGCTAACGTTAAAAGCAGTTGCAGAAAGAACTCATGTTACACAAGGGACTGTATATTATCATTTTAAAACAAAAGAACAACTGTTACTTGAAGTAACGGAGTCATTTTGCAAATCATCATGGTCACAGGTTGAAACAGATTTTTCGATAGAAAAAGCGTTACATTCCGCTAAGAGTAGATGCACACAAGATTCTATGTACCATCATTTGTTTTTTCAATTAGTAGCCAGTGGATTGCAAAACGAAATGATAAAAGAGAGACTTGGTGAATTACTAAATTATGAAAATCAAGAATTACACAAGGGACTAGCGCAAGTATGGGGAGAATCATCACTGATTGAAGGGATTTCAAATGAAACTTGGAGTGTTATGTGTAATGCATTAATTGATGGTTTAGCATTGCAAGCATTATTGAATCCCGCTTTTAATATAGAAAAAATGTATGGTGGGTTGGAAATATGTATAGAAAAGGCGATGGCCTTACAGGAAGGGAAAGAAAATAGTGAAGAATAAATGGTGGGTTACTATTTTGTTTTCTGTAGGTATTTGGTTTGCAGCATCAACATTTTTTTACGTATTTGGAGCAGCTGTTTTAGTAGAAATATCCGCACCTTCATTTATAAATAGTCTGCTTCTTCTAGAAATTAGTACAGCGATATGCTTATATGCTGCAATGTGGCTGTATCGAAAAATAGATTCATCACGAAACGCTCTTATAAAACTAGGGATCTTTGGGACTGCGATAGGATTGTTGTTAGATACTTTCATTCTCTATTATTCTGCTAGTATTTTTCCAGCACTTTCATCACAGCAAATTCTATCTTTTACAATTTGGATGGTTATTGCGTATGCACTATATTTATTCATTCCTCTTTGGATGGAACGTAATCATTTTTTATTGAGATAATAGGGACAGTGCTATAGAAAAGGAGCTGATATCCAAAGTTCAGCTCCTGCAACACAAATTTACATTTTTGAAATTCCTTGTAATAGCATGCCAAAAAGCAAACTAATAAAAGAGAAAGCACCGACGGATACAGCAATGATTCGGTTATTTTTCCATTCTTTTATGAAGACCATAAACCCTAAAATACAAAGAAAATACCAGATTGGTAGAAAAATAAAATTGCTAACATTGTCAGGGAGTAAGGTATAAAAACTAGTCAAAACTAAAACCCAATGTCCAAGAAATAAAGCGATAACAACAAGGGAATGTCGATAAGGACGGTTTACATATGTTCGATTTTTAAGGGTGATGAAAATGAAAGTTAATGTGATGAGAATGATTAAAAAAACGACAGCGAGTAAAAGTAATGTAAATGTCATATTAAACCTCCTTTAATGCATTTGGTTCATTATAGAATTTTTAAGAAATGAATCTATTATTTTATATGCTTGTTTTGTAGATTCTTTGTTATATTTTACAGTGTAAGGATCTAGAAATCCATGTTCTCCTGGAAGCTGCTTTATATGTAGAGATGGATTGTTTTGTTCTTGTAATGTTGTAATAAGAGAAGAAATGGAACAGTTTAATTCTGTTTCTGGAAAAATTAAAAGAGTAGGACAGGTAGGGATTATATAAGAATAGTCTCGTATGCGAGAGCCATAGCAACCGATAATAAACTGAAGTTTTGGGTTGTTACTGCATAGCCAAGAGATGGTTGCCCCAATACTGAAGCCTATGAGTCCTATATATGAATAGGATTTTGAAAGTGTTTCAATCATTTCTTCAATTTTCTCTTTTCCATGTTGGAATCCAATGTTTTGCATAAAATGGGAGTAAGCTTTTTGTTCATCATCATAATGAAAAGGAGAATCTAGTTCTAAAAGATTCGGACAGAATACATCAATCAGTGTTGAAGAAAAATTTGATATTATATCCTGCATATGTTCATTTACGCCGTATATTTCATGTACAACAATAAGAGCTATTTTTTGATTCATAAGTTACAAACCTTTCCTATGGAAGTCATATTCTTTTTCAACAAGACAAATCCGCATATGGAACTGTTCGTACCATTGTTCACGGCCTCTTTGTCTTGCTATAGTATGTGCTGCGTTTTCTCTCCATTGTTTAATTGCTTCAAGTGATTCCCAGTATGAAATGGTAATACCAAAGCCAGAGTGATCCCGTACGCTTTCAACGTCTATGAATCCAGGTTGCTCTTTAGCGAGTGTCTCCATTTCTTCAGCTACATCGCTATAATCAGTCGTGTCTTGTGAAAGCTGGGAAGTGAATATGACTGCATAATAAGATTTATTACTTTGCTTTGTATCCTTCATCGTATCCCCCCAATTATACTTATGGATTGTATCATATCATAAAGATTGAATAGTGTGTCTTTTGCGTATGAAGATGTTTTGTAAAATATCACGTACCGTATAGATATTAAAAAATAGAAAGGCACTTTTTTTGTGTAGTGATAGTAAAAATATTTATTTCATACGGTACAAAAGAAAAAAACCACTTCAAATAAGCTGAAGTGGAATTTCTTATAGTTCCTCTAGACTATTAATTGGAACAGTTAACTCACGTTCTGGGTTGGTTGCATCATATATTCGAGCGGTTTCATTGCTTTCATCAACATGTTGAATCATAACAGGTAGGCCTTGAAAACTAACATGCGCTTGTTCTGATGACTCGGACAGCTCTTTTGCACGTTGTACATTCATTCTTACATTCCTCCCATCTTTATTATTGTTGCTTAAAGAGAGGGGTAATATACCAATTTTAGGCTAATTTAAGAATTTTGTATCATTTGTAACGTTTCTTTAATAAACACGGTAAATGTCGAATCAGGAAATTCTTGTATCGCATGAAAGGCTCCGGTTGCTTCTTGAAGCGCTTTTTGCTTATTTTGGAGCTCCATATAACAAAGGGCACGGTAAGCTCTGCCGGTGATGATCCATGCTTGATCGAGTGGATGGAACATGTAGTCTGGAATTGTTGCCCGCTCTAATGCTTTTAACGCCTCTTCGTATCGTTTGAGACCATATAAAGATTTTCCTTTTTCAACGTAATATGCACCATCTTCTCGGAACAGATGTTCATCTTGGAGTTTTTTTCTGAACATTTCCAGATGTTGTAGGGCTAATGTATATTCATTTGTAATTGTGTTGTAGTAATAAGCTTTTAATATGTCTACAATCGCAAGGGATAAAGTGTTTTCTGTAAAAATAGCAAATTGCTCGGATTTTTTTATATAGTGTAAATATTTCTTTTTATCAGCTACTAGTACATTTTGATAAGAGAGAATTCGATAAAATTCGTCTGTCTTATAATACACTTGATTTTCTTTTGAGAAATCAAGGGCTTGTAAGATGATTTTTTCGCATCCCTCATAATTACCATATGCGAGTAAAACAACGGCTTCACATAAGAAAAGTTCTATTTGTATAATTAGGTCCATTTCCAATTGTTTTTCTTCATATTCTTTGCGTATAGAGGTAAGAAGCTGTAGACATTCTTCATATTTTTTTTGAACAAATAATAAATAACAAAATTTTAAACTAGTTTGAGTACTCTCACGATATAAAGTATATTTTTGAAAAGTTTCTACGGCTTTTTCAATATAGGAATGAATATTGTAATCTTTCATATGAAATGCAACGCTTATAAATTGTTTATATAAACGAGCTGTACTTAAAGTAGGTGGCAGCTCTTTTTGAACAATAGGTAGCAGTGTGTGATACACTTCCTCAAATTGATTGTTTTTTATAGCTTGTTCCATTTTTGGAATCAGCTTTGTTACTTCTTCATTGTCTTCCTCAAGTAAAAAACTTGCTTCACATTCAAGCTTACTAGCAAGATATTGTAATGTCTTCATGGAAGGAGTTGCTTTCCCATTTTCAATTTGACTCAGCATGCTTTTCGTTAGCTCTGAGCCAGCTAATTCTGTTTGCGTAAGACGCTTTTCTTTTCGTAATGCTTTAATTTTCTCACCAAGAGTAGCCATATAGTTGCTCCTTTATTATAAAAAGTTAAATATAATTAAACTTTTTGTTGTAAAAAATTGAAAAATGATTATATAATAAGTTTAACACAATTTAACTTTTAAGGGGAGAGTGGCATAATGACGGATGCGAGTATAAGTCAAAATGATTTAAGAATGAAAATCGCAACGAGAAATATTATTTTAATGATGATTGGAAAAATGACTTCTTTATTAGGTGCAGGGATTTATACGTTTGCAATGGGGTTATATGTATTAAAAACGACGGGGTCAGGAGTTGGATTTGCAATTACACTTATTTGTGGTTCTATTCCAAGAATGGTATGTGGACCAATTGCAGGAGCTGTGGCAGACCGTGTGAATCGACGATGGCTTATTATTGGTATGGATGTATTAAGTAGTTTAACAATGATCACAATGTTTATTCTTTCTACTATATTTGGATCATCACTTCTATTTATTTATATTTCGGCGGCACTATTATCAATCTGTGCAAGTTTCTACTCTGTTTCATTCACCTCTTCCATTCCAAATTTAGTAGATGTGGAGCGGATTCAAAAAGCAAGTGCTTTAAATCAGACAGCTGATTCATTATCAAGAATTTTAGCACCGATAATCGGGGGAGTAATATTTGGTTTATTTCCCATTACATCCTTTTTTCTTTTAAATGGAATTACATTTTTCTTAGCTGTTATTGTACAATTATTTATCGTATTTGATTTGTATAAAAAAGAAGTGGAAGAGGAGAAAGGAGATTTTTTTGCGAGTATAAAAGAGGGGTTTTTATATGTGAAACAGCAGCATGAAATATATGGACTTATGAAGATTGCTCTTTGGGTAAACTTTTTTTCTAGCGCACTTTTTGTTGCGCTTCCCTATATTATTGTGCAGAGCTTACATTTAACTTCTAAGCAACTTGGCACTGTAGAAGGTATGCTGGCGGTTGGAATGTTAATTGGTGCAATTGTTTTGTCTGTTCGTAAGGAAGTAAATAACCCATTTCGATCTATTTATATTAGCTTGTTTTTGTTTGCAAGTTTAAGTTTATTTACCGTTTTTCCATTAATCGTTGCGCTTCCAAAGATAGTAAGTTTTATTTATTATATTGTTTTTATGCTTCTGAGTGGTATATCAATGATAGCAGTAAATATCCCAATGCAAGTGCATATTCAAAAAACAACAGATCCAGGATATTTAGGGCGGGTTTTTGGGCTACTTGAAACAATTGCTACTGCAATTGCCCCGCTTGGGATGATTTTGTTTGGGTTTTTATTGGATATACTCCCAACGAGTGTCGTAATGTTAATATTAGGAACTGGCCTACTTTTAGTAGTTCTTGTTGGAATGAAGCAATCTAGAATGAAAAAACAAGTAGACGTGTCGGCTTAATTTATGAATGAATTATATTTATATGTAAGAAAACATCATCTAGTTATATGTACTGGATGATGTTTCTTTTTGAAAGTATGTTTTAGCTATGATACATTTAATAAAGTGTGTAACAAAGAAAGAGGAGAAAAACAGTATGAGAAAAATAAGTTTTGTTATGTTTTGTTTATTTTTTCTAATGGCTGGCTGTAGTAACTACGATACGTATATTGAAACAGGGATGAAATCATTGCAAGATGAAAAATATAGTGATGCAGTTATGTGGTTTGAAAAGGCTGAAGAAGAAAAATTTACGGAAGAAACAAAATCCTATAAGGATGTTGCCAAGCTAATGGATCACGGTGCATCGGCGTTAAAAGATGGTAAATATTTAGAAGCAAAAGATGATGCAAATCAAGTATTACAAAAGAAAAAGGATGCATCCCTTGAGAAATCCGTAAAGTCAAACGCAGAAAAGATGCTTCAAAAGGCAAATGACATTGAGGAAAAAGAAAAAGAAAGAATTGCAAAGCAAAAAAAAATAGATGAAGAAGGCATTGATAAAGTAATCAAAGCAGTTGATAGTATTGATGAAGCAAAGGAAAAACAGAAAAAAGTCGGAGAAGCATTAGATAAGGCTGAAAATGCAAAAGAAAAAATAGAAGAGAAGAAAAATCAATAAAAATCATATTTGATATGCATGAGCTGTCGTTTCTTACGACGGCTTTTCTTTTTGAACTTTTTTTGACAAATTAAGTAATTCAAAAAACGTTAGGGAATATTTGGTATGATGGGATTGTTGAGAAAGTTTTCTACAAATCATAAGGGGGTTATGAAATGGGAAAATTAGATGGGAAAGTAGCTTTTGTTACTGGCGCTGCAATGGGAAATGGGGCTGGAATTGCTCATGTGTTTGCAGAGTTAGGAGCGAAAGTGTTACTTGTTGATATTTCTGAAAAGGTTCATGAAACGGCAAAGGAGATTGTTAGTAAAGGGTTAGAAGCAGCAAGTTATGAAGTAGATGTTACTGATTTTGCTGCTGTAAAAGAAATCACAAAAGATGCATATGAGAAGTATGGAAAAATTGATATATTAGTGAATAATGCAGGAGTCATTCGACTCGCTAATTTTTTAGATATGTCAGATGAGATGCGCGATTTTCAATTTCAAGTGAATATTAATGGTGTATGGAACTTTTCGAAAGCCGTTTTGCCATACATGATTGAGAAAAATTACGGAAAAATCGTAAATATGTCTTCTGTGACAGGGACGTTAGTTGCAGATGAGGGAGAAACAGCGTATGCAACGACAAAAGCAGCAATTTGGGGATTTACAAAAGCGCTAGCACGCGAAGTAGCCAAGCACCGTATTACGGTGAACGCGATTTGTCCAGGATATATTATGACGCCGATGGCAGAGCAAATTGCAAATGAATCTGATCCAAATGAACCGAATACTGTTATTGACGGAATCGCTTCAGGCGTTCCGTTAGGACGTTTAGGAAAAATTGAAGAAGTCGGACAGTTAGCTGGTTTCCTTGCATCTGATGAGTCCAGCTACATAACAGGTACACACATTGTAATTGATGGTGGGAGCACATTGCCAGAAACGGTTTCTGTTGGTGTAGAATAATATTTTAAATATAGGGGAAACCTTAATTTCTTATGGTTTCTCCTATTAACGGTAATGTATTTTATATAATTAGAAAAATTAATTTTGTTACAAAAACTTGAATTCGCACTATTTCATCAAAAAAAGGAATATAATAAACACATAACCTATTACAAGGAAGTGTAACTTATGAGTACTGTAGTTATCGTATATGGTATTATTCTTTCTACTATTTTCACTTTATTTGTTGTTGGAGTATCGCGTTATATCCATAAATGGAAAGAAGGGATTGCAAAGTTAAATCGTATTGAAGAAGAATTCGAAGATTTAATGTTACATCACAGTAAGTAATATGGTGTTATTTTTTAATCAAACAATGTGAAGTATATCACAAAACATGCTGGCATTTTGGAGCATGTTTTTTGTTATATAAAAACATAGATAGGCACATCAACTACATTCCTTTTACTATAGATATATTCAGTGCTGTAGGAGTATTTGTGATTGTTTATATTCTCTATTTAATTGTGCATTATTTATTCACAAAGGTGATCAGCCGAACAATTTAATTTATATAGTAACGATATTTTCAAAAAATATTTAAAGATAATTTTATTATGTAAACAAAAGGAATTGATCTAGATGGAATCGAAATGATTGAAATAGAAAATAAAAGGAGGAATTTTATGACACAAATATATTTTGTTCGCCATGCTCATTCTACATATACCCCGGAAGAAAGAGAACGACCACTCTCTGAAAAAGGATGGAAAGATGCACAAACTGTGATAAATCTATTAAAAGAGGAACAAATAGATGTTGTATTGTCTAGCCCATATAAACGGGCGATTCAAACCGTTCAAGGAGTCGCACAACATTTTGATTTATCCATACAGATTGAAGAAGATTTACGGGAGAGACTATTAAGTAAAGAGCCAGTAATAGACTTTGAGAAAGCAATGATGAAAGTATGGGGGAATCCAAACTTTTCTTTTGAGGGGGGAGAATCAAATGATCTGGCGCAGAAGAGAGGAATTCAATGTATACAACATATATTAACGCAATATAAAGGGAAAAATATCGTAATTGGAACGCATGGGAATATTATGGTGCTAATAATGAATTATTTTGATGCTCAATACGGTTTTGATTTTTGGAAAGAATTAGAGATGCCAGATGTATATAAATTATCATTTGTTGGAGAAAAGCTTATATCTGCGAAAAAGATGGAAGTGAGTAAGACAGTACAATAATCCGGTCATCTGTTGAATATTTTGTAATTTTTTATCAAAAAAGAAGGAAAGAGGGCGGTTATTAGAGAAGTATACTTTTGTAACATAAAAATGCGTGATAAAGGAGGCTGTTTACATGTTTGAGAAAGAGAAGGGGTTAGTAGATCATCGAGAAGGACTCATTGAAGTTCATAACGTATATGAAGTTGTGCCACCAGATGGAACAATTATTGGCATGGCAACACCAGAAGAGATAGAAGTTGCTGCTGAACTAGAACTACAGCACTATGCCTATTCTCGTTTACTAGAAGCAAATGTTCAGTTAGACGGTTCCTCCTATAAAGATATACTTCAGGAATTCCAGGAGTATGAAAGAAAGTCAATGACATTTTGGCGTGCGTTACATAAACGCTTAGCTGTACCTTGGGCATGGGTACTTCGTGTTGATGTTGCCAATGGACCTATATATGTGAATAATGGAAACCTGTATTATGATGATGATGAAAACGAGGAAGATTATGAATAGATGAGTGGGGAAGCAGTGAGAACTGCTTCCTTTTTTCTAGTTTCAATTGAAACATTCATGGTTTCTAATGTGATTTTTCTCGCCGCCTTGTAGGGAATAAATTGCATCAATAATAATATCTGGTCTATCATGTTCAATCCCGTGGCTAGCATGTTGAGCGAGGATGTACCTGCTATTTTGAGAGAGCATCAGTTGTTCGTGAATAAGTTCTTGCCACATCTCTTCAAGCTTTATTGCTTCTTCAGAGGGCATTCCACTTTCAATCATTTGTTTAATGGAGTAATTTGGGTCCCGTCCGATGATAATAAATGGAGTTTGTAATGTTCCTTCAAATTGTTTTATGTTCTGTGCACAGGCTTTCCAATTTAAAAGCTCTGAAGCAGTCGCCTTATATAGTGAGGGCGAAGTAGAGAAATTCATATGTTGTTTTTGTTTATGGGATTCTAAATGGCTATATTGGTTTGATAATATAGGTTGTAATTCTGTATAGAGAGTACTTTGATCCATCTTGGAATAAGCTATGTATTTTTGTAACCATATTTCATCCGATTCGGTTTGATTCGAGACAGGTAAATCAAGATCATCTAATCGATGTAAGTTCATAGAAGTAGAATCAACAAGGACAACAGCTTTTAATTCTTCCGAGTGCAACATAGCAAACTGCTGTGCGCATAATCCTCCATAAGAATGCCCAACTAAAATAATCGGTTGTCGAATCGTAAGCATATGTAATAATTCGCGCAATTCTTTTGCTGCTTGTAGTGTTGTACGCGGTTCATCACCAATTTCACTTTTCCCGTAACCAGGACGATGAAAGAGAATAACTTTATAACTGTGAGCAAGCTTCTCTGCAATGAACATCCAATCATAAAAAGAACAACCCATTCCGGTTTGAATCACAACGGTCTGAGAGCCATGTCCCAGTGTACAAACTTCTATCTTCTTTCCAAGTACTTCTACAAAATGATTCATCTTAACCCTCCACTAGGATTGAAATAATTTTTGACAAGCGAAAACGATACACCAGATGCCGATACCGAATAGTATAGATGTACTTAGTGAAAAAGAATTTTTTAATCCGATATAAACGATAAATAATAGGAGTGCTGATGCAGGAAATCCGTATAATACTCCTAAAGCAAATTGACTTAACTCTTGTTTACCCCCGCCTTCAACAGAAATCCAAAACAAGCTAAGCAAACTAATGAGAGGAAGTGCTGCGATAAAGCCACCAAGTGTACTATAATGTTTGGCAAATTCAGTTACACCGCCGATGATAAGGGCGGAGACAATGACCTTAACGAGGAAATGCATACTTTGACTCCTTTGCTAGTAATGAAAAAGCTTTTTCGATTAATTGTTGTTCTTCTTTTGAAAATTGAGATTCTAATACTTTTAATTTTTCTTCATCTAATAATGTATGTTTCGCTAACGCTTCCTTACCTTCAGTAGTCAATGCAAGGTTAACGACTCGTTCATCTTGTTTATTTCGCTCCTTTATAACGAATCCTTTTTGAATTAGGCGTTTTACATGTTCTGATGCTGTATTATGGGATAATCCTAATTCAGATGCGATGTTCCCGATAGTAGTTTCCGTTTCTCGGGAAATGATTTGCAGAATTCGAATGGCTTGGTGAGAAAGATTATCTTCATATTCATACCGTAAGTGATAATAAATGGTTTCCCAATTCTGATTGACATTTTTCATGGTAATGGTCCTCCTGGTTTTTTTATATCGTATGTTAAGATATATTCGTTTTATAAGATGTAAAATCCTTTTATTTCACATGAAAATATTCAAAAAGTTTATTTTTCTTGCAATATACGGTACTCTTAGTGTAAAGGCATACAAATAGCAAGAGAGAGGATGATCGAAGTGCATACATTTAAATGGATTAGTCATGAAAAGATGTATTTAGACCAAATACATGTTGAAAAATGTGGTCCTCTTTCAGTTGGTATATATGGCGGGAATCAAGAGAGTGATGCGTATGAAAGAGGAGATGCAGTACTAGCTTGGTGGGACCCACAATTTGAATTTGTTATGATTTTTGACGCTCATCATAAAACGAAAAATATACATTATATAATAGATGCAATTTCTGAAAGAAAAGAGAAGTTACAAGAATTATTCTCGTATCCCATCCATCTGGCATTTCATCATACACATATGTACTTATTAGCGTTATTTACAGATGAATCGTTTATTGAGAAAAGTGAACAAGAAAATGAAGAATTAGCTTGTTTAATTTGTTTAAGAAAAGGTGAGTTCTTATATTGGTTATCAGTTGGAGAGTGCTTTGCTTACTTATTCCATGCGGAACAATTAAAGAACGGAAAAGGAAGATTAAATAAGCGTAAATTTTATGAGTATATTGGAAGAAAAAATGTGTTTGCTGCTAATACACCTTGTTTCACTTCTGGCGTTCGTGGATTAGAGAAGGGGATGAACCATATTGTTTTAGCGACAGATGGTGTGTTAGAGTGTGATAAACAGTCGTTTGATGAGGATCAGTCTTTATTTGAAGTACTCTATAATGGGGATGCTCTTCAGATGGAGCCTGTATTGGCAAACGTGCTCGAATGGAAGGGAAGAGATTGTGCGACGATTATCGGATGGTCCATTGATACGGAAAAGAGAGAATGTGCAAATTAATATGGTTTACAAAGTGAGCTTAGGATGGATCTTAAGCTCACTTTATTTTTTGAATAGATAAGAATGCGAGTGAGATTCAAATAATTTAATATACATTTATATTAAAATTAAGAAAATAAAAAGATGAGAAATGTGAGAGAAAAAATAATTTTGTACGTTATATAAGGTGTAAAAGCTTTTACAAAAAAATAAGGGGAATCGCTACATGAAATCAAATGAGAAAAATTTTATAAAAAGGTTGCAACGGCAAAAAGAAGATGCGCTAGAGTTTATTGTGGATACATATTTGCCATTAATAAAGGGGATAACACACAAGGTTCTCATTCCGTTAAAAAACGATGGATTGATAGAAGAGTGTATCAATGATATTTTTCTTTCGGTTTGGCATAACGCAAACAAGTTTCATGGAGAGGCGGAAGATTTTCAGAAGTGGATTGCAGCAATTGCGAAATTTAAAGCGATTGATTATTACAGGAAAGTGAATAAGGAAGTTGAGATTACTTCAGATGATTTGGATGTAAATAAAGGAAGATCCGCAGAAGATGAATTCATTGTAATAGAAGATAGAAATGAACTTGTGAAGATAATTAATGAATTAGAGCCTGTGGATCAAAAGATTTTTATCATGAAGTTCCTCCTAGGATTCAAGACGGAAGAAATAGGAGAAAAGCTAGGTTTAACGAGGGCTGCGGTTGATAATCGAATTTATCGTGGGAAAAAGAAATTACAAAAAAATGCTACGAATCTTAGTTTAGGAGGTAGTGTAATATGAAAGACATCTACGAGCTATTAAATGACATTGATATAGATGAAAAAGAATTAGAGGAAATGAAGGCTTATGAATTTGAAAGAGAAAAAGTGAAGCGTAATTTAAAACAATCGATACACCAAAAGAAAAAAATGAAGAAATGGAAAAAGGGTGTCGCTGCTGCATCGATTTTAGTAGGGTTGTCAGTTGCAACACTTGGAATTGGATTTCCTACTTATGCAGGGGGGCTTCCAATAGTAGGTGATATTTTTCGTTTTTTAGATAATGGAAGAACGGGACTGTATGAAAATTATAAAGAATTTTCTACTGAGTTAAATATGACGAGAGAAAGTAATGGGGTTAAGATCACAATTAATGATGCTGTTTTTGATGGTAGAACTGTAGCGATAACGTATTCTATTGAAAGTGATAAAGATTTAGGGGAGAACCCGAACATATTTGGTTTCCCGCAGGTGATGGGTTTTAATGGTGCGGGAGGAAGTTCTAAAGTTACGAAAGTGGGAGAGAAAAAGTATGTAGGTATGACTACAATAAGTGGTCATAGTAGTAAAAGACTGGACGTTGCAAATGTTAGATGGGATATGGAAGCAATTGATATGCATGAGGAAGAAAAATCAATAAAAGGAAACTGGAACTTTGCGCTTAGTTTAAAGGCAATGGATAGTAAAGAAATTAAGCTCCAAGGAAATTCGGAAAAAGAAGGCATAAAAGTGAATGTAGACAAAATGGAAGTGACTCCAATGTCATTTATCATTTTTTACAATCAGGAAGAATCTAAAGAATTAAGAAGTATATGGGATAGTGCAGATGTTGAATTGGAAATAAAAGATGATTTAGGAAATCGATATGTAGGTGAAGGTAATGGTGGAACAAGTACAGTAGCAGAGCCACATAAAAGTAGTTGGAGTGCTACATTCCAAAAGTTGAACGAAAATGCAACGAAGCTTATTGTTACACCTCATGTGAACTTACGAGTGCATACGCCTGAAAATCATGGTGGAGTGGAGTATGTTGATGGGAAAGAGAAAAAAATTGAAGTACCTAAAAAAGAAGCAAAAAGTAAAGATATTGTTTTAGATGCTATCGTAATTGATTTAAAAAAGTAAGAGAGGAAAGGACTGTCTTGATAAATTGACAGTCTTTTTTTATTACGAAATTGTCAGGAAGAAAGCGTGGTGATGCTTTGTTTTATATTCTTCTTTGTATTTCTTAACAGTATGAAAGAATATGAGAAGAAGGGGGCGCATTTTTATTTTCGGCTGAGAAAAAAGGGAAAAATAGCAGAGATAAAGAAATGGGTATAAGTGAATCGACTTGGATGAATGAGTAATATTTGTCACAAAATAGATTGCAGAAATTATTGGCGGATTTGTAACGAATAGTTTAGCACCTTTATCAGATGCTGGGCATATGCTAAGTGACGCAGTCTCTCTTGCTTTAAGCTCGCCTTTAAAATTGAAGAAAAGCATAAAAAGCCACTTTGCGAAGTATGAAAGAAAAAAGATGATAAAAGGTGTCATATACTTCCTAGGGAAACATACATATATATAATGTGGCCACAAACAGTTTGTAAGGTAAATATTGCATAAACTTACTTTACTTATAAAGTATCATCTTTTATAATCAAAGTGGTAATTGATAAAGATTATCATTTTCAATGTTTGTAGAAAGGAGTTTTTAAAAGATGAGTAGTCAACTCCGTTTTGCTGTTGAAAAGCGTAAGAGGCAGTTAATCGATCAGTTAATTGGGGCAGGGGTGTTTAAAGTTCTCGATCGACAATTATACGAGCTTTCCTTAGAAGAACTAGAAAAAGAGTATAGGGACATTGAGAAATATGCCGAGATTCGCGCATAGTCATATAAAATTATAAAGGAAGAGCCGTTTACGTTAAGAAAACACGTAAACGGCTCTTTTCATTATTTCACAGAGATTATTTTTTTGATTTCTTTCATTGGTCGTAACCAGTTTTGAGACATGATTTTTTCTATTTGTGCCGTATCTTGTTTTTTTAATGCCTCAATAATTAAAGTGTGTTCTTCAATTGATTGACGTGCAGGAATGAAGTTCTGGAAAAATAGATATTCAAGACGTAATACATGGAGCTGGATATTTGCTAAGAACGGTTCGATGTATGTATTTTTAGCGATTGCTACGATTGTGTTATGAAATTGTATATCTAAATGTAAAGCTTGTTTTGAGTTTTTTTCATTTATGGCATTTTCGAATGCTGCATTTATTTCAGAAAGTTTTATTAGATCTGCTTCTATTATTTGATGAATGGCTTGTTTTCCAACAATAGTATGAAGACCAGCAATCGTTTCATAGATGACAGATACATCTTCTAGTTTTATAGGGGCAATTTTTGTTTTTTGTCCTGGAACCATTTCTACCAATCCGGAGAGTTCTAACACTTGCAACGCTTCTCTAACAGGTGTTCTACTCACACCTAAAGCTTCGGCTAGCTCCCCGTCATTAATTTTTTCATCAGGCTTTAAAACACCCTCAATAATCCAATCTTGTAATTGATTTAACACAAGTGACTTAGCGGATACTCTTTCTTGCTTACGATAGTTTTGAGGAATAGGCATGACTAGACAGTTCCTTTCATTTTATGTTTTGTTTTTTTGTCTCGACAAGTCGTAGTTTCGGTTTTCCTTCATCAGGCTTTTGACTCAGTACAAGTACCATTACAATAACACAAAGAGCGCCTAATAATTGAAAGGATTGAAACGGAACATGCAAAATGAGAATAGAAGAAATGATAGCTGCAAGCGGTTCTGTACAACCAAATAGTGTCGTCTCTTTAGGTGTAAGATAGCGGATACTATCTAAATATAAGTAGAACGCGATGAGTGTTCCGAAAATAACAACGAATGCAATGAGAAACAGATTGTTAAGTTGTAAATATTTCATGCCTGATAATAAGATAAACTCGTTCGTGGAGAAAAAGTGTAAGATGGTTACACCAACTCCCCCAATAATCATGCCCCATCCAACAATGACAGATGAAGACGATTTCTCTAATAATTCCTTTGAATAAAGGCTGTAGAATGCTAGTGACAGACCAGATAAAATGCCCCAAATGATAGCTGGAGTTGAAACAGCTAAATTATCAATAGAGCCATTTGTTAGTAAGAAAAAGGTTCCGATTAAAGAGAGTGCGATCGAAATAAAATCAATTTGCGTAGGACGAATATTCCATTTAAAGATAAGATAAACAGTTATAAATATTGGTGCTAAATATTGTAACAATGTTGCGACTGCAGCATTTCCCTCCTTAATAGAAGCAAAATAGGTGTATTGCACTGCAAGCATACCTAACAATCCAAATAGAATCAGTTTGTTTGCATCCTTCTTTTGTTTCCAAATACCGAGCACTTCTGATTTTTTACTGCCAAATGAGGAGAATAAGAGCAAAATACTTCCGGATATAAGTAAGCGAATTGTCACTAACCATTCTGTAGAGACATGTTCTTGTTGAAAAAGTTGTTGTGCAGCAGTTCCGGATAATCCCCATAAACTTGCACCTGTAATAACCATAATAATGCCTTTCAACCGTCCTGAATCCAAAGATAGGTCCTCCTTTCAAAAGGGAATCCAATTGAAATATGAAATACAATATGCAATATATCACAAGTGACATTAAAAATAAACAGAATTTTTAAATAGCAAAACAGACAAGTGGTGGTTATGATTATGGTAAAATATTGTAAAGGGGGGATTTGATGATCGGCGGATTCATAATTTGTTTTCTTGTAGGCATGTTAATTATTATTTTGAGATACCAGATTCACATAAAAAAGAGATTATTTCTTCTTGCAGGATATCAGGAAGAGACGTTTGTAGGGGATAAAGAAAAGCTTGCAAAAATAGCAGGGATTTTTTCTTATGTAATAGGAATTACTACCGCTTTGTTACCGTTTGGATTAGAAACAATAGGTGATGCTACGGGAATTGGTTATGGGATTTTTGTTGTTATAAGTACAATTGCACTTGTTATATGGGGTAATGTAATAAATAAGCCTAGTAATTCTAAAGAATAAACGAAAACAAGATGGTAACCTTTTAGGGAAACCATCTTGTTTTTTTGCTTTGCATTATGATGCTACGGTAAAGGGAGGGATCGGATCAACAAAATCATCCCAATCCAGTCTCATTTCTTCCTCGGTTAACAAGCATGTATCTAAAGAGTGTTCAATATCATATTGATTCATTTCGACACCAATAAAGACTAGCTCTGTTAGTCGATCCCCGTACTGCTCATCCCAAGTTTTTAGTATTCCTGGCTCTTCTATAAGTATTTGCTGCTGCTCAGCTTCAGGTAATGCTGCAACCCATTCGCCAGCTCCTTGGATGGTAATCGAAGAACCAGCTTGAGATAGAAGTCCCATCATATGATTACGAGATGCGAGCCAGAAAAAGCCTTTCGCTCTTACTACGTCTAGTGGCCAGCTTTGTAGCCAGTTCATAAGACGAGTAGGATGAAATGGACGTTTGCGACGATAAACGAATGAACCAATGCTGTATTCCTCTGTTTCTGGTGTGTGGTGTTCGCTATTTAATTCTTGAATCCAACCAGCTGATTGACTAGCCTCATCATAGTTGAATGAATTTGTATTTAAAATTTGGTTTAATGGAACCTGACTAAATGAAGATTCAATGATTTTAGATTCTGGATTTAACCTTTGTAATAGATGATGGAGTTCTCTAACATCCTCTTTTTCTAATAAATCAACTTTGTTTAGAACAATAACATTTGCAAACTCAATTTGATCGATTAATAGATCGATAACCTCTCGTGTATCACTTTCATCGATTGCTTGTTTTCGGTCTAGTAAGCTTTCACCAGCTGCAAAATCATCCCAAAATCGATTGGCATCGACTACAGTAACCATTGTATCAAGGCGACATTTGTTCGTTAAATCAATTTCTAGTGCCTCATCTACATAAGTAAATGTTTGTGCAACAGGGATAGGTTCGCTAATGCCGGAAGATTCAATTACAATGTAGTCAATATCTCCAGCTTCTACAAGACGATTTACTTCTATAATTAAGTCTTCTCTCAGAGTGCAACAAATACAACCATTTTGAATTTCTACTAATTTTTCTTCTGTACGAGAAAAGCCTCCTTGTTTTACAAGTGCGGCATCAATATTTACTTCGCTCATATCATTTACTATAACAGCTACTTTTAAGCCTTCTCTATTTGTCAAAATATGATTTAATAATGTTGTTTTTCCAGAACCTAAAAAACCACTTAACACGGTAATGGGTACTTTTTTCACTGTATATTCCTCCTTGTAAATCGTAATCATTACGTTTTATAATAAATGAACTTAAAAAGAAATGCAAGAATAAATCATAATGATTACGATTTGTGAATAGAAATGAAGTATAAAAAATGTTTGGGAATTGTCATAGAAAAAAAGGACAAGCATACGTTTAAATATGAATAAAGTGGAGGCGAGGAAGTTGGTTTTTAATAGAATATCAAAGGAGTTAATTGGTACGCTTCTCATTGCTATTTTTCTTTTTTTATTCTTTTTTGTAGATTTCACAAACCTAGCAAATTTGCATAAGACTATTCCAAAAGAATGGTTGAACGTAAATACAATTTTTTTAAGCATTTTCTTTGAGGCAGTACCTTTTATTTTATTAGGAGTTCTCGTTTCTTCTGTCATTCAAGTATTTGTGACAGAGGAGATGATCCAAAAAATATTACCAAAATCAGCAATTGTTGCAATGGTTCCTGCGGCATTTGTTGGTGTCCTTTTTCCAATGTGTGAGTGCGTCATCATTCCGGTAGTAAGACGGCTTATTCAGAAAGGTTTGCCCTTGCATGTAGGAATGGTGATTTTAGTAAGTGCCCCGATTTTAAATCCAATTGTGTTTTTATCAACGTATTATGCATTTCGAACGAATCCAAATGTTATATATGCTCGTTTTGGGTTAGCATTATTTGTTGCATTATTGATAGGTTTAGTGGTGTATTATGTATACCGTAATAAAAGTATTTTAAAAGAACAAAAAGTGATCCCTCATGATGAGAAGAAAAAAAGTTGGCGAGATGTCATAAGTCATGGAGTGGATGAATTTTTTGATACAGGTAAGTACTTATTAATTGGTGCGTTTTTAGCAAGTTTATTTCAAACATTTTTAGATCGTAACGTGCTTGCAGAAATTGCAACTAGCGAAGTAATTTCACCTTTTGTTATGATGGCATTTGGATATGTACTATCACTTTGTTCAGAGGCAGATGCATTTATCGCAGCGTCATTTGGACATATATTTTCTGTAAAAGCACTCGTTGCTTTTCTAGTATTTGGTCCGATGTTAGATTTGAAAAATACATTGATGTTATTTGCTTACTTTCAAAAAAGATTTGTTTTCTTCTTTATTGGAATTGTCACGATTAGTGTATATATCGTTGTTCAGTTTGCAATGAGTTAGGAGATGACGACAATGAAAAAGCAAAGTAAACAAGAATTTCATGCATATATTCGGGGGATTATTTTACTTGGGTTTGCAATACTTCTATTTAAACTACTAGTAACAGGAAATATTGATAATTTTATCGCACCCAAAATGATAAAGTTTATCTATTTCGCGTTTTTTCTTTCGCTCATTCTAGGTTGCTTACAAATATGGAATGGGAATGGGGAGAAAAAAAGAAAATGTAACTGTTGCGAAAATCCTACAGTGCCAAAATCAAAAATTGGAATTTGTATGTTATACGCAATTTTTCTTATTCCGATTGTGAGTGCATTTTTATTTTCTAATGTGACGATTGATGGTAGTGTAGCAGCGAAACGTGGTATGAATCAAAGTGCAGGAGCGAAGCAACAATCCGAAAATTCGGATTGGAGGCAGCTATTAGTTGATCAAGAAGAAGAACCTGTTCAAAACCTTCCTATCCCAAAACAGTCACAAGAAGCCTTAGAAAAAAGCATAATGAAACAAAATACAATCCAAGTAGATAATCAAAATTATATTCAAACGATGAATGTAATTGGTCAAGATGTGCTTGGATTTAAAGGGAAAGAAATCACATTTACGGGTTTTATTTATCATGATAAAGAAGTAAAGGGAGATCAAGTAGTAGTTGCTCGTTATGGAATTACGTGTTGTGTTGCTGATGCTTCTGTTTGGGGAATGATTGTTTCAGGAGAAGATGTGAAAAGTCTTCCGGAAGAAACGTGGGTGAAAGTAACAGGGACACTGGATGAGACGACATATAAAGGGACGCTATTTCCACTTGTAAAACTAAATAAAGCAGAAAAAATAGAAACGCCGAAGAACCCATACGTATATGATGCTTTGCCGCAGTGATAATTTGAAAAAGTGATTAGAATTGCTCTGGAAGTTTAAAATTATCTGAAATTCTTATTTCATTTTTGATTACACCAAGTCTCATGAGAAAATTTTGAATCATGATGGCGCACTTTTAGGAGTTGGGATTTTAGTTTTCCACTTTTCGATTTTTCTAGCATTAAGTTTGTATGATATTAAAAGAAAAGACATTGTGCATGAATGGATATTCTCTGTTATAGAGTAAGGAAATATTTGTATTGTAAAATGATAAAAAGCGAAAAACTGTTGACTAATGTAGGTCAACGGTTTTTCGCTTTTTAGGCTGTTTTTAGGGGAATATAAATAAAAATACGGTTTTTTAATAATTTTTATTGCGAAATATCGGCTCTACTTTTACAATGGAAAAGGTGTATATTTATTATACTAAAAAAACAAATCGGAATAATGTGAAAATTATAGTTTGTCTTTGTGCATGATATACAAAAGTACATATTAGGCGACATACATCATGTTATCGACTTGTAAGGAGAGAAGCAAATGAAAAGTGTAAGATTACCATCGATTCCAGAAATCATTATTCTTTTATTACTGTTTCTGACTGTTGTCTTTTCCTTTCAAACGATCTTTAATTTGCCGATTCAATTAGCGCTATTTATTTCATGGTTTTTAGTAATTGCGCTTGGATTAAGATTAGGGTTTCGTTATCAAGAGTTGCAAGATGCAATTACAAAGGGAATTTCAAACGGATTAGAAGCTGTGCTCATCTTAGTTGCTGTAGGAGCACTAATTGGAACGTGGATTGCTGGCGGCGTTGTACCGACATTAATCTATTACGGATTAGAATTTATTCATCCAAGTATATTCTTATTAGCAACGTTAATTATTTGTTCGATTACTTCTCTTGCAACAGGTACGTCGTGGGGAACAGTTGGTACAGCTGGTATTGCGATGATGGCAATCGGTGAAGGTCTTGGTTTACCACTTCCATTAGTTGCCGGAGCAGTACTTTCAGGGGCATACTTTGGGGACAAGTTATCTCCACTTTCTGATAGTACAGTACTTGCTGCTTCTATGGCAAAAGTAGATGTTATTGCACACGTTCGTGCGATGCTTGTGCTAGATGTTCCAGCATATATTATTACTGGAATTATGTTTACAGTTGCTGGTTGGATGTATGGTGGGGACAACGTTGACTTAAACAAAGTTGAATTTTTAAAAGAGGCATTATTAAAAGAATTTGATATTAAAATATGGATGCTTGTTCCAGCGGTTATTGTTATTATACTATTAGCAATGAAAAAACCATCCATGCCAACAATTGCAATGGGTGCGCTTCTCGGTGCAGTTTGGGCAACCTTGTTCCAAGGTATGCACTTTGGAGATGCAATTGGAACAGCATATAATGGATTTTCTATTAAATCAGGTGTCGATTTCATTGATAAGCTGTTAAATCGAGGCGGAATCAATGGTATGCTTGGTTCAGTAGCGGTTATTATTTTTGGATTAGGTTTCGGAGGATTACTTGAAAAACTAGGTGTTTTAAAAGTAATCGTATCAAAATTTGAGAAGAAACTAAATTCTGCAGGAAATGTAACGCTATCCACATTAATCGTTGCTTTCTTGGCAAACGTATTCGGTTGTGCAATGTACGTATCACTTATTTTAACTCCAAAAATTATGCAAGACAGCTATGATAAATTAAAACTAGATCGCCGTGTATTAGCGCGTAACTCAGAAGTAGGTGGAACGCTAACTTCAGGTATGGTTCCATGGTCTGATAATGGGATCTTTATGGCTGGTATACTAGGCGTTACAACATTATCATATATTCCATTCATGTGGATGAGCTTTGTGTCATTAGCACTAGCAATTATATACGGATATACAGGGAAATTCATTTGGTATGTTGATGATGCTGAAAAAGGAAAGCAAGCGTCATAATAACTAGGATTATCTCTTTCCATACTACAACAACCCGTAAGTTCAATGAGAACTTACGGGTTGTTTCGTTTCTAGTGATATTCGTATATTTCCCCTATCAGAAAGCAAAATATATAGTATCAAAAATAGGAGGAGAGCTATGACTGAATCATTATTGCTGGAGTACGGGGGAGTTATATTAATTTTGATCGCATTAGAAGGTGTTTTATCTGCGGACAATGCTCTTGTACTTGCTATTATGGTTAAGCACTTACCTGATGATGATAGAAAAAAGGCATTATTTTATGGATTATTTGGGGCGTTTCTATTTCGATTTGGATCATTGTTTTTAATCTCATTCCTTGTAGATGTGTGGCAAATGCAAGCAATTGGTGCAGTTTATTTATTGTTTCTTTCGGCGAGAAGTTTAGTTAAAATATATCGAAAAAAAAGGTGGCAAAGAGAAGGGCATGGAGAACAAGAGAAAAAGGTTGAGAAAAATAATTCGAAAAAGAGAAGTGGTTTTTGGTTAACAGTTCTTAAGGTAGAAGTTACAGATATCGCGTTTGCAATTGATTCTATTTTAGCTGCGGTAGCTCTTACATTGACAATTACCCCATTGAATAAAGGGATGATAGGTGGCCTTGATGCAGGAAGGTTTTTCGTTATTTTAACAGGTGGAATGATTGGTTTAATCATTATGAGGTTTGCAGCTACTTATTTTGTAAAGTTATTGCGCGCCAGACCTGGTCTTGAAACGGCAGCGTTTATGATTGTTGGATGGGTTGGCGTTAAATTAATTGTTTCAACGCTAGCGCATCCTATGGTCGGAATCATCGATGAGGAGTTTCCTCAGTCTGTTACGTGGAAAGCTATTTTTTATATCGTATTAATTGCAATTGGTGTTTGCGGTTGGTTTTTCTCTCCTGATCCATCTGAAACATAAAGTGAAACTTTAATCAGTGGGGGTTCCTCATCCCCGGCTGATTTTTGAGGTAGGAGTATTACGACCCGTTCGTGCGGGGGAATTTTTCAAATATAGAAATTATGAATAAATAAGAGTGAGAATCCTTATCATTTGAGGGGAAGTCTGTTACAATAAAAAATGTAGCGATTCTATTTTCAAGGGGATGAAAACATGGAGTACAGAATTGAAAGAGATACTTTAGGAGAAATGAAGGTTCCAGCTGATAAACTATGGGCAGCGCAAACACAACGCAGTAAAGAAAACTTTCCGATTGGAACGGAGCATATGCCACTTGAAATTGTGCAAGCATTTGCGATTTTAAAGAAGAGTGCAGCAATTAGTAACCAGAAGTTAGGGAAGTTATCTGAAGAGAAGGCTCATGCAATTGTAGAAGCAGTTGATGAAATTTTAGCAGGAAAATGGAATGAACATTTCCCACTTGTCGTATGGCAAACAGGTAGCGGTACACAATCAAATATGAATGTGAATGAAGTAATCGCAAACCGTGGGAATCAAATTTTAAAAGAAAAAGGGCTTGATGTACATATTCATCCGAACGATGATGTCAATATGTCTCAAAGTTCAAATGATACATTTCCAACAGCGCTTCACGTTGCTTGCGTGATAGCGGTAGAAAATCAAGTGTTACCAGCAATTATAAAACTAAAAGAAACGTTAGAGAAAAAAGTAAATGAATTTCAAAATATTATTAAAATCGGTCGTACGCATTTGCAAGATGCAACACCGCTTACATTAGGACAAGAAATTAGTGGATGGCATCGTATGCTTGAGAAAACGGAGCGTATGGTTGCTGATAGCAATACATATATGAAAGAACTTGCAATTGGTGGTACTGCAGTTGGCACCGGAATTAATGCGCATCCTAAATTCGGTGAGATGGTAGCAGGGGAAATTAGCCAGTTTACAGGTAAGCAATTTGTGTCTGCGCCAAACAAGTTTCATGCATTAACAAGTCATGATGAAGTTGTGTTTGCACATGGAGCGTTAAAGGCATTAGCAGCTGACTTAATGAAGATTGCAAACGACGTCCGTTGGCTTGCAAGTGGCCCGCGTAGTGGTCTTGGTGAAATTATTATTCCTGCAAATGAGCCAGGTAGCTCAATTATGCCAGGTAAAGTAAATCCAACGCAAAGTGAAGCGCTGACAATGGTGGTGGCGCAAGTTATGGGAAATGACGCAACAATCGGATTTGCAGCGAGCCAAGGTAATTTTGAGTTAAACGTATTTAAGCCAGTGATTGCATATAATTTCTTACAATCAGCTCGTTTATTAGCCGATGCAACAGTTTCGTTCAATGATAAATGTGCGGTTGGTATCGAAGCGAACGAAGAAGTCATTAACCAAAACGTAAATCGTTCTTTAATGCTTGTTACAGCATTGAATCCACACATTGGTTATGAAAATGCAGCGAAAATTGCGAAGCATGCTCATAAAGAAGGATTAACGTTAAAAGAAGCAGCGCTGCAATCAGGGTTATTAACAGAAGAACAGTTTGATGAAATTGTAGATCCAGCGAAAATGATTGCACCGAAAGAATAATTAAAATGGACAATAAAAGGCCAAGATTCTATTTGAATCTTGGCTTTTTTCTTGAATACGAATATTTTTTCGTTTTTCTTAAGACGTTCGAATGAGAATAGGCTAACATGTGATAGAAATTAGCCTAAAGGTATAATCAATATTTAAATTGTGGTTCGGTTTGAAGATAATAGCCATTTCTTACATGACCAGTCCAATTTGCAAAGAACTGTCTCGATGAAACACTGCTAAAGAATGAATCTATGGATTGTGTTTCAGAATGAAATGTCACGAGAAATCCCTCTTCGAATTTGTTTGATATCAAGTTCAATTACCTAATCTTTCTGTATAAGGGTAGGGATGTTTTTAGAAATAGTCACCTTTGATTTTATGATATGAATAAACGTTTTTTAAAAAAGTTTGCAAAATAGGTAAACAATCAATTGAAATGTCTGATTTATTCGTGATAAGATAATGGGGTAGAAAGTAGACGATATCATAATTTGTTTGTTTTATAACAAACTGTTTGGAGGATTGTTTAGTATGAGTGATATTTCGGAGAAGTTCTGGGATGCATCTATTGAAGAATTGAAGAAGGGATATATATTTGAAGAGGATACAGAAGAATACATTTGTTTAGCTTGTGGAGAGAAGTTTATAAAAGGTATTATTTATCAAAACCAAAATGTTTTATATGAAGCAGAGAAATTTGTTCAACTTCATATAGAGAATGAACATGTGTCTATGTTCGAATATTTATTAAATCTTGATAAGAAATTTACAGGTTTAACGGATTTACAAAAGAAGATGGTTCAGTTTTTTTATATGGGTCTAAATGACAAAGAAATTGTGAAAGAAATGGAGGGAGGAAGTACATCAACAATTCGCAATCACCGCTTTACATTGAGAGAAAAGATGAAACAGGCTAAGGTGTTTTTAGCACTGATGGAACTATCGGAAGAAAGATCGAAAGCACATCCTAAATTTTTGCCAATTCACAGAACAGCTACAATGGTAGACGACAGATATAATATTACGGAAGATGAAAATGATGAAGTACTAAAGTTGCATTTTACAGAGGGGTTAGATGGACCGCTTATTAAATTCCCAAAGAAGCAAAAGCGCAAACTAATCATATTGAGACATTTAGTGAAAAAATTTGATAGTAATAAGAAGTATACGGAAAAAGAAGTGAATCAAATTTTAGAAAATGTGTATCCGGATTTTGTAACTTTGAGAAGGTATTTAATTGAATACGGTTTTCTAGATCGAACTGCTGATGGAAGTAAATATTGGGTTAAGTTATAAGGAAAGATAAAAGAAAGAAGAATGGGAAATGAATAGAAGAGAAGTGGCTGGAGGATTGTAGCTATGTGGAGCGTGCGGGTATAACCGAGCAATCTCTTAATAAAGAAGAAATGAAATTTGAAATCAGGGGTAGATAATATGCAAGAGGGTGCAGAATCACAAAATCAACAAAAGGAAGGGAAACCGATATGGAAATCCATGTCCTTGTTTTTAGTTCCCTTACTTTTAAGTAATGTATTACAATCAGTTGGACAATTATTTGGGATGGTAGTGGTAGGGCGGTGGCTTGGTGAACAAGATTTAGCTGCTATTTCAGCATTCTTCCCATTATTTTTCTTACTTGTCTCGTTTGTAATTGGAATTGGCTCTGGTAGTTCTATTTTAATTGGGCAGGCTTTTGGAGCGCGTAATGAGGAGCGTTTAAAGGCTATTGTTGGTACAACACTTACATTTACTTTTATCATAGGAGTTGTTTTGGCGGTAGTAGGAAGTATATTTGCCATGGATATTATGCGCTTTATGGGGACGCCGGAAAATATTATTGATATGAGTGTACATTATGCGCGTATTTTATTTATCTCCATGCCAGTTCTATTCTTATATTTCGCATATACAACATTTATGCGCGGGACAGGAGATTCTAAAACGCCATTTTATTTCTTAATTGTTAGTACAGCATTGAACATGATATTGTTACCTGTTCTTATTTTTGGCTGGATTGGAATGCCGAAACTTGATGTGTATGGGGCAGCTTATGCTTCGGTTATATCAACAATTATAACCTTCGTTGTCATGTTAATGTATTTAAAAAAGAAAAATCATCCATTGCAATTGGATGAAACAGTGCGAAAATACCTTCGTATGGATGGGGAATTATTAAAATTATTGCTACGCCTTGGTATTCCAGCGAGTATTAATATGATATTAGTTTCGTTATCTGAAATTGCAGTTATTGCATTTGTAAATCGCTACGGTTCTGATGCAACCGCAGCCTATGGAGTCGTGAATCAGGTGGCAAGTTATGTACAGATGCCAGCAGTCAGTCTTGGAATTACAGTATCTATTTTCGCTGCACAATCTATTGGTGCGAATCAATTTGATAAGCTACAGAAAGTTGTTCGAGCGGGGATATTGATGAACTATATCATTGGTGGTATATTAATTGCTTTCATTTATTTATTCTCAAGAGAAATTTTATCTCTATTCTTAACAAATCCGAATACAATCGAAATCGCGCATAGTTTAGTTATGATTACATTATGGAGCTATTTAATCTTCGGTCATGCTCAAATTATTGGTGCAACGATGCGAGCGAGTGGAACCGTATTATGGCCGACTGTTATTGGTATCGTATCCATCTGGCTTGTGGAAGTTCCAGTGGCCTACTATCTTTCGTATCACACAAATCTTGGTATAAAAGGCATATGGATTGGATACCCAGCAGCGTTTATTGTGAGCTTACTGTTACAATATGGATATTATAAATTTTCATGGAAGAAGAAACGGATTACAAGACTGGTTAGTTAACTAAAAACAAATAAAAGTGTCTCTAAGCATTCGCATTTAGGGACACTTTTATTTTTATCCTGCTATTCGAGGGCAGTAAGACCCCCACCTCAAGATTCAGAGAGAAATAAGAAAGGTAGGAGAGTGAGTTACATACTAAGGACCACACAGATTAACGTTTTACTCTATATCAGTACTCATAAATAACTTTTTAAAGTTACATCAAAATGGTGTTTCATGAGTTTTCCATCATATATATAGAATTCCCAAGCTTTCTCAGGATCACCTATAATCTCAAAGGAATGTTCTGTGATATATAAAGCGCAATTATCTTCTAAAGCAATTCCATCTGCATTATATGCATGGTTTTGTAAAAATAAATGAAAAGCAGTCGCTCTATCTGGCTGATTATAATGGGGACAGAAGTGTTTGTTTATGATATTCCAGCCATCACTTTCGAGGTAGCCGTCCCCTTTATAATGAGAGCGAAGCCCGGTTGTAAACCAGCACATAGCACCGGAGCTATACCCTGCAATAAATGTTTCATTGTGCAAGGCCGCAAGTAACTTTTCATCTATTTTGTATTCTTTCCATTTTTCAAGCATATTGATATAATTTCCTCCGCCTAGATAGATAAGGTCAGCAAACTGAATCATTTCATTTATTGTATCTTCACTAGGGTTTTCTTTTATGCAGCGTAGAATGTGAACATCACACTGTAGCTGTTTTTCGAAAGTTTCTCTAAAGTCTTTTATATAATCTTCATCATCATTGCTTGCCGTTGGGATAAACAATACGTTTGGAGAGTGTTTCCCTGTTAACTCTATAAGTCGTTGATTTAAATGGAAATGATCTGTTTGTTCAAAGTAACCTCCACCAATTACAGCTAACTTCATAATGAATCACCACCTAATAGATTTTTGTTATTGATAAAGTTTCGCTACAGGAGAGTGGCTTTCCTTCTATAACAAAATATGAAAATGGGAAAGTACTTTGTATATAAAGTGAAGAAATACACGGTATAGAAATGTAATGAAAAATTATGTTGTAGGAATCATAATTCCATATTTGACCTTTTGTGTATTATATACTACAATCTGTAGTGTGAAAGGAGACATGATATGTTTACTCAAAACTATAAATTGAATGAACAAGGATTAAATCATTTCTTTGGACCGCTCGAAGCGAAGATTATGGAGATTATTTGGAATAAACCAGATCGTACAATTAAAGAAGTTCAGCAACAACTCAGTGAAGAGTCTTCTATAAACTTTAATACAGTAATGACTGTGATGAATCGGTTAGTAGAAAAAGGTCACCTAAAAAAACAAACAGTAAAACGAAGCGGTGTATATTGTACCATACAAACGAAAGAGTCCTTTTTATCCAACCAAACAAAGAAAATGACACAGGAATTAATGGGGGAGTTTGGAGATCTTGTTGTGAATCACATGTTAGATGAACTAGACCAAGCTGATCCAGTTTTAATAAAGAAGTTAGAAGCAAAACTAAATCAACTGAAAAAAGAGGATTAGTATGATGAAGTGGCAAATACGAAGAATGGTATTGTTAGCGAGCATCATAAGTATTCTCTTTTTCGCTATGTTAGTGTACTACGTTACATATCCATTTCTCTTTGGGGATAAAGCTCTTTTTTTATCGCAGTTTTGTCTCTTTGAATTACAACAACATATGAGAGAATTATCCATCATTCGCATTGTAATGGGAGGTTTGCTAGTATTCACCTTATTTGTTGTGTGTAAAAGAGTATGGAGGCAGTTTTTCTATAGCAAAAAATTAAAGCGAAATCTAGTTGAGATTACTCATAAAGGGAAACAACTGTACTTGCTGCCGTCATTAGAAGTTACGGCATTTACAATTGGATTGATGCAACCGCAGATTGTTCTTTCGGAAGGTGTTTTTCAATCATTTACAGACGAAGAAATCGATGCGATTGTTTTACATGAAGAATACCACCAAAAAAATCGTGATCCGCTTAAATTGTTTCTTTTTACGGTGCTAGCGGAAGGAATGATGTATATTCCGGTATTGAAAGGGATGTTACAGCGTTATCATGTGTATCAGGAGCTATTAGCGGACAAATATGCGATGGATCAAATGAAATCATCGTTTGGGTTAGGTAGCGCGTTATTGAAATTAATGAAAATAAAAACAGCATCTAATCCATTTATAACAGCTTCTTTTGCGAAGACAGCAATCAATTTACGTATTGAACAAATTGTTAGCCCATCATCTATAAAGCTTAGCATGCCGTTACATACGAATTCTGTTTACATGACAATGGGGCTATTTCTTATTTCGTTTGTACTGATTATTGGAGAGTGCATATAGCCTCTTTTTTTAATATTAAACACTACTTTATGTAGTGTTTTGTAGGAGGAGTAAAATGAACGCAGCAGACTTGACGATATGGCTTGTAGTGGGTGCGGGGATTCTTTCATTTGTATCTCCTTGTTCACTGCCGCTATATCCATCTTATTTATCGTATATTACAGGTGTTTCTATTCAAGATTTAAAAGAAAATCGCGGTATGATGCAGAAATCAGCACTGATGCATACATTGTTTTTCATAATTGGTTTTTCCGTTATATTTTATGCGTTAGGTTTATCGGTCAGTTGGATTGGTGTAACATTTTCATCCAACCAAAGACTCATTCAACAAATCGGTGGAATTTTTATTATTATCATGGGTTTATTTATGACAGGGCTCATTCAACCGAAATGGCTTATGTCTGAAAAGAAATTTCATTATAAAAGTAAATCAACTGGGTATATTCGTTCTATTTTTGTTGGCATGACATATGCAGCTGGATGGACACCGTGCGTAGGGCCAATATTCTCTGCAGTATTAATGCTTGGTGCAACTAATCCAGATGAGGCTCTTCTTTATATTACAGCTTATACACTTGGATTTGCAGTGCCATTCTTTATCATGGCATTTTTTATAGGTAAGGTAAAATGGATCGTTACATATGCGGGCGTCATGATGAAAATTGGCGGGAGCATGATGATTTTGACAGGTATTTTACTTTATACGAACCAAATGACGAAAATAACAGCATTCTTTATCAGATTATTTGATGGATTTACAGGATTTTAAAAATAGGGGGAACGAACGTGAAAAAACTAATTGCAATTATACTGGCTGGGGCACTTATTTGGGCTGGGGTTAACTTTTATAATTCTAAGCAAGAAGAAAAAGAACGGAAAGCAAAACAAGCGGCACTGCAAGAGAAGGAAGTGTTACCACAAGTAGGATTTAAAGCGCCGAAAATCACATTAAAAGGATTAGATGGAAAGCTTTATTCATTAAATGATGCAAAAGGAAAACCGTATATTATTAACTTTTGGGCATCATGGTGTGGTCCATGTGAAATGGAAGCACCGGACTTAGTACGCCTTTATGATACATACAAAGGAGAAATCGAAATTTTTGCGGTGAATGCAACGGTTAGTGATCCAGTATCAGAAGCAAAGGCATTTGCAGATCGTTTCGGATTTAAGTTTCCTGTTTTACTAGATATAGATGGAGTGGCTGGACTTGATTATAAAGTTTTTTCATTACCAACAACGTTTTTTGTTGATAAAGATGGAATCATTGTAGACCAAGTGCGCGGCGTATTACCTCCAGATCAGTTGGAAAAGAAATTTAAGAAATTAATTAAGAAGTAAAAGGGGACATCGTAATGATGATGGACTGGATGGTAAAAATACAGCCGGTTTCTCCCATAGTAGGGAGTTTGTTTGGACTCATGCTCATGAAATTAAAAATGAAAAGTCAAGGTCTTTTATATGAAAGAATGATGGATGCCGTAACAAATGGATTTTTAATCATCATTTTAACATGGAAATTTGTGCCAGTAATTTTGAATCCAGGTTGGGCTTTTCAATCGCCATGGCAAGCGTTATTAGCTGTAGGGAGTACTCAGCACATTATAATTGGTTGTTTCATTGCAAGCGGATATATTGTATGGAAATGTAAAAGGGATAATTTCTCGCTTTCTGTTTTACTAGATATACTTCCATTTGGGATAGGGAGCATCATCATTTTCTATTTTTTATTTCATCAAAAGGTTGGTTTGCAGACAACAATGCCGTGGGGAATGAAACTTTATGATTCAAAGTTTTCTTATCACCCTATATACATGTATGAAATCATTATAGCAATTTGTCTAATGGGCTGGTTGTGGGGACAAAAAGAGAGGCTAGGAACTAGAAAATACATAAGTTATTTTCTAATCGTAGAAGGAACTGCTCATATTTTTATTTCGCTTATAAACGAGCAGGTCCCGTTATTATTCGGTCTTTCTATACAGCAGATACTTATTTTTGTTGTGATTAGTACAGGGATTGTGTTACTTCCAAAAAAGAAAGTGAAACTTTAATCAGTAGGGGACTTCATTTTCCCCACTGATTATCAGCCTTCACCAATCAGACTTTTATGAGCGACCTTTTCCGCCGAATTTCTGACTATATCATAACTATGTTGCTTCAAAAAAGAAGGGTAATACATATTATTTATGTATTACCCTTTTACTATGTTTTGAGCTGAATGTATTAGAAGATAGGTGGGGTAACTGAAAATAAGACAATTGCATTTTGACTAAAATTATTTATCCACTTATGTTTTAAATACGCTGGTATTTTGACACTATCACCAGTTTCTAATATATACTCTTCTTCACCTAAATACACCGTAATTTTCCCATCTAAAACAAATGCTAATTCTTCTCCTTTATGCTCTAGGAGATTTTCCGAGGAAGAAGTGTTCGGAGGCACAGTCATAATTGTTGTTGCTAAATTTCCTGTGAAATCTGGTGATAACAATTCATAGGATAAATTATCAATAATCATTTTTTTTCGTTTATTGGAACGTACGATTAAATCGTCTGTATTTGTTTCTTCAAGTAAAAAACTAAATGTTGGAACATCAAGAGCTTTAGCTAATACTTTCAATGTTTGAATGGAAGGATTAGCGGAACCACGTTCAATTTGACTTAGCATAGACGGCGTAATTTCAGCCATATTTGCTAGTTCTTTACTACTCAAACCTTTCGCTTTTCGTTGTTTTTCGATCTTTTTACCGATATCTATATTTTCCATGATACATTCTCCTTACTGGATGTTTAATTATATTTAAAAAAATTAAATTTAAATTAACGAAAATGTGATTTTATGTTAAACTGTATTAAAATTAAATTAATTATAATTTATTATATAGCTGGCCACAAGGACATAAGGAGGAAGAGAAATGAAGGGGATAGAGGAATTGAAAGAACAATATCCACTATTAAACAATCTAATTGCATTGGAAGAAATATTTTGGGTGAATCCGAACATTAGAAATTTCCAAACAGCGATACAAGCCTCCCCGCTTACGGAGGACGATGTAAAAGGTGCTGAAGAGAGATTAAAGCGTTTCGCACCATATATTGCAAAAGTATTCCCAGAAACGAAAGGAACGAATGGAATTATAGAATCTCCTTTAGTGAGAATACCTTCTATGAAACATTCTTTGGAGAAAAATTACGGGCAAGCTCTATTGGGAGAAATAGTATTAAAATGTGATAGTCATCTTCCGATATCAGGCTCGATCAAGGCTAGAGGTGGCATTTATGAAGTGCTGAAACATGCAGAAGAATTAGCTTTTCAGCACGAAATGTTAACGGAGCAAGATGATTATTCAATTTTAGATAGTAATAGATTTAGAGATTTTTTCGCAGAGTATTCTATTGCGGTAGGATCAACGGGGAATTTAGGTCTTAGTATCGGTATTATGAGTGCTAAGTTAGGCTTTAATGTAACGGTTCACATGTCAGCTGATGCAAAACAATGGAAAAAAGATTTACTAAGAAGTAAAAATGTAACGGTTATTGAATATGAAGCGGATTATAGTAAAGCGGTAGAAGAGGGGAGATTGCAAGCAGAGGCAGACCCTCATTGCTATTTTGTTGATGATGAAAATTCACATGATTTATTTTTAGGGTACGCGGTGGCAGCATCTCGATTGCAAAAACAGCTAGAAGAGTTAGAAATTGTAGTAGATGAAGAACATCCTTTATTCGTTTACCTTCCGTGCGGGGTAGGTGGGGGACCTGGAGGAGTAGCATTTGGCTTAAAGTTATTGTATAAAGACAATGTTCATTGCTTTTTTGCAGAGCCTACTCATTCACCATGTATGTTACTCGGCTTAATGACTGGGCTTCATGATAAAATTGCAGTTCAAGATATTGGTATCGATAATGTAACAGATGCGGATGGTCTTGCGGTAGGAAGAGCATCTGGATTTGTTGGTAAAACGATGGAACCATTTTTAAGTGGGAGTTACACAGTTAGTGATGAAGAGTTATATAAGTTGTTAAAAGAGCTTGCTGATACAGAAAAAATCTACTTAGAGCCTTCTGCACTAGCAGGGATGATTGGACCGGTTAAATTATGTAAAGAAGAAAAAGAGTATTTGCAAAAGCATCATGTAACAGAAAAAGCAAGAAAAGGTACACATATCGTTTGGGGAACTGGTGGTAGCATGGTTCCTGAAGAAGTGATGATGCAATATTATCAAAAAGGTTCGGATTTAACGTTAGAGGAAAAGAAGTAAAAAAGATGAGGCTTAGATGGCCTCATCTTTTTTATTTAAGCAAAATTACCTCTAAGAGTATATGGAAATCAGTTCAATTTACTGTATATCGAATGAGTCATTCTAATAAATACTAAAATTCTTTGTTATTTTTAACGCGGTTCATTATAGTATAGGTATAAGCTTTTATAAAATATAAAGAGTTACGAATATAGATTGAATATAATGAAAAAGTTTCATTTCACAGAATTTGTGAGCGCAGGAAAGCCCACACGCTTTAGCTGTGGGAGTGGTCAAATAACAAGAGGGTGTGTATATAATGTCAGTACAGTCAAAATATTTAGCGGGTATTTCACTTGGGGTGATGGGAGTAGGGTTTGCGGCGACTATACCATTCCAAGGTTCAATGGTAGGAGCAATTGTACAGGGCGGATTTGAAGCAGGATTAGTAGGAGGACTGGCCGACTGGTTTGCAGTTACAGCGTTATTCCGCCATCCGATGGGGATCCCAATTCCACATACAGCGCTGCTCCCTAAAAATCGAAAACGGGTTACAAAAGGGCTTATTTCTACACTGGAAAATGAGTGGCTAACGAAGGAAAGTATAACAAGTAAAGTGAAAGAAATGCAGTTATCACAAATGGTGTTACAGATTGCAGAAAGAGAGTTGCAATCCGATAGCGTGAAAAAAGGAATTGTGACAATTGCTGAAAAAGCGATTCTTCAAATTGATACCGAAAAGTTAGCGGTTGTAATTGAAAAAGAATTAAAAACATATTTACATACGGTTAATACAGGAAATATACTGCAAGTCCTGATCGATCAATTAGTTGTACAAGAATACGATGAAAGAACACTTGATTACATGTTAGTCAAAGCGAAAGAGTGGACGGCTCAGGATGAAGCTCGTTATCAGCTTGGAAGCTTAGGAATGAAAGCGATGGAAAATATAAAGGTAGATGGATTTTTGCAGTTTACTCTTAAATCGTTCATGAATATTGTAGATGAAGATAAAATTGGAAGTATATTGCAGAAGTTTGTAATTAGTAATATTAGTAGTTTGCAGGATCCTGCTAATAGTACAAGACAGCTTATATTAATGAAAATTCGTCAAGAACTTATCAATGTTAAAGAAAATGAAGCAGTATTACAAGAACTAGAGAAGTGGAAGGATAATTGGATTACAAATTGGAATGCTGCTGAGCGAATAACAGAATTGTTAGGACATGTACAAGAAAAAGCAGTCGATTTTATTAAAAAAGAAGAATTTGCAGATCAATATCTTCTTCCGTTCTTAACACGTCAAATGAACAAAGTGAAAGAAGATCCAGTAACAGTTCAAAAAATAGAAGACTGGTTGCAAAAGCAAATTGTAAACCTTGTTGAAAACAATCATTCTAAGATTGGAAAGCTCGTACAAGAAAATCTTGATAAGTTAGATGATAAAACGCTAATTGAAATGATTGAAAATAATGTCGGCAAAGATTTGCAGTGGATTCGAGTGAACGGTGCTGTTTGTGGGTTTATGATTGGGTTAGTTCTGGAGGGATTAAAGGCTGTTATATAGTTATATATGTAGTATTGAAAAACATCTTCGGTTTATCGGGAAGGTGTTTTTCTTATTTTGTATAATTATTTTTAAGTAGAGCTATTTCATATATATGTAATACAATCTGAAAGGAAGTACAGAGTGGGAAATGTGAGATGAAAGGATGTGAATGTTAGTAGGAGAAGGTCCATACTAACAAACATGAAAATAAAAATATTAATAGCCGATGATAACTCGTTTATTAGAGAAGGCATGAAAATTATTTTAAATACATATGAAGAGTTCGAAGTATTAGATACTGTAAATGATGGAAAAGAAGCAGTAGCGTATTGTAAAAAGCATGAAGTCGATATTGCGCTTTTAGATGTTCGTATGCCAAACATGAATGGGGTAGAGGCGACGAAGTTAATTTGTGAAGAGACGAAAACGAAACCGCTTATTTTAACGACGTTTGATGATGATGAATATATTTTAGAGGCAGTAAAAAACGGAGCAAAAGGTTATTTGTTAAAAAATAACGATCCGGAGCGTATTCGTGATGCAATAAAAGGAGTGTACAACGGCCAAACTGTTATGCAAGATGTTGTTCTTGATAAAATTAAGAGTAATTTACTCGAAAATAAAGAAGCGGAGTCTAAAATAGATAAGAGCCTTTTCACAGAAAGAGAGCTTAGTATTATCGCATTAATTGCAAAAGGTTTCTCGAATAAAGAAATTTCGAAGCAACTTTTCATATCAGAAGGAACCATTGCAAATTATATTACATCTATTTTAGGAAAAACTGGACTAGAACATCGTACGCAAATTGCGATTTATTATTTAACGGGGAAAGTAGATTAATCTTATGGAATTTTGGTTAACTGTAAGTAAATTCATTGTCTTTTTATATATTGTGTTCAGTTACATTCACTCAAATGTTACGAACTTACCGTGGATTATATTTACGTTACTTTTATATCTTTCTGTAAACGTGACGATTTCTATATTAAAGAAAGATGCGTATAAAAAAGTATTAATCTGTGCGTCAATAGGTGTAGTCATACTATTCACATGGAAGGTTCATCCATCTTTTATTTTGTTTTTACCTTTGAACTTATACGAAGTCGTAAGTTATTACATTGAAAAGAAGTGGAAAATCTTTTTCATAATGATCCTTCCTATCATTTTTATAGGTGATGATCTTCAAATGACGTATGGGCTCATTAGCGCATTTTGTTTTCTCGCTTTAACGATAGCAGATCGTTATATAGCGCGCTTAATAAAATTAGAAATGCAAAATGATAAGATGCGAAAAGATATGCAAAGACTTACGAAAAGTTTAAATGAAAATAAAGAGTACATAAGGCAATCAGAATACACATTTAAGTTAGAAGAGAGAAACAGGTTATCACAAGAAATTCATGATAAAATTGGGCACTCGATGACAGGCGCACTGATTCAAATGGAAGCGGCAAAGAGATTGATGGAAATGGATAAAGAGAAAGCGGCGGAGTTATTGCAAAATGCGATTCATATTTCTAAAGATGGGATTGAAAGTATTAGAATTACTTTAAAGAATATGAAACCACCAACTGAACAAGTTGGAATTCATCGTATGAAATTATTCATAGATGAATTTGCGAGCAAGCATGATGTAAAGATTCCTTTCGTATATAAAGGGAATTTAGATATGATTTCCCCGATTCAGTGGAAAATCATCGGTGAAAATGTTACAGAGGCGTTAACAAATGCGATGAAGTATGCAGATGCAACGGTCATTTCAATTGATTTACATGTTCTTAATAAGGTAATTAAAGTGCAGGTGAAAGATAATGGGAAAGGGGCATCTCTTGTGAAAAAAGGACTTGGTATTATCGGGATGGAAGAGAGAACAGCATCAATTAACGGGAAGATAATTGTAGATGGAACGGATGGTTTCTCGGTAACGACGCTATTACCAATTTCCTAAATGAAGATTGTAATGAATGATCTCATATGAAAAAAGTGAATATTCTCATGTGAAAAGAATGAACTTCTGCACTGAGCAGGTTCATTCTTTTTGTTTATAATAACAGCAGAGAAACCGAAATAGGGGTGAAATGATGAATACATTGGAAATTAAAAATTTAACGAAAAAATTTGGTGATTTCATCGCAGTAGATAATATGTCTTTATCAATTAAAGAAGGAGAAATATTTGGATTTTTAGGATCGAATGGTGCTGGTAAGAGTACAACAATTAATATGATTGCTGGCTTGTTAAGAAGTAATGAAGGTGAAATTAGCATACTAGGAAAAAATATAAAGAAACATAATCGATTTGCGAAAATGAACATCGGCATTGTTCCGCAAGATATAGCGATTTATGAGGAGCTAACCGCCTATGAAAATGTGAAATTTTTTGCTGGATTGTACGGACTAAGAGGTGCTGAACTAAAAGCGAGAGTGGAGGAAGCACTTCAATTTGTAGGGCTTAGTGATAAGCAGAAAAGTTATCCGAAAAACTTTTCTGGCGGGATGAAAAGAAGGCTGAATATCGCTTGTGCAATTGCGCATAGACCGAAGTTGATTATTATGGATGAGCCGACAGTTGGGATTGATCCGCAGTCAAGAAACTATATTCTTCAGTCTGTCCGAAAATTAAATGAAATGGGAAGTACGATTATTTATACGAGTCACTATATGGAAGAAGTAGAAGAGATTTGTACAAAAATAGCGATTGTAGATCACGGTAAAGTGATTGCAGAAGGTACGAAAGAACAGTTAAAAGCGATTATTACCGATACGAAAGATATTTGGATTGAAGTGAAGTCGGTAGAAAATCTAGACGTAGAAAAATTAAAAGAAATAAATGGTGTGAAAGCTGTTCAAATTGAGGAGAACATAATTAAAGTAAATTCTGATGCAGGATTGAACAATTTAAACAAGATTATAGGGCACTTTATTAATCATGACATTGAAATTCGCTCGTTAGAGGAGCAGGCTCCGAATTTAGAAACAGTATTCCTTACATTGACCGGAAGAAACTTACGAGATAAATAAAGTCATATGAAGAAGAGAAAAGGGAGGTTCATCGATTGAATATCTTCAATATTGTAATTATGCACATTAAAAGAGATTTCAGGGACGTAAGAACTTTAGTTTTTATGTTAGCATTTCCAATTGTGCTTATGCTTGTGTTGGGTACAGCGTTAAGTAATGCATTTAATAGCGATAGTCATTCTCTTAAAGATATACAGGTGCTATACAAAGATGAAGCGAGTAGTACATTTTCGCAATCATTTGAAACGTTTGCGAAAGAAGTAAGTAAATCGGGTATTCACTTTAAGAAAGCTTCCGAAGGTATAGATGGAAAAGAAGAAGTGAAGCAAAATAAATATGCTGCTTATGTGGAATTAAATAAAGATGGTGTGAAATTTTACGGAAGTGACAGAAGTAGTGTTGAGGGAAGTATTATTGAAGGAATACTGACGGCGTTTGTTGATAAGTATAATGTAGCCGTTGAAGTTGCGAAAGTAGACCTTAGTAAAGTTAACGAAGTTATTTCAAATGGAAATCATAATGATTATATAAAAGAAACGTCATTACAAGCTGCTAAAAAACCAGGTTCGATGGATTACTATGCAGTTGTAATGACGACGATGATTGCGCTGTATGCTGCAATGGGAGCGAGTTTTCTAATTCGTGGAGAACGATTACGTAAAACAGGAGATCGTCTCATTGCAGCCCCTATAAGTAAAGCTGAAATTTTCATTGGGAAAGTGCTCGGTAGTCTTGTAGCAAATGCACTTTGTCTATTACTCGTCGTTTTATTTAGTAAATTTGTTTTTCAAGCGAACTGGGGCGACCATCTTGGAATCATATTTCTTATTTTACTAACAGAGGTCTTTCTAGCGATAAGCTTCGGTTTAGGAATCGGATATATGACAAAAACAGGTGAGTCATCTAGAGCGATTATTATGATTGTTGTACAATTGGCTTCTATTTTTGGTGGTGCGTATTTCGTAGTGGAAGAAAATTTCGTTACGAATTTATCACCATTAACGTGGGCGAACACAGCCGTTATGAAAATAATATATGCAAATGACATAGGAGCGGCATTACCGGTAATCTCTTTAAACCTCGGAATATCAGCACTCTTTTTATTCATTGCGATTATTGCATTACGTAGACGGGAGGGGCTATAGTATGAAAGATATTTTATGGCTCATACAAAAAACGTTATCTGTACTTTTGAAAAATAAAAAAGGGTTATTAATAATTATTAGCTTGCCGATAATAGGAACAATTATTTCTTTTTCGATATATGGAAATGTAGGGCAAGGGACTTTAAATATCGGGGTTATAAATAAAGAAAATCAGCCGATAGCAAATGATACAGTAAAATTTTTAGAAGGGTTAAATCATGTAAATGTAAGTAAAGTTAAGGAGTCTGAAGTGGAAGATAAACTCACTTCAAAAAAACTTGATGGCGTTATTACACTACAGTCGGGCTTTTCGGAAAGTGTTCGAGAAGGAAAGCCAAGTCACATTGAAATTTCATCGATTAAAGGCGATCAAGTAACAGCATTTATAAAATCGTATTTATATAACTATATTGATAATATCGCAGCGATTAGTAAAGTGGCAGGGGCTGATCAAAGTACGTTTAATAGTCTGTACGCTGGGTATCAAAAAAGTTCATTTAAAGTAAAGGCTGAGACGCTTGAAGATACGTCAAAAAATAATGATATGACAAATCAAACGATGGGTTATCTTATCATGTTTATGTTATTTTCAGCGGTGAACTTATCAGGATTTATTTTAAAAGAAAAAGAGAATAGAACGTATTTTAGATTGTTATCAACACCGATAGATGGAAAGAAATTTATATTATCTAATGTCGCGGTAAATATGATGATATTAACAGTGCAAATCGTTATTGCAGTATTATTTATGACAAATGTTTTTCACACAAATATCAATATGCCTTTCATAGTGATGATTGGTGTACTCATGCTATTTGCTTTAATCGCAATTGGCTTGTCATTAGTCATTGTGTCTTTTTCAAAAAGTTCAACTGCTGCAAATGCGATGCAAAATATAGTTATAGTACCAACATGCTTGCTCGCTGGATGCTATTTTCCATATGACATCATGCCGAAAGCAGTACAAAAAGTAGCTGATTTCCTCCCGCAGCGATGGTTATTAGACACAATATCAAAATTACAGCAAGGTATTCCATTTTCTGAGTTGTATTTAAACATTTTAATTTTATTCGCTTTCGCGATTGCATTCTTCCTAATTGCCATTTATAAATTCGGAAGAAATAATGATGCGAGGAATTTTATTTAATAAAAGGGGTGCAGTATAATGCTGCATCCTTTTTTGTAATTGTTCATAAAATATAATCTCTATTGAAATACTATCTGAAGACAATTATTTTGTGCGGAAGGAAAACGAAATGGTGAAAAAGATATTACGTATTATTCTTATTATCGTGAGCATAGTAATTTTTCTCTGTACTTGGATGCATATTGATGTAACTCTGGGGAGAAAAATAGAGGCTGAGAAAAATCAACCGAAAGAATATGCTCCTCATTATAGTGATTTTCAATTATATGTAGAGGGGAAACCGCTATATAGTCAATTGTTTTCTGATATAAAAGAAGCAAAGCGTTCTATTTTTACTTATTTCTATATTATTTCGAATGATAAAAGTAGCCACACTTTCTTAAATTTGTTAAAAGAAAAAGCAAAAGAAGGGGTACAAGTATACTTATCAGTCGATTGGATCAATGATTTATCTTTCGAAAGAAAATATAAAAATGAATTGCAGGCAAGTGGTGTCCATTTTACATATAGCAGGAAACCAGAGCTCCCATTCTTTTTTTATTCGCTCCATCATCGCAATCATCGCCGTATTACAACGATAGATGGGAAAATAGGGTATAGTGGTGGATTTAATATAGGTGATGAATACTTAGGTAAAGATAAGCGTTTTGGATATTGGCGAGATTATCATATTCGATTGCAGGGAGAAGGGGTAACGGATTTAGAGGAGCAGTTTGTAATAGATTGGAAACGAGATGCTTCAGAAGAAATTGTGAGAACAGCTGAGCCTGTTAGTAAAGGGAAAACGTTACACACTATGTCTAGTTATAATGGACATAAAGTAGTTACGAAGTATATGGAATTAATACAACAAGCGAAGCGTTCTATCGTAATCGCCACACCTTATTTTATACCAAGAGATAAAGAACTTATGAATACTTTAATTCAGGCACGAAAGCGGGGAGTATCGATAAAAATACTTTGGTCTTACAAACCTGACGTGCCGCTTATTAAAGAAGCAGCGTATCCATATATTCGTCAGTCGATTGAGAATGGAATCGCTGTATATGGATATAAAAAAGGGATGTTTCATGGGAAAGTAATGGTATTCGACGATGAAATAACTGTGATTGGTACAACAAATTTTACTTCGCGTAGTTTTCATATGAATGATGAGATGGACTTTTACGTATATGGTGGCCCGCTGATTCAGCAAATGAATCAAGCGTTAACACAAGATTTTCAAGATTCAAAAGAGATCACTTCGTCCTTTTTTGATCATTTATCATTTTTAGAGAAGTGTAAAGAAAAAATAGCAGGGCTGTTTAATTACTATTTATAATAAAAATGGAATGAGGATTCATGTAGAAAATTCCTATTGTTAGGAGGCAATTTCAAATAGTAAAGGAAGAAAAACACTCTTCTCCACATACACTTCGATGACATAAACGAAATCATTAGGAAAAAGGGATACTATTTCACACAACAGGCGGATGTAGTGATAAAGAAAGAGTACCTAAAAAAATTACAATCTAGAGGGTTAAACGGTGTTAACTCCAATCGTTTTGAAAATGCCGTCCGTACCCTGTTGTCTCAATTCTTTCTGGGGCTATCACGACTATCTACAACAAACAGTCAAGTATTTATTTTCTGAGGGCGGAATGACGTTCCCAGAATTGTTAGATAAACCAGGCCGAACAATGCTAACATATAAATCGAAGTACGCATGTAATAAAAGTCGGAAAAGGATTTCGATTTTTAACACCGATTGAGTGTGAACGATTAAATGGTTTTCCTAATGATTGGACAAACACAGGTATGTCTAATCGAATGAGATATTTCTGTATGGGAAATGTGCTTGTTGTGGGGTTAATTGAGCGTATGGCCGAAAGGGTATATGAGATAGATATTATAGTTAGAAAACAACCAGAGATTAAATTTGAGGAGATGGTATAAGCCATCTCTTTTATAATATATAAATCTAGGTTGTACAGACTTTCTTGTCGTATAATTGATTTAAGGAGTATTTCTCTAGTCTTAGAGGTTATGTGATAGGCTTACTTATGTTGAGGTACTTTTTCTTTCAGTTTTTAGGATTTATGAGACTCTAAGGCTTAATAAAATTATATTTCATTCTAGAGGTGAAACAACTTAATGAAAATTGGTGTTATAGGCTCAAAGTTTTTTTTGGATTCCTTATCTAAACATTACCCTTTATTTCCTGAAGTTAAATTTATTTCTTATCAGTATGAGAACCCAGAACAAAGCGGTATGTTAGTAGAAGAAGCAGGTAGAGAAACTGATTTAGTACTGTTTTCCGGTTCGATTCCTTTTTATTTTGGGTATAAACAAGTTAAAAATAGTTCTATAGAAGGTATATATATCCTTTTTGATGAATTGACTGTAGCACTCTCATTATTATCAACTTCCCATCTAGGAAAAGTAAATATAAATAAGATTTCTATAGATTTACCAGATCAAAATCTGTTATTGAAGGTTCTTGAGGAATCAGAAATCGTTGAAAAGTCCCTTCATGTTAAGGATTATCCTTGGATATATAAGAGGGATGGGGAAACACGTGAACTAAAAATAGCTGAATTTGTCCAATTTCACAGTAAACTGTATCATGAAGGACAAACCCTTTTTGCACTAACGAGTATTCATGCGGTTTACCAAGAGCTTCAAAGACTGGACATTCCCTCTAGATACATGGTTCAGTCTAAACAGACATTGATTGATAGTCTTACAAAAGCTATATCTTTGTTGAAATTAAAGAAAACAGAGGAATCGCGAATTGCTGTTATTTCTATTCAAAGTTATCAACAGTCTCTTAAGAAAAGCGAACAATTTTTGATTTTTTTACAGAAGCTGAGTAAGAGGCTACATGCTCGAGTTAATTTGGAATATCTAGATCCTAATTTGATTTATACTACTCGTGGAGCATTGCAAGCGTTTGGAACCGATTATTATAGTGACATTATTGTTGAAATGGAAAAAGAATTCAAAACTTTATTCCAAGTTGGCATTGGGTATGGATACACGATTCAAGAGGCGGAAACTCATTCTGCTCAAGCGCTATTTTTCACGAATAAATTTCTAAAGAATAATTCGATTGCATGCTTAGTAGATGAGAATCAAAAATTACATGGGCCCTTATTTGAAAAAACTCATCATGTAGAGTTGAAAAATGAGGATCAGGCTATTCAAGAACTTGCTGGTGAGTTGAAAATGAGTGCAAAAAATATCAAGTTAATTTACCAGTTTATCAAAATTAATAATTTTAAAGCTTTTTCCGCGGCGAACCTGGAGGAATACATGAATTGTACACGCCGGTCGGCAGAAAGATTTATTAAAAGACTTATAGATGGGGGATGTTTTTTGCAAGCAGGTGAGGAACACCCTTATGAACAAGGAAGACCTCGAAATTTATACATAGCCACTGATAAACTAAAAGGGGTATATAGTATTCACGATTGACTGAATAGTGTGAATACTATATATTATTTACATTAACGACATATAGCGACAGTTTTGAAAGGGGAGATCGAGTTGATTAATGAACGTTGTGAGATTTATGCCGTTCATTTGCCTTTAAAAGAGCAATTTGTTATTTTCTATGACACCTATAAGTACATGCCGTCTGTTATTGTAAAATTAATAGTAGATAACGGTTTAGTAGGATATGGTGAAGCGGTACCTGATGATTAATATTTTTATTAAAACTAGATTGAGGAGATTACTTAGGATGAGGTGAATTGATGGAAACGGAAAAAAATACTGTACCGGTTAAGAAAAAGACATGGTTAAAAGTACCACATACATATACTCTCATATTTCTCATTATTATCCTTGCAGGGCTTGCTTCATATATAGTTCCTGCAGGTGAATTTGATCGCGTGAAGGATGAAGAGTCTGGGAGAATGTTAGTTGTCGATGGAAGTTATCATACGATTGAAAGTGATCCTGTGAGCTTTTTTGATATGTTTACGTCAATTCCGTTGGGCTTGGAAAAGGGGTCCCAAATTATCTTTTATATTTTTCTTGTAAGTGGTGTATTTGGAATAATTCAAACTACTGGGGCAATTGAAGCTGGAGTCCATAAAGGCGTACGTTCTCTTGAAGGCCGAGAAAAGCTATTAATTCCGGTCAGTATGATAATTTTTTCTATCGGTGGTTTTACCATGGGGATGGCGGAGGAAACAATAATTTTCGTGCCAATAGGTATTGCAATAGCCAGAGCAATGGGATTTGATGCGATTACTGGAACGGCAATGATTACCCTAGGTGCTGCCAGTGGTTTCTTTGGAGGTATGCTTAATCCGTTTACCGTAGGGGTTGCTCAATCACTAGCTGAGGTACCTTTATTCTCTGGAATTGGTTTCCGAGTTGTTGTCTATTTTTTTGTACTAGGTTTTGCAATTTGGTATGTCAGCCGTTATGCATTTAAGGTAAAACGAAATCCTGAAAAAAGTATAATCTATGATATTGAGCAAAAAGAAAAGAAAGTGACAGGGTTAGCTGAATTCCCAGAGTTGACCGGACGCCACAAGCTAGTTTTTGTAGTTTTGATTTGTGGTTTAGCATGTAATGTGTATGGTGTGTTTAAATGGAAATGGTTTTTAACAGAGCTTACGGCTTCCTTTTTGATTATAGGTATCGTTTGTGGATTAGTTGGCGGCTTGAAGTTAGGGAAACTTTTCGATTCATTTATCGCGGGTGCTAAGGCAGTTACATTTGGGGCATTAATCGTTGGATTTGCACGAGCTATTACAGTTGTTTTAGAGGAAGGGAAAATCATTGATTCATTAGTTTATATGATGACCGCGGGAATAAGTCAATTTCCGGAATCATTGAATGTCGTAGGTATGTTTTTTACTCAAGCGTTTCTGAATTTATTCATTTCTTCAGGTAGCGGGCAGGCAGCTGCCACAATGCCAATTATGGTTCCAATTACTGATATTTTAGGATTAGAAAGGCAGATTGCTGTGCTTGCTTTTCAATACGGAGATTCTGTTACGAACTCTATTATTCCAACGTCTTCTGCGTTAATGGGATACCTCGCTGTTGCTGGAATTCCATATGAGAGATGGGTAAAATTTATTTGGAAATTAATTCTCGGGTGGGCTTTCATGGCTTGTATTGCATTAATAGCTGCAGTCGCTCTCGGTATTTCCTGAGAAGATAAGGAGCGATACGATGAAGGAATTATTGAAGGAACTTAAACCTCAAGTTATGAAGATATTTCACGATCTTCATGAGAATCCAGAAGTGAGCTGGAAAGAATTTCAGACTACATCTTATATTTCCAGTATACTTCAACAAAATGGGCTTGATGTGATTAGTTTTGTTGATATCCCTGGCGTTGTAGGTGAGTGGTCTTCAGAGGACAGTTTAAGTGAGATAACGATTGGATTAAGAGCTGATATGGATGCCCTTTTTCAAGAAGTAAACGGGGCCTTTCGTGCTAATCATTCCTGTGGACATGATGCTCATATGACAATTGTATTAGGTGTTTTACTATTATTAAAAAAAATGAAGGTTACTCTTCCGGGTACATTAAAGTTTATTTTTCAGCCAGCTGAAGAAGTTGGTGAAGGGGCTTTAAAAATGATTGAAAAACAGGTAATAGATGATGTTGACTTTCTCTATGGTCTTCATCTACGGCCTGTTCAAGAAATTAAATATGGACAAGCTGCTTCCGGTATTATTCATGGATCAGCGGATACGGTAGTTGGTGAAATTTATGGTTTTGATGGTCATGGTGCGAGACCGCATTTAACTTTAAATTCCATTGAAGTGATATCTACAATCGTTGAGCAAATTAAAGGAATCCGCTTAAATCCGCAACAATCTTATTCAGTCAAAATGACACAGGCTTCTGCTGGAGGTGCGAATGCGAATATTATTCCTGGATCCGCTAAGTTCAGTCTTGATTTACGTGCACAAACAAATGAAATTATGGATGAATTGATTGAAAAGGTAGATAGTGTCCTAAAGAGAATAGCTGAATTCTATCAGTGCCGTATAAGATTTGAACATAGAGAAAGAGTTTATTCAGCGGTTATTGACCGAGAAGCAGAACAATTTATGGCCGAAGCAATTGAAAATACAATTGGATCCCAAGGGCTTGTACAACCTATTATTACCCCTGGTGGAGAGGATTTTCACTTTTATACAAAAGAAAGACCTTCTATTAAGGCAACGATGCTAGGAATAGGATGCGATTTAGATCCTGGCTTACATCACCCTAATATGGCATTTAAACATGATGCCATTCTTATAGGAATAGAGATATTAACCAGAACTGTTATTGAAACCTTTACAAAATATAAAAAATAATAAGCGATTTTTTGTCTTTATTAGTAAGTAAATCTCTGTTTATGCCAGGAAATCAGGGGAACGAATTAACGCTGGCGGATGTTCGACGGTATAAACAATTTGTTGAATTGCGTTATGAATCCAAATAAGGACCTCAGATGTTTTCCTTCTTGTGATAAAGAGTGCTTTAATACAATATGAGCGTGTTTTGATTGAATTTTTTCAAAACATGCTCTTTCTATTTGTTTTTATACCAGGGTTATTAGTGTTAATTTGAACAAACTTTATTTCAAAGTTACATTTAGCGCCATTTTAGATTCCGAAATGCTTGTGGATAGAGTTCAGGGATTCGATCTAAGGGTAGGAGAGATGGTACACGGCCTTTATGATTATTCGTTCGGGCGAGTATAGATCATTTTCACAATCCGAGGGCAATTAGATATTCACAAGACAAAGAATCAGCTAAAGGATATTATGAAGATGCTCATGATTATAAATCATTTGCTGAGCGAGTATTGATTCCGTTCGGGCCTGATGGAGATATGCGATATGTGATGAAATCACATGATTTAGAAACTGATAGGTATATGAAAACAGAGTCCGTACTCGCTTCAAAAGATATGATATTTATGATGGATGGTACTTTTTTAGAAAGAGTAAGGTGCGATAAAATACCGCACCTATTTTTAATGCCAAAATTGCAGTTGTTCTATTCGAGAAAACATTATTTTTCGTTTACGAGTTCGGTTACCTCATGATTAATTAATGTACCAATATGTTCACCTAAACATATTTTCTTCATCACTCCTGGCTCATCGAAGTTAAAAACATGTGCGGGTAAATGATAGTCACGAGCAAGTAATAAGGCTGATTGATCCATCACTTTGATGTTGTTCCGAACAACATCGTTATAATTTAAATGCCGATACATTTTTGCTGATTTATTTCGCTTCGGATCACTTGTGAAGACACCATCTACGCCTTGTTTTGCGACTAAAATCGCATCGCTATTCATTTCAATTGCACGCTGGACACTTGGGTAATCTGTTGTAACGAACGGTTGCCCGTTTCCACCGCCAAAGATTACGATATGTCCTTTTTCTAAATGATGAACGGCTCGTAAACGAATATAGGGTTCTGCGACTGCTGTAAAAGTAATGGATGTCATAACGCGTACTTCTTTATCGGTTTTGCTTGTGAGTACACCTCGCAGCATTAAGCTGTTCATAATGGTACCTAATGTCCCTATATTATCCGCTTCAACACGGTCAATCCCCCATTCCTCCGCTAAATTTCCTCTAAAAATGTTTCCTCCACCAACGACAAGAGAAACTTCAATACCTAAATCGACAATTGATAAAATTTCAGTTGCGATATGTTCTAAACGTTTGGAGCCAAAACTATTTCCATCTTGATCAGCGAGAGCACCGCCGCTAAGTTTAATTAAAACGCGTTTGTATGGCCTCATTATCATCACTCCTTATTTTGAAGAAAATGTTTTTCCGGTGGAGTCCGTAATTATCACTGAGAATTAGTTCTCATCATACTTGGATTCTTATAGGCAGTTTATTCTGAATTTAATTACTTTGCTCATATGAAAAAAATTTGCATGTAAGTAGCATATCGATTAGCAATAAAAAAGGAGCAGAGGCGAGTGCCTTTGCTCCTTTAAGAGAAATTGAAATAGGAAAGGAAGAGTTGTAATTGAAACATTTCGTAAGATTCTTCATAACCTCCACTCCTTTTCAGTTTGTTTATGTTCAAAAACTTATCTTTTAGATTATACAAAGAAATCAGATATTTTATCACTAAATGGTGTCAATGAATATTAAAAGAAAAAAATTCGAATCTTTTGTGAAGAAGTTGTAGGTTTTTGTCTGATTTTGTAGGTTTACTTATATCATGTGAATGAGCTTTTATTATTACGAATTGAAAGCGCTCGCAAAAAGGGGATGAAAATATATGAAAAAATTCGGATTGGCGACACAAATATTTGTCGCACTTGTGTTAGGGGTTGTGATAGGGGCAATCTTTTATGGCAATAAAACGGCACTTTCTTATATCGCACCAGTTGGGGATATATTTATTCACTTAATTAAAATGATTGTTGTACCGATCGTTATTTCAGCATTAGTTGTTGCGGTAGCTGGTGTAGGGGATATGAAGAAACTAGGAAAACTAGGTGGTAAAACAATTCTTTACTTTGAAATTATCACGACAATTGCGCTTTTAATGGGATTAATCGCAGCGAACGTGTTCCAACCGGGAACAGGTGTTGACATGAGCAACTTACAGCAAAGTGACATTTCATCATATCAGGAAACAGCTGATGCAACAGAGAAAAAAGGCTTTGCGGAAACCATTGTTCATATTGTACCGACAAACGTATTTGAATCACTGGCACAAGGTGATTTATTACCGATCATTTTCTTCTCGGTGTTATTTGGTTTAGGAGTTGCAGCAATTGGTGAGAAAGGAAAGCCAGTTTTTAATTTCTTTGAAGGTGTGCTCGAAGCAATGTTTTGGGTTACAAACCAAGTTATGAAATTTGCTCCGTTTGGCGTATGTGCGCTAATCGCTGTCACGGTTGCGAAATTTGGTGTGGCAACACTACTTCCTTTAGGAAAATTAGTGCTAGCTGTGTATGTAACTGTTATACTATTTGTTATTGTTGTATTAGGGATTAATGCACGTATGGTAGGTGTAAACATTTTCACCTTAATGAAAATTTTAAAAGAAGAACTTATCCTTTCGTTTACAACAGCGAGTTCAGAAGCTGTTTTACCTAATATAATGAGAAAAATGGAAGAATTCGGTTGTCCGAAGGCAGTTGCATCTTTCGTTATTCCAACTGGTTATACATTTAACTTAACAGGGTCGGCTATTTATCAGGCATTAGCAGCATTATTCATCGCACAAATGTATGGTATACACATGTCTTTAACGGAGCAAGTAACATTATTATTCGTTTTAATGTTAACGTCAAAAGGGATGGCAGGGGTTCCAGGTGCTTCATTTGTTGTAGTATTAGCGACATTAGGTTCAATGGGATTGCCGTTAGAGGGTATAGCGTTAATAGCTGGTATTGACCGCATTTTAGATATGATTCGTTCGTCTGTCAATGTGTTAGGAAATGCATTAGCAGCCATTGTTATGTCGAAATGGGAAGGCGAATTTGATCATGATAAAGCAAAACAATATGTAGAAACTGTCAAGCAAACAGAAGCAGCATAAGAAATAGATGAGGAGTGAGCATTCATGGTAACAGTAACTGAAGCTACAAAAAATGTACGAATCGAAAAAGATTTTTTAGGTGAAAAAGAAGTGCCAATGCATGCGTATTATGGAGTTCAAACAATGCGCGCTGTAGAAAACTTCCCGATTACAGGCTATAAAATTCATGATGGTTTAATTAAAGCATTTGCGATTGTAAAAAAAGCAGCAGCACTTGCTAATGCAGATGTAGGAAGATTGGAACTGAAAAAAGGTGGCGCAATTGCCGAAGCTGCACAAGAAATTCTTGAAGGGAAATGGCATGATCACTTCATCGTCGATCCAATTCAAGGCGGTGCGGGAACTTCTATGAACATGAATGCAAATGAAGTCATTGCCAACCGCGCTCTTGAATTATTAGAGATGGAAAAGGGAGACTATCATTATATTAGCCCAAATAGCCACGTGAATATGGCACAATCAACAAATGATGCATTTCCAACAGCAATTCACATTGCGACATTAAATGCACTAGAAGTGTTATTACAAACAATGGGCTATATGCATGATGTATTTGAAGTGAAAGCAGAACAATTTGATCATGTGATTAAAATGGGACGCACGCATTTACAAGATGCTGTACCAATTCGTCTTGGGCAAGAATTTAAAGCGTATGCTCGTGTAATTGGACGTGATATGAAACGAATTCAGCAATCTCGTCAACATTTATATGAAGTGAATATGGGAGCAACAGCAGTTGGAACAGGGTTAAATGCAGATCCTGAGTACATTGAAGCAGTGGTGAAACATTTAGCTTCAATTAGTGGATTGCCTCTTGTTGGAGCAGAGGATTTAGTAGATGCGACGCAAAATACAGATGCATATACGGAAGTATCAGCTGCACTAAAAGTATGTATGATGAATATGTCTAAAATTGCAAATGATTTACGCTTAATGGCATCTGGCCCGCGTGTTGGACTTGCAGAAATTATGCTTCCATCTCGTCAACCAGGTTCATCGATTATGCCAGGTAAAGTAAACCCTGTTATGCCAGAAGTGATTAATCAAATCGCGTTCCAAGTAATCGGTAATGACCATACGATTTGCCTTGCTTCAGAAGCAGGCCAATTAGAGTTAAATGTTATGGAACCAGTACTTGTTTTCAACTTACTTCAATCTATTAGCATTATGAATAACGGTTTCCGTGCCTTTACAGATAATTGTCTAAAAGGAATTGAAGCGAACGAAGGGCATTTGAAAGAATATGTTGAGAAAAGTGTTGGGATTATTACAGCTGTTAACCCACATATCGGCTATGAAGCAGCAGCTCGTGTTGCAAAAGAAGCGATTGCAACTGGGCAATCTGTCAGAGACCTGTGCGTGAAAAATGGTGTATTATCCCAAGAGGAATTAGACTTAATTTTAGACCCATATGAAATGACACATCCGGGGATTGCAGGAGCAACTCTTCTAAAGAAAAATTAAAAGAAGAGGGGGACATTCCCCTCTTTTTTGTTTACAATATAGAAATGGTATATATGAATGAAGGTAGGGATGGTATGAGTAAATTTACAGTTTCCTCTAATGGTGCATTAGAAACAACATTAAGGGGAGTAGAAATATTAGCAACGCCACTTTTAAATAAAGGTGTCGCTTTCACGAAAGAAGAAAGAGAAGAATTAGGACTAAAAGGGTTATTACCGCCAGCGGTATTAACATTAGATGAGCAAGCACGCCGCGCGTATGAGCAATTTTGTTCGCAGCCGGATGACTTATTAAAGAATGTATATTTAACAGCACTACATGATCGTAATGAAGTATTGTTTTATCGTTTGCTTACAGATCATTTGCGAGAAATGCTTCCAATTGTGTATACACCAACTGTTGGGGTAGCAATTCAAAGATATAGTCATGAGTACCGTAAACCGCGTGGCGTTTACCTATCAATCAATGACCCTTCTGGTATTGCAGAAGCGTTTACTAACATAGGTGCAACAGCTGAAAATACAGATTTAATCGTTGTAACAGATGGTGAAGGAATATTAGGGATTGGCGATTGGGGTGTTGGCGGTATTAATATTGCCATCGGAAAACTAGCTGTTTATACGGCTGCAGTTGGAATCGATCCTAGCCGTGTATTACCTGTAATTTTAGATGTTGGTACGAATCGAGAGGATTTACTAAATAATCCGTTTTATATTGGTAACCGTCACCCTCGTATAACTGGTGAAGCATATGACGCATTTATTGATACGTTTGTAAAAACCGTACATGACAAGTTCCCGCAAGCTTTATTACACTGGGAAGATTTTAGCTCACATAATGCACGCAGGATTTTAAATAAATATCGAGATCAAGTATGTACATTTAATGATGATATTCAAGGGACGGGCGCTGTTTCATTAGCAGCTGTATTGTCAGCAGTGAAAGTTTCTAATGTTCCTTTATGCGAACATCGCGTTGTAGTATTTGGTGCTGGTACAGCTGGAATCGGAATTGCTGATCAAGTGCGAGATGCGATGGTCCGTGCAGGATTATCAGAGCAAGAAGCAAATGAACGTTTTTGGTGTATTGACCGCCATGGTTTACTTACAGATAATATGAAGGAGCTTCTAGATTTCCAGGTTCCATATGCACGTAAGGAATCTGAAGTGAATGAATGGGGACAAGATAGTCTGATTGGGCTTGCGGAAGTTGTAAAACGTGTAAGACCGACGATATTAATTGGTACATCAACAGTAGCTGGTGCTTTTACAGAAGGAATTGTAAAGGAAATGGCTTCTCATGTAGAAAGACCAATTATTTTACCGATGTCTAATCCAACACCGCTTGCAGAAGCAAAACCAGTAGATTTAATCCATTGGACAGAAGGAAGAGCATTAGTGGCAACAGGAAGTCCGTTTGAACCAGTTACATATAATGGTGTAACGTATGTGATCGGACAATCCAATAATGCGCTTATTTTCCCAGGTCTTGGCCTTGGAACAATCGTTGTTCGTGCAAGCGTAATGACAGATGGTATGTTTGCGGCGGCGGCAGAAGCGGTGGCAAGTATGGTAGATACGAGTCAACCAGGAGCACCAATTCTTCCAGAAGTAGAAGAATTGCGTAACATCTCAGAAATAGTAGCGATTGAAGTAGCAAAAGCAGCAGTTGCTGAAGGGGTTGCTCGTGAGGAACTCAGTGATAACGATATCAGAAAAGCTGTGAAAGAAGCAATGTGGCAGCCTGTATATCGCCAAGTAAAAGCAGCTAAACAGGTAACACTATAGAAATAAAGCCCGTTTATATAATAAGCGGGCTTTCCTTGTTCAATTTTTGAAAAATATATTTCATAAATAGGAAGTGGCATCTTTGAATTGGAATCAATTATGGAAGAAAGATATGTCCCTTTTAATCATTTTAGTGTTAGTTGTTCCGATAGCCGGAGAGCTGAATTTTCATCCATTTAATGATACATTTCGTGTGAGTTTTGGAACCCCCATTTTTTTCTTCTTACTATTATTTTTACGGAAAGTACCGGGTGCTATAGCAGGTTTACTCGTTGGATTATCCGTTGCTATATTTCGAATTAGTCTGGATTGGATGTTGCAAGGAAACTTTGATTTAGCGGAGTCTTTTTATTTGCGTTATCCAGTTTTCTTTTATTATTTTATTTATGGTAGCCTATTTTCATTATGTAGAGTAAATAAATTTCATCAAAAACCGTTTATCATAGGATGTTTGGGTATTTCAATTGAAATTATAGCAAGTATGTCAGAACTTGCGTTTAATCACTTTTTAATACTGGGGACAACTATCACGGTTTCAGAAGTAAATAAATTGATTATTATTGCTGTTTTTCGAAGTTTCTTTGCTCTTGGTTTCTTAAATATGATGAGTTTATATGAAACGAAATTAAAAGAAGCGCAAGTTCGGAAGGAAAATGAAAAGATGTTGATGCACCTTTCCACTTTATATGTGGAATCTGTCCATTTAAAAAAGACACTTCAAAATGCAGAATTAATTACACAAGAAGCATATCAATTATATCGAAATTTACAAGCTAGTAATGATACAAATGATATAGAAATGCACAGTAAAAAAGTATTGAAAATTGCTGGGGAAGTACACGAAATTAAAAAAGATAATCAAAGAATTTTTGCAGGATTATCAAAGCTTTTATTAGATAAAAATCTTTCTGAATACATAGAAGGTCATGAGTTGACGGAAATGATTGTTAGGATCAATGAAAAGTACGCTCAGCTATTAGGAAAAGAAATAGCATTTTCTAAAAACATGGAAGGTGAGCACAATGAGTATCATGTGTATACTGTATTGTCTATTTTAAATAACTTAGTGGCAAATGCTGTAGAAGCAATAGAAGGTGTTGGTGAGGTTGTAATAAACGCTTATAAACAAGAAGAAAATGTAATGTTTGAAGTAATAGATAATGGTCCTGGTATTGCACAAAAGTATAAAGCGTTAGTATTTAAACCGGGATTTACTTCGAAGTATGATCAGACAGGGACACCATCAACGGGAATAGGTTTGTCATACATAAAAGAGATGGTTACAGAACTAGGCGGAGAAGTGATCCTTCAGGATAGAGAAAATGAAAAAGGATGTAAGTTTGTCGTATGGTTACCTGAGTCTAGTTTAACCAGGGAAGGGTGATAGGATGTTTTATTACATCGTAGATGATGATGAAGTATTCCGCTCTATGTTATCACAAATTATTGAAGATGAAGATCTTGGAGAAGTTGTGGGGGAAGCAGAAGACGGTGCTTGTATAGAAGTGGATCAGTTGAATTTTAAAAAGGTAGATATTTTATTTATTGATTTATTAATGCCAATGCGTGATGGAATTGAAACGGTACGTCATATTCTACCTGCGTTTACAGGAAAGGTAATTATGATTTCTCAAGTTGAATCGAAACAATTAATTGGAGAAGCGTATTCTCTAGGTGTTGAATATTATATTACAAAACCATTAAATAAAATTGAAGTTGTATCTGTCGTGCGAAAAGTGATAGAACGCATTCGGTTAGAACGATCGATACAAGATATTCAAAAATCATTGAATAATGTGTTTCAATGGGAACAACCACAAGTTCGAAATGAACCAGTGCAAGAAGAGAAAAAAATAGCGGACTCAGGTCGTTACTTATTATCGGAGCTTGGAATCGCGGGAGAGAATGGAAGTAAGGATTTACTTAGTATGCTTGAATATTTATTAGGTCAAGAAAAAGAAAAAACTTTTGAATATGGTTTTCCGGTGTTGAAAGATATTTTTCAACACATAACAGTTAAGAAATTAGGAGAAAGTGCTTTGGAAGTAGAAATTGATAAAGAAAGAAAGGCTTCAGAACAAAGAGTGCGCCGAGCAATTTATCAATCTCTGAACCATCTCGCTTCCCTTGGTTTAACAGATTTTTCGAATCCGAAGTTTGAAAGTTATGCACCGAAGTTTTTTGATTTTACAATTGTTCGTAAGCGTATGACAGAACTGACGAAGGAAGAGATAACAGCATCAGGGCATACGAGAATTAATACGAAGAAGTTTATTCAAGTGTTGTATTTTGAGGCAAAGCGATTGATGGAATTAGAATAGAACATGTAAAAAGAAACTACAGATGTCCTCGCATAGTAGTTTCTTTTGATTTACGGGTTTATTTTTTTATTATGACACTGATCGGTATTTTGAGGATTTGCTATTGATATATATACATGTAAAATGTTGTATAGGAGTAGATACAAACGCTTTACAAGCTTGTATGCTAATGTTTTGGGAATATAATTTTTGAGTTTTAAGGAAGGGCCTAAATAATGAGTTTTATATTAAATAAAACAATAATGAAACAGTTGTGTGGAGAAACCTCATATAAAAAAGGTGAGGCTTATTGTAAGACAAACAAGGTAGCTATTACTACTTATGATGCAAAGAGAAATATTTGCGAAGCGACAGTGAAAGGAAACGGAGATTTCTATGTCACGATAGAAACTGCTAATAATGGCGATATTGTTGGGAAATGCAGTTGTCCTTCACTTGCTTCTTTTCATACATATTGTCAACATATTGCAGCTGCATTATTATACATAAATAATTTTCAACGAAGTGGACAATCGTTAGAAGATGCTTTAAAAAAAGACCCGATAAACGCTAAAGATACTCAACTAGCGAGTGGTATGTTGGATTTATTTGATGAAAAGCCACTGCGACCTAAAAGTAAGCAGCACCGATTTGATACGCGAAAAATTCTTGATGTGGAGTTTATTGGTATTCCAGTATCTTCTCAAAACGGAGGAGCGCTGTTTGGTATTCAAGTAAAGTTAGAGAAGTTATACACTGTATATAAGCTTAGAGAGTTTCTTAATAGAGTGGAGCAGAGAGACTCCTTCATATGTTCAAATGATTTTACTTACACACCAGAGGTCTACAGCTTTCAACAGGAAACAGATGCTGTTATTCAACTGTTGATTCAAATGTATCGGAATGAAAAAATGTATGTAGAATCGTTGCAAATGAATTTTGAACAAGATGAAAGTATAATCTTAATTCCACCAGCTTCTTGGAAGGAGATGCTTTCTCTACTTTCTAATACTTCATTTGTAATACTACAACATGATGGCAAATCATTTCATGGTGTCCATATCTCAAAAGGGCTGTTGCCTTTAACTTTTGAGTTTAATAAAGGTGTAAACGGAGGATATACGCTTCAGATTGATGGATTACAACAAGTTCAAGTCATGGATACATACGGTTATGCTCTTTTTGAAGGAAAGTTATATCAATTAAATATAGAAGATTGCAATCGACTCATTGAATTAAAAAGAATGATGAATCGTTCTGGCAGTAATCAATTTCATATTTCTTCTGAGAAAATGGAGCATTTTGTAGCGAAAGTAGTACCAGGTTTAATGAAGCTAGGAAATGTACGAATTGATGAGGTTATATCGGAACGCGTTGAAACAGCTCCTTTGAAAGCAAAATTATTTTTAGATCGAGTTAAAAATCGATTACTAGCAGGGTTAGAATTTCAATATGGAAATGTCGTTATTAATCCGTTAGAAGAGGATGGACAACCTTCCGTTTTTAATCGGGACGAGAAAAAAGAACGAGAAATTTTAGAAATTATGAATGATAGCGCCTTTGCAAAAACTGAAGGCGGTTATTTCATGCACAATGAGGAAGCAGAATACAATTTCTTATACCACGTTGTTCCAAAATTAAAAAATATGCTTGATATTTACGCAACTACAGCTATTAAGTTGCGTATTCATCGAGGGAACAGTGGACCTCTTATAAGAGTAAGGCGGAAAGAACGAATTGATTGGTTAGCATTTCGCTTTGATATAAAAGGGATACCTGAAGCTGAGATTAAAGGTGTATTGGTAGCGCTTGAGGAAAAACGTAAATATTATCGATTAGCAAACGGTTCCTTACTATCGTTAGAGAGCAAGGAATTTAATGAAGTGAATCAGTTTATAAAGGAATCGGGTATTCGAAAAGAAATTCTAAAAGGAGAAGAAGTGAATGTACCTCTCGTACGAAGTGTGAAATGGATGAGTTCGCTTCAAGAAGGAAATGTTCTTAGTTTAGATCAATCCGTTCAAGAATTAATGGAGAATATTCGAAACCCTAAAAATATGGAATTCACTGTACCAGACAGTTTAGTTCCAGTACTTAGAGAGTATCAAAAAGATGGATTCGAATGGATGAAAACACTTGCACATTATCGATTTGGCGGTATTTTAGCAGATGATATGGGACTTGGGAAAACATTGCAAAGTATTGCTTTTATTGCTTCGGTTTTACATGAAATTCGAGAGAAGAAGCTACCTGCATTAGTCGTATCTCCTTCTTCTTTAGTGTATAACTGGCTTAGTGAAATAAAGAGATTTTCCCCGCATATACGAGCTGTTATTGTGGATGGGAATCAAACTGAACGGAGAAAGATTTTAAAAGATACTACAAAGTATGACGTCATGATTACGTCATATCCTTTGTTACGAAGAGATGTAAGGCAATATGCACAGCCGTTTCATACGTTATTTCTTGATGAGGCGCAAGCCTTTAAAAATCATACGACGCAAACTGCAAAGGCAGTGAAAACGATTCAAGCAAAGTATCGTTTTGGATTGACTGGAACGCCGGTAGAAAATTCATTAGAAGAGCTTTGGTCTATTTTTCATGTAGTCTTTCCAGAATTGTTACCAGGAAGAAAAGAGTTTGGAGATTTAAGGCGTGAAAATATTGCAAAACGGGTAAAACCGTTTGTATTACGTCGCTTAAAAGAAGATGTGTTAAAAGAATTGCCAGAGAAAATTGAGCACTTACAGTCTTCAGAACTACTTCCAGAGCAGAAAAAATTATATGCAGCATATTTAGCAAAATTGAGAGAAGAAACATTAAAGCATTTAGATAAAGATACATTGCGCAAAAATAAAATTAGAATCTTAGCCGGGTTGACGAGACTTCGACAAATTTGTTGTCACCCAGGTTTGTTTGTAGATGATTACAAAGGAAGTTCAGCTAAGTTTGAACAACTACTCGAAATTGTAGAGGAATGCAGAAGTACGGGGAAAAGAATTCTGATCTTTTCGCAATTTACGAAGATGCTTTCCATTATTGGACGTGAATTGAATCGTCAAGCTATACCATATTTCTATTTAGATGGGAATACGCCGTCAGCTGAGCGCGTAGAACTGTGCAATCGATTTAATGAGGGGGAAGGCGATTTATTTCTCATCTCTTTAAAGGCAGGTGGTACAGGGCTGAATTTAACTGGGGCTGATACTGTTATATTATACGATTTATGGTGGAATCCTGCGGTCGAACAACAAGCCGCAGATCGTGCTTATCGAATGGGGCAAAAGAATACTGTACAAGTAATCAAATTAGTAGCACATGGCACAATTGAAGAAAAAATGAATGAGCTACAAGAGAGTAAGAAGCATTTAATTGCAGAAGTGATTGAGCCGGGGCAAGAAAAATTCTCCTCTATTACGGAAGAAGAGATTAGGGAAATTCTTATGATTTAACATAGTAAAAAAAGCGATTCTTTCTTATTGATGAAAGAATCGCTTTTTTTTATGAAATGAAAATTTGGAATGCTTACGCCGCGCTGCGATAATTTTCTTGTGTTTCTTTTTGCTGTTTAGGTGCTTGAATGAAAATAGCGATAATAAGTGAAACGACACACAATACGCCAATTACCATGAAAGTAGGTTTGAATCCACCCAAAAGTGCACCGATAAAGGAACCTGCGAGTGCTCCAAAACCGAAGCCTTGATACACAATTCCGTAGTTTTTGCTATGGTGTTTCATACCGAAGAAATCACCAACGATAGCTGGGAAGATAGTGATATTTCCACCGAAGCAAAACGCAACACTTGCTACACAGACGAAATAAATGCCATAATTTAAATCTACAAAGCTGAGAACGAAGACAGATGTAGCCATCACGATAAATGTTGCAGTAACAATTTTTAAACGGCCGATTTTATCTGATAACGGTCCTAGAATGATTCGACCGAGCGTATTGAAGATTGCAACCATAGCGACAGCATTAGCTGCTGTTGCTGCACTAAGCCCTACAAGTTGAACACCAATGTCTTTTACCATACCAATTAAGTATAGACCACTCATACATGATGCGAATAGCATAATGAATAACAGATACACTTCTTTTGTGCGTAGCATTTCTTTTGTTGTATAGTCTTGACTATTTGTTGCATGAGCCGCACTTTGTTCAGATGCTTGACGGATCAAACAAGCACCAAGCACGATCATAGTTGTAACAATTACACCCCAGTATATAAATGCTTGCGATACACCAACTGAATCAATTAATTTTGCATTAATGTATTTAAATATTAAGCTACCTGTACCATATGCAGAGACAGATATACCGGCAATTAAACCTTTACGCTTTGGAAACCATTTTATTAAGTTAGATAGTGAAGTAATATATGCTGTACCATCTGCATAACCGACAACAAAACCTGCTAATACATAAAGCATGATTAATGAAGAAGCTTGTGAACTAAGCACTAATCCGATTCCTAATGCTAACCCAGAGAACATAATAAGCTTACGAAGTCCCCATTTTTCTTGTAATTTACTAGCAAACAAAGTTGAGAATGCTAAGGAAAGGCTAGTGATTGAGAAGGTTATAGCAACAGCGTTAAGACTCCATCCGTATTTACTCACTAAAGGCTGATTGAATAAGCTCCATGTATATATCGTTCCAAGTCCCATTTGTACAATGACTGTACCGAGAACAATAAGCCATGGATTAGTAGGTGATTTTTTCATACGATCTCGCCCTCTTTCTTTGTTTCAATGCTATTCAATAATCGTCTATTGACGTTTAAATCTTTTGTAATCATTTTTGCCACCTCTTAGGATTTGATAGCTTTATTGTATAGGATGAAAACGATTACGTAAGCGTTTTCTAGCGGAACGTCAAATATATGAAACCAGTTACAGAAAAAGAAGGATGAAATGCAAAAAGCTGCTTGTTAAATACGAAGCAGCTTTTTACATCATTACATTATACGTAGAGTTAAACCATGGCTGTATTTCAAAAATATGATTTACACGTACTTTTCACGAGGGTTTTTAGTTATTTTTTGTACCTTTACTTTTATAAGGCTTCGCATTTTTCTTTTTCTTAGCACTAGATTGCCAACGGTTCCAGCCTTTACTTCCTGTTCCTTGACCGATACCTTTTTTAGGTTTTGCTTTCGTTTTACTCATATTATCACTCCGTTACGATTGTATAAAAAATCTACTTTAATAGCAGTCAATGTCTTTGAAATATAATCTCGATCTATGACCATGTTAGTTCCTATTTGTTATGGAATTAGAACAAACAGCTGAATAATATAGTATATCATAAAATCGGCAGTAATTTGATATATTATGGGATCATGATCAAAATTTGCATAGATTTCTTCGAGTTGTAGAATGATATACATATGAAAAGAATTACAAAGGAAATGAAAATGATGAGAAATACAATGGATCCGGTTTTTCGGACGCTTACCCTGCTTGTCATATATATGTTGGTTACTTTAGGTGAAGTTTTTTTTAAATCAAAGCTACAAAAGAATCGCTAAAGAACTAAAATAAAGAATTGAAAAAATTTTAAAATTTTTGTTGACTTTCTCATTTTTTTGTATAGAATAATCATTAATAAAATGTTTCAGAGATGTGACAACAAAACGACTGTGAAAGGACGAGTAGTAGTAGGACGTAGTCAAAGCGAGTCAGGGGTGGTGTGAGCCTGATACGAAGCCTGTTATGAAGAACCTCCTGGAGTCGCTAACCGAAATCCTGTAGAGGAAAGTAGACTTAGCCGGGAACTTCGCCGTTACAAGAAGAACAGTATCGAGATTTTTCTAATCTCCGTACTGAATAAGTGAGCAACCTCTGTTGCTAATTTGGGTGGTACCGCGGAACCAAAGCCTTTCGTCCCAGTTTTTTTGGGAAAGAAGGGCTTTTTTGGTTGGCTTCTTTTCACTACATCCAAACATTTTAGGAGGAAACCACCATGTATCAATCATTAATGACAGTAAGAGAGACACAAATCGCAATCAAGGACGTTAAAACATTTTTTGAGGATCAATTAGCAAAGCGCCTTGGACTATTCCGCGTATCTGCACCACTATTCGTAACGAAAAAATCAGGTTTAAACGATCATTTAAACGGTGTAGAACGACCAATTGAATTTGATATGCTTCATTCAGGAGAAGAATTAGAAATTGTTCATTCACTAGCCAAATGGAAACGACTTGCATTACATGAATATGGTTATGAAGCTGGTGAAGGTTTATATACAAACATGAACGCGATTCGCCGTGATGAGGAACTTGATGCGACGCATTCGATATATGTTGACCAATGGGATTGGGAAAAAATTGTTCAAAAAGAATGGCGTACAGTAGATTACTTACAAGAAACAGTACGAACAATTTATGGAATATTCAAAGATTTAGAAGATCATCTATTTGAAAAATATCCGTTTCTTGGCAAGTATTTACCAGAAGATATTGTATTTATTACATCACAAGAATTAGAAGATAAATATCCAGAGTTAACGCCGAAGGATCGTGAGCATGCAATTGCGAAAGAGCACGGTGCAGTCTTTATTATCGGAATTGGTGATGCGCTTCGCTCAGGTGAAAAACATGATGGGCGTGCATCAGATTATGACGATTGGAAATTAAACGGTGACATCTTATTCTGGCATCCAGTATTGCAATCTTCATTTGAACTGTCATCAATGGGAATTCGCGTTGATAGTAAATCGCTTGATGAGCAGCTAACAAAGAAGGGTGAAGATTTCAAACGCGATTATGACTTCCATAAAGGTATTTTAGAAGATGTACTCCCGCTTACAATTGGTGGTGGCATCGGACAATCAAGAATGTGCATGTACTTCTTACGTAAAGCACACATTGGTGAAGTTCAAACTTCCGTATGGCCTGATGACATGCGTGAAGCTTGCAAGAAGGAAAACATTCATTTGTTTTAAGGAAAACAGAAAACCTTCTAAGTAGAATTGTGGTTCTATTTAGAAGGTTTTTCTCTTATAAGGAAAAAGCTAAATCTATTTTTTATAAGCTTTATAGAGCCCCATTCCAATGTCTAATAGTGTAGCGGAAATGAAGATAGGCAATGCATATTGCTTAGGAAAATTCCATATCATTTTGATTGTTTCATATGCTTCGCTTTGTGATTGTGCAAGTTCGGTCATAAAATGTGTGTTCCAAAAAGGTTGATTTGTAAATTGAACAAGGAGTAAAACAATACTTAATGACAGAGCGTTTAGTAGTAAGTTGTAGAGTGCTAATCTTTTTGTCCATTTTCCAATTATCAGCTTCAAACATTCTTTGAGAATGCCGATTCCTAATATGAGAAAAATAAATGGAAGGTAGAAAGCGAATGTTTCTGGATTGAAAAATGGGATAATCATGAGTGTTGCGTTTTCTTGTAGTATAAAAATACCGATAAATTGATTGGCAAAGAGAAAGAGTAGAATGAAAAGAATAGAAAAAACAATTCCGACTATGGGCTCGGTGCGATTGATTTGTTTTTTAGTTTCTGGGAGTAAAGGAAGATCTTGAGGTCTCCAATTAGTATGAAGAGCTTTTTGTATATCTTTAGATGAAGTTTTTCGGTAATCTAGTAAGGCAAATCCGATTGTTACCCATGCAAACCCTTGAACACCAGTTGTAATGAGAGAGGTTATATAGTCTATAGAGTGTTTGAGGAGGTTACTTGGGTCTAATATGATCTGAATTGTGAGTATGACGCTAAAAGCTAGGAAGATGGAAAGTAGTACAATCTTTAAAAGTGAAGCGTAAAGTTCAAATAATTCTGGGCTAATCAAATATCGTTTTGAACGGTGATATGTTTTTACTACAAGATTGGGAGGTCCTAATTCTAGAAGGACTTTTTCTATATCGTTGTTTGTAACTTCTTTTTCTTGTACGTATTTTGTTAACTCTGTGTCAATTACATTTCGTAGTTTTTTGGAAACATCTTTGCGATCGGATGGTGGTACATTTTTTGTGGCTGCGTAAATATATCTTTCAATCATCTCCATTTTTAGTTCCTCCCTTATTTCTCATATCTTTATACGAGGCATACCTTTTATTATTAAATGAGGATTTAGTGATGCAAGTGTTGTGAAGAGATGTTTGAATCATTCAATGTGTATTCTTCTTACTTCTATATATAGTGTAGTTTACATAGTCTTAGCAGTGACATATTCATGAACAATGGAGGAAAATCGAGGGTAATTTATATCCTCGATTTTCCTTTTATTTTACTTAGATTTTACTTTCGTTCCTTACAATGAAAACTAGAGAAACATTCGTTTTCATAAAGTGAGGAGGAAATGTAATGGAATTAATCATTGAACATGTACAGAAAAGGTACGGCGGGAAAGTAGTGTTGCAAGATTGTAGTTTACATGTAAAGCCTGGTGTATTAGGACTTTTAGGACCAAACGGAGCGGGGAAATCTACCCTTATGCGTATATTAGCAACAATTGAACAACCGACGAATGGTAGTGTGATGTGGAATGGGGAAAACATTCAAAAGAAACCAAAGTTGTTACGTTCACAGCTTGGTTATTTACCACAAGATTTTGGGGTATATCCAAATATGAATGCGGTGGAGTTTTTAGAGTATATCGCAGCGATGAAAGGTTTAGCTATGAACTCTTCAAAGAAGCGAATTAATGAACTACTTGAAGCGCTGAATTTAACGAACGATAGAAAACGACTATTAGGTAGCTATTCTGGAGGAATGCGACAAAGAGTTGGCATTGCGCAAGCTTTATTAAATGATCCAAAATTATTAATTGTAGATGAGCCAACAGTAGGATTGGATCCTGAGGAAAGAATTAGATTTCGAAATTTATTGTCAACTCTTTCTACAGATAGAATTGTTATTTTATCAACGCATATTGTAACAGATATTGAATCCAGTGCGACGAACATTGCTTTACTATCAAAAGGAAATGTATTAGCTCATATGAAACCAGAACAATTATTAAAACGTGTTGAGGGAAAGGTTTGGGAAGAGGTGATCCCAGCTTCAGAACTACACCATGTTCAAAAAAAATACATAGTAAGTGGTGCTGTTCATCGGCCTGATGGCATTCATGCTCGAATTATTTCAGTTCATGCTCCTAGTAAGGCGGCGCGTATGATCCCAGCTTCTTTAGAAGATGCTTATTTGTATTATGTTTCTGCGAAGGGAGGAATCCGCATTGAACAATGTATATAATCTATTTTACGTTATTAAAAATAATGTTAGAAAACAAATGAGAAGTTATTCCTTTTTAATTGTAATCGGCGTAACGATCCTTTTTGGATATGCCTGTGTACCGGCAGCTTCAGCGGGATATGAAGTGTTTTATCTTGGCGGAGTGAGAGGGATTTATAATTCAAATTGGCTCGGTGGTATGGGGGCGATGACATCTGCTTTATTTATTTGGTTACTCGGTTTTTATGTATTAAGGAGCCAAATTTCAGACGAACAGCGATTAGGCGTTGGGCAATTAATTGCTGCTTCACCGATAAGCAATTTCCGATATATTTTTAGGAAAACAATTTCTAATTTTATTGTATTAGTAGTGATTGAGATGGTATTAATTGTTGCTTTTATCGCAATGCAATTTATACGTGGAGAAGATCTTTCATTTCAATTAGGTGGTTATTTGTACCCACTTATTTATATTGTGTTTCCTTCACTTTTTCTTCTTGCAGCGTTAACAACCTTTTTTGATGTATTTCCTGGTTTGAATGGTGTGATTGGTAATATCGTATTCTTTTTCTTATGGGTGTTATTAGCGATTTTGTCTTTTGAAGTACCAAATCGCTATTTGGATGTATTTGGTTTAGGAATGATTCGTTCAGATATGATACAGGATGCGGTTAGCGAGTATGGATTTTTAAAAGGAAATGGCGGGGGAGGATTTGGTTATAACCCTACCGAGGGAACGATACAAACATTTGATTGGAATGGAGTAGATTGGAATCCCGGAATGTTTGTCGTAAGTTTGACTTGGCTTGGAGTGGCACTTTTATTCATTTGGATTACTTCTCTTATTTTTAATAGATTTCGTATATGTTCTAAAGTGAAGGGAAAGGAAGAAGAGTTTGAGAAGAAACAGCAGTCTATCATTGTGAATGAGCAAAGTCTGGACAGTTTTATACTTACTACGATTAAGAAGACAAGAGGAATAAACATGTTTCTATTAATCAAAGCGGAGTTATCTATTATGTTAAAAGGATTTACAGTTTGGTGGTACGTTATTGCTGCTGGACTTATAGCATTTGGGTTGATATATCCAGTACATATAGCAAGAGAGTGGCTATCTATCATTCTAATTTGGCCTATTGCAATTTGGTCGCAGATGATGACAAGAGAAAAACAATATGGTACAGATCAAATTATTATGTCGAGTTGTTCTCCACTTTATAAGTTTTTTGCAACATGGATCTCGGGTATTATAGTGGGTCTTATTATTTCTAGTGGTGTTATTGTTCAATTGATAGTAATGGAAGATATTTCATCTCTGCTTTCTTGGCTTAGCGGTATTGTATTTATTCCAACGTTCGCATTGACACTTGGAGTATGGAGTCAGACGCGTAAATTATTTGAAGTATTGTATATATTTTTATGGTACTTAGGCCCAATCAATCATCTCCCATATGTAGATTTCCTAGCAATATCAACATCAAATGTGGTCTTGTATATTACGTTATCTATTTTATTGTTATGTATCGCTCTAATTGGACAGTTGCAGCGAATGGGGAGTTTGCGGTTATTGTATAAGTAAGGTAGTTAAGAGGGGGGGATGAAGGTTATGAAAGGGAAACGATATATGTTTTTATGTATAAGTCTAATGATAGTAAGTCTTGTAGCATGCGGTACAAAAGAGAATGAATTAGCAGATACCAAACAGTTCGACGCGGAACATATAAATGAGATTTATGTAAAAACTGTAGGAGAAAACATTAAACTTTACTCTACAGTAGAAAAGAATATTAAGATTGATACAGGAGATACGGAAGGTGTGAAAGTGAAAGCGGATGGAGACAAATTAGAGATTATTATAGAAAATGCTCCATCAATTGTAAATTTGAAAACAGCAACTGTGCAAATATACCTTCCTAAAAAAATATATAAAAAAATAGATGTTGAAACAGAATCAGGTGAAGTAATAGGTGAAAATATGGCATCTAAAAAATTGGATTTATATAGTGATTCAAGTGATATGACAATAAAAAATTATAAAGGAGACCAGATGGAAGGAGTTTCTGAATCAGGAGGGATTACGTTACAAGAAGTGGAGGGGAGCTTCGATATTCAAACCAATACTGGGGAAATTAATGTAACAACGGCTTTCAGTGTTAAAAATGAAAGCAAAATAAAGACTGAATCATCCCATATACATATAAAACTGGAAAAAGAGCCGGAGAATCTTGAAGTAGATTTGTCGACACAGGCAGGGAAAATCGAAAATGATTTTTCACTTTCATCTGTTGAAAAAGGAAATAGTCATAAAGTAAAGGGGCGTATAGGAACTGGACAAGAGAATGATGCAAAGTTAACAGTGGAGTCTATGACAGGAACGATTACGTTAAAGCGTGATAAATAGTGAGAGTATGAAGCGGATATTCATCTATTTAGGATAAGTTTTTGCTGTATAAATCTCTTTTTCCTGTATTTACTAGAGGGTTTTCTAATTTTCATAGATTAACCTTCAATGGTGCACTGTATACTCTCTTTTTCTTGACATGCATATCATATAGTATTAATATACCGAGGAGTATGTTAATACTATATGTGTGGTAGAAATGCCTGATGAAAAGGAGTACAGAGTGTCATGGGAAGAAAAAAAGAATTAACAAATTCGAAACGACAGTTATCGGACATTATAGCCCAAACTGTGAAGACTGGAATTATTAAATCGAATTTGGTCCCGATGTTTGCTGGATTGACATTGGCTTTATATAAATATAAAATCAGCCCGTTTGAAAAAATTCCAGAAATAATATTTGCTTTCATTGGTTCAATTTTAATCATAGGAGCAGCAGGAGCATTTAATAATCTGTATGATCGTGATATTGATTCGATTATGGAGAGAACAAAAAAAAGACCGACTGTAACGGGAGAAATCAGTTTTAAAGCTGTATTATGGCTTGGAATATTGATGACAATCTCCGGGTTAGTATTTCTTGCGCTAACGACATATTTAGCGGCGTTATTAGGTTTTTTAGGTTTATTTTTGTACGTTGTACCATATACAATGTGGAGCAAAAGAAGAACGATTTACAATACGGAGATAGGAAGTATTTCAGGAGCAATGCCACCGCTTATCGGTTGGGCTGCTATATATCCGGATATCACGCATCCAGCTATCATTGGTCTTTTTATCATTATGATTATTTGGCAAATGCCTCATTTCTATGCGATAGCCATTCGTAAACATGATGAGTATAAAGCTGCAAATGTTCCGATGCTTCCAGTAGTAAAAGGTGTTAAAAGAACATATATACAAACGAACGTGTATTTAATGATTTTAATCATTATCAGTATTCTTTTAGGGTCATTAAGTATTGGTCTTATGTTAGTAGCACTTCTTTTAAGCATACTATGGCTTGCTTTAAGTATTTATGGTTATAGAAAAATGGATTCAGAGAAATGGGCAAAATCATTGTTTATTTTTTCTCTGTTCCATATGACGATTTTATTTTCCACAATTATTATCTATTCTCTAGTAGGTATCTTTTTTGGAAGCTGAAAATAAGCTACTGATACAAGAGTTTTGTAAAAAGTAAAAAACCAATTTCTCCTCTATAAAAGGAGAAATTGGTTTTTTTATGTAAAGAAGAAAGTTTCATTTCATGTAGACAATCTCAAAAGAAGACTAGTGATTTGAGAGTATGATGTGAATCTTTGAGCCTGTACCGATTTCACTCGTAACATGAATTGTCCCGCCGTGTGCTGTTATAATTTTATGAGCAATTGCCATCCCGAGTCCTGTTCCTTCATTTGAAACATTTGTAGTCGTCCCACGATAGTATTGCTTAAATAAGTTTTGAACGGTTAATTCATCCATGCCGGCTCCAGTATCTTCTATTATAATATGTATGTCTTCTTGTAATAGAATAGAGGTATGAATGCTTGTCTCTGGAGGATTGTGTAAAACAGCGTTCATAAACAAGTTTTGTAAAGAACGGTGGAATAATTTTGTATCAATTGGAATTATTATGTTTGTATTGCTTGATTCAAAACTAAAATGATACTGCTGAGAGCGTGGATCATTTGTTATATCAGCTATTAGCCTTCTTGTAAATTCAACGATGTTTATTTCTTCTTTTTTTAATGGAATCTGTGAATCTTGAAGGCGAAAGGAAAGGTTTAAGTCTTCGATTAACTCTTTCATGTGATCGCCTTTTTGCTGAATTTCTTGCAAAAACTTTTCTTTTTCTTCATGACTCCAAGTATGATCTGGTGATAACATAAGTGCACTGTATCCTGTAATATAAGTAAGAGGTGTTTTGAGGTCATGAGAGATTCCTGCCATCCATTCCCGTTTCATTTTCTCAAGTTGTTCACGTTCAGTTTCTATTTCTCGTAATCTATTTGTTAAGTGCTCTATATTTAGAAAGACGTCTTTATATAGGCGGTATGGCCCTTTTAATTTCCCTGTTTTTTTCTTATACATTTGTTTTGTGTTTGCTGGCGTCACGTATGATCCTTCTGCTAGTTGGTTAATCCAAGAAATCATCCGGAAGAGAGGCCTACTAATATGCCACCCATATATAATGGCACCGATAAGAAGCGTACATATAAAGAGGGAAAAAACGATAAGAGCTTCTGTATCCTTGTCATCTTTTCCTATTCCTATAAGAGGGAGTATGCCTTCCATAAAGATTGCCATAAAAATACCCATAAAAAAAGTACCGATACATAAACTGCGAATAAAATGGAAGCCTAATCTGAAACCGATTTTCATATTATTGCTCCTTCGTATGCGGGATAAATTTATAACCAATCCCTCTTAAATTGACAATGTATGTAGGCAATTTAGGGTTTTCTTCTATTTTTTTACGTAATTTAGAGATATGCATGACGACTGTTTTATCATCACCTATAGAAGTCAATCCCCATACTTGTTCGTACAATTGTTCAGCGGTAAAAATTCGGTTTGGATGTGTACAGAGGAAAGTGAGTAATTCTAGTTCCTTAGCAGTACAATGTACAGGTTCGTTGTTTACTGTTATCAATCCTTCGCTAGGATATAGAGAAAAGGATCTAAAATGTAGGTTTAATTTTTCTCCATTGTTTGGTTCTTGTGTCATATGTTGTCTTCGTAATTGGACGTTAATACGTGCAGCAACTTCTAAAGGATTAAAAGGTTTTGTTATGTAATCATCTCCGCCGATTCCTAGTCCGGTTAATTTGTCTAAATCGCTAGAGCGCGCTGTTACAAATAAAATGGGAGTATTTGTATAGTTGCGTATTTGTCTACATAGTTCAAACCCATCAATATCAGGTAGCATCACATCAAGTAAGATAATATCAAATGAATGATTTTTAATAAGATGTAACGTTTCAGCTCCATTGATAGCGGTTGTTATATGAGAGAAGTTTTCTTTTTTTAGTGTAAGTACTAACATATCTAGTATGCCTTGTTCATCATCTACTAAAAGTATTTTTTCTGTTCTCACTACGGATCCACCTTTACATGTTTTTTTGAATCTATTCAAAAGATATTTGGAAAATATTTCACATGTAATAGTGTAACATAATACTATTTTACTAGATAAAAAAATAACAACAAAGAAAGATTCCTTGTTGTTATTTTCGAAATTAATTCATTTGTACCATAGGATCAATTTTTGCCATAAATGATTGATGAAGTGCTTCTACACCATCTACTAAATGGAGGCGATCAATGACAACAGATACTTTAATTTCAGATGTACTTACCATTTTAATATGAATATTTTCTTCTTTTAATGTAGAAAACATGCTAGCCGCAACACCAGGATTTGATACCATGCCTGAACCTACAATAGATACTTTAGCTAGGTGGTTTTCATATTCTACAGATTCATAATGAAGCGTTTCTTGATTTTGTTCTAATACTTCGAGTGTTTCTCTTAAATCATTCGAATGAATAGAGAAGGATAGATGTACAGTACCTTCATTTGTAATACTTTGAATAATAATATCAACATTAATATGAGCTGTAGCTAGTGTAGAGAAAACAGTTGAAAGTGATTCTTGTTCTAACCCTTTCATTGTTACACGTGTAATGTTATCTTCAAATGCAATACCTTTTACCACTGATTGTTGTTCCATGTTACATTCTCCCCTTACAATTGTTCCATTTTCTTGTTCCATGCTTGAACGAACTTCTAAAACGACGTTATGATTTTTTGCAAATTCAACAGCGCGTGGGTGCAGTACACCAGCTCCAAGATTTGCGAGTTCTAACATTTCATCATAAGAAATTTCATCTAATTTATATGCGTCTTTTACAACACGTGGATCAGTTGTGTAAACGCCTGTGACGTCCGTATAAATATCACATTTTTTCGCTTTCAGCGCAGCTGCTAATGCGACAGCAGTTGTATCAGAACCGCCTCGGCCAAGTGTAGTAATCTCGTTCTCTCCACTTAATCCTTGGAAGCCAGCAACGATTACAATCGTACCTTCTTGTAAATAGGATTGAATACGTTCTGTGTTAATATTAGTGATTCTTGCACTTCCGTGTACAGATTCAGTTGTAATACCAGCTTGCCAACCCGTTAGTGAAATAGCTTGATATCCTTTTGCTTGCAATGCCATTGTTAATAAGGAAATGGTTACTTGTTCGCCAGTTGTAAGAAGCATGTCCATTTCGCGTTTACTCGGATTTTCAGTAATAGCGGTAGCGAGTGCAACAAGTTCATCTGTACTTTTCCCCATGGCGGAGACAACTGTAACAACACCGTTCCCTCGTTCATATTCTTCAATAATTAAATTTGCTACATGTTGAATGCGCTGGATACTTCCGACAGAAGTACCACCGAATTTTTGAACAATCGTTTCCATTACAAATTCCTTCTTTCATCCATTTTTTATTCGTAATTTAGGAAAGGTGTAAAAATATATAAGTCCCTAAGTATTCCTGTAGTTACCGGAAAGAAAAACAAAAAACACCATCTCAAATAAGTGAGGATGGTGCTGTTACAGGAAAAGGGAAACAGAAAAAGGAGCTAATAAAAAAACCGCCAAAAAAGGAATATCATATAAAACATGATATCTCTTTTTTGTAGATAGCTCTTCATATATACACGTCTGTATATATGACAGTTCTGTTTCTATTCGAAAACAGCCCCAATTGATAAATGCAGAGAAATTTATCAATTTCGGCAACACTTCCTTTTTTCTAAACTCATAGACATCTCTGTGTCTCCTTTAGAATACTTATAAGCGTTGCAACCTCTATCTCACGTTTTGGGCGAGAGTGTTTGGTTTATGAAGTTATTTGGTAACATTTTTTTTATAATAATTAAAATCTTTCAGGAAATCAAGTGGTTTATTAATATTTTGAAAATTTAATCTTTTTAAATAAATAAAAAGAAATATTTGAAAAATATAGATAGAATTGGATTATATATATACATTAGTAATATAGAGGTATGGGAGGGCGAGAGTGTGAAGAGGCCGAAACCGATTTATGTTCAAACAAAAATGGAAACATCAATGGAGGAACTATGGAAATATACGCAAGATCCAATGTTACATACAGAGTGGGATGCTCGTTTTACTGAAATATCATATTTAGAGAGAAAAGAAGATGAACCACAACGTTTTTTATACAAAACGAAAATCGGTTTTGGGATTGAAATAGCTGGAGAAGGGGAATCGGTAGGTCAATTACGAAAGGAAACAGGGGAGAGAATATCTTCATTAAAATTTTGGACTGACAGTAAACTTTCATTAATCAAAATAGGACGGGGATATTGGAAGTATACACCGAAGGGAGAAAAGATTTGCTTTGAAACGCAATATGATTATGAGACGAGGTTTGGCCGTATAGGAAGAATGATAGATTCATATATATTTCGGCCGTTATTAGGATGGGCGACAGCATGGAGTTTTGACGCTTTAAAGTTATGGCTAGAAAAGGGACTTCATCCACGTTTGCTAATAAGGAAATCGATTATTCACTGGTTGATTTGTTTGATACTTTCCTTTGTATGGATATATCAAGGGTTTGTGCCAAAAATATTATTTACTAACCCAGAAGAAATGCGGATGCTTTCTGTACTTATCGGTTCAAATGAAAATGGTATTCTTGCCCTTAAAATAATTGGTTTTTTAGAAATAGGATTCGGGATTACATGGTTGTTGCCATTTCAAAAACAGAAGTTATTGCTGTTACACATTATTATTTTAATTGGTGTAACTATTGCAGCAGCATTCACAAATATTTTGAGTTTTATCCAACCATTTAACCCCATTACCTTAAATCTTATATTAATTGGATTATCAGCTATTGGTTATATAAACAGTGATGATTTACCAAGAGCGAAAAATTGTAAGAGAAAAAGAAAGGGGTAAATGTGTGACTAGCATCTATGAACAATTATTAGGTGAATCTTACCAGCAGCTACATCCAAAATTGCAAAAACGCTATGCGATTACAGAAAAATATAATTTTATAGGTGAAGGAAAGATGAATGAAATTGCTGAAGGATCTTTCCTTGTCAAAATGATTTTACGGGTTGCATCGAAATTTCGCATGTTTTTTTCGGAGAGAGGAAAAGAAGTGCCGTTTACGATACATAATACTGCTGAAAAGGATGCGAAAGGAACTACCTTTGTAAGGTGGAATCGGATGTTTCTGTTTGGTAACAAACAACGTTACTTCAATGCTGTTATGTACTTGGATACGAAACAGAATGAAATTATTGATTACTTTGGTGAACCGCATTTGCTTGTATCAACACTTACATTTTATGTTGATAAAGAGGGAGCGCTGCATATCTCATCAAAGAAACAATGGTTGTACATACTTGGGAAGAAAATACCTTTACCGAAATTTTTATATGGAGAGGCGAAAATTAAAGAGAGCTATGATGATGCAGTAAACTGTTACAAGATTCATGTTCAAGTACGAAATCCATTGTTTGGCCCGCTTTTTTCATATCAGGGAACATTTGTAGAAGGGGATCAAAATAGATGAAAAATATAATTGTTGGACTTATTTGTTATATGATTTTTCTTATATTGGAATGGCCAGTACTACATCCTGTTGAAGTGATTATATTACTATCGATTCTTCTATTCATACCAATGTCATTTTGCATTGTTGATAAGGAGAAAAGAGATGGATTACAGGTTTTATTTTATAAAACAGTATCTTTGCTTTATCCGGTTGCTGCAATTAGTGCGATGTTAGCTTTTGCAACGGATTATTTTTTCTTTGCGGTTATATGGTTTATGTATACAGGCATGATTGCATTATTCGGTGTAAGTAGATTGTTAGAAAGAGGATGGAAGCCATTAGAAGAGACTGCAATTGATAGTGGTTTCATATATTTGTTTTTAGGTGGTTTTTGGTTTTTTGCTTCTGTAGCAAATTTATCAATTATGCACTTTAATTCTGATATCGTTTTACTTACAGCAGCCCATTTTCATTATTCAGCCTTCGTATTACCTTTATCTGTAGGGTTACTTGGGAGAAAGCGACAAAAGAAAAGTAAATTATTTAAGATTGTTACATGGATTATTATCATTTCTCCGATGACAGTAGCAGTTGGGATTACGTATTCAAGAATATTCGAGTTCTTTGCTGTATTCATTTATCTCATTTCGCTTTATGCATACGGTATTTATGTATGGAAAACAAAATTTACTTCGATAGTTGCAAAAATCCTTCTGATCATTTCATCGAGTACACTTATGATGACAATCCTATTTTCGCTCGTATACTCATATGGAAATTTGAAACAAGCTATGACGTTTACTATTGCCCAAATGGTTTGGATTCATGGTGTTGTGAATGGAATTGGGGTAGCATTGCCTGCCTTTATTGCTTGGATGCTTGAAAGGAATGTGCCAGCGTACATTCATTACGGCAAACCGATGAGTCGCATGAGGGGAAAAATGAATGTGGAAGGGATGAAGGTTGTAAAAGAGAAGATATATACAGGTCTTGTAAATCAAATGAGTGATTTTCATAGTGTGCAGTTTGATGAAAGAGAAGTATCTCCACTTATCATTGATTTTTATGAGCATACGAAAAATTATCAACTAAAAGCAAATATTATGTGGTCCCAATGGTTTCGTCCCTTTGCCTTTCTCTATGAGAAAATGAGTAGACATATGCAACAAATTCATTTAGGGATGGGGAATAGATGGGAAGTTATGTCTGGTAATATTATTGCGATAGAAAAGGAGCAAGATGGTAGGGAAGATGTGAGAGCGTGGATCAGAAAAAACGAACAAGGTGAAACGATTTTTGTCGCTCTTTACGCGCACCATACATATGACGGAGAAATATACATGAATATTGCGTTACCATTACCATTTTCGAATATGACGGGTATTTTAAAATTACGTAATGAGAATAAGAATCTGATCATCACTAGTAGATTAAGAGAAAGTACAAAAGGCGACGAAGGAATTTACTTACATACTCGTTTCTGTACGCTTCGATTACCATTAGCCGAGACGTTTACGATAAAAGAAAAGGCGAATAAGGCTTTGGTAGCCCATCATCAAATGTGGATATTTGGAGTGAAGTTTTTAGAGATTGATTATGAGATTGAGCGGATGGAAGAGAGAGGACATTGAATTAATTTTTGGTATATCTAAACATTTAATTGTTAGAAAAAAAAGAAAATTAAATGTTATAATGAAAGGAAAAAGAAGGAAAATATGTAAGGGAAGGGGATACATATGCAAGGAGAGGTGCAAACGGAAAATAAGGGGAATTATGTAAGTAATTTATTATTACCTGTTACAAAATCACGCCATTTTACTTTTTTATGGATTGGGCAGCTTCTTTCCGTCTTGGGAAGTTCCATTACAATGGTAATTCTTCCAGTAGTCGTATATACATTGACTGGATCCACGGTTGTGATGGGAACGACGATGGCGATGTATATGCTACCGAATATTCTCGTTTTACCGTTTTCTGGGCTAATCGTTGATCGCATCAATCGAGTTAAGTTCATGTTATTTACAGATGTTGTTCGATGTATATTGATGATAACCCTTGCGGTGCTTATGTTTACAAATACTTTAACAATCACAATTTTGTATGTGCTAGTAGCAATATACGGATTAATGGAAGGGCTATTTCAGCCGGCATATGCAGCGGTGCGAGCAAGGGTGTTCGTGCCAGAAATTCGGAATGCAGCCAACGCATTAACGCAAATGAGTAATCAAGGCGTTCGTTTAATAGGCCCAGCGCTTGGCGGTCTTATTGTTTCCGTTGCATCGGCTGGAATCGGGTTTGGGTTAGATGCATTAACGTATTTATTATCTTTTGTTTGTTTATTGTTTTTGAAAGATGTAACAGCTAAAAAGGTACAGGAACAGACAAACCAAAAAATGAATTTTAAAAAGGATTTTACAGAAGGTATTGTTGTCTTAAAAAGCCATCCATGGCTTTGGATTACAATTTTAGCATTTTCATTTATTAATATTTGTTACGCAGGAATTATCGTTGTATTAATCCCTTGGCTATTTCATATACATCATCAGTTTGAACCGTTTGTATATGGACTTGGAATGGCATTTTCTGGCGCTGGGGCTGTTGTTGCAGCTCTTATTTTTGGAGGGAAACAGAGGTGGCATAAACGAGGATTGCTCGCTTACGGAGGGGTCCTTATTAGTGGGATATCACTGTTACTAATGCCTTTTGTTTCTTGGGCACCAGGATTAATAGGATTAATGGCATTAGAAGGATTTGGGATTATGATTTTTGGCCTAATATGGGAAACAAGCTTGCAAGAACTTGTGCCAGAAGAAGCATTCGGAAGAGTGGCGAGCCTTGATATGCTAGGATCATTTGCATTATTACCGTTAGGGTATATCGTTGTTGGTTGGTTAGCGAATGTGATTGGTGGTACTGTAACGATTACGATTTTAGCCATTGCGGCCATTATAGTAGTAGTAATCGCGCTCTTTGTCCCAAGTATTCGCCAGTTTGATTAGTGTATATTTGCAAAAAAACAGTAAGTTCTGCTAAAGGGCAGAGCTTACTGTTCGTGAAAGAAAAATATTTGTGAATGCTGTTTCGCGGTATTTTCAGGATGACCGTTATAACTAAATTGATTCTCGTCCCAGCTAATGACGATGTCAAATGAGTTGGTATCCTCAGATAATGGGAATTGCATTTTCGGAAGACTCGTTTGACTATATGCTACACGTATATCGGATTTATTGAAAGGATTAAAAACAGCTTCTGCATTTGGGTTATTTTCGCGTATTTCAATGGATACGTTGCTTACGTCTTTACCGATATTTTTTACAAGTAAGTTGTATGTATGAAACATACCTTTTTTTGCTTGCGATGCTGTAGAATCCTTCGTTTTATCCACTTCAATATACCACTGATCAGATTTTGATATAACAGGAAGCTCTGTAAAAGTTAAAGCACTCGCTTGAAGTGGCACTGCGAAACAGATGAAAGTGAGTAAGAATAATATTTTTCTTTTCATGAATCATTCTCCAATTCACTATTGCTGATTTTTTATTTTGTTAGCATCTTCTAAATGTAAAAAAGTTATGCATATAGTTGCTTTAGTAAGTATAGAAGGCTCTTTTCGTAAATAATGTTGCTTTATTGCGTGAAAATTTTATCCTTATTGATTTTATAAAGTTTTTTACGAATAATTGTAACTAAGGGAGATGATTTTAAGTTGAGTAAACAGAATATTAGCACAACTGTTTCGGGAGATTTAATTGTTACCCATCTGATTGGCAAGATTAAAACAGATGATGTTAACAAATGGTTTGATGGCTTCGAGCAAGTTTGTCAGCAATTCATTTCATAGGGGCGGAAATACAAATTGTTGGTGGATAGAAAAGGCTACACTCCAGATCATTTTTCCGTTCAAAAAGCATGGAAAGATAAGTTTTTCAATGAAATCATTTTGAATCATAGTAAGGCAATTGCGTTTCTCCTTGAAGAAGGAGAGATAATGAATTATTTGCAACAGTCCAATACAAAAGAATCCGTAAAACTTTTCGATAATTATGAACAATCATTGATTTGGTTGAATGAATATCCAATATAAAGCCTTTATTGAATCGGTTGTTCAATTTGTGAAAAAGTATTTGAATCTTATGTTCATTACACTACTAGTCGGTATAACTACCTCGTTATTTGCACTTTGTATGATTGGTTTTACATGGTTAGTGTATTTTTTACTAGAAGCGGGTATGGCACCTGAGATTAGTTTCACAGTAGGGTCAGTTATGAAATAGAAGTTTTTATAAGTTATAAAGCTAATCTTTCTGAATGAATAGGAGGGTTAGCTTTATTTTATAACTATAAAATAAATATGTAATTATGTAGGAAGAAAATGAACTTTTTTCAAGTTGATAGGTAATAAATATATAGGGTGATTACGGGGAGGTGAGAATGTGGATGAAATATTACTTATTCAGCAGGCAAAGAAAGGAAATAAAGAGGCATTTAATCAATTACTGCAACCATACATACAAAAAGCATATAGAACATCCTATCTTATATTGAATGATAAAGGTTTGGCGGAAGATGCTGTGCAAGAATCTCTTATACAAACATACCAATCTATGAAACGTTTTAATGAAAACATTGCATCATTTAAAACATGGTTTCATCAAATATTGATTCATACGACTTTAAAACAAAAGCGAAAAAAACGATTTGCTTTTTTACAGATAGAAACATGGTTTCATATAAAAGATGAGAGTACATCAGAGGGAAATTTTCTTGAACAAGAAGAGACGGAAATGATTATGGATATGGTACGGAAATTATCAATGAAGCATCAAGTTGTTATTATTCTATTTTATTATCAAGAACTATCTATCATAGAGATTGCACAAGGGTTGGATATAAAAGAAGGAACTGTAAAATTGAGACTTCATCAAGCGAGGGAAAAGTTAAAAGAGTATCTAACGAAAATGAATTTTAAAAATCAAGAAACGGAGGTGAGCACATGGATCAACAAATAAAGAAAGCTGTTCAGGATCAAGCAAGAAAAGTCTCATTCCCGGAGCATGTCGATATTGAAAAATCATTAAGTAGAAAAAAGAAAAAGAAAATGAAATTACAATGGGCGATTATTCCTCTGCTTCTTGTAGTTTGTTTTTTTGCTAGTTGGAAAATGACATCTACAATTGCGAGTTTGTTTGAAACTGAGCCAGTTAAGCATGTATATGATGAATACTTAATTTATAATGAACACTACTATGTGCTCACTGATGAAATAGTAGAGAAGAAAAAAATTGGACAAGAACTAGGTGAAGTGAAGCGTACAGGAGAGTGGGCGTATTTAGAAGAAGGCGACACAAATATGTTTACTCCGGAAACAAAATATTATGAAGTGAAAGGTGAAAAAAATAAGATTGCGATTGAAATGGTACATAACGGAGCAGGGTATCCTGAATTTCGAATTTTACAGAAACAAAAACCGATTGAAGCAGTAGATGAGAAGAAAATGTTTGGTGCAAAAAATGATTCAAAGGGTGTACAAAAATCTTTGGGAAATGTACGAAAAGTCGTTCCTTTTTTGTATGAAATCACTGACGATCAATTAAAACCTAGCTTTGTAAAATTAAGTAATGATAAAAAACATTATTATGTAAAACTCATGTACGAACCTCATGTAAATAATCCGGATCATCCAAAAGTTATTTTTGTTCGAGAGTATGAGAAGAACTATGTAGATCCGTATGTTTCTGATATGTCATTAGACGGGGATTTTTGGTTTGATAAGAAAGATAAAGTGAATCAATTTGTAGTGAGTGATATGAAATGGACGGAATATCGATCTAAGCGAGAGAAGGAGTATGTAACTGTATTTCGTGCAGAAAAAAACAATGTGATTTATGAAGTGTCGTCACAATTATATACAGCAGAAGAAGTGAAAAACTTTTTGGGGACGATGAAGGGAAGGGGGGAAACAAGATGAAATGGAAAATAATAGTGAGTCTTTTCATTATTACATGTTTAGCTGGAGGTATATATAGTTTTTTAGATTTTGGGGCAAAAGCTGCTAGTGATAAAGTGAAAATTACCGAAAAAAAAGAAGAGAAAAAACAAGAAACTCATGAATTTTCGAAAGAGGAATTATATGAAAAGATTACAAATGCGATGGATTACTTTCAGACGGTACAAGGTAGTTATATAGAAGAAACAAAGGGATATGCTCGTAAAGATGAGTATAAGTTACGATTAGGAGATCGGGCGGCATCTTTTGTAAAAAGTTTTACTAAAGTTCCACAAACGGATCAGTGGGGAAGAGAACATGTTATATCAGCTAGTGATGGGAAATTACTAACTATGTCGGTACAAGATAAAAAATGTTGGGAGCAAAAATATGAACAAATAGAGAAACAGTCTCCTCAAGAAATTAAAAAGAGGATCACAGAAGCGAGGAAAAAAGAACCATATGTAGCAATCGCACGCCGGATAGATATTCCTTTCGCTGCAAACGGCATTTTTCAAGCAGACGCCTATGCTAATTTCTTTCGTGATTTTAGTAAATGGAATATAGTGAATCAACATGAAATGTATAAAGGTAATGATACAATTGTAGTTCAGGGAGAATTTACAGGTGCCAACGCTAAAAAATTTCAATCTAAAACATTTCATTATTGGTTTGATCGAAATACAGGACTTGTTTTGAAATATGAAAATCGAAATGAACAAGAAGAGGTAGTAGGTTATTTAGAAACGGAGTCCTTTGTTGTAAATGTACCGATTAAAGATGGGGAATTTGCGGTGGATATTCCTAGTGATTATCAGAAAGATAAGCATTGAATGAATAACAAATAATCAACTTAGATTGTATTTGTAGGAGGAAGTATGAGAATCAAATTACTAGTTTTAGTATTTTCTATTCTATTTTATATTACAGGCTGTGATCGTTCGTATTATTTCAAAAACACGAGAACAACAGCGCTTACTGCGGAGAATATTGATGGTTTAAAATTACATGATAACATTTATGAATCTAAATTTATTGAGAAATATGGAAAACAGATAAAGACGAGTCAAGATAATGAATTTTATGATTACTATCGTTTGCGTGATGATGTAGAAATTGCCGCTATAAAAGAAGGGGAAAATAAAGGTGATATTGTTCGGATTATGATTTTACATGAAGATTATAAGGTGAAAAAAAGTGAAAGTCATACGTCAAAAGGAGTAAAAATTGGTAGTAAAAAGGAAGAAGTACTATCCTCTTATGGAAAAAACTATTATACAAGAAATGAACAAGGAGCTAACATTATTGGTTATATAGACACCAAAATGCAAGTTACGTTAGAGTTTTGGTTGGATGATAAAGAACAAGTTGCGTTAATGCGCTTTGATGATGCGGATGTTCAATGAATAAGTTTAATATAAGGGATTATGTGCAGGAGGGCTATTGTATATAGCCCTTTTTTATATCTAGATTTTTGAAAGAATGTGAAACGAATTAAATTGGTTACATTTTACAAATGGATGAATAAGTTATATAATCAATAATCATATTNNAATATGATTATTGATTATATGTTTGTGAGGTGTGTGGGATGAAAGGAAGAGATGTTGTTTTAGGACTATTGATGGGAAAAGAGTTGTCTGGCTATGACATAAAAATTGTATTTGAAGATGTGTTTACTCATTTCTTTGATGGAAGCTTCGGTATGATTTATCCAACTTTAAGGCAATTGGAGAAGGAGGGGAAAATCAAAAAAGAGGTTATCATGCAAGAAGGAAAGCCAAATAAGAAAATGTATTTCATAACGGACGAAGGAAGAGAAGAGTTTTATGAATATATGAAGAGTGATGTAGAGAAGGATGTTTTGCGTTCTGACTTTTTAATGCGAATGTACTTTGGAAACTATAGCGATACAAATACGATAAAAAAATGGATTGAAGAAGAAATTGAAAGAAAAGAAGCGTATATTGCCGATCTTCGCTTGAAGTATGAAAAATGGAGAGGAGGTATCACATTTGTAGAGGAGATTTCGCTCGATGTCGGTATTGCATCGTATACAGCGCAAGTTGAGACATTAAAGAAGAAATTAATTCAGCTTACAGTAGACGATAGGGGAAATAAGGAATAAAAGAAGTGCTAACTTATAAAGGGGGAGGTTGCGATGGAGCAATCAAAGGGGCTTAAGATAGTATTTTTAATGTGTTTAGGTATTTTTCTTTGTATGATCGATACAACCATTATGAACATTGCTTTACCAGCAATACAATCTAGTGTAAATACGTCATTAGAAAAAATGTCATGGATTTTAAATGTATATACAATGACAATTGCTGTACTAGCAGTTCCGTTAGGGCGTATTGCAGATATTTTTGGTAAGGCAAAAATGTATATCATTGGTTTAATCGTTTTTGGTGGTGGTTCCGCACTTTGTGCATTTGCGAATACTGGAGATTTTCTTATCTTTTCTCGCTTTATTCAAAGTATAGGAGCCGCGATTTTATTTCCGACGAGTATGATAATTGGAGTGTCAGCAGTTCCGTTAGCTAAGAGACACATTGCGCTTAGTATTTTAGGTGTAACACAAGGGTTATCGGCGGCAATTGGACCAGTAATAGGTGGGGTTATTACAGAAAATTTAGGTTGGAGATGGGTATTTTTCGTCAATATTCCGATTTGTGTAATTGGGGTTGTTTTATGCTTTGTTATGCTACAAATAAAAAATGAAGAACGTATTAAATCCAAAATAGATTGGATCGGATTGGTACTAAGCAGCTCTGCAATTTTCTTTTTCACCCTTGTATTAGTTAAGGGGAACACATGGGGATGGATGAGTAACTTAGCTTGGGTTTGCTATGTTACTAGTATTATTTCTTTCTTATTATTTATTTTAGTCGAAAGAAAAGTGGCAGCGCCTATGGTGAATTTACAGCTATTTAAAGATCGAACCTTTGTTGGAGCGTCTATTGTAGTCATATTAAGCAATTTATTTTTAGTTGGAGTAACTGTATTACTTCCGACTTTCCTCACAAAAATACAACATCGAACAGAAATGGAAGCGGCTTTTTTAATTACGCCTATTTCAGCAATGATATTTATTGTTTCCCCACTATCTGCAATACTAATTAAAAAGCTTGGGAAAGTTTTTATTATTTTATCGGGTTTCATAGTGATGAGCATAGCGTATTACTGGTTACAAATGATAGGAGTAGATTCAACAAGTACAGATATTATTATTCCTTGTATGATATTAGGTGTTGGATATGGTTTAGTAGTCGGACCAATTACAATTTTAAGTGCTTCTTCATTTGAAGGGGAATTATTAACTGCTTCTCAAAGTGTCGTATCAATGTTAAGACAAGTGGGCATTGTATTAGCCGTAGCAATATTTGTATCTACTTTAACTCAAAATCTATCAGTAAATAAGGATATGGTTTATCGTTATGCGGAAGAAAAAGTTCGGACGATTCATGTGGAACAGGCTGAACAAGCAAAAATATTACAAATAACGAAAGAGAATATACAAAATAGAAGTTTAGAATCAAATATTGAAAAGAAACAAAGTGAAGAAACTCTTGGATTAAGCGAGGAGCAAAAAGAGAAATTGATTCATGAAAAAGTGAATGAAACTTTAAACGGAGTTCCAGTGGAATATAGAGAGATAAAAAGAGAAGAAATTACAAAACAAGTAACAAAAGCGATTGAAGAAAAAGATGAGCAAGTAAGGGGAGAGATTCTTGCATTCTCAAATGATGTTAGGCATTATGCAGAAAGCAAGATGGCGATGAGTTTTACTGATTTATATAAAGTGAGTGTACCAATCATTTTGGTTTGTGGTTTGGTAAGTTTGGTGTTTTATGAAGGGAAGTTCTGGATTGGTAGGAGAAAAAAGGCTTTAATGAGTGAAGATTAGAAAGTGAATGTTTTTCTGTTTATATATCAAGTAACTACTAACTTAAAGTTCTTTCGAAAATATGTTTTGAACCAATTCTGTAAAACTCTTTTCCCCCCTTGGTACGATGGATACGTCTTCATGCCAAATCTCAATAATTTCCCAGTTATTTGTTATATGAAAGCCTATAGCATCGCCGGAAAAGTTATCACCAAATAGTAAAACATTTTTCAGTTCTGGATTGTTATTGGCATCATATATTTCATCTGCTTCGATAAGTCCTCCGTAGAACATAAAATAGGAATTAGAAACAGATCCATAACCCACTTCTTTTAAGAAGGAAATATAATCTTGGGGTACACCGTTAAGCGTGGATTCTTCCTCAATAATAGAATCAGTTAATGTACTAAAATCATATTCAGTTGGTGCATCATGAATCTTTTTAATAATATCTTTGTATACCATTTGTAAACACTCCAAACGTATTTTGAGTTTGAGTATAAATATGGCGGTTTCATTACCTGCCATATTTTTGCAAATTACTAGAGAGATATAGACTAACGAAGTATTGAAACAAAAGTTATCAATACCAACTATATACTTCGTTTTTTTTTTATTGTTTTAATGATAACATACTATTTTGTTTTTCTGGAATGTACTATTTTTATTTACCTTAAAGTGTTTTGAGGGTGTTGCAAAACTTATAAATATCCAAAAATGAATGCATAAAAAATCCGTCTTCCTGGAAAAGTTGAACAACTGTTTAGTAAACTCAAAGATCAAGGGCTGGAACAGCCGCGCTGGTATAGCCAAAAGTGCTATCTACTGCATGTTCAGTTAGTTTTTTTGATTTATAACATTGCATATTTATTTTAGTTTTGCAACACCCTCGATATAGTTTGTATATATAGTATTCTTGCAATTTTTCGATTCTATCAGGTTGTGAAAAATACGAAAAAGTGTTATTTTTTAAGGGGTATTTAAGGTTATATATGCATAATAAAAATGGATGTGAAGATTGAGAGTATACTATATTCATTGATGCGGGGTGAAACAAAGAAACGAAAAGAGGGAATAAATTGCATTTAGATTTTGTAGCTCAGAAACAAAGAAGAAATGAATTACGTTTTAATTTTTCTGTTCAGCAAGTAAGAAAAAGCCCATTACTTTCTTTCATTATTAGCGGAATGTGGACCATTTTTTTAGAAACGTTGTTTTTTATTACGCTAGGCTATTTCGAATTAGAGAAGACTAAGCTATTTTTTAATGAGGGAAGCACATTAAGTATAGTTACTATAATTTTATGGAGTATACTATTTTTTATTGATTATTTGAATAAGGGGATAATCAATAGACTTAGACCAGCTATAAGAATTCATATTTTATTGTTTGTAATAGCTCATTTAATAGTTTGGCTTTATATATTCATACAAGAAAATATGAATTTTTCATTTGTGAATAATTGGATTTATTTGCAGTATGCACAGTACCTACTTAGCTTAGTATTCATTTATATGGTGTATATTTTAGTTTATAATTTATTTGGTAAAATTTTACTAAGTGTAATGTTAACTAGTTGTTCTTTAATTATTTTAGCAATTGTTAATTTTTTCAAAATTATTTTCAGAGGAGAGCCGCTTTATCCGTCTGACTTTACACAAATCAGGCATATGCAGTCCGTTATACCAATGGTTATGGATTATTTTAGTTTGAAAAATATATTGATAGTAATCATTAGTATAGCTTTATTTACATTTGTAGTTTTTCATATTCGAAAACACATTAACTCTATAAAAATCCATATTAGTATGAGGATTGTTTTAATATGTGCATCCGTGTTTATGGTATATTCGTTTAGTAATTACCCTAATACATTTGTGAATAAGTTATTTGCAAAAGGGGGGATATATTTCCCTTTGTGGAATCAAAATATGAACTATGGTCAAAATGGTTTGGTTTTGGGGTTTTTAAGTAACTTAGATACAACGGTCATCCAGGAACCAGAAGAATATTCAAAAGAAAATATGCTTCAAATTGCAGAGGATATAAAGAAACAATATGGCGATAATGTGGGAGAACAAAAAAAAGCAGAGAAACCGAATATTATATTTCTTATGAGCGAGGCTTTTTGGGATCCTACAAAACTAACGAACCTTTCATTTAGTGAAGATCCGGTGGCGAATTTACATCATTATATTGAGAATTTTCCTGGTGGACAAACAATAACTCCTACATTTGGGGGGAATACAGCGAATACAGAATTTGAAGCGTTAACGAGTTATTCAATGAGTTTGTTAATGCCTGGTTCTATACCATATCAACAAGCTGTTACAGGTCAGAAAGAAATTCCATCCATCGCAAGTGAATTGAAAAATCAGGGGTACTATGCGAGTGCAATTCATGCTTTTAATCGAGCATTTTATAAACGGGACGATGTATATAATATATTTGGATTTGATAACTTTAATGCAGAAGATACGATGAAAAATAAAGAATTAGCTGGAGACAATATTAGTGATTTATCTATGAGTAAAGAAATAATAGATGAATTGAATAAGAGAAAACAGCCTACATTTATTCATGCAGTGACGATGCAAAATCATTTTCCATATAATCCAGGGCGGTTTGAAGAAAATAAAATAGAAGTTAGTGGATTAACAAATGAAGAATCAAAAGAAGAATTAGAAGTCTATACGGAAGGTGTAAGGCGTTCCGATGAAGCTCTACAATATTTAATAGAGCAGCTTAATGAGCTAGAAAGACCTACTTTATTAGTCTTCTTTGGGGATCACTTGCCAGTGTTAGGAACGAATAAGGCTATTTATAAAGAGGCTGGATATATAGAAAATGAAGAAACTTTAAGTGAGAAATTAGCTATGTCAAAAACGCCATTACTAATGTATGCAAACTTTGATCTGCCAAATGATAACTTAGGCTTAGTAAGTCCGATTTATTTTTCAAATATTGTTCTTGATTATGCTGGATTAAATAAATCACCATTCTATCAGTTTTTATCGGAACTACAAAAAGAAATACCAGTGCTTAAAGATGATTTAAAGGTCGATAAAAATGGAGAAGAAATAAAAGACTTAACGCATAAACAAAAAGAAATGTTAGAGAAATATAAACTTATTCAATATGACTTACTTGCTGGAAAGCAATATAGTAAGGACATATTATTTAAATAAGCGCAAAAAAGAACTTGTATACGATACAAGTTCTTTTTTTATAGTATTTAACGGGGTAACCAGACAAGCTGAGTTAATTAGGGAGTATTACCTGTTAGTATAAATTAAAATGTAATCGTTTTATTTATTAATTTGAGAGAAATATTTGAATTTTTATCCGTTTTAAGATTAATTAAATCGAGAGTTATAATAAAGCTCTCAGAATTTGAGAAATAGTAGTTAAGTTTTGCAACACCCTCGTTTTATATAAACACTTTAGATAAGTTGAACCGTCAAATTGAAAATAGAACCTTACAAAAATGTAATGTTCATGTCACGAAATAAGATAGTACATTGTGAGTAATCTTATTAAAATTAAATAGATTATGCCTTGTATCTGGAAAATTACTAAAAATATAGTCCGCTGCTAAATTACTTCATAAGGTATATCTTATTAAAATGTAGCAGGAACTAAAACATTAAAGGAGATTATGTAATGAATTTGAAAGATTTAGATTATGAATGGTTTAATTTTATAAATGATAAAGTACAGCAATATCCAGTAGTAGATCATGTAATGATACTATTTGCAGAATATGTACAATATGCTTTCGTGTTATTGCTCGCCCTATTATGGATAAGGAATAAGCCTAATTTTCGTATAATGGCTTTTCAAGCGATGGTCGCATTTACTTTAGCTTATTCGATGAATAGGATTATTGAACAATTTCTGTATAGAGATCGACCTTTTGTTTCACATAACATCACACAACTCGTAGATCACGCGGCTAACTCTTCTTTCCCAAGTGATCATGCAACATCAGCTGTTGTAATTGCAGCTACATTATTGCTATCTGCATATCGTTTTAAGTATACTTGGTTTTTCTTAGCACTAGGTGTGGCTTTCTCAAGAGTGTGGGTCGGCGTACATTATCCACTTGATGTAATTGCAGGAATTGTACATGGAGTATTGATAGCGCTAGTTACACAGTATGTTGTATTTAAAATACGTCCTGTTGCTAGATTAATTGCAAAACCTATTTTTCAAGGGGGAAACTAGGTTTATAAAATAAATATGTTTGTACCCAAGAAAAAGCTGTTCTAAATCAAAGTATTTAGAACAGCTTTTTTGTTGGTCTCTTTTAGAACGAAAAGAACGGATGAAAATGTTATTGAATATGAAATGTTAACCATAGTACATTTAACAAGGGGAGAATTTTTCAAAAAGAGGGTGAGGAAATTGCTTAATGAAGCAAATGGCCTAATAAGGGGGCATATGTATACAGCAGAAGAACAACAAAGGCTGTATAAACGAACATTAATCATTGTAAGTATTTCACAAATGTTTGGAGGGGCAGGCTTAGCGGCTGGAATTACAGTCGGAGCACTGCTTGCACAGCAAATGCTTGGAACAGATGCATTGGCGGGACTGCCAACAGCGATGTTTACGATGGGATCAGCAGGAGCGGCTTTCATAGTAGGGAGGCTCTCACAACGTTATGGGCGCCGAATTGGGCTTGCATCTGGGTTTATGGCAGGAGGAATAGGTGCGATTGGTGTCGTAATGGCAGCTTTAACAAATAGCATTATCCTTTTATTAGCTTCTTTACTCATTTATGGGGCAGGAACAGCCACAAATTTACAAGCTCGTTATGCTGGTACGGACTTAGCGAATAAAAAGCAACGGGCAACAGCGATTAGTACGACAATGGTTATGACGACTTTTGGTGCGGTCGCTGGACCGAACCTAGTCGGGGTAATGGGGAATATCGCTCTTTCTATTGGTATTCCAAAACTTGCGGGGCCGTTCCTATTATCAGCAGCTGCATTTTTACTAGCAGGGCTCATACTGTTCATTATGCTTCGCCCAGATCCATTAATCGTAGCGAGTGTAATAGAAACATATAAACAGAAACAAATAAAGAAAGAAAATTCAATGGCTAAGGCGTCGATAGAAAATAAAAGAGGCGTAATAGTTGGTGCGGTCGTTATGATACTTACGCAAATCGTAATGGTCGCAATTATGACAATGACTCCTATACATATGAAGCACCATGGCCACGGCTTGCATGAAGTGGGCCTTGTTATTGGTTTCCATGTAGGGGCAATGTATTTGCCATCACTCGTTACAGGAATGTTAGTTGATAAGGTTGGTAGGATGACAATGAGTATCGCTTCTGGGGTAGTATTACTTAGCGCAGGGGTGGTGGCTGCTGTCGCACCGAGTGACTCTCTCATTCTCTTAGTCGTTGCTTTAGTTTTACTTGGATTAGGATGGAACCTTGGTTTAATAAGCGGTACTGCTCAAATTGTTGATGCAACAGAACCTTTAACACGCGCAAAAACACAAGGGAAAATCGACGTTTTAATTGCGTTAGCCGGTGCTTCCGGTGGAGCGATGTCAGGCATGGTAGTAGCAAATTCGAGTTATGCAGCATTATCATTAGCTGGAGGAGCTTTAGCATTGTTGCTTATTCCTGTTGTGATTTGGTCTCGAAAAAGTGATAGCTAGTATGTATTAAAAGAAAATAAAGACGTTATTAGACAATATGAATTTTATAAAGTGATGAGGGGTATGTCTCTGTTTGGTGGAGGATGCCCTTCTTTTGATTCAAGTTGTAGTTTATTAGGGGGCTTGTCCGTAATCATATTAGTAATGTAATGCAAAAACTAAGAAGTAAAGAAGTGCACAAGCAATTGTTGAGCTTTTTTGCATAGAAGAACGTATACTACATGAGCCAACTTTTTGATAATAGTTGGTCGTTTTTCTATTCGTTTTCGCTTTATACGAAGTACAGTATAGGAATAGAGGGTACATGGTGAAAGTGTATGGTTAGCAACATTGTAAAATCAACCATGTATTTTCAAAGTTTCTTCTCCATAAATCTTCTTTTTTAATCCAGAAATACAATAAACCAGTGTCTCCCCAATCCATTTCAGATTCATCATTCGTATCAAGTTGCAATAGTAACATCCAATCTTTAGGACTGCCAGGCAGAAGTTTTATTTTTTCATCTGAAGGGTATCCATTTCCTAAATATATCCCATTTGTAACAAGATGACACTCTTCCGCCATTTCTTCTGATTGTATAGCTTGTGCGGAGCCAAGTAAATGATGCAATCCATCGATATATAATTCTTCTATTTCTTTATAAAGATCCCATTCATCATCATGCGATAAAGCTGTTTCGCCGATCTTTTCTTTTGCTAATGTCCACGCCTCTTGAAAGGAGATGACGGAGGGAGGAAACACTTCTGTTTGCAGTTCTCGACGTTTTAGATTTTCTATATTTTCCGTGTATAGAATGCGGTGTCCTCCTGTATCTCTTGGATCATATCCCCACGGCTGTTCTTCTGCATCATAAAAGAAATACAGCATGCCCTTTGTAGGAAGTAGGTTTTCTTTATGATAAGGTTGTACTTCTTCTAAATTTAGTTGTCCAATAAAGTGTAGCGGTGTGTCGTTGTATGTTGGGATCTTGAATTCATTAGGTAAATCTGGAAAGCCTCCTAATTTTGAAGTTCCTATTGCTATTTGTTCATCAGATCCTTTATGTAGATGAATTTGAATTGCTCGCTCAAGAGAGTTTAAAATCTGTTTTTCTAGATGCAAGGCATTATATTTTTTTAATACTTTTTGCAATGTTTGTTTCATTATGTATCACCTCATCTTTATTGTACAACAGCAGAGTTCTAATTTTTCGAAAAATAGTATCATGGATAATAGTTAAAATACTCATTATGAATAGCATGGATTTTTAGTTGCATATAAAAAACATTAAATAACTTGTTTTAAATATTACACTAATATAATATTTATGTGAGAAGAAAGACTTGTGATCTTATACATGAGAGCATAGCGCGGCGTGGAACTGAATTCTCGGCCCATTATAAAAGAATAAGTTATACACCAGTTTAATTAATGTTTGATTTCTAGGGGAAAGGTGAAGGAATGCAATGAAGAAAGCAATGCAATTTTTAATACTACTCACATGTATTATATATGTGAATAATTTTGTATATGCCTATGTAAACGGGTATAAAACTTTAAAGGGTGCTAGCGCCGTATGGTCTATTTCACCGTACTTATTGCTAACAGTATCTTCTTTTATATTAGCAAATGATTATAAAAAAGAATATTCTATAGTGAAAAAAGAAGCTAGAATAGGCATGGCTTTGAAAATTCTCGCTTGTATAGTAGCCTTTTTTAATTACAAATTTGAAATAGAGTCTTTGGAATATGCTATGAGGTTTGTAATTTTAGCTATCTTATTCATTATAAATATCACATTAGAATATAGGATGTATAAAATAGCTGAAGGATATGTTCCTAAAAAAAGTGAAGATGAAGCTGTAACAGAGCGAGAAAAGTGGAATCTTAAAAATTATGGGAAAGCAACTACGTTAGGATTAAGTTCTTTTATGTTATGTGCATTAGGTGGAATGAATGTAGTAGCTATAGCACAAATGAATCCGTATTACAGTTTTATTTGCGTGTGTATATTTATCGTGTTTTTGAAAATGAATTATGATAAAACGATGTTGTTTTTTGAGAATAAATCATTAGGGAAACATATATTTGTTAGAGATGCTTTTTATGCAACAGTAGGCTTTGGATATAACTTGGTAATCGCTCTAGAATTGATTTCATTAAATGAAATCTTTGTAAATACAGCGCTAATTGTTGGTGTTTGTTTCCTTTATCCAACTATTACAACAAATAGGAAGATTTCTTTAAGATATAAAGCAGTATCAAAAGTAGTTGGAAGTAACTTAGCATATTATTTTGATGATAAGAAAAATCCTTATAAGCAAATGTAAAAAACGTTTAATCAATGATTGGACGTTTTTTATTATATTCAGAGAAATGAATCTACTAATAAAAACCGAAATATTGAAAATTATGTTAAAATATCATTAATATGGAAAGGGAGGAATATTTCATGGCAAAAGACCGTCTTGCTCAAGTAGATATAACAAAGAAAATGGAATCAAAATCAAAGTATAATAAGAAACTTGAAAAGTATCAAAGGCGCTTATTAGCGTTGCAGCAAATTTTACAAAAAGAAAAGATAGCTGTTATTATGGCGATGGAAGGTTGGGATGCGGCTGGAAAAGGGGGAGCAATTAAACGAATTACGGAGCATCTTGATCCACGTGGTTTTCAAGTAAATCCAATTGGTGCGCCTGCTCCCCATGAAAAACGTTATCACTATTTGCAACGCTTTTGGCGCAAAATTCCTCAGTATGGCCAAATTACGATTTTTGATCGCTCTTGGTATGGTCGTGTATTAGTTGAGCGTGTAGAGGGGTTTGCTACAGAAGAAGAGTGGAAGAGAGCATATGATGAAATTAATGATTTTGAAAAATTATTAACGGATGATCATTACATAGTAGCAAAATTTTTCTATCATATTAGTAAAGATGAGCAGCTGGCACGATTTAAAGATCGAGAGAAAAATCCTCTGAAGAGATGGAAAATTACTGATGAAGATTGGCGTAATCGTGAAAAATGGGATGAATATACCGAGGCGATGGAAGAAATGTTTGAGAAAACAGATAAGCTAAATGCAAGCTGGAATATTATTGCGAGTAACGATAAATTATATGCACGTGTGAAAACATTGAAAGTAATTATTTCATTAATTGAAGATTATTTTGTAGAACATGGAATCGAATTGCCATCATACTATCATGAAATGAAAGAGAACACGCAAGAGGAAAGCGAACAAGTGCAAAATTAACTTATGCCCTATTCATAATAAGAAGTGTACGCAAAAAATGAAAAATACACTAGAAAATTGATGATTTTGTTTATGCCCATAATTGCAGTTTATTCTTGTGGAAAGTACATAAGTATGCTAAGCTTTATGTAACTTTTAATGAACGGAGGGGTCTCCTTTGATTTTAATCAGATTACGTCTCAATACTTTGTGCCGATAATTGAATAGCGCTCAAAGGCTCTGTCTGTGTGCAGAGTGAACGGGATTGGTCTGCCTATTTTAAAGGAACCCTTTATTGAACTCATATGTGAAAAGAGGGAGGGACGAATACGCCCTCTTTTTGTTTTGCCTTTATAATAGAATGATGTGATATATGTGTATGTTTTTAGGGATACGTATATCACTTGTGATGTGTTGACCATGTAGCAATTGGAAAGCAATGCTTTCTTTTATTTATTTGTTATACTCTTATCCGTTTACGAAAAGCACAGGCAGTGACCTGTGTTTTTTATTTTGCGTAATCGAAATGGAGGAATAAATATATGGAAGAACTAGTACAAAAAGCGATATTAGTTGGAGTAAATTTAAATAATGAAAGTGATTTTGAATATTCGATGGAGGAGTTAACGAATCTTGCAGAAGCGTGTGATGTAGAGGTTGTAGGGCGAGTTACACAAAATTTACATCGCGTGAATCCATCACATTATATTGGAAAAGGGAAAATTGAAGAAGTTTCCGCTTTTGTGAAGGAATCAGATGCGAACATGGTGATTTTTAATGATGAATTATCGCCTTCACAAATTCGAAATTTAGAAGCTGACTTAGATTGTAAAGTTATTGATCGTACCATTTTAATTTTAGATATTTTTGCGCAGCGTGCTAAGACGAAAGAAGCACAGCTACAAGTTGAAGTGGCGCATCTGCAATATATGATGCCACGTTTAATCGGTCTTCGTGAATCTTTAGGAAGACAGAGCGGCGGTGTTGGTACGAAGAATAAAGGTGTCGGTGAGAAGAAATTAGAGCTCGATCGTCGTAAAATTGAAGAGCAGATTGCAGTATTAAATAAAGAACTAGAGGCACTTGTTGCCCAGCGTCAAACGCAGCGCAAGCAGCGCAAGAAAAATGAAATCCCTGTTGTTTCATTAGTGGGATATACAAATGCGGGTAAATCAACAATTATGAATACGATGCTTGAAGTCTTTAACGGTTCTACCGAAAAACAAGTATTTGAAAAGGATATGCTATTTGCGACGCTAGAAACGTCAGTGCGAAATATTGAACTTCCAGATAATAAATCATTTTTATTAACAGATACGGTTGGTTTTGTAAGCAAGTTGCCACATCATCTTGTAAAGGCATTCCGTTCAACGTTAGAAGAAGTTGCAGAGGCCGATTTATTAATTCATGTGGTCGATTATGCAAATCCGAATTATGAACAATTGATTGAAATTACAAACCAAACTTTAAAACAAATTGGTGTTGAAAACATTCCGACGATTTATGCGTATAATAAATCAGATATGATGGATGTTGAAATCCCGAAAATGCAGGAGGACCGAGTATATCTGTCTGCAAAACAACAAATTGGGATTGAAGAACTTGTAGAAATGATTCGTTCGCACATTTACAAAGAATATACAAAGTGTCAGATGTTAATTCCTTATGATCAAGGGCAAGTTGTTTCTTATTTTAATGATCATGCACATGTTACATCTACGAGTTATGAAAATGAGGGCACGAAAATTTCGCTTGAATGTAAGACGAGTGATTTTGAGAAATATAAGCGTTTTGTTATTTAAAATGAAAAAGATATTGATTTTATTTGAAATTTCTAGCTATACTAAAAGTAGTGTTAACAAAATGAAAAGAACGGAAGGGTGACCCAATTACATGAAGTACTAATCCTATTTACGAAAACAAACAATTGAAGGTTATTTTTAACAGATGATTATGCTGTTATTTGTAATGCCTTTAATTTGCGTTTTTCAGAATAGGATTGGCTTTGTATAGTTGGATCTAAAGGGGATAGTCTCTTTTGGTGTACACCTATATATAATGATGCCTCCTATTCTGAATGGATATAGGGGGCATTTTTTGTCTCCTACACTAGATAAAAGGGGATGTTACTATGTTTTTATTAGAAGCTAATTATATAAAGTATTATGTGCGGGATCGTTTATTATTAGATATAGAGCAGCTACAAATTCAGCAAAATGCTCGAATTGGGTTAGTTGGTAAAAATGGAAGTGGGAAAACAACGTTATTTCAAATGTTAGCTGGGGAAATTTCTCCAGAAGAAGGAAATGTGATTCAACGTACGAAATGTGAACTTTTACCGCAGCTGAAACGAACAGATACAACGAAAAGTGGCGGTGAAGTGACGCAAGAATATATTCAAAAAGTCTTTGTGAAAGATCCGGAACTTTTACTAGCAGATGAACCGACAACAAATTTAGATACAGAACATATCGAATGGTTGGAGAAGAAATTGAAAAAGTGGCAAGGTGCATTTGTCGTTATTTCACATGACCGTGCATTTTTAGATGCGCTTTGTACAACGATATGGGAATTGGATGAAGGAAAGATAAAAGAGTATACAGGCAACTATAGCGATTATGTAAAACAAAAAGAAATAGAGCGAAGCCAAGAACAAGTAGCGTATGAAAAGTATGAGAAAAAGAAAAGACAGTTAGAAGAAGCGTTAAAGTTAAAGGAGAGAAAAGCAGAAAGAGCAACAAAGACTCCAAAAAAGGTGAGTCAATCAGAAGCAAGAATTACAGGAGCAAAACCATACTTTGCAAAAAAACAAAAGAAGCTACAAAAAACAGCATCGGCCATTGAAACGAGATTAGAAAAGCTTGAAAAGGTAGAAAAAGTAAAAGAAATTCCACCGCTTAAGATGAACTTGCCGAATGCAGAAACATTCAAAAATCGAATTATTGTTCGCGTAAACGATGTAGCGGGGAAAGTTGGTGAGCGTGTACTTTGGAGCAAAACGAGTTTTCATATTCGAGGTGGGGATAAATTAGCAATTATCGGTTCAAATGGAAGCGGGAAAACGACATTTGTAAAAAAAATCATGAACGGGGAGTATGGGATTAAGCTTTCGCCAGCTGTTAAAATCGGCTATTTTAGTCAAAACTTAAACATATTAGATACGGAGAAATCAATTATTGAAAATGTCCAAATTTCTTCAAAGCAGGATGAAACACTGATTCGAACGGTTCTCGCGAGAATGCATTTCATCAGAGAAGATGTCTATAAGCCTGTAGGGGTTTTGAGCGGTGGTGAACGAGTAAAAGTAGCATTAACAAAGCTATTTTTAAGTGATATTAATACGTTAGTGTTAGATGAACCGACGAACTTTCTCGATATGGAGGCTGTTGAAGCGTTAGAGTCTCTTCTAAAGGAGTACGAAGGAAGTGTAATCTTTGTCTCACATGATCGCCGGTTTATTGAAAATATAGCTACACGAATTTTAGTAATTTGTAATCAAAAGATTGCATTATTTGAAGGAAACTACGAGCAATATAAACTAGGGCAAGTAGAAAAGGTGCGAGATACGAAAGAAGATAAGCTTCTGTTACTTGAAACAAAAATATCAGAAGTGTTAAGTCGCTTAAGTATTGAACCATCTGAAGAATTAGAAATGGAATTTCAAAAACTTTTAAAAGAAAAAAGAGAATTATAATGAAAGTTGATTGGAAAAAAGCACATGGGGTAATGTGCTTTTTTTCTTTTTGAACAACATAAAATAAAGAAGTCTACTGATGTAATTGAAATTATTTAATTAATATATAAATATAATAGATTATATGATTTATATGAAATCCAAGTTGTGTTGCTGGAAAAAGAAATCAAACCGTTATAGAATAGGAAATATTTTAAAAATCAGAAATTATTACAGTAAGTGTACTGTTAATAAGTTGTATTTTCTGCTTTTAGGGAAGGAGAGAGTGAACTATGCAGGCAGTTTCAAAGGAAAATACAGTAGCCTCACCGACGATTTATCGTATTTTATTTGCGATTAGTTTCGGTCATTTTTTAAATGACTCGATGCAAGCAGTTGTGCCGGCGCTATTTCCTATTTTGGAAAAATCGATGAATTTGTCTTATATGCAAGTAGGGTGGATTGCATTTGCACTGAATATGACGTCATCGATTATGCAGCCGGTATTTGGGATGTATTCAGATAAGAAGCCATCGCCATTTTTACTACCACTTGGTATGCTTTCAAGTATGCTTGGGATGATTGGACTTGCATTTGCACCAAACTTTATTATCGTTATTATTTCTGTTTTATTTATCGGATTAGGATCCGCAGTCTTTCATCCAGAAGGAGCGCGCGTTGCATACATGGCAGCGGGTGCGAAGCGTGGTTTGGCGCAATCGATTTATCAAGTAGGAGGAAATACAGGGAATTCTCTTGCGCCTATTTTTACAGCGTTAATTTTTGTTCCGCTTGGACAAATTGGAGCACTTGGATTTACAGTTTTTGCAGCAGTAGGTATCGCGCTATTAATTTTTGTTTCAAACTGGTACAAAAATGAGTTAGTAAATGGTGCGGTGAGAAGAAAGAAACGAGCTGCGCTTGAAGCTGAGAATGCAATTGTAAGTACGCATATTAAATTTGTAATTGTTCTTCTTGTTTTCTTAACTTTCGTTCGGTCTTGGTATGGAGCGGGCATCGGGAATTTCTATCAGTTTTATTTAATCGAGCATTATGGTTTATCCATTCAAAATGCGCAGTACTTTGTGTTTGCATTTATGATTGCTGGGGTGCTTGGCACATTCTTTGGCGGACCTTTGGCAGATCGATTTGGTAAGAAAAATATTATCGTATTTTCCATGCTGGGCTCTGCACCGCTTGCGCTTTTATTACCGTATGTTTCTTTATCGTGGGTTGTACCGTTATTTTTATGTATCGGTTTTATTAGTTCAAGTAGCTTCAGTGTTATTGTTGTGTATGCGCAAGAGCTTGTTCCGGGAAAAGTTGGAATGGTGTCAGGGTTAATTGTCGGTCTTGCATTTGGTCTTGGAGCGTTAGGGGCTGTTGTTCTTGGGAAATTAGCAGACGTGTATAGTCTACAATTTATTATGGTATTATGTAGTTGTTTACCATTAATTGGACTTACATCATGGTTACTGCCGAGTGATCGGAAGTCATGATATATATAACCAAATTAAAAAACACATCAAACCATTCTTTTTAGGTGGGCGAGAGCATCCGGCCATGCATAGAAACGGTCAGTGCCTTTTTTAGCCCCATGCCGTGTGAAAACAAAAAGAGGAGATAAGTAGAGAACTGTTTTTGTTTTCATAGCCGCAGCTAATATGTGGAAAAATCAAAATAGGTTTATATAGAATAGGGGATGCGCTATGAAAATATGCCATAATGTTACAGAGTTAATTGGAGATACGCCAGTCGTACGATTATCACGATTTGTTCCAGAAGATGCAGCTGATGTATATGTGAAATTAGAAATGTTTAATCCATCTCGCAGTGTGAAAGACCGCGCTGCATACAATTTAATTCATATGGCGGAAGAGCAAGGTCTCATTCAGCCAGGTGATACGATTATTGAACCAACAAGTGGGAATACAGGAATTGGCTTAGCGATGAATGCAGCTGCAAAAGGATATAAAGCAATTTTAATTATGCCAGATAATATGTCAAAAGAACGAATTAACTTACTTAAAGCGTATGGAGCTGACGTTGTTTTGACGCCGGCAGAGCAAAGAATGCCAGGAGCAATTGCAAAAGCGGTAGAACTGCAAAAACAAATACCAAATAGCTTTATCCCACAGCAATTTGAAAACCCAGCAAACCCGAATATTCATCGTTATACAACAGCACTTGAAATTTATGAACAAATGGATGGAGAGTTAGATGCCTTTGTAGCGACTGCAGGAACGGGTGGAACGATTACAGGAACAGGTGAAACATTGAAAGAGAAACTACCAGATTTATATATCGCAGTAGTGGAGCCGAAAGGCTCTCCTGTTTTATCTGGTGGTGTACCAGGTCCTCATAAACTAGTTGGAACAAGCCCGGGGTTTATTCCGAAAAATTTAAATACAGAAGTGTATGATGAAATTATTCAAATTGCAGATGAAGAAGCGTTAAGTACAATGCGAAATTTAGCAAGACAAGAAGGCTTATTAGTAGGGCCATCTTCAGGTGCTTCGGTCTATGCTGCAATTATGATAGCGAAACGATTAGGTGCTGGTAAGAAAGTGTTATGTATTGCACCTGATACGGGAGAACGTTATTTAAGTATGGGGTTGTTTGAATAAGGAACATACTAAAAGAGATTGTATGCGTCATATACAATCTCTTTTTTGTTCTTATAATACAACTTTAGTCTATTTCTTCAAGTGTAGTTCCTTTGGGCAAGTTAGCGCATAAATGCTCTAATGTTGAATGTTTTTCTAGATTAGAAAATAAATAGTAACCTAAACCATCGTGAGCAATCGTAATAAAGATCGTGTCTTTTTCTGTTTTGAAATGGGGAATTGAATGTTCTTTCTTCCTCCTAAATTCATAGATTGTTTCTAATGGAAAAGATAAGTTTTGAGAATTTGAAATTGCATAAAACTCATTTTGAGTTGTTATCCCAAATGTTGCTTCTAAAGCGAGTATCAAGGCATTTGAATGATCAATTTGTATTGTAAAGCAAGGCGGGTGATAGTTTATATTTTGGTTAGCAGTCCAATATGTTTGTATTTCCTCTAGGAAGCTTAGTGTATAGGTAATACCTAATTTATTAAGTGTGGATTGTATCATTTCATAGTCATCGTAATAAGTAAATGTAAGATATAGAGGGTATGTATTATGGGCGATTAAGAGATTCTGTAAAAGCACTTTATTGTGTTCAACATAATCTCCCTCAGTACCTTTACTCATAAAATAAATGGCGTTTATATGCCCATCTATCTTTAAAGAGCGATTGAGTTTGTCTAAAAAGTGCTCATTCATTTCTTCTTTTTGAATCCATACTTTTGTCATGGGTTCCTCCCTGTAAGGAATAATTTAAAAATAAAGAAGAGGTGTAATATGAATCTGAGTTACACCTCTTCTTTATGTTATTTTACTAATTTTTTCAATACAGGTAAACGATTGATTTGATCGCCAAGAATGCGTGATGCAAGTCCACTTGTTAGTACAAAAGTAAGATAAACCAACCCTCCAACTACGCCGCAAATAATAACGATGAGTAATGATTCAATATAAGATTGTCCAGGAATTAGCCATCTTATAATCGCTTTTAATCCGATTACGACAGCGGACATTGCTGAGGAGTAAATGGTAATAAGAAAGGCCGTTTTGGCTGTCTCTGTAATATCAAATTTTGCAAATTTGACGATGCAATAGAGCATGATGATATCGGAAACGAGATATCCGAGAATTGTTCCAAGCACGGCACCATGTCCACCTAATAAGTAGAGAAGTGGCGTATTCACTAAGACTTTTACAAGAATACCAATGGAGAAGGCAATCATTGTTTTTCGTTGGTAATCAATTCCTTGCAAAATAGCTGCTGAAACAGTGAAAATGGCGCTTAATATAGCTGATGGTGCGTAAGAAATCAAATACTGTGATCCGCCTGATGCGATATCAGGGCTCACATAAACCATATGAAATGCATCATATGCGATGCTAGCGAGTCCGAATGCAGCAGGGATTGTAAAGAATAATAACACTTGAAAAATCTTTGCGATTTGTTCTTGTAGTTCTTCTATTTTCCCGCCTGTAAAGGATTTCGTTATCGCTGGAATAATGGTAAGTGAAAAACCAGTTGCAAGTGAAGCAGGAATCATAATAAGTTTTTGCGCATAATTCGTTATATAAGCGAAAATAGCGTTCGCTGTTTCTAGCGGTTCCCCAAGCGCTCTAAGGGCATCAGCAACCGTATATTGATCCACCAGTGTATAGAGCGGAATAGCAATTCCTACAAATACAATTGGGATTGCGTAACGTAGTAATTCCATATAGATACTTTTTAATGGAATATGAGATGATCTTGATTTGAGTTCTCCTTCAGGTGGTTTCAAATGATTGTATTTTTTCCAATACATCATTAAAATCGAAACGCTAGCAAGTGCTCCGATAACAGCGCCAAACGTAGCGACTGCAACAGAAGAAGCTACAGAACCACCTAATAATTTTGTAACGATGAAACTACCAACTAAGATGAAAACGACACGTGCAATCTGTTCTATAACTTGGGAAACAGCACTTGGCTTCATATGCTGAAAACCTTGGAAATAACCGCGTGTAACACTCATTGCTGGCACGATAATAAGTGCGAAACTTAATGCTCGCATTGTAAGTGTAACGTCAGCGATAAACGTAGGATCTGGTGTCTCTGAACGGATAATAAATTGTGATATGTAAGGAGCTCCGATAAATAAGATTAAAAATCCAGCAAAGCCCATGAATAACATCAATTTTACACTAGAATTATATAGTTTTTTACTTGTATTGTAGTCGCCTAATGCGTTGTATTTTGCTACAAATTTAGAGACAGCAATTGGAATACCAGCTGTTGAAAAACTAAGTAAGATACCATACCAAGAATACGCATATCCATATAAAGCAACCCCTTGTGTACCGACTAATAATTGAAAGGGGAAGAAGTATATAAATCCTAAAATACGTGAAATCATTGTGGCACCGCTTAGTAAAGCGGTCCCTTTTAAAACTTTTGAAGTAGACAAAACTTTTCCTCCTACTCGTGCTCTCATGTAACTATCCTATATTACTATAGATCTTCCGGTGTATTTAATAAAGTATAAACAGTAAGTGATGTAATAGTATTCATCGAAAAGTCATATTCTTACTGTTTATAGTGAAAAAATAAATGTATGATACATAAATATTCATAAAACTAGTTGACACTATTTTTAATGTGTGATAAAAATGATATTAATCAATTCGGAAAATAATATTTGAGCAATGAAAGGGTCAAGTAATGAAAATCTCCCTATTTCAGAGAGCTGGTGGTTGGTGTGAATCAGTATATAGATTATTCATGAAGTTCGTCCTGGAGCATCTTTCATAAATCTCGTAATGAGGAAATGGAAGACGGTAGTATATACCGTTATCAAATAAAGTGGTGAAGAATTTTTTCACAACTAGGGTGGTACCGCGATATATATCGTCCCTACGTATTTGCGTAGGGGCGTTTTTGTTTTGGTATGATTCTTGTTGTATCTTCATAACTAGGGTGGTACCGCGATATTTTATCGTCCCTACGTTTTCGTAGGGACGTTTTTTATTTCGGGAGTTTCTTAGTATTCTTCACAACTAGGGTGGTACCGCGATATTTTCATCGTCCCTACGCTTACGTAGGGGCGATTTTTATTTTTGAAAGGAAGTGGTTACATTAGAAAGGAAAGTGGATTGGAAAATAAAAGTAAGGGTGCAATGTGAAAAATAGAACAGATAAAAAAAGAGAGGAGATAGAAAGATGAATTCACAGCAATGGACATCGAAATTAGGTTTCGTTTTAGCTGCAGCTGGTTCAGCGATTGGACTTGGAGCAATTTGGAAGTTCCCGTATATGGCCGGTATTGGAGGGGGCGGTGCGTTCTTCCTTATTTTTATCGGCTTTACTTTACTGATTGGTTTACCGTTATTATTGGCGGAATTTGTAATTGGGAGAAGTACACAAAAAGAGGCTGTTGATGCGTATAAAGAAATAGCTCCTAAAACATTATGGCCGTGGGTTGGTAAGTTAGGGATTGTAACATGTTTCATATTACTTTCTTTCTACAGTGTTGTCGGGGGATGGATTTTATTATATTTATGGAATGCGATTACAGGAAGACTGTGGGAAGGAAACGGTGCATACGAAGCAACATTTGGTGAAATCATTTCCAATCCATATTTAGCAGTTGGATCTCAGCTATTATTTATCCTTATTACTATTTTTATCGTAAGTAAAGGCGTACAAAACGGTGTTGAGAAAGTAAATAAATACTTTATGCCAGCACTATTTGTTTTATTTTTTGTATTAATTGTTCGTGCTCTTACATTAGATGGAGCGTGGGAAGGAGTGCGCTTTTTCCTACAACCAGACTTCTCTCATGTAACATCTGAAATTGTTTTATATGCGATGGGACAATCGTTCTTCTCTTTATCTGTCGGGGTAGCAGTAATGGTAACGTATAGTTCATATTTACCGAAAGAAGAAAGTTTACCACGCTCAGCATTTTCGATTGTTGGTTTAACACTTGTAATTACATTGCTTGCGGGGCTAGCGATTTTCCCTGTTGTGTTCGCATTTGGAATGGAACCATCGCAAGGACCAGGACTACTATTTATCGTATTACCAGCTATTTTTAGTAAAATGGCCTTTGGAAAACTATTCTTTATTATTTTCTTATTACTATTCTTCTTTGCCACTGTAACATCGGCGATTTCTATGTTAGAGATTAGCGTTGCCTCTTTGACAACAAAAGGCAAGGGGAAACGTGAAAAGATGGCATTGATTGTTGGATTATTAATTTTCGTTGTTGGAATTCCATCAGCACTATCATACGGTGTGTTAAGTGATGTGAAGTTGTTTGGAAAAACAATATTTGATTTAGCAGACTTTGCAGTAAGTAACGTTCTAATGCCGCTTGGCGTATTATTGGTGGCAATCTTCGTGCCGTTAAAAATGAAGAAAGATACATTAATGAAAGAACTAGGTGTAAGTAAAAACAAAGGATATAAACTATTTGTATTATGGTTGTTTTTACTTCGCTATATAGCACCAATTGCAATTATTATTGTATTTTTAAATGTAATTGGATTGATTTAAAATACAAAAGGCCCTAGCATAACAAATGCTAGGGCCTTTTCTCTGTAGAATTATCTGTTTTGCAACTCGTTGACAGTTACAAATTGATATCCTTGTTTAGATAAAGAATCTAAAATACCTTCAATAGTTTGTAGGGTATTACTAGAATCGTCGTACATCGAATGTAACAAAATGATAGAACCTGGCATTACATTTTTATTTACATAGTTTATTTTTTCAGAAGGAGAAGTGTAGTACGTATCCGGTTCAAGATCCCAAGTAATGGTTTCGATATGATGCTTGTTTAAATAGTAGGGCAAGCCGATTAGTTTTTTTCCATTCGGTGGCCGGAAATCAATTTGATCTGTATACCCTGTTTTACGAATAAGTGCATTCGTTTTTTCAATTTCATCTTTCACAAAAGAAGGTGTTTTAAAAATCATGCGCTTATGAGAGTACGTATGATTTCCAATTTGATGTCCAGCTTTTACGATGGTTTGCCCAAATTTCAAGTTTTTCTCTAATTCATTTCCAATGACAAAAAAAGTAGCTTTTGCATTATATTTCTCTAAGAGTGGTAATATTTGTTCTACATTTTTTGTAGGACCATCATCAAAGGTTAATGCAACAATCTTTTGATTTGTTTCTACTCGATTTGTTAATGTACCAAATAATTGATACGTCCGTGAATTCATGAGTTTATAAGTTCCAAAGAGTAGAAGGAAAAGAGTAATCAGTATAATCAATGATACAATGATTCTTTTTTTCATAAAGTGACCTCGCATTATATTTCATTTCAATTTGTATGTATTATATCAAATTGAATAAATTAGTGCTTGTCTCAAAATCATGAGGATGCAAGAAAGAAAAAGTTGTCATATAATAAGAATCAAAAGGTATATTAGGAGGTGTTCATATGGCGATTACAATACAATTGCCAGACACTGCAACGTCTCATGCAAAGCCAAGTATGGAAATGGCGATACTTTGCGTGAGGTAGACAAGTAATATACAATCGCCACAATGAGTTCGTATCATTTCTTCTATGCTCGGCTTTGCACCTTATTAAAATGAACGAGAAAAAATAAGGGGCGAGCAGAAATGAAATACGTAAAAGCAGCGACTGTTTTACCAGAAAGCTTAATTGTAGAAATCCAAAAGTATGTACAAGGTGAAACAATTTATATTCCAAAACAAGAAACTGCACATTATAAATGGGGTACACGATCTGGCGTGAGAAAGCAAATTGATGCACGGAATAGAGAAATTAAAGATGCTTTTAAAAATGGAACTTCTATTTTTCAATTAGCAGAGGAGTACTTTCTTTCCACAGAAACGATAAAAAAGATCGTATATTCAAAATCATAATAAAAAGCACTGATTATTCTTTTTAGAAATAATCAGTGCTTTTTATGTATACTTTGTTTAGGAATCGTTTTTGGCATTTTACAAACGGACTGTATTGTATACAATAAAAAGAGATTAACAAGTTGTATGGAGTGATGGAAATGGAAGCGTTTATTAGAAGTGATCAATATAATTTTATAAAGTCACAAGCTCATATTTTAGCAAATGGGCATGCTACAGCAAATGATAGAGGAGTTATCGCTGCTCTGAAGTCACTTGCGATAGAAAAAGTATTACATGTTTTTGAAAATCTTACTGATGAACAAAAAGAATTAATTGATACAATTTTGACGGTTGAAAATAGAGAGGACGCAGAATCGTTTTTATTCAAATTAAACCCGTATGTTATTCCGTTTCAGGAAGTTACGCCGCAAGCGTTAAAAAAATTATTTCCTAAGGCTAAAAAACTAAAGCTTCCTGAAATGGGAGACGTAAATATGAAAGAAATGTCTTATTTAGGTTGGATTGATAAAGGAACAAGCAGAAAGTTTATTATAGCAAAGAACGGTAATAAGTTTGTAGGTTTGCAAGGAACGTTTCAAAGTCTAAATAAAAAGAGTATTTGTTCATTGTGTCATGGTCATGAAGAAGTAGGTATGTTTTTAGTGGAAATAAAAGGGGATGTACCAGGTACCTTTGTTAAAAAAGGAAACTATATTTGTAAAGATAGTATAGCGTGTAATCAGAATATGACTTCGCTTGATAGGTTACATGATTTTATTGAGAGATTGAGAAAATAAACAGGGGCAAGCAAAAAAGAGCGATTATTTTTCGCTCTTTTTTTATGCGTTATAGCATGATTTATTCAGGTTTGCATAGAACGAAAAAGGGTAGGACAGAAATGAATCAACATGTTCTATGGCACAATTTTTGCATTGTAATAAAAGAAAATGTAAGTAAGGGAAGTCTCTTTGCATGTAAAAATTATGTTTAAGAAGGGGAAATGAGAAATGAAATATCCACTCACACCAGATGTAAAACCAGAATTTTGTACGACAGGTTCATTTATGAGATTACCTTCAAGTCATGATCAAGCTAAGGTTGCGATATTGGGGATGCCATTTGATACAGCAGCTTCATTTCGCGTTGGTGCGCGTTTTGCTCCGCAAGCAATTCGTCAAGCATCGATGACGTTGTTCCCATATCATCCGATTCACCATGTATACCCGTTTGATGATACAAATGCGATCGATATTGGAGATGTTTCTGTTATCCCGCACAACATTCATCGTAGCTATGATTTAATTGAAGAAGCTGTTTCTGGATTAATGCAGCAAGGGATCATTCCAATCGGGCTTGGTGGAGATCATTCAGTCACATTGGCAAGTCTTCGTGCAGCAGCAAAAGTTCATGGCCCAGTTGCGATGATTCATTTTGACTCGCACACAGATACATGGGATACATATTATGAAGAAAAGTATTGGCACGGTTCGCCGTTTATACGTGCGCACGAGGAAGGATTATTACAGCCAGATAAAGTATTCCAAATTGGAATTCGCGGAACATTGAATCACCCTGGTGATATAGAAGCTAGTAATGATTTGGGTTATAACGTCATTACAACAGCTGAATTATGTCATCGTGGTTTTGAAAGCGTTCTTCAGCAAATGAGAGAAGCGATTGGTGATACGCCATGTTTCTTAACATTTGATATTGATTTTGTAGATCCATCTTGTGCGCCTGGTACAGGTACGCTGGAGGTAGGGGGATTTAATAGTCGAGAGACGCTAAATATGGTACGTTCATTAATCGGTTTTAATTATGTTGGTTTTGACTTAGTAGAAGTATTACCGCCATATGATCAGTCGCAAATTACATCGCTTTTAGCTGCCACACTTGTGCATGATTTTGCTAGTTTAATTGCATTGCAGTTGAAAAATGAGGATAAGTAAGTAGGGGATTATTATATTGAAATACAATAAAGGTCTATGAAATGACTTTTCATAGACCTTAAAACATTGAGTTATTATTTCTTTTCCCAGTTTTCTTTAATAAAATCTTCACGTCCAGACTCTTTACGTTCTTGTGCGTATTTTTCGGGATTCTTCTTATAAAAATGTTGATGATATTCTTCTGCTTCGTAGAAAGGAGACGCTGGACGAATTTCCGTTACGATTGGATCCTTAAACATACCGCTTTCTGCTATGGCTAGCTTTGATTTTTCAGCTAGCTCTTTTTGCGTTTCATTATGATAAAAAATAGCTGTGCGATAGGATGGACCACGGTCAAAAAATTGTCCGCCATCGTCAGTTGGATCAATTTGTGGCCAATATAAATCTAGTAATTTTTGATAAGGAAAAATAGAAGGATCGAAAGTAATTTGAACGACTTCTAAATGTCCAGATGTTCCGGATTTTACTTGTTCGTATGTTGGGTTTAGGGTGTGGCCACCAGCATAGCCCGAAACAACTTTTTGAATACCTGGAAGCTCATCAAATGGTTTTACCATACACCAAAAGCAGCCACCTGCAAATGTAGCGAGTTCGTATGTTTTTTCTGTCATTGCTGTAATCCTCCTAAATAGATATGTTTTATCTAGTATTATATAAATTATTTTATTGCGCAATAAAAAAGATTTGAAACTATATGTTTTTTATCCCGCATTAACGGGCAGTAAGACCTCCGCCTCAAGATTCAGAGAGAAATGAGGAAGGTAGTTGGGAAATCAGCTGCCCCGTAAAAGCCCGATTGGTGCGGGCTGATTAAAGTTTCACTTTACAAGCAAGAACCACCGCTCACATCAACTAATTGACCAGTAACCCAGCGACTGTCAGGAGAAGCAAGAAATGCAGCGGTATCTGCAATATCTTCTACTTCTCCTAAACGGCCGAAAGCAGAAATTTCAGTTGCATATTGTTTCATCATGGGATCACTTAAGAGTTCAGCATTCATATCTGTTTTAATAAAGCCTGGGAGTATTGCATTCACTGTTATACCTCTCGCCCCAAGTTGTTTTGCAAGTGTAAAAGTCATTGTGTTGATTGCACCCTTTGTCATACTATAGGCAATGAAATCAGGTAAAGAAATTCGCGTTGCAGCTGATGAAATGTTGATAATACGGCTATTGTCACGTAAACGTGACAATGCTTGTTGGATAATAAAAAATGGGGCTTTTGCATTCACGGAAATCATTCGGTCAAAAAAGTTTTCAGTTGTTTCTTCAATAAAGGCACCTGGTCCAATTCCGGCGTTGTTTACTAAAATATCAAAATGAGTCTCTCCAGTACGGTTTTGTAATTCAAAATCTAAAGATTTGTAAAGAGATTCTACACCATGTAACGATTCGAGGTTTCCATTTATGGAAAAAGCTGAACCGCCATTCGATTGAATTTCCTGCACGGTTTCTTCTGCATCACTTTTACGATTTCCATAATGAACAGCGACTAACGCACCATCGTTTGCTAAGCGCTTCGCAATAGCGCGTCCAATTCCGCGGCTTGCCCCAGTAACTAATGCAACTTTTCCTTTTAACATATTTACATCATCTCCTTAGTAAATTTACATATGTATGAAGCTGTCTTTTCTTATGTGAATAGACTTAAGTAATATATGAGTGTTAGATTGAGATTCATTCCTTTTTTATTTTGATAAAAATAATCTAATTGTAAATTAAAAAATAAATATTCAAAAAATTTATTGACAATGAAAAGAACAAAGTCCTATAATACGTGTAATAACAAAAACATTTGGAATTTTCTAACTTATATACGTTTTATATGCAAAGAAGAGGAAAGTAGATGATTATGAAAGTTTTAGAGAGCTACCCCATGGCTGGAAGGGTGGTAACGATCAGATCATTGAAGATCACCTCGGAGCATCGCTTGCGAAAGGGAAACTGAGTAGAGAGTGACGGTATCGTCTCCGATAAATGGACGAGGGTCTGATAGGACCTATAGAGCTTATATTTCGTGAGAAATATAAGGAAGCTGAGTGGTAACGCGGAACTCTCGCCTCAGCAATCAAAGCTACTATGTTGTAGTCATTGATTGCTGAGGTGAGAGTTTTTATTTTAGAAAATGAACAGGAGAGGATTGGGAAAATGAGAAGTGATATGATTAAAAAGGGTTTCGATAAAGCACCACATCGCAGTTTATTAAAAGCTACAGGTTTAAAAGATGAAGATTTTGATAAGCCATTTGTAGCGATTTGTAATTCTTTTATTGAAATTATTCCAGGACATAAACATTTAAATGAATTTGGCCGTCTTGTAAAAGAAGCGGTACGTGCAGCGGGGATGGTTCCGTTTGAGTTTAATACAATTGGGGTAGATGATGGGATTGCGATGGGGCATATCGGTATGCGCTATTCACTTCCAAGCCGTGAGATTATTGCTGATTCTGTTGAAACGGTAGTAAATGCACATTGGTTTGATGGGATGATTTGTATTCCAAACTGTGACAAAATTACACCAGGTATGATGATGGCAGCACTGCGCGTCAATATTCCCACTGTATTTGTTTCAGGTGGACCGATGGCAGCTGGAAAAACATCAAAAGGAGAAGTAGTCGACTTAAGTTCTGTTTTTGAAGGAGTAGGGGCTTATCAATCTGGAAAGATTTCAGAAGAAGAATTAAAGGATATTGAAGATCATGGCTGTCCATCTTGTGGTTCCTGTTCAGGTATGTTTACTGCAAACTCAATGAACTGTTTATGTGAAGTATTAGGGCTGGCCCTTCCTGGTAATGGAAGTATTTTAGCAACAGATCCAAGACGTGAGGAACTAATTAAACAGGCAGCTGAAAAATTAAAAGTATTAATTGAACGTGATATTAAGCCAAGAGATATCGTGACAGAAGAAGCGATTGACGATGCATTTGCATTAGATATGGCGATGGGTGGATCAACAAATACAGTATTACATACGCTAGCAATCGCGCAGGAAGCGGGACTCGAGTATGATATGAGCCGAATTGATGCAGTGTCAAGACGCGTTCCACATTTATGTAAAGTGAGCCCAGCTTCGAATTGGCATATGGAAGATATTGATCGTGCGGGCGGCATCAGTGCTATTTTAAAAGAATTAAGTAGGAAAGAAGGGGTACTCCATCTTGATCGTATGACAGCTACTGGTCAGACGCTACGAGAAAACATCGCTCATGCAGAAATTCAGGATAAAGAAGTGATTCACTCTCTTGAAAATCCTCATAGTGAAGAAGGTGGCCTGCGTATATTAAAAGGTAACCTTGCAAAAGATGGGGCTGTCATTAAAAGTGGTGCAACAGAGGTAAAACGATTTGAAGGGCCATGCGTTATTTTTGGATCTCAAGACGAGGCACTTGCTGGCATTATGCTTGGGAAGGTGAAAAAAGGAGATGTTGTTGTTATTCGTTATGAAGGACCGAGGGGGGGTCCAGGTATGCCGGAAATGTTAGCACCAACATCAGCAATTGCTGGTATGGGATTAGGTGCAGACGTTGCACTGTTAACAGATGGTCGTTTTTCGGGGGCATCACGTGGGATTTCAGTTGGGCATATTTCCCCAGAAGCTGCTGCAGGCGGAGAAATTGCGCTTCTAGAACAAGGAGATATTGTATGTATTGATGTAGAAGAACGTTTACTTGAAGTGAGAGTAAGTGATGAAGAATTAGAAAATCGTAGAAAAAAATGGAAAAAACCAGAGTTGAAAGTGAAAACAGGCTGGCTTGGGCGTTATGCACAAATGGTAACATCTGCAAATACAGGAGCTGTATTGAAAATACAAAATTTAAATTAAATCCATATGATAAAGGGTGGTACGAGATGGTGCAAAATGTAAGGGAGAGAGTGAAAATTGAAGATATCCTCGTAGCTCACAATCATATGAAGGATATCGTCAATAAAACAGCGCTGCAGCGAGATTCCGTTTTATCTGAGAAATATGAATGTGACGTATATGTGAAACGAGAAGACTTGCAAGTGATTCGTTCGTTTAAAATTCGAGGTGCGTACAACCATATTCAAAGTTTACCGAAAGAGAAATTACAAAATGGTGTTGTATGTGCGAGTGCTGGTAACCATGCGCAAGGGGTTGCATACACGTGTAATTTATTGAAGATTCAGTCTAAAATTTTTATGCCAACAACAACACCTAAGCAGAAAGTATCTCAAGTACAATTTTTCGGAGGTGCTTATGCAGAAATCATTTTAGTGGGGGATACTTTTGATAGCTCTTTCCAAGAAGCACAGCGTTATTGTGAAGATAATCATATGACGTTTGTACATCCATTTGATGATTTGGATGTAATTGCTGGGCAAGGGACAGTTGCTGTTGAAATCTTACACGATATGGAGAAACCTGTTGATTATGTCTTTACTGCAATTGGTGGGGGTGGTTTAGCATCAGGTATCGGTACATATGTAAAAGGTGTGAGTCCAACTTCAAAAGTAATCGGTGTAGAACCAAAGGGAGCAGCATCGATGAAGGAAGCTTTTTTACAAAATGAAAATGTGGCCTTAGAGAAGATTGATAGTTTTGTTGATGGGGCGGCAGTTAAAAAAGTAGGGAAATTGACTTTTGAGATTTGTAAAGAAGTACTGGATGATATTGTATTAGTTCCTGAGGGGAAGATTTGTACAACGATTTTAGAGTTGTACAAGAAAAATGCAATCGTTGCTGAACCAGCCGGTGCTCTTTCCATTGCCGCACTCGATTTTTATAAGGATGAACTGAAAGGAAAAACCGTTGTTTGTATAGTAAGTGGTGGAAACAATGATATTGATAGAATGCAAGAAATGAAGGAGCGCTCTCTCATTTACGAGGGGTTAAAACATTACTTTATTATTGAATTCCCACAGCGTTCTGGAGCATTGCGAGAATTTCTAGACAAAGGTTTAGGACCAGAGGATGACATTACTCGTTTCGAATATATTAAAAAACACAATAAAGAGAATGGGCCTGCACTTGTTGGAGTGGAGTTAAAACATAAGGAAGATTATGAACCGTTAATTACTCGTTTTCACGAAAACAATATTCAGTTTATGGAGTTAAATAAAAATCCCATTTTATTTGATTTATTGATTTAATATACAAAGAGAAAGGAAGCTTTTTACGCAAAAGCTTCCTTTTTTCTAACTACGTTTGTTTTTTATTGTTCCATTTTCATCAATTTCTACATCTGTTGAAACAGTTTGTAAATATTGTAACGCTTTTTTCTTTTCTTCAGGAGTGACTGGTGAAACTTGATCATTACGAATGATATAAGGATTAAATGACATTTGTACGTCTTTTCCTTTAAAGGTAAGGGTTAATACACCTGTTTCAGCACTTTTTCCTTTTACATAGTTAGGGAACAAGAAGTTTCCTAGCGAATAAGCAACAGGGACTTTGTTGTAGTATTCAAACCCTTGTAACCAGTGTGGGTGACTTCCAACAATTGCATCGGCACCCGCTTCAACCATTTTCGGAACATATTGTTTTTGATAATCTACAGGTCGATTTGATTTTTCAACGCCCCAATGCATATAGACAATCAAGTAATCGGCATCTTTCTTTTGCTCTTTGATAGTTTTTGTTACGAGATTGATATCATACCCATTGGCAACACCAGGATTATCTTTACCGGCTACCCAAGTAAAGTCAGGCATAAAGCGAACAAAGGAAAGAAATTTGAATTTTTTTCCCTTTACTGTAATTTCTCTAGCTGTGTATGCATCATTTGCATTTTTTCCAGCCCCAATATAAGGAAGTTTTAGTTTTTCTACGTGAGAGATTGTATCCATTAAACCATCTTGTCCATAGTCAAGGGTATGGTTATTACCAATATTCACAATGTCATAGCCTGTGTTTTTAATAGCTTGTAATGTGGAAGGATCGCTTTTAATCCAGAATAACTGACCAGGAGCTTTTTTCTCCTTTGTTGTAAATGCAGATTCCAAGTTTATAAAGGAAATATCAGCTTTTGTTATTTCATCTTTTACATGTTGAAACGGATAATCAGCACCGTTTTTTTGAATAACCGGTCGCAATTGCCAATCGAACATTGTGTCTCCTGAAAAGGTAAGTGTAATTTCAGGATCTTCTTTTTTCTTTTTTTCGGTTTTCGTTGTTTTATTTTCTTCTCCAGCTGCATCTTTTGCTTTTGATGTAAAGGAATGATTTATTAATAAAACAATCGGCGTAATAAGAATTACTATTAAAATAAATCGTTTAAATAAAGTTGTCATAGTTATTTTTCCTTTTTATTTTTATGTAATGACTGACTTTTAGAAAACTCACTAATAAGAGTTTCGTATAATATGTAAGATAGATAGGAGCTTTTATTATAGATATGTAATGAGAGTTCATCTCATGGTGCATGCAATATTACGGTAACATGAAACAATGAAAGAATACAATACATAAGTTCATTTTGTTTGTGTATTTTCGAAAATTCTGTTAATTTTCTTGTATGTATGATAGAAAAATAATAGTTGAAGAGGATGAAGAAGGCGTAATGGTTATATTAGGAGCAGTAGTAAACGGAATTTGTATCATAATTGGTACTATATTAGGTAAACTATTAAGCAATATTCCAGAGAGTATGAAAGGGACGGTGATGCACGCAATTGGTTTAGCTGTTACTATACTTGGTCTTCAAATGGGATTGAAAAGTGAAAACTTTCTTGTTGTAATTATAAGTCTCGTTATGGGAGCGGTAATTGGAGAATGGTTGGAGTTAGAAGAAAAATTAAAGAGTTTAGGAGATTGGTTAGAAAAAAAGGCTGGCTCAAAAGGAGAAGGAAGTATATCTCTCGGCTTTGTAACAGCCACACTTATCTTTGCTATCGGAGCGATGGGGGTACTTGGAGCTTTAGATAGTGGTATCCGAGGGAATCATGATGTACTATTTACAAAAGCAATTATTGACGGATTTATTTCTATTATTTTAACAACAACACTCGGAATAGGCGTACTATTTTCAGCAATACCAGTTATTTTATATGAGGGAGGTATTGCAATTTTTGCAACGCAAATTAATAGTTTTGTACCAGAGAAACTAATGAATCAATTTATTGTAGAAATGACTGCGACTGGTGGGATTATGATTTTTGCAATCGGACTCAATTTGCTGGGGGTTATTAAAATTAAAGTGGCTAATTTATTGCCGGGAATATTTGTAGTTGGAATAATTGTTTCTATTATGTATGGATATCATTTGTGTGTGTAGTTACGTTGAATAGCCCGAAACTGTTTTAAATAGTTTTGGGCTATTGGTATGTAAAAGGTTAATATGCTTTTTTCATAAAATGAACGAAGCCGCCTATAAACAAAATAACAAAGCTACCAATTACGACAAATACGAGTGTTTCAAAAGAAAGATAAAATAGCTGTGAGTCCTCTTTAGGAAGCATAGCTAAAAATGGTTGGGCCCATGGATAAAAAGGACCGAATCTTTCGGAATTTGCAATCATTAGAGCTGGTATAGAAGCTATAGCATTTAAAGCAATCGGTGCAGCAAAACTAGACCAAATGGTTGAAACCCATAATTGTAAAGCGATTAAAGGTAGAGTAGCGATAAAGCCCCCTATAGTACTTTTAAGTGTGGGAATGAGCGGGAAAGAACCAGACAAATGCAAAAGTTGCCCAACACTAACAAAGCTTATGATGAAGAGAAGTTGCATTGTACCCACAAATAAGAGAACAAAGAAAAATTTTATGATATAGGTGTGATACCTTGCTGTCGGTTGTACTAAAAGTTGTTTCCATCCACCGTTTGCATGTTCATATCGGCAAATATATGCAGTGAAAATACCTGTTAATAATGGGAGAAGCAATGTACCATGCACCAGTATCATAATATTATAAATTAGCTCCCAATATTGATAATCAGGATAGTTTAAGGCATTTGCATAAGCTATGCCTCCTGCCAAAATCGGGCTTAAAAATAATAATGTCCATATTTTAGTTTTTCTCATTTTATAAAATTCGGCTTGCATAGTTTTAAGCCAAAGCATTATTTATGCACATCCCTTCTAGTAAAATCTGCTGTTTCAATACTTAACATACATATACCAACAATTATGCCTATTGCTACACATAGAAGTGGAGATCCCCAGTCAATACGTAGACTTGGCCACCTCCATATGAACCAATTGGGAAGAGCTACTGAAAACATTGTGAAAATAGTTCCTAAAAGTCCGATTGTAAATGCGATACTTTGGTTTTGAAATGTGATAGCAATCCATAGTTGTAGAGCTACAAGTGGTAGTGCCGCCCAGTAAGGATAGAAACTCAATTTAAATATAGAAAGCCATGGAATGGAATCATCGAATTGTAATGTTAAACCTAATCCAACTATGCCAATTAATAATAAAGAACAAGATACAGTAAGCAAAAAAAATACCAATATGAATTTTACTAGAAAAACATGTCGTTTATGAATAGGTAAGGATAAGAGATGTTTCCATGAACTAGAATGATGCTCCATGTGAGCGATTAAAGAAGTAATAATAGTAGTACCTAATATCAGGGTTACTAAAGCAAGTGGCTGAACTTCAGAAAGAAGACCTTCCCATAAGTCTTTCGCATATTTCTCTGTTAACCAATCGTAGCGGAGAAAAAAGTTACATGCTTGAAGGGAAATAATACCGATTGGCCCTAAGAAGATTAAAAACCAAATCCACTTCCTTTTTATTTTTAAAAGCTCAGACTGAAAGAGGCGTTTGTACATGTGTCTCTTCCTCCTTTATAAGCTGTAAGAATATCTCTTCGAGTGACTTTTTATTTTCTTCAATTCTAAATACAGCAATGTTATGTGTCACAAGTGTTTTGACAATCTCTCCAACAGTTTCATTTGATACATTTGATAGAAGAATTTTTCTCTCTTCTTGTATAGAAGGAATTCCTTTAGCGAGAATGAGCTTCCAAGCTGCATCTGGTTTGTCTGTCATAAGTGTAATAGAATGCTGAGCATGTTGACGCAATATTTCTATTTTATCTTGAAAAATAAGCTTTCCTTTTGCGATAATTCCAACATAAGTTGCCATTTGATCAATTTCACTTAATAAGTGACTAGAGATAAGGATAGTAATTCCTCTTTCTTTCGCCAGTTGTTTAATTAGTATACGAATTTCGTGAATCCCTTCTGGATCAAGTCCATTTGTCGGCTCGTCTAAAATTAATAGCTGCGGATCGCCAAGTAAGGCAATGGCAATTCCTAACCGTTGTTTCATCCCTAATGAATACTCTTTTACCTTTTGTGTGGCAGCATGTTGTAAACCGACAATTTGTAATACTTCTTCAATCTTTTCTTTCGGCACATTTCTTAAAATACGATAAACCTCTAAATTCTCAATGGCATTTAGGTGGGCATAATAAGATGGATTTTCAACGAGAGCTCCAACTTTAGATAATATAGATAGGCGTTCTTTCGCCAAATCTTGTTGAAATATCATGACATTTCCTTGCGTTGGTTTAATAAGTCCTAATAACATGCGAATGCTAGTTGTTTTACCAGCTCCGTTAGGACCGAGAAATCCATAAATCTCTCCTTTTGGAATTTTTAAATCTACGTTATGTACTACATAATCATTTCGATATTTTTTTGTTAACCCTGCCGTTTTTAAAATATAATTCATGTTCCTATCACCTCAAATCAAGTATAGGAAATAAAGGTTAATGATAATGTTAGAAGAGTTTAAGATTTGTTTAAATTTATACAGTATTCCCTAAATTTGGAGTGTACTAGTTTTCAAATTGTGTGCTATTCCTTATGATGGAAGAGAAAGGTTAAATTTATATATGAAGGTGAAAGAATGACACACATTTTATATGTTGAGGATGATCACGAGATTGGAGAATGGGTCAAACGAGAATTGCAGAAACAAGAGTATGAAGTGACATGGTTTACTTCAGAGGAGGGTACGAATGAAGTATGTGAAATCGCAGATGTCATTGTTTTAGACGTAATGTTACCAGGACTGGATGGTTTTACACTTGGTCAACGTTTTAAAAGGGAATATCCAGATACTCCTATTATTATGCTAACGGCAAGAACGACATTAGAAGATAAAATATATGGATTAACATTTGCTGATGATTATATAACAAAGCCATTCCACCCAAAAGAGTTGATGGCACGTATTGAAGTTTTATTAAGACGGTACAACAAAGATGGAGCAGAAGTGCAGCATGTGAAGCATTTAAAAGTATTTATGAAAGAATATCGTATTATTGATGCAGACACGGATGAAGAAATTGTTTTATCAGGAAAGCAGCATCAAATCTTTTTTTATTTAATGAAAAATATGAATCGTACATTAACGAAAGAACAAATTTTTGAGGCGGTGTGGAATGAATCCTACATAGAAGGGGATAAATCATTGATGGTTCATATCCGGCATTTACGCGAAAAAATAGAGAGAAATCCAAGTAGTCCTCAAATAATAGAAACCATACGTGGAATAGGTTATCGGTGTAAAGTATGATGAAAAGTACATCATTATTGCGAAAGTATTTATTTATCATATTTATAGCAATTATATTGTTACCTCTTATTGTTCCGCTTAGTTCGTTTCTCTTTATGAAATCTATTGAGTGGATAGAGGATTTTAAAGTTGCGTATTCAAGTGTACAAATAGAAGAGGAATGGAGAAATCGAGCGACAGGTTTACGTGAAAATAATCCGAAAGGAATTGAGCGAACTTTTCAAGCCTTTCAAGAGAAATATCCAGAAGGATCAATGTTTTGGGTAGATAGTAAAGGGAAAACGAACCTTCAAATTCCTGAAAAACAAAATATTCCACAGGAGTGGAGTGCAAGTGATGCAGTTGCATTTATGAAAAGGAGCTTTGAAGGCGATCCATTTACAGTTGTATCTTACATTGGGAAAGAGAAACAAGGGGCATTTATGGTATTTCAAATTCCGAGGAAATATGTGAAGGCGCCAATTGTTCAAATACGTGAAAGATATGAAATTATTTTTGAAGTAGCTATTATTGGATGTTTTACAACGTTTATCATTATCTCTATTATCTTTTTTCTTAAAATTAGAAAAAGATTATTAAATCTACAAAAAGCAATGGAACTTCCGCAAGACCAGACACTTCCGTCAAAAGTTTCTATATCAAAGCAGGACGAGATTGGTTTATTAGAGGAGTCTTTTAATCGTATGGTAGAGGCTCTGCAGCAAAGTCGATTGAAGGAGGCGGAAGAGGAGCAATTTCGTAGAAAATTAATTGCAGATCTTTCTCATGATTTACGGACACCATTAACGACAATGCGTGCACAAATAGATTCATTGAAAGAGGAAGTTGTTTCGGTAAAAGGGTATCAAACAATGTTGCTAATAGACGAAAAAATTAATTATGTGGCAGAATTAATTGAGAATTTATTATCTTATTCTTTAATATCGGCAAAAAAATATCCATATCACCCAGAACGAACGGATATGACACGTTTAATGAGAAAGCTTGTTGCATCATGGTATGACATATTAGATGAGAAAGGTTTTGAGGTTGATATTGTGATTCCAGAAAAGCAATTATTTTGGAATATCGATGAAAATTGGTTTCAAAGAATGATAGATAATGTAATTCAAAATGTAGTTAGGCATGCCGATGGTGGGAAGTTTATAGGGATATATATAGATCATGAGGAAAAAACAATTACAGTTGTTGATCATGGGCCAGGTTTTCAACATGTTCATTCGCCAAATAAAGGTGCAGGGATTGGATTATCCATTATTGCTGTTATGGCGAAAGAGATGGAGATTGAATGGGATATTGATTCTGATGATACGGGAGCTAGATTTACATTTAAAAAATTACTATAAAGGAAGAATACATATGGAAGAATTTAAATTTACAAAACGAGTAAATAGGATTTTTCAAATTGCAAGCAAGGAAGCTGAATGCCATGAACATATTATTCAACCACTAGATTTATTTATAGGGACGTGTAAAGAAGGGACAGGAGTTTGTAGTGAATTGTATATGTGTTTATTCCGTTATATGGGAATGAATTTTATGGCGAAATTTATACAATTGCAACAGATGAAAATCCAAGATAAAAGATATGTAGAAGTACAAGGCTATAAAGTGTCTTATAAAACAATGGAAGTATTACAGTTAGCTAAACAAAAGATGGCACGATTTAATCAAGTATATGTAAATGAAGGCCATATTTTAAGTGTGATTCTTCAACGAGATAGGGAGATTCAAAAGGTAATAAATGAAGATGTGAAACAAAGTATTTTACAAATCGCATCAGTACCAAGAGATATGATTGTAAATTTGAGCAACTATGAAACATCTACAAGTATGAACGATTGTATTTGTAATGTTAGGCAAGCTGTTCAATCTGATTTGAAAGAGCTGCTTCAATTTGTTAAGTGTGAATTTGGTGAAAGGTGGATTGAAGCGGTAAATAAGGGATTTCAAAATTATAAAGAAATACCAATTTTTATCGCAGTAGAGGATGAGAAGATCATCGGTTTTGCTTGTTATGATATTGTAAGAGGAAAAAAAGGACTGTTTGGACCAATGGGAACAGCTAAAAATAATCGTGTAAAAGGTGTTGGGAGAGAATTATTACATCGATGCTTGTCTGATATGAAAAAAATTGGCTATGAATATGCAATTATTGGTCAGGCAGGCCCAATTGAGTTTTATGAACATACATGTAATGCTAAATTAATACATAATTAGAAAAACGCACAATTGGTAGGCAAAATATTTCCTATCAATTGTGCGTTTTATTGTGATTGGAATCGTATTACTAAACTTTTTCAGAGGAAGGGTGTAGAATGGGTATCTAAGAAAGAAGGTGTGAAAATGGCGAGCTGGAAAAGAAATTTAATGATTTGTTGGCTCGGTTGTTTTACTACGGCAGCAGGTATGAGTTTAGTAATACCATTTTTATCTTTTTATATTGAGGATCTAGGCGTGACAGGTACATCCGAAATTGCACAGTGGTCGGGACTTGCTTTCGGTGTAACTTTTTTAATGGGCGCGATTGTATCGCCAATATGGGGGAAACTTGGTGATATACATGGGCGGAAATTGATGCTCATTCGTGCGAGTCTTGGGATGGCAATGATTATGACACTCATGGGATTTGTCACAAATGTGTATCAATTAGTTGCACTTCGTTTTTTGATGGGGGCGGTGTCGGGATTCCTTTCGACTGCAATGACATTCATTGCAGCAGAAACACCGAAAGAGCATTCTGGTTGGGCAATCTCTACGATATCAACTGGTGGTGTAAGTGGTTCATTGCTTGGACCGATGCTTGGTGGGTACTTGTCTGAACTAATCGGAATGCGTCATGTGTTTTTAGTAACGGGTGCTTTTTTGTTTCTTTCATTTTTAATCGTCTTTTTCTTCTTACATGAATCGAATCATTCTGCTCAAGCGAGAAAAGAGCAGCCGAAAAAAGTATGGACGATGGTTCCAGCCAAACATTTTATTATGAGTTTATTTGTAGCAACTTTTATGATTCAACTTGCAAATATGTCCATACAACCTATTGTTACGTTGTATGTAAAACATTTGGCGGGTCCTCATACGGATCATATTGAAATGATTGCGGGAGCGGTGATATCTGCGACAGGTTTAGCCGTCATTTTAACAGCGCCTAAACTCGGAAGGTTATCGGATCATATTGGTCCTCAAAAAACGTTAGTTGTAGCATTGTTCGTTGCAGGAATTCTTTTTATCCCACAAGCATTTGTGACAGCTGCTTGGCAGTTATTAATACTCCGCTTTCTACTAGGGATCGCACAAGCTGGGTTGTTACCTTCTGTACAAACGCTACTAAAACAACATACACCACAACATGTGACTGGACGTATTTTTGGATATAATCAATCCTTTCAGTTTTTAGGAAATATGATTGGGCCAGTACTCGGGGGACAGATTGCAGCACACGCCGGATTTCACTATGTATTCTTCTCTACATCATCGCTTTTATTCTTGGCTTGCATTTGGGTATATTTCAATAGTAACGGTATAGAGGTGTCAGAAAAAGAGCATTTGGAAGTTAGTTAATAAGATGAAAAATATACGATGTAAATATTGAATAAACATAAGACAAAAAGGATGAAGCAAACAGTGCTTCATCCTTTTTATTTGAAATCAATTAAAACTGAAAGCAAAGATAACTTAATGTGCCAAGTTCATAGCTGCGGTGAATGACTTTTCCTTCAGTATTACCACTTCCCATAGCGATGAAAAGAGGAACAAAATGTTCCGCTCTTGGAACAGCTACATGTGCGTGAGGGGCAGTAGTTTCCCAGTTAAATAATGAATCTTTATCGTTATGTTGCATATGATTTATAATCCAGTCATCAAATTCGACAGCCCATCGTTCAGGTGTTGTTTGATCCCATTTGAGCGCACGTAAATTGTGCACAGTAACACCGCTTCCGATTACTAAAATATCATCTTGGCCAAGTCCTTGAATTGCCTGCCCGATTTCGTATTGCTCTTTTGCGGGAAGGAATGGATTTACTGAAATTTGAACGACAGGTATATCAGCTTTTGGATACATACGATGTAATAGAGTCCATGAACCATGATCTAATCCTCGAGTTGTATTTTTTTGAACTGGAATCCCTTTATCTTTAAATTTTGTTTCTAACATCTTTGCAACGGCAGAAGAACCTTTTGCTTTGTATTGTATTTCATATAATTCAGGAGGGAATCCGCCAAAATCATAAATAGTCTCATATTCTTCATTTGAAGATGAAATAGTTAATACTTCACTTTCCCAGTGTGCTGTGAAAATAACAATTGCTTTTGGTTTGTATGTTTCACCAAGTCGTTTTAAAAAATGTGTATATTCTGTATCTTGAATCGCAAGCATTGGCGAGCCGTGTGCTAAAAATAATGATGGAATCATAATTGCTACCTCCTGGAAAAATATATAGTTACTTTATGTAAGTAACTATATAATTATATTTATTGTTCGTCAAGATAATAATTTGAGGATTCGTTTAAAAAATACAGTGTTTGTCATAACGGGAACAATTGCATATAATACATAGTAAGAAGAATGAATGATGATTCATTTTTGGAGATATAGATCAATATTGTTCGGAATAGATTATATAGATTGGGGCCATCAAAATGAACATACGGGAAAGCTTTGTTACGGTATTAGATGGATCAGAAATTTATTTGCGAAAGTGGCTGCCGGAAAGTGAACTTCGTGGAATTGTACAGATTGCACATGGTATGACGGAACATGCTGGTGTGTATACAGAATGTATTGCTGCCTTATTGAAAGCAGGGTATGGTGTGTATGCTCATGATCATAGGGGACATGGAAAGACAGTAAAGAATGAAGATGATTACGGTCACTTTGAACCGAATGTTGGATGGAATCAGGTTGTTGCTGACATCATCTTTGTATCGGAATTGATTCGAAGTGAACATACTTGTCCGCTCTTTTTATTAGGGCATAGTATGGGTTCATTCTTATCAAGACGTGCTGTGCAACTTCGTGGTGAACTATATGATGGATTTCTTATTTCTGGGACGGGTGGAAATCCTGGGTTTTTAGGTGTAATAGGTCATAAAGTGGCAACGGTTGAAATGAAGCTGCGCGGTGCAAAAACGAAAAGTCCAATGTTGAACTTTTTATCATTTGGGAATTTTAATTCAAACTTTAAACCGAATCGGACAAAGTTTGATTGGCTTTCTTCAGATACAAATCAAGTTGATAGATACATAGAAGATCCATTGTGCGGTTTTATTTGTTCGACGAGTTTTTATCGAGAATTATTTAACGGTGTGCTTGAAGTGAATAGATTAGAAGAATATGAAAAAACGCCGAAAGACCTTCCGATACACATTTTTTCAGGTGATCGTGATCCAGTTGGAGACATGGGAAAAGGTGTAAAAGAAGTATACGATATGTATAAAAGATGTGGTGTAAAAGATGTAACGCTTCGTCTATATGAAAATGGAAGACATGAAATGTTTCATGAAGTAAATAGGGATGAAGTATTTGAAGATTTGATTTCATGGTTAAATGAGCATAGTGTATAAATGGGAAGTCTCACTTTTTGCAGAAGTGAGACTTTTATTTTAAGAAATTGGAGGAGAATCATGAGTGAGTTTATAAATAAAGAATATGTAGAAGTGAATTTTCAAGATATAGTCATAAAAGAAGAGGAATTAAAAAATTGTACATTTATAAAGTGTCGTTTTAGAGGTGTAGATGCATCAGAACTTGTAACGGAAAATTGTAATTTCATAGAATGTGACTTTACAGGCGCTCTTTTTAATGCTTCAATTCACCAAGGAAGTACGTTTGCAAATTGTAAATTTTCTGGAGCAAATCTATTTGTTTCTAAGTTTGAGGAATGTAAAATGACGGGTTCTGATTTTGAAGAGGCTAATTTAGATGGGATAACGATTGTATCCGGCGATTGGTCATATACAAATTTAAGATTTGCGAATTTAAGTAAACAAAAATTAAAGGGTATTCGTTTAGCTGAAGCCGATCTGTATGAATGTAATTTAGAAAAAGCTGATTTACGTAATGCAGATTTAACAGCTGTACAATTAGGAAAAGCAAAACTCACGGGTGCAGATTTAAGAGGAGCGGTAGTTGATAGAATTGACTTTAGAACATTTGATTTAAAAAATGTCAGATTGGATATAACACAGGCAGTTGCTGTAGCGAGGTGTTACGGAGCGAAGGTAGATTAAAATGATGAGAGAACTCTTACGATGATAAAGTACAAGTAAGGGTTCTTTTTGTAATATAAAAGAAAGGGAGAGGGAGAAATGATAGTGAGGACAGCATCATTAAATGAGGCAAATGAACTAAGTCATATAGCACTAATATCAAAGGCAACGTGGGATTACAGTGAAGAATTTATACAAGCGTGTAAGGAAGACTTAACAATTACGGATGATTATATTATGAATAACTACGTATATGTTTTAGAAAGTGAAGGAATAAAAATTGGTTTTTTCTCATTCCAACGTAAAGAAGAAGATGCTCTTGATTTCTTATATTTACATCCAAATTATAAAGGAAAAGGCTATGGGAAACTTTTGTGGCAAAGCGTTGTAGAAAAAGCAGTTGAATTAGGAATGAAGTGTTTTACGATTGATAGCGATCCGAACGCAAAAGGCTATTATATGAAAATGGGAGCGAAATTAATTGGAGAGACACCTTCAACCGTTTTTAAAGACCGACTTTTACCACTTTTGAGATATGATGTATAAAACCGAGTGTACATAGGAGATGCTGAAATGAGAGAGTTGAAAATTGCGCAGATACAAGAGATTTTGATAAATGCTTGGTCAATAGAAACGAGCTCAAAGTGGACAAGAGAAAATCCAGCAAAAGGACAATGTGGTGTAACAGCGCTTGTTATACATGATTTGTTTGGAGGAGAAATAAAGAAGACGCCAGTTGACGAGGCTTGGCATTTTTACAATATTATAAATGACAAGCGCTATGATTTTACAGCGTCACAATTTTCGGAAAAGATAATATATATGGATGCCTCTTCTAATAGAGAAGAAGCTTTTGCAGACACAAATCAAAGGCAATATTATGCTTTGAAGCAGAAAGTGCATATCTTTATGCAGTAGAATTTGTCTGAGGTGAAATATCTTTTGACTCTTAACACTTAATAAGTTACTATAATGGTGGTAACTTATTAAAGGGAATATACTTCATAGAGTCGAGAGGGGAAATACTTTTGAAAACAGCTTATGTAAGCGCTGCGATTGCAACGTTAAATGAACAGAATGAAGTTTTTGAAAATGGATATATCATCGTAGAAGATGGTCAAATTATAGAAGTACAAAATGGAGAATTTTCTAATCAAAATCAAGTAGATGAAGTAATCGATTTAAAAGGAAAGTGGTTATTGCCAGGTCTTGTGAATACGCATACACATGTTCTGATGACTCTTTTACGTGGCATTGGTGATGATATGTTACTGCAGCCTTGGCTTGAAACAAGAATTTGGCCACTTGAAAGTCAATTTACACCAGAACTTGCCGTTGCAAGTACAGAACTTGGTTTATTAGAAATGGTAAAAAGCGGGACGACAGCATTTTCTGATATGTTTAATCCAATTGGTGTAGATCAGGATGCTATTATGGAAACGGTTCGTAAAAGTGGAATGCGTGCAGCAGTTTCAAGAACGTTGTTTAGCTTTGGAACGAAAGCAGATGAGAAGAAAGCAATTCAAGAGGCTGAAAAATATATAAAGCAATACTATAGTGAAGGTGCCATGTTAACAACGATGGTTGCTCCTCATAGTCCATATGCATGTTCTACAGAAATGTTAGAAGAGTGTGCGCGAATTGCAGTAGAAAATCAGACAATGGTCCACATTCATCTTTCAGAAACAGAGCGTGAAGTACGGGATATTGAAGCGCAATATGGCAAACGTCCAGTAGAGTATGTAGCAAGTTGTGGTTTGTTTAAGAGACCAACAGTTATTGCTCACGGTGTTGTGTTAAATGAAAATGAGCGCGCTTTCTTAGCAGAACAAGATGTTCGTGTTGCTCATAATCCAAACAGTAATCTAAAATTAGGATCTGGTATAGCAGATGTGAAATCGATGTTAGAGGCTGGGATTAAAGTTGGTATTGCAACAGATAGCGTCGCGTCTAATAATAATTTAGATATGTTTGAAGAACTGCGCGTCGCAACCTTATTACAAAAAGGAATTCATAAGGATGCAACGACATTACCAGTTGAAACAGCTCTTTCACTTGCAACAAAAGGGGCCGCAGAAGTAATCGGTATGAAACAAACAGGTTCTATTGAAGTAGGAAAGTGTGCGGACTTTATTACCATTGACCCATCCAATAAGCCTCACTTACAACCAGCAGAAGAAGTATTATCGCATCTTGTTTATGCAGCAAGCGGAAAAGACGTATCAGATGTTGTTATTAACGGGAAGCAGGTTGTATGGAATGGAGAATGTAAAACTTTAGATGAAGAGCGAATTATTTTTGAAGCGAGTCGCTATAAGCGAGGATTAAATATGTAGTAAAAGTATACTAGAAGATATGTGGAATTTTCAAGTGAATATAGTTTGTTTATAAATTGAACTAATAATCAGTGGGGTGTTCCCCACTGATTATTAGTTTTTAGCATATATAGGGAGTAGTGCTATGTATTTCGTACATAAAAACTAGAAGAATACATCTCATATTTTATCCCGCATTAACGGACAGTAACACTCCCACCTCAAAATTCAGTGAAAGCAAAGTCCAGCTCTAGCGGCTAAAATCTCCAGTCGTTTCGCTCCCTCGGACGAGGCAAAAAACGCCTCTCTGTCGGGAGCNNAAAGAAGTTAGGTGGGAGATGAAGAAACCCCCCACTGATTAAAGTTTCACTTTATTTAGCAAATACATGATTACCGATTACTGCAACAGTTTGACGTGTGGTAATCCATGTGTCTGTAGAAAGGGAGATTTTTTCATGGATAAGCTACAACAAGTATTAGAAAAGTTTCGGTTGAATGTGTTAACAATTGAAGATGTTCCGCAGTCTTTTGGTTCAACGATTTATAAAATTAAGTTAATGGATCAGCGTACGGTCTATATAAAAATTCCGTATTCCAAAGTAAAGTTGGAACGCGAGTATACAGTACTGGAACGATTCCGTCGTGAATTAGTAGTACCGCAAGTGTTGGATTATTGGGAAGGTAATGAGGATGTTACAGGTGCACTATTATTATCCGCAATCAACGGTGTCCCGGCAACAGGAAATGTAAATGCGGTCTTAGCATATGATATTGGAGTACAACATGCCAAATTGCATGCAATTATTCCGAATGAACAGGATTTCAAAAGCTCTGTTTCCAATGTATATAGTCAGTGGTCTGAGTTTATTAAGCAACATTTTTATTCCTTCGCAAAAGATGTAAAGGAAGTAATTGACCAGCGTTTATATGAGCAGTCATTGGAATATTTTGAACGGCATCTAGCGTTACTACCAGATCCAGATGGACCGTGTTTTATACATATGGATTTTCGGCCGGGGAATATTTTAGTTGCTGAAAATCAAGTGACGGGTATCATTGACTTTGAAAGTGTCCGCATTGGTGCAACCGAAATGGATTTTACAAAAGTGAATCGTGATATCTTTATGAAATATCCTGGAACGATGGAAGCTTATCAAAAGGGCTATGAATCCATTCGTCCACTTATTGATTTACAAGAAGTTTTGCCGTTTTATCGTTTTACCGATTCGTTTAATTCAATTGGTTGGTGTAAAAGAAGGGGCATTGAAAAGCATCAAACTTTTTTACAAGAGAATTTAGCAATTTTAAACACTTTTTTTACGAACGTGTAATAAGTAAAGGAGAGTTATCAAATTGATATCAAACCGATTTTTGAAAGGTATATTGTAGAAATGGTTTATGGCGGTTATTGTGAGATTTGCGTACCGATAAAGTAATTTAATTAGTGGGTTTTCCAGGATGAAATTAGAAGGATAATTATCGTACTAGAAAAGAAGCGTATTCACAATATAGTACGTTGTCTAAAATATGATTGCTAAAAAGAAATGAGGATTCTCTTTTGCTACATGTTAATATAATTTTATGGAATATATTTCAAATGCATATTGAAGAGGGTGTACTATGAAACAACAATCTATATTAATCGTAGATGATGATGCAGATATTGTTCAATTGATTGCATTGCACTTAAAACAAGAAGGTTACAAAGTTATACAAGCTTATGATGGCGTCGAGGCGATATATATGTTGGATACGAACAATATTCAACTCGTTCTTCTTGATGTGATGATGCCGACTATGGATGGGGTTGAAGTATGTAGAAGAATACGAGAAAAATTTAATATCCCTGTGATGTTCTTAAGTGCGAAATCAGCAGACATAGATAAAGTTATTGGACTAAGTACAGGAGCAGATGATTATATAACAAAACCATTTAGTATGATGGAGCTCGTAGCACGAGTGAAGGCTCAATTAAGAAGATATACATATTTCAATCAAGTTCCAAGTGAAGTACATGAAAACAAAATTCAAATTAGAGGTTTGGAAATAGATGAATTATCTAGAACAGTAATGTTATATGGAAAATCTATTAATCTTACAAAAACAGAATATGACATATTGCATCTTATGGCGAAGAATAGAAATCGAGTATTCACATTAGAAGAAATATATGAAAGTGTTTGGAGAGAAAGAGCGCATGAAAGTAATAATACTGTCATGGTTCATATTGCAAGGTTAAGAAATAAGATAGAAGAAAATCCAAAGGAATCAACAATTATACAAAATGTTTGGGGAGTCGGTTATAAAATTGAAGATTAATGTATTGCAAGGAATTAGGATGAAATTTTTTCTTGTTTTTATAAGCAGTATTTTATTCTCTACCATTTGTATTACACTGTTCCAAAGTTTAATTGGCAATATGTATGGGGATGCTGAAAAATTTGAAGAGGCGTATTCTTTTATTTATTTTGTTGTTTTTTTACTTTTAACCTCGCTCTTTTTCTTACTATTATCAAAGAATATGATGAAAAGATTGGAGCAAATTAATCAAGGTGTGAGGCGGATAAGCAAAGGGCATTTAGATGTACGTATACCCACAATAAAAAATGATGAGATTGGACAATTAGCAACAAATATTAATGGAATGGTAGAAAGCTTAAGTGACTCAATTGAAAAAGAAAAAGAATCACAAGAAATGAAAAATGAAATGATTCATAACATTTCTCATGACTTACGAACACCTGTAACATCTTTAATTGGTTATGTTGATTTGGTGGAGAGTAAGCTGCATTCTAATATAGAAGAATGCGATCAGTATATATCGGTATTGAAGCGGAAAAGTTATGAGTTGAAAAATCAAATAGATGATCTACTAGAATATTGTCATATAAATTATAAGGAAATTCAGTTACAGAAGGAAATAATAGAAGTTAAACCATTAGTAGAACAAATCATGATTGATTTTGTACCACAGTTAGATGAGGAAAAGATACATTTTTATATCGAGTGCAAACAAACTGTACACATTAAAGTGGATATAAAATTAATTATAAGGCTTATGCAAAATGTAATTAGTAATAGTATTGTATATGGGAAGTCTGGAAAGAGCATCGTTATTGAAATAGTAGTTGAAAACATGAATGTTCAAATAAAAATAAAAAATTATGGTCCGTGTATTTCAAACGAAGACATTCCATATGTATTTGAAAAGTTTTATCGTGGAGAGAAATCAAGAAATGCTCATACTGGTGGAAAAGGAATGGGGCTCGCTATTGCTAAAAGTATTGCTCAAATCCATGAAGGTGATATAACAGTGGATAGTAATAAAGAAGAGACAACATTTATAATCAGCTTACCTGTATATAAAAAAGAATCGTAAGAAAGTCGTAAGTATTTCTTTCATATGTCTTAAAGTCTGTTTTATATCATAGCGAATGAAGATATGGAAACGGAGGATATAATATGTGGAAGAAAATCATACTTACTACTTTGCTAGCAGTTTTGTTAATAGGTTGGAGCTTAATTTATTTAGCTAGAGGTATTGTATCCATCTTTGCTTGGTGGGGAATACAAGCTTTTAGTTTCTTTTCTATCGCAATTTTAATCATCACAGTGACTAAAATTATTTGGAATCTGTTTTCTAGAAGGTGTATAGGTAAACTAATTATTTTCATTTTGGTTTTATCTATAGTTGGAACTTGGCCAGCAGGATGGTTGATAGGAATAGGACAAATTGCTTACCCGGCAGATGTCCATTCTGCAGAACCAAAAGTAACGGTTCGTTTGCCATTGAACCAAGCAGTGTTAGTAGGATGGGGAGGGGACGAGCTTGATACGAATTATCACGCCTGGGCACCAAACGAGCGCTGGGCATACGATCTTCTCATTCCGCCAGCTAGTATAAAAAGCTCGAAGCTAGAAGATTACGGTATATATGGTGCGGAGGTAGTAGCTCCGGCTTCGGGAACAGTTATCTCGATTCATAATGATGAACCGGATTTGAAACCGGGAACTGATGATTTTGATTCAATGACAGGTAATCACATATATTTACGTTTAGATGAGACGGGAACGTATTTGATCCTTGCCCATTTGCAGAAAGGATCAGTAAGAGTGAAAGAAGGACAACAAATAAAAGAAGGAACGGTGATTGCAAAAGTCGGGAACTCAGGAAACACCAGTGAACCGCACTTACATATACACCATCAACGACAAGATCCATCTAAGACGAGCATGTTTCTTTCAGAAGGATTACCATTGTATTTTCGAGGGATAGAGGGGGCAACTATGCCAAATGGAGGGGTACGTTTGAAGAATGGTAAAGAAGTACCGATAGGGGATGTCATTTCACCTAAATAAACTAAAAAAGGATGTGATACACATGTGTATCACATCCTTTTTAGTTATTATCCAGTAAATGTTTGATACAGTAAGAAAATATTTAAAGCAATAACGAGCCCAGCGATTAGCCAAGCAATTGCACTTGTAATGCGATGATTTACGAGTACCCCCATAATCTTTTTACTACTTGTGAACATAATGAGCGGTACTAATGCAAATGCAATACCAAATGATAATACAACTTGACTCATAACAAGAGCGTAAGTTGGATTTATACCTAAAGCGATAATAACAAGAGGTGGGATCATAGTAATAAAACGTCTTACATATAAAGGAATATGCATGCGGATAAATCCTTGCATAATAATATCACCAGACATGGTTCCGACAGAAGAACTAGATAAACCAGCAGCTAACAACCCGATTCCGAAAAGGCTAGCTGAGACAGGCCCAACTAAGTTGCTAAACTCATGAAAAGCAACGTCTAAGTCTTCAACGTGTAATCCGTTTTTAAAGAATAAGGCAGCTGCTACGATGAGCATGCTTGCGTTAATTGCTCCAGCAATCACCATTGCAATAATGATATCGATGAATTCGAAGCGGAAAATCTTTTTACGTTGTTCATCTGTTGTTCCGACTACGCGGCGCTGCGTTAAAGCGGAATGCAGATAAATTGCGTGTGGCATTACGGTTGCGCCTAAAATTCCAGCTGCAAGTAAAATACTGTCCACCCCTTGGAATTTAGGAACAAATAGTCCTGAAAGAAGAGGACTTAACTCTGGTTTTGCATAAAATACTTGTACACCAAACGCAACAACAACAATAAAGACCATTCCTGTAATAACAGCTTCTAATGGACGGAAGCCTCTACGTTGAAATTCAAGTATAATGAATGATCCGACTGCTGTGATTAAGGCAGCAGGTAACATCGGAATGCTGAACAATAAATATAATCCTAAAGCCGCTCCGATAAACTCAGCTAAATCAGTAACCATAATAACGAGTTCACCTTGTATCCATAAACCGATTGAAACAGGTTTTTGGAAATGCTCACGAGCAACTTCAGGAAGGTTTTTACCAGTAGCAATCCCGAGTTTCGCTGATAAAGATTGAATTAAAACGGCCATTAAATTGGAAGCGAGAATGACCCAAAGCAGTAAGTAACCGTATTGTGACCCTGCTGCAATATTTGTAGCAAAGTTCCCGGGATCAATATACGCAACGGATGCGATGAATGCTGGTCCTAGAAAAGGAAGTAATCTTTTAATTCCTTTTGTTTCACCGCTTAAAGCGAGTTGAGCAGATTGAACAGTTGTACTTTGCGGAGGAGCTTGTTCATCTTTTGTTATAGTTTTATTCATAGTAGTTTTCCCCTTTAGTTTCGTAGCTTAATGCAATTATTGTATGTATTCGTATTACATATTTCAATACATTTAAATATTCCGGTTGTTGTTTTTATTTGAACACAAATGTTTCCTTAGTGCAAATTATATGATTGAATGCAATAAAAGGTGTGCTTGAAATAACTATGTAATAAAAATAAATAAAATAGTTAACATACAGTTATAACCTTTGGGATTGTGGAAGAATAAAGAGAATTGACCTATAATATGGAATGGAAAAGAGAATTTTTAAATTGTAAAATAGGATTCACAGCATATTAATTGCTGGAAACGAATTTGTATGTTATATAATATATTGGGATTACATCACAACCGTAGTGGATTGTTATGTAATCTCGTTTTTCATTTGCGTTAACTTCTGGGAAAACATTGTAAATAGGAGAAAGTTATTTGAACAATAGTTAACAAAGCTTTTCTTATTCTTATATGTTCCGATATGATCGTTAACTTATACATGATTTTAAAATATCGAATGAGATAGGTGGTAAAAATAAAATGTTAAATACAAAACCATACAGAGTACTGCTGTACTACATGTACACAACAATTGAGAATCCGGAAGAATTTGCTGCCCAGCATTTAGAATTTTGTAATTCACTTGAGTTAAAAGGAAGAATTCTTGTAGCAGAAGAAGGGATTAACGGAACTGCTTCAGGTACGATTGAACAAACAGAGAAGTATATGGAAGCAATGAATAATGACCCGCGTTTTGCTGGAATCGTTTTTAAAGTAGATGAAGCTGATGAACATGCGTTCAAAAAAATGCATGTACGTCCCCGTCCGGAGCTTGTTACGCTTCGTTTAGAAGATGATATCAATCCGAAAGAAACGACAGGTAAGTATCTAGAACCAAAAGAGTTTTATGAAGCAATGCAAGAAGAAAATACAGTTATCATTGATGCGAGAAATGACTATGAGTTCGATTTAGGACATTTTAGAGGCGCGGTGAAACCTGATATTAACTCTTTCCGCGAATTACCAGATTGGATTAGAGAAAATAAAGAGGTTCTTGAAGGTAAAAAAATCTTAACATATTGCACAGGTGGTATTCGCTGCGAGAAGTTTTCAGGCTGGTTAGTTAGAGAAGGTTTTGAAGATGTAAGCCAGCTTCACGGCGGAATTGTAACGTACGGAAAAGACCCTGAAGTGCAAGGTGAACTATGGGATGGACAATGTTATGTATTCGATGAGCGTATTGGTGTACCAGTGAACCAAAAAGAACATGTGATTGTTGGGAAAGACCGCTTTACAAACGAACCATGTGAACGATATGTCAATTGTGCGAATCCAGAATGTAACAAAAAGATTTTATGTTCTGAAGAAAATGAGGCAAAATACTTACGCGCATGTTCACATGAATGCCGTGTTCATCCACGTAACCGTTATGTAAAAGAACATGAGTTAACAGATGAGCAAGTGGCTATCGCATTAGAAAAAATTGAAGCAGAAAATAAAGTGGAATTAGGATAATATGTCACTTTAATAAAAAACGGATCTTCTCGTAAAAGAGAGAAGATCCGTTTTTTTGTTCTTGCTTAGAGAATGAAAAAAATCACACTTTGCTTGTTTGCAACAGCTTGCTTATATAAATCCTTAATTTCTAAAAAGTAACTATAGGTATATTCAAATATTTCGTCAGAGTCATCGTTTTCCACAAGTGGGTAAAGTTGTTCATCCATCAAATCGTGGAAGTTATACATTTTGTTGAAATCATCTGCACTTAAATCCTGTATTGCAGAATATGCTTCTTCGACTTCACTAGCTGTAAGGTAAAATGTACCGAGCGAATCGTTATCGATGATGGAATCATTAAGAGGTACGACATGTCCAAGTGGTGGTTCGCCTCCGCCAATTTCACCACATAAAATAAAGTGAAGTAGTTGCCAGGACTTATCGATATCTAAATCAGATTCTTTAAAGTAGATATCTAATTCATTGTTTTTGAGTTTACTTAATTCCTCATCTGTAACTAATAGATACTGTCCAATCATCCCCATAATAGCCAGCTCCTCAAAAGATTTTTAATTAAGTATACCATATTTTGGTGGGTGTTTTTTAGGGATGGAAGAGGTTTGTACCTCAGTTATAAGATATGGATTACGATTGAGTCAGATGTATAATATAGTTATGCTACAAAGAAGTAATGAAAGAGGGGAGTTCTGTATGCGTATTTTAGTATTAGGAGCTGGTGGAGTCGGAGGATATTTTGGGGGCCGTTTAGTAGAGAAAGGGGAAGATGTTACTTTTCTCGTTCGTAGTAAACGAAAACAACAATTAGAAGAAAAAGGCCTCGTTATTCGGAGTGCTAATGGAGATTTTTCATTTCAACCGAAATTAGTAACGAAAGAAGATGTCGTTTCTCCATTTGATGTGATTCTATTTTCAACAAAAGCATATCACTTAAAAGAAGCAATAATAGATTTGAAGCCGTTTGTAGGCGATCATACAATGATAATCCCATTATTAAACGGTGTTGCTCATATATCGCATCTGCAACAGGAGTTTGGTGAGGAAAACGTAATGGGTGGTTTATGTTTCATAGAGACAACTTTAAACGATGAAGGAGAAGTTGTACAAACTAGTGCTGCTGATAGACTTGTATTTGGAGAAATGAAACACCATAATTCAGCAAGAGCACAAAAAATTGCGAAAGTATTAATGGGAACGAAAGCAAGTTTTGTTCTAAGTGAACATATTTTACGAGATATGTGGCATAAATATTTATTTATTACAGTAATGTCAGGTGTGACGACGTTAATGCGTGCACCGATAGGCCCAATTCGCGAAAGTGATGGTGGTCGCGATTTTATTCGAAGTTTATTTGAAGAAGTAGCAGAGATCATGAGGGGATTTGGAGCGCCGATTCAGGAAAATATTGCTCGGGAACATATGAAGACAATTGATAAAATTTCTTATGATATGAAGTCATCTATGCAGCGTGATATGGAAAAAGGCTCGTTCATTGAAGGGGAACATTTGCAGGGATATTTATTAAAATTAGCAAAGCAATTTCGTGTAGATGCACCATTATTGAACGTGGTCTATCAAAACTTAAAAGTATATGAAGAAATGGCTTTAAATAAAGAACCGTTATAGTTTTTATAGTATCGAAATGAGTGAAGGATAGAAAAAATATAATTATTTTTCTATCCTTTTTGTATTTGGCGAGTAAAAAATGAGAAAGAGCATGATTTATTAACAGGATATCATTAAGGTATTTAGATAATATAACGTAATGATTTTAATCATACATTTTTGTGGGGATTTGGTATTTTATTTCTTATACGTAGAGAAAATCGGTTCTAAAAGAAGGACCTCTTGAAATATAAATGTGTTGGAAAGGAGGGAGAGTAATGACTATAAGTACTTTTTTAGGATTGTTTTGGGGCTGGATTATATTAATTGTATCAGGTATTCTTTTTGTGCGTCCATCTGTGTTACGTGAATTAAAAAGGTTAGTGGTGGAAGATAGAGGGTCTGGAATTATGTATGGATTTTTATCAATCTTTTTAGGATTAAGTACTGTCATTTTGCATAATATATGGGACTTTAATTGGGAAGGATTTGTTACACTCATTGGATGGCTTTCGCTCTTAAAGGGGATCTATATTATTGCATATCCCGAACCTTCAAAAAAGACGGATTTTGAAGTGCGAGTACTTTCTACTCGTATCGTACTCGCAATCATTTCTGCTTTAGCCATTTGGATGCTTGTAGTGATTTATATGCGATAAATTTTGATGTTTTAAAAATAAAAAGTCTGTTCTTATTAAAAAAACAGACTTTTTACTTGTTGATTATTGTATGTTTACCTTAATAAATTACTTATTTCTTTTATTTTCTTGGGAACTATTTTGTTCTTCAGTTGTGTTTCCATATAACTTATTAATTTCTATTGTAATTTTATCTAAAAATGCATCCGATAAAAGTGGCTTCTTTTCTTTAGACAAATCAATACCTCCCAATCTATATTGATAAATTGAAACTTTAATCAGTGGGGGTTTTTCTTCACCCTCCACTAATTATCAGCCCGCACCAATCGGGCTTTTACGGGTAGTTTATCTCCGACCTACCTTCTTTGCTTTCGTCGAATTTTGAGGTGGGAGTATTACTGCCCGTTAATGCGGGATAAATACATTCTGTTCATTTATAAAACGATATCATACATAATTATTATAAATTTTTTTGTTTCTAAAATTTTTGTTTACTTTTTTAAAATAAAGAAGTATTATAATCCACAGTTTCAAATTTCTAAATCGCTGAAACCGCATGGTACGGGGGACCCGTTTTTCTGGATTATTGCATAATCCAAGGGGTGAATCCTTGAAAAAGGTAGGGCTACTCATAGGCCCGAATCCGACAGCTAACCTCGTAAGCGTTATATTGAGAAGGAAGGTGGAGCTTGTGCGACAAAAAATTTAATGTCTACAAGTCTATTTGTTATGGCTTGTAGACATTTTTTTATGTTCTGAAAAGATAGTTTATGAGCTTTAACTAGCAGAGAATTGTTCGTACAAAATTATTGGAGAGTGGACAGCAGTGGTTTCATCTATAAAAAGATTTTTAATTGGAAGACCATTAAAATCAACCGAATTAGGGGAGCAAAAGCTTAATAAAACGAAAGCGTTAGCGATTTTATCCTCTGACGCATTATCATCGGTTGCATATGGTCCAGAGCAAATTTTAATCGCTTTAGCCAGCCTTGGTGCAATAGCGTTTTGGTATTCCATTCCAATTGCGATTGGAGTATTAGTATTATTAACAGCTTTAATCTTATCTTATCGACAAATTATTTTTGCCTATCCTCATGGAGGAGGAGCATATGTTGTATCTAAAGAAAACTTAGGTGTGAATCCAGGATTAATAGCTGGAGGATCTTTATTAGTAGACTACATTTTAACTGTAGCAGTAAGTGTATCAGCAGGTACAGATGCGATTACATCAGCTTTTCCTAGTTTACATGAGCATAATGTAATTATCGCGATTATATTTGTATTACTTATTACAATATTGAATTTAAGAGGAGTAACAGAGTCCGCTTCTGTTTTAGCATATCCAGTTTATTTATTCGTTTTAGCATTATTTATATTAATAGGAGTAGGAATATACAATATTGTAACTGGTCACGTTTCACCAAATTTGCATACACCAATTGGTACACCAGTAGCAGGAATTAGTTTGTTTTTACTGTTAAAAGCATTTGCATCAGGTAGTTCTGCTTTGACAGGTGTTGAAGCCATTTCCAATGCGATTCCAAACTTTAAAGATCCGGCTCCTAAAAATGCTGCTAAAACGTTACTTGCGATGGGATCCTTACTTGCAGTGTTATTTTCAGGAATCGTATATTTAGCTTACTATTATGGTATTACTCCTAGTAAAGAGGTAACAGTTGTTTCACAAATTGCCGAAGAAACATTTGGGCGGAACTTCATGTATTTCTTTATTCAAGGAACAACAGCGTTGATATTAATCCTTGCTGCTAATACTGGCTATTCTGCTTTTCCTTTACTCGCAGTTAATCTTGCGAAAGATAAGTTTATACCTAGAATGTTTACAGTTAGGGGAGACCGTTTAGGGTATTCAAATGGAATTATCATACTTGGAATTGCTTCAATTCTCTTAATTATTGCTTTCCAAGGGCAAACAGAACATCTTATTCCACTCTATGCAGTAGGCGTGTTTATTCCATTTACGTTGTCTCAGTCTGGGATGGTAGTAAAATGGATTCGTGAAAAGCCTCAAGGATGGATTTTGAAATTAACGATTAATTTAGCGGGTGCTATTATTAGTTTTATAGTTATGAGTATGTTCTTTTTAACTAAGTTTGCACAAGTTTGGACAGTCTTAATTTTCTTACCTGTCATCATTATTGTTTTTCACCGAATTAGAAAGCATTATGAAGCGGTAGGTGATCAATTAAGTCTTAAAACTTGTGAACCAATTGTGCCGATTGAAGGGAATGTCATCATTGTTCCTGTTGCTGGGATGACTCATGTAGTAGAGAACTCATTAAACTATGCTAAATCTCTTTCACCAGATCAGATCATTGCTGTTTATGTTTCTTTTGAAAGAGAAGATGAGAAGATGTTTGAAGAAAAATGGAAGAAATGGCAGCCTGGAGTTAGACTAGTGACATTGCACTCCCATTACAGAAGTATTATTCAGCCGTTGACCAAATTTATTGATACGGTTCAATATAAAGCTAGTGAATCAAATTACCGGGTTACTGTAGTAATACCGCAATTTATCCCTAAGAAAGGCTGGCATAATATTCTTCATAACCAGTCAAGCTTATTAATTCGTGCATTCTTACTTTATAAGAGAAATGTAGTGATTACGACGGTACCTTATCATTTGAAAAAATAAAGTTTATCCCGCATTAACGGACAGTAAGACTCCTATCTCAATATTCAGAGAGAAACGAGGTCCAGCTCTAGCGGCTAGAATCTCAGGTCGTTTCGCCCCCCGGACGAGGCAA
>NZ_NTUG01000030.1 GCF_002561295.1 Bacillus cereus
ATGCCGAACATGATGCCGATGATGGATAATAATCAAATGCCAAACATGATGCCGCAACAAATACCTATGCCCTATCAACCACAGATGATGCCACAACAGTATCCATATTATCAAATGCCATATCAACAACAGCAAAATCCATATTATCAAATGCCATATACACAAGGGGTACCAATGATGCCGCAGCAAATGCCGATGCAACATACTTCAATGCCGTATCAACCACAAACTGAGAATAATATGCCACCGATGATGCAAAAAGAGGAAGATTGTGGATGTGGTGAGGAAAGAAACCTATATAGTCCGCAACCAGGTGGCCCATATTATCCTAATTCTCCATACCATTCAGGGGCCCAAGTTGCATATGCACCGCAGCCAGGTATGATGAATTATCAACAAGACCCGCCAAAAATTTTTGGGGAGTCCTTTGCAGAAGATGAGGAATAATTTGGGGTATGTTAGCGATGAAAAGAAATTGTGTTAGAAAATTCCTAGTGAAATATTAACAAGTGTAAAACCCCCCTTTGTTACCCACTATAAGAAGGAGCTTTTCGAGAGAGAAGTTTAAGCCTAACAAGGGGGGTTTTTATATTGAGTAAAAAGATTAAAGTGATTGCCGCTTCTTTGTTAGTTACCAGTGCATTAGTTGCATGTGGTACACCCAATGATAAAAATGCGATGGATGAACGTAATGCGAATTATAATTATGAACGTACATCTTATTATGATAACCAACCATATGGAAATAATGTAACACGTACAAACCCTTATACCGATTATGTCACATATCGAAATGGGAATAGAGTTACAGATAATGTATACGATCGTCGTAATGATGTTGGATATAATTATTACCGTGATGTAAATTACCACGGTCAAATTGCAAATCCTTATCCAACTCGTAACATTACAATGAACAATTCATACGTGAACAACGATGGTAAAACTGCAGAAAAAATTACAAATCGTGTTAAGCGTATGAATAACGTAGATCGTGTTTCTACTGTTGTACGTGGAAATGATGTAGTAATTGCGGTAAAACCACGTAATGCAGTAACAGATGAAGCAGCGATGGCAAATGAAATTCGTCAAGCTGTTACCAATGAAGTGAAAAATCGTAATGTGTATGTAACTGTGAAAAATGATATGTTTAATCGTGTTGATACAATGAATACACGTCTGCGTAATGGAACAGTTACAAATGATTTAAACCGTGATATAGAAAACTTGGTCCGAGATATTCGTGCTGGTGTAACTGGTACAGTGAGATAACAAAAAAGGGAAAGGTTTCCGCCTTTCCTTTTTTGTTATCGTAAGTATTAGCAGGATACATAGAAGATTATTCATCCATATCCTGTAACCTTTTTTTCTTAATAAAGTAGCCAATGGAATAAGAAGATAAGAAGCATAAGAAAAAAATACTTCCAATAAGAAGTGCTTCCCATAATGGTCTTTCAGGACTGAAGATAACATAAATAACAACAAAGATAATTCCTACAATAGCAGAGCGTAAAACAAGTTTGTAATAAGGAGTGACTTTCATTCCCTTTTCATTTTCTTCTGCATCAACAGAGATTCCCATTTGTAAATAGGCTAGAAGTATACTTGTTAACATAAATAATAACCATAGTGGAGATTTTGTAATTTGATCGATTCCTTCATTGAAGCCGATATATCCTAGGATGCCTATTATACCAATGGATTGAAATAGAAAAGCAATGCGAATGTTCTTTAAATTTTGAAGGATTAAACGTTCATCTTTTATTTTTTTCAATATACTCACCCCTGTTCATCAAATTTTTCAGTTCACTCATATTAAGTGTAACATATATATTGCATTAATTAACTTATATATTACTAAATGGACTGTAGGAATAAGTACTGGTGTAAAAAGGTAATAAATATTTTTATTTATTATGTTGCTTTTCGGTGCTATTAATGTTATATTAGCAAAGCGATGAGCTAATTTACGTAAGACGAGAGATATGCTTAAGTGCTAAACACGCGAATGTGGTCGCCTGGTCTCTCGCCGTAAACGCATCAAGACGCCTGCTATGCAGGCGTCTTTCTTATTATATGATAGAAAACGATTCATGCAGGTAGGGTTACACCTTATCTGCATTTTTTAGTTTCAATAAAAATAACTATTCTTGTTATCATGGATAAAACACCCATTTCCGGCAAAACTACAAATGGAAGTTCTATATTGCCTAGAAGAGGTGAGCGGAAATGAAGTTCATGATGGTTGCAGTTCAAGTTGTAATCGCTATGTTTTGTTTATATCATGAATCGAGTGTGATAGCTGCGGTTCCTGCACCAAAGGTCACACAAAAAGAACCTCAAGTTACGATTTTATTAGAGCGTATGTATGTGGATGGAGAAGTAAGTGAGGAAATTTTCACTGAAAAAGTAGCAAACTTAGAACAGTTTCTTCAGCAGTACAAAGAATGGCAACTTGTTGATCGAGATGATACACAAATTGTATTGCAAAAAAAGGTAGATGATATTTCACCACTACTTAAAACGAGTGGATATTTTGGTGTTTCTAATGAGGGGATACTGCAAATTTTTAATGGTGTGCCACAAGAAGATAATGCGATTCATTCCTTTTTTCAAATTGATATGAAGAAGCTAGAAAGTTATGAACGAGCAGAGTTAAAACGCGGTATTCGCATCAAGTCAAAAGAACGTTTTGTGAAGACGATTGAGAAAATGAGGCAGTATGCAGTACAAAATAAGAAAAATAGCAGCTNNAGCTGCTATTTTTCTTATTTGTTTTTATCTAAAATTTGTTTTGCAATTTCATCAATTAGCATATCTTTTCCAATTGGGTTGAATGCTTGTGTGTTAAAGACTTCATTACTTACTTCGTAAACGTGGTTATTTTTTACCGCTTTGTTATCTTTCCAAACGGCGCTGTTTTTGTAATCATCATAAACTTTATCTGCTTCGCCGCCGAAGTTTACGATAAACATTTGATCAGGCTGGAATGCAACAAGGCCTTCTAATGATACTTGTGCCATCGTTTGTTTTAAATCTGTACCTTTCGTTGCAGGAAGTTTTAAATCGTTAAAGAGAATATCACCATAACCAAAGCTACCATATACACGGAAGTTTTGCGGTGTTACAGCAAGGAACATAAAGTTCTCATCTTTTGTTTTCTCTTTAATCTTTTTAGATAAGGACGCAGCTTTTTTATCGTAGTCTGCAATCCATTTATCAGCTTTTTTCTCTTCGTCAAATAGCTTGCCTACTTCTTTAAATTTACCGCGCCAGTCTTCTAAATTTGTTTCTAGGACAACTGTAGGTGCAACTTTTGATAGTTGATCATAAATTTTTAATTGACGGTTGTTTAAAATGATTAAGTCTGGTTTTAAAGCAGTAACTGCTTCTAAATCGACTTTAGGTGCCCAGTACCAACCAACTGCTTTTACACCTTCTAGTTCTTTTTGTAAATGATTTTGGATTTTATCTTTATACGTGTTGGCAGTACCAACTGGTTTATGACCAAGAAGTAATAGTTCTTCAGATGATCCAGATAAATCAACAATTCTTTTTGGATTTACTGGAATTGTAGCTTCTCCCTTAGCGTGTTTGACAACTTTTGTTTTCGGTTGTTCTTTCGCCTGTGATTCTTCTTTTTTAGAAGAGCAACCAACGATGGCAAGAACAACAAGAATAAGAGTAAGTAGAATAGATAAATTGCGTTTCATCTTGTATGTAACCCCTTTAATTAGTATTGATAATCATTATCGCAATTGTAATATTAATTTGCTTTATATCATTCTGTCAACATTAAAGAAATGGAAAATCTAAACAGAGAACATTTGTTGGGGCAGTCTCGCTTTTCTATCATTAAATATGTTAAAATGGAATACATGATTTAAGAGGGAGAGATCGTATTTTGTTTGAATATGTTACAGGCTATGTGGAATATGTAGGGCCGGAATATGTCGTTCTTGATCATAATGGAATTGGCTATCAAATTTTCACGCCAAATCCGTATGTATTCCAAAGAAGTAAGCAAGAAATTCGTGTATATACATATCATTATGTGAGAGAAGATATTATGGCGCTTTACGGATTCAAGACACGTGAGGAGCGTTTATTATTTACAAAACTGTTAGGTGTGTCAGGGATTGGGCCAAAAGGTGCACTTGCCATTTTAGCTTCTGGTCAAACCGGACAGGTTGTACAAGCGATTGAACATGAGGATGAAAAATTCTTAGTGAAATTCCCAGGAGTCGGAAAGAAAACAGCGCGCCAAATGATTTTAGATTTAAAAGGAAAATTAGCGGATGTTGTACCAGATGCATTTGTTGATTTATTCTCAGATGTAGAACGTTTCGACGAGGAGAAAGGCTCATCGGCTGAGCTTGACGAAGCGCTTGAAGCGTTGCGTGCACTTGGTTATGCAGAACGAGAAGTAAATCGCGTTATACCGGAGTTATTAAAAGAATCACTTACGACGGATCAATATATTAAAAAGGCACTTAGTCTTTTACTAAATGGTAAGAGGTGAGTAGAATGGACGAACGCCTCCTTTCAGGAGAATCCGCATATGAAGATGCGGATTTAGAATATTCGTTACGGCCACAGACGCTCCGTCAGTATATTGGCCAAGATAAGGCAAAACATAATTTAGAAGTGTTTATTGAGGCGGCGAAGATGCGTGAGGAAACATTGGATCACGTACTATTATACGGGCCGCCAGGGCTTGGTAAAACAACGCTTGCGAATATTATTGCTAATGAGATGGGTGTTAATATTCGAACAACGTCAGGTCCAGCAATTGAGCGTCCAGGAGATTTAGCGGCAGTGTTAACTGCACTTCAGCCTGGCGATGTATTATTTATTGATGAAATTCATCGTTTGCACCGATCAATTGAAGAGGTGTTATACCCAGCGATGGAAGATTTCTGTCTTGATATTGTCATCGGTAAAGGTCCAAGCGCACGATCTGTACGTCTGGATTTACCTCCATTTACGCTAGTTGGTGCGACCACGCGCGCTGGTGCATTATCAGCACCGCTTCGAGACCGCTTTGGTGTGTTATCGCGATTAGAGTACTATACAGTAGATCAACTATCAGCAATTGTGGAGCGTACAGCAGAGGTGTTTGAAGTTGAAATAGATTCATTAGCTGCTTTAGAGATCGCGAGGCGTGCACGTGGTACACCGCGTATTGCAAACCGTTTACTAAGACGTGTACGTGACTTCGCGCAAGTTCGAAGTGACGGAACAATTGCGATGGAAATTACCCAAATGGCATTAGAGCTCCTACAAGTCGATAAACTAGGTCTTGATCATATCGATCATAAATTACTGCTTGGAATTATTGAAAAGTTCCGCGGTGGTCCAGTTGGGTTAGAAACAGTTTCAGCAACAATCGGAGAAGAATCCACTACAATTGAAGATGTATATGAACCATACCTACTTCAAATCGGATTTTTACAACGGACGCCAAGGGGCCGAATTGTAACGCCACTTGCGTATGAACATTTTGGAATGGAGATGCCTAAGGTATGACAGATATACCGAAGCTGCTTATCACGGCGGGTATTCTTCTCATTGTTATCGGCTTAGCTTGGAAGTTCATCGGAAGGCTTCCAGGCGATATTTTTGTGAAAAAAGGAAACGTTACCTTTTATTTTCCGGTCATTACATGTATTGTGTTAAGTATTGTATTATCTTTTATTATGTATATAATAAATCGATTTAAATAGAAATAGGTGGATATAGTTATGGATATTAATCTGTTTGATTTTCATTTACCGGAAGAACTTATTGCACAGACGCCTCTTGAAGAGCGTGAAACATCAAGATTAATGGTGTTAGACCGTGAAACAGGTGATATCGAGCATAAGCATTTTACGGACATTCTTTCTTATTTACATGAGGGAGATTGTTTAGTTTTAAATGAAACGAAAGTTATGCCTGCTCGTTTGCATGGTGTGAAAGAAGATACAGGTGCACATATTGAAGTGCTTCTTTTAAAACAAGAAGATGGAGATAAGTGGGAAACACTTGTGAAACCGGCTAAACGTGTAAAAGAAGGAACTATCATTTCTTTTGGTGAAGGAAAGCTAAAAGCAACTTGCATCGGAACAGCTGATCAAGGTGGTCGTCAGCTTGAGTTTTCGTATGATGGTATCTTTTATGAAATTTTGGATGAACTTGGAGAAATGCCGCTACCTCCATATATTAAAGAAACGCTGGAAGATCGCGACCGTTATCAAACGGTATATGCGAAGGAAATTGGTTCTGCAGCCGCGCCGACAGCTGGACTTCATTTTACAGAAGAATTATTAGAGAAGTTAAAGCAAAAAGGCGTTCATTTAGCATTTATTACGCTTCATGTTGGTCTTGGTACGTTTAGGCCAGTTTCTGCTGATACAATTGAAGAACATCATATGCATGCGGAGTATTATCATATGTCAGAAGAAACGGCAGATTTGTTAAATCGTGTAAAAGAGAACGGTGGCCGCATTATTACAGTTGGTACAACGTCAACTCGTACATTAGAAACAATTGCTACAGATAACGATGGTAAGATTTGCGGGGCATCTGGATGGACGGATATCTTTATGTATCCAGGATATGAATTTAAAGCAATTGATGGTTTAATTACAAACTTCCATTTACCAAAATCAACATTAATTATGCTTGTGAGTGCATTTGCAAATAGAGAAAATGTACTTCATGCTTACAATGAAGCGGTAAAAGAGAAATATCGTTTCTTTAGCTTCGGTGATGCGATGTTTGTTGCATCTCATTCTAAAGTAGGAAACAAATAAAAAGGAGTAAATCTATGACAGCTATTCGTTATGAATTTATTAAAACATGTAAACAAACGGGCGCACGTTTAGGTCGCGTTCATACACCGCACGGCTCATTTGATACACCGACATTTATGCCAGTTGGTACACTTGCGACAGTAAAAACAATGTCACCAGAAGAGTTAAAGGCGATGGACTCTGGTATTATTTTAAGTAATACGTATCATTTATGGCTTCGTCCAGGTCACGAAATTGTTCGTGAGGCAGGCGGATTACATAAATTTATGAACTGGGATCGTGCTATCTTAACAGATTCTGGTGGTTTCCAAGTGTTTAGTTTAAGTGACTTCCGCCGTATTGAAGAAGAGGGCGTTCATTTCCGTAATCACTTAAATGGAGATAAGTTATTTTTATCGCCAGAAAAAGCAATGGAAATTCAAAATGCATTAGGTTCAGATATTATGATGGCATTTGATGAGTGCCCGCCGTTCCCTGCTACGTTTGAATATATGAAAAAATCTGTAGAACGTACGAGCCGCTGGGCAGAGCGTTGTTTAAAAGCTCATGAGCGTCCACAGGATCAAGGTTTATTTGGTATTGTACAGGGCGGAGAGTTTGAAGAACTTCGTCGTCAAAGTGCGAAAGACCTTGTTTCAATGGACTTCCCAGGGTACGCAGTAGGTGGTTTATCAGTTGGGGAACCAAAGGATATTATGAACCGCGTACTTGAATTTACAACACCGCTTCTTCCTGATAATAAGCCTCGTTACTTAATGGGAGTAGGTTCGCCAGATTCATTAATTGACGGTGCAATTCGCGGTATCGATATGTTTGACTGTGTACTTCCAACTCGTATTGCTCGAAATGGTACATGTATGACAAGTCAGGGTCGTTTAGTTGTGAAAAACGCGAAGTTTGCAAGAGACTTCGGTCCGCTTGATCCAAATTGTGATTGCTACACATGTAAAAATTACTCTCGTGCGTATATTCGCCACTTAATGAAATGTGATGAAACTTTCGGAATTCGTTTAACGTCTTATCACAATCTTCATTTTCTGTTAAACTTAATGGAGCAGGTGAGACAAGCCATCCGTGAAGATCGTCTTGGCGATTTCCGTGAAGAGTTCTTTGAACAATATGGCTTTAATAAACCGAATGCTAAAAACTTCTAATACATATAATTAAAGGAGGAACAAAAGATGAATCCAGGTATGATGAATATCATCATGATTGTTGCGATGTTTGCGATTTTCTATTTCTTATTAATTCGCCCGCAACAAAAGCGTCAAAAGGCAGTAGCTCAAATGCAAAGTGAATTGAAAAAAGGTGATGCTATCGTAACAATCGGTGGCTTACACGGTACAATTGAGTCAGTAGATGAGACTAAGATTGTTGTTAAATCTGGTGGTTCACACTTAACATTCGATCGCAATGCGATTCGTGAAGTTGTGAAGAACTAACAAGTAGAAGCCCTGCAAATGCAGGGCTTCTTTTAATTTGTACGTTTTGTCATGTTAACACCAAATATGCCCCCAAGTGTACTTGCACCCATTAAAGCTAACTGATAGAGAAATTGTGATTTAGATAAAGAATTTGAGAATCCTAAGTAGCTAACGAGAAAAACAAGAATGGTAAAGGTAATCCCCGTTGTAAGTCCAACTAGCCAGCCTTTCCCTTGCGCTTTTTTACCAGCAACAAAGCCAGAGATGAGCATAGAAAGAATAGCGAATATGAAAAGGGTTACTGTCAATGTTCCTTCGCTAATATTTGTAAACTTTAATAATAGAGCAACAATCATACTTGTAACTGAGGCAAGGATTAATAAAGTGATAATACCAAAACCGATTGCTGTAGATAATTTTTTTGTTCCATCCATTATGCATTCCTCCTTTTTAATACAAGCATATTTTCATTTCTTGCAAGTTAGACTAGTTTCTTTTTTGCTGGTTAAACTACACCTTAGAAGAAATATGTAGAAAGGAGATTAAAGATGGGGTTATGGGGAATTGCTTTACGAACGGTGGTACTGTATTTTATTATGTTAATCATTTTTCGAGTTATGGGAAAGCGCGAAATTGGAGAGTTAAGTATATTAGACTTAGTCGTTTTCATCATGTTAGGAGAGCTTGCTGTATTAGGAATTATTGAAGCCGATCGTCCTATGTGGGATCAACTTGTCTCTATGATAGTAATTGTAGTGATTCAAGTTGTATTAGCATATGCTTCGCTCAAAAGTGGAAAGATACGTCATCTAATCGATGGTGAACCGGCTATTCTTGTTCGGAGAGGGAAGATTGATGAGAAACAAATGCGAAAGCAACGTTATAATATGGACGATTTATTAATGCAGTTAAGAGAAGAAGGGATTGGCGATATTCGAGATGTTGAATACGCAATTTTAGAAGCTTCAGGGAAATTATCTGTATTTGAAAAGCAAAAGAGTAAAAAAAATAAGGATGATAAGCTTGTTTTTTCATTTCCGTTAATTATTGATGGTGAGATTCAACAATCACATTTGCATATGATTGAACAGTCAGAAGAATGGCTTGTGAAAAAATTAAAGAGCATAGGACATCGAGATGTAAATGAAATTTCGTATTGTAGCTTTCAAAACGGAAAGTTTTTTGTAGATTTAAAAGATAAGTAAGAAGTTTGCTATTGAAAAAGCAAACTTCTTACTTATGTGGTTATTTCAAAAATGATAGCTTTCGGAGTAAAGGAAGGCGTTGCAATTCATCTTTACGGATGAGTTTGAAAATAAGAAGCAGTACAATGTAAAGGATAGTGGTGAGTGTGATTTCCCATAATGTTTGTATGCCGAGTGAATGTGAAAAAATAATGTGTTGGTGAAGATAGAATCCGAAAGTTCCTGCAAGGGCAATCGCAATCCCTCCAAAAATATAATCTCTCATGTAAATTGTAAATGAAATTTTTTTTAAGACTGTTGCATAGTGAAGGAATGTGACTGTCACAATGTTAGCTGCAATTGCAATTGCGACTCCCATCATTTGAAATTCTGAACGTGAAGCGAGCAAGAAAATAACGAGCAGTTTTACGATAGCTCCGATAAATGTGTTCATCATTGCGGCGCGTGCTAAGTTTAAAGCTTGCAAAACAGATGTAAGGGGACTTTGAAAGTAGTGAAATAAAAAGCAAGGTGCAAGTAATTGAATGAATGCTGTTGCGCTATCTGAACCGTACATAAGAGTTAAAACAGGTGAAGCGAATACGTAAAGAATAACGACAGACCAGCCTCCGGTAATTAAAGAAATACGCAGCGCTTGTTGCAGGCGATGTTCTACTAATCGATGCTGCCTTTTTGCCATTGCTTCACTAATAGATGGTACAAGTGCTGTAGAAAGAGCGTATGTAATAAAAGCTGGCAATGATAGGAGCGGGAAAGCATAGCCATTTAATATGCCGTATTGCTGCGTAGCAACTGAAGCGGCGACGCCCGCAATAGCTAGACTTTGCATAACGACAATTGGTTCGAAAAAGTAAGAAACCGATCCAATTAAGCGGCTTCCTGTAGTTGGAAGGGCAATTTCCATAAGGGAATGAAATGTATGTTTACTTTGCTTAACGGTGCTCATAAAGCCAGATCGTATCGAGAGGTGTTTTTCACGCTGGAATAGGGTGAGTAAAAATAATAATGAGGCTACTTCACCGAGTACAGCGGACAACATTGCTCCTGCAGCTGCATATTCAACACCATAAGGTAAAAATAGACGAATACATACTGCGATAATTGTAATACGGACAACTTGTTCTAGTACTTGTGCATAAGCGCTTGGTTTCATATTTTGCTTTCCTTGGAAGTATCCTCGCAAAACAGATGAAACAGCAATGACAGGAACGACGGGTAAAATGGCCATGAGTGGATAGTATGTTCTTCTATCTGTTAATAAAGTTTCAGCTAAAATCGGGGTGAGAAGCATGATTGCGATTGTTAAGATAATACTAATAACGGATGTAATCGCTAAGGAGACTGTTAATATTCTCTTCACTTTTTGTTTATCATGTACTGCTTCTGCTTCTGCAACGAATTTAGCAATAGCAACAGGAAGTCCGATTTGTGTTAATGTAATTGCTAAAATAAAGGTGGGAACAGCCATCATATAAAGACCGACACCTTCTTCTCCTAAAATACGTGCCATTACAATTCGGTTTATGAACCCGAGAATTTTCGTAATAAACCCGGCAATCATTAAAATAAATGCACCTCGTAAAAAGCTTTGTCTCGTCATGGTCTTCTCCTACCTTCTCAAAATCAATGGAATGATTTACAATAATTTATATGCACGTATGAGACAAGAATGACAAGCATTTAAGAGGGTGAACATATAAAGTAACAATCCTACTAAGAAGAAACTTTTGAAATAGAACTCTTAAAGGTGGTTATTGCTGTCCATTAGAGCGGGATGAAAAGCGACTTTTCGTGCTGAAATAAAAAGGAGATGTGATGTATGATTGAGAAAGAAGATTTGGTAGAAGCTTACCGCGGACAGTTACAAGTCGTTTTAGAAAGCAAAGTAGAAGAATTTCAAATGATTGGTTATGACCGAGTGACGACTGAGGATGTTTGGAAATGTTTAAAAAGTAAAAAGTGGAAAAAGGTAGATAGTGACGTTAGATTGTATGAACTTGTGAATGATGTGCTAACATTATCAGCAAATGAGTATATGACATATTTAACGGTAGAAGCGTATCAAGAACCACTTTGGTCATTTGACGAATATGAAAATAAATAACCGGCTGTAATTGGTTTGTTCTTCCTTTTGCAGTATAATGATAAGTATTGATAAAGAGGAATGTATATGTCAGAGATTTTAAGTAAAGGAGGTAGAAAGTAGAAATTATAAAAAATGGTGGTAAGGTATAGGCTGCGTCTCAGCACATAAAGTGTAGAAGCGAGATTTGCCTATATGGCTAGTAAGAAAAGTGAAATTCACAGAAAGGAAGCCTACTAACTAGACAAACATATAAGGGTAGAGGAACACCTGTGAATAAACAGGAATGATTGTTACAGGGATTTGTCTAGCGTAAATGAATGATAGGGTTTGTTTATGGTTTTAGTAGCAGAAAGAAGGTACATATGGCAAAGCGAAGTACTAGAATCGTCGCGTTCTTTCTCATCGTATTGTTAATCGGTGGAATTATTGGTGCGACAGGAAAAAACGTAACAAAAGGAATTAGTCTTGGACTAGACCTTCGCGGTGGCTTTGAAATCTTGTATGAAGTAAAGCCAGCGAAAAAGGGAGATAAGATTGATCAGGCTGCACTTGTAAGTACAGTTGGTGCTCTTGAAAATCGTGTGAATGTTCTCGGTGTTAGTGAACCGAATATTCAAATTGAAGGAAAAGATCGTATTCGTGTACAGCTTGCGGGTGTCAAAGATCAGCAAAAGGCACGTGAGATCTTATCTACTCAAGCAAAATTAACATTCCGTGATGTAGATGATAATCTTCTCATGGATGGAACGGATTTAAAGGGCGGAGGAGCGAAGCAAACATTTGATGAGCAGGGTCGACCAAGCGTTGGGCTTACATTGAAAAGTGCTGATAAATTCCGCGAAGTAACTGAAAAAGTATCTAAAATGCCACCACCAACAAACTTAATGGTGATTTGGCTTGATTTTGAAGAAGGTAAAGATTCTTATAAAGCAGAAGCAGCAAAACCAAATCCGAAATTTTTATCAGCAGCAACAGTAAATCAAGTATTTAATCAAAAAGAAGTATCCATCGTTGGTGGAAACTTTACGGTTGAAAGTGCGAAGCAACTTTCAGACTTATTAAATGCTGGTGCACTTCCTGTTGATTTAAAAGAAATGTATTCAACATCTGTTGGAGCAAAATTTGGTGAACAAGCATTGCAGAAAACGATTTTTGCTAGTGTAATCGGGATTGCTATAATCTTCTTATTCATGCTAGTATTCTACCGCTTGCCAGGATTAGTAGCGGTAATTATGTTAGGGTTATATATCTTTATTACATTGCTCGTCTTTAACTGGATGCATGCGGTCCTTACGTTGCCAGGTATTGCGGCATTGGTACTCGGGGTTGGTATTGCGGTTGACGCGAATATCATTACATACGAGCGATTGAAGGAAGAATTGCGAATTGGTAAGTCAATGATGTCAGCATATCGCGCTGGTAATCACCGTTCATTAGCAACGATTTTAGATGCGAACATTACGACAATTGCAGCTGCTGGAGTATTATTTGTTTATGGGACAAGCTCTGTAAAAGGGTTTGCGACAAGTTTAATTGTGAGTATTTTAGTTGGCTTTATTACAAACGTATTCGGTACGCGTTTCTTACTTGGATTACTTGTGAAAAGCCGTTACTTCGATAAGAAATTATCGTACTTTGGAGTGAAAGAGAAGGAAATCATTCCATTGTCAAAAGGTGTGGAACATGCACCAACGAGATTTGACCGTATTAATTTCGTAAACATCGGTCACAAGTTCTTCTTATTCTCAATTGTAGTTGTAATTGCTGGAGCAATTATACTACCAATTTTTAAACTGAACCTTGGAATTGACTTTGCAAGTGGTACACGTATGGACTTGCAGTCAAAACAAGCGATTAGTGTAGAGCAAGTTCAAAAAGATTTACATGAATTGAAAATTGATGTAAAAAAAGAGGACATTGTGCCAACTGGAGATGACAATAAAGGATTTGCCGTTCGTACAATTGGTGTTTTATCGAAAGATGAAATTGCAAAGGCAAAAACATTCTTCCACGATAAATACGGTACAGATCCGAATGTAAGTACAGTTTCTCCGACAATTGGGAAAGAAATTGCACAAAATGCATTTATCGCAGTTATGATTGCCTCAGCGGTTATCATTTTATATGTAAGTATTCGTTTCCGTTTCACATATGCATTATCTGCTGTAATTGCACTACTGCATGATGCGTTTGTTATGATTGTTGTGTTCAGTATTTTCCAATTGGAAGTTGACTTAACATTTATTGCGGCGGTATTAACAATCATTGGTTATTCTATTAATGACTCGATCGTTACATTTGACCGAAACCGCGAGCTATACAAACAGAAAAAACGCATTCGCGACTTGAAAGATTTAGAAGAAATTGTGAACGCGAGTATTCGTCAAACAATCGGTCGTTCTATTAATACAGTTCTAACTGTATTGTTCCCAGTTATTACACTGCTTATCTTTGGTAGTGAATCACTCCGCAACTTCTCATTTGCATTAATGGTCGGATTAGTTGTAGGTACGTACTCTTCTATTTTCGTTGCTTCTCAAATCTGGCTAATGCTTGAAAATCGCCGATTGAAAAAGGGAAAAGGCAAGAAGAAAGTAGAAAATGAAGTAACAGAACCACAAGTGTAAAAATTAGAAAAAAACATATAAAAAGATGATGCCTCTTTAGAGGCATCTCTTTTTTCGTTTGCGGATACACTAAAGTGACACTTCCTTTAGCGGTGTTTGCTAAAGGTTAGTGGAACCAATCGGGGTCTTAGGGACAGTGAAACTTCTCGAATAAGCAAACAGATTACTGTCCTTTAGACCGGGGTAAAGTGACACTTCCTTTAGCGCTTTTTGCTAAAGTTTAAAGTGGGGGGTGTTAGTTGCATAGTGAATGCGGAATAACAAGGGAGTTTGAGAAAAGAAGGGATTTTATTTATGGAAAAAGATGAACGTTTTAAACAGGCGGAGTTTGGTGCTATTGTTGGAATCGTTGGAAATATTGTCTTAGCGATTGTAAAGGCGGTAATTGGTTATATTGGGAATAGTAAGGCACTTTTAGCCGACGCAGTTCATTCAGCATCAGATGTAGTTGGTTCATTAGCTGTATTTTTTGGATTACGCGCAGCGAAGCAACCGCCAGATGAAGATCATCCGTATGGACATGGGAAAGCGGAATCGATTTCAGCGATTATTGTGGCAGTATTATTATTTATTGTTGGAATTGAAATTGCGATCTCGTCTATAAAAGCTTTTACGCAGGAACTTGAACCACCTAAGGGCATTACAATTTTTGCGGTGATTCTTTCTATCGTAGTAAAAGAGGGTATGTTTCGGTATAAATATCGATTAGGAAAACGGGTAAACAGTGATGCAATTATTGCAAATGCATATGAGCACCGTTCAGATGTGTTTTCTTCAATTGCAGCTTTAATCGGGATTTGTGCAGCGATTATTGGAGATAAATTAGGTTTAGATTGGCTTGTATACGCTGATCCTGTTGCGGGATTGTTTGTTTCTTTGCTTGTTGTAAAGATGGCGTGGAGTATTGGAGAAGAAGCAATCCATACAACGCTTGATCATGTACTCCATGAGGAAGATGTTATTCCATTGAGAGAAGCAGTTCTTGGAGTAGATGGTGTGAAAAAAATCGGCTCCCTATATGCGAGAGAACATGGTCATTACGTTATTGTTGATATTAAAGTGTCTGTTGATCCCTATATCACAGTGGAAGAGGGGCATAGCATTGGGAAGCATGTAAAAGAGGTACTGATGAAACAAGATAACGTACAGAATGTGTTTGTTCATATTAATCCGTACTCTCCTGATTGAGATGAACCGAGTAAATGCACATTTGTTTATAGAGATATTCAATCTTAGTTAATAGAACTTGTATCATATTGTCACCCCTTAATCTGTCTTGTATAATGGACAGGTTAAGGGGTGATTTCGTGTTACAACCGAAGACGCGTTGGAAAGAAAAGTCATTTAATGAAGAGCAGGTAAGTGGGTTGGCAAGTAAATTGCAATTATCACCTCTTGTTACTTCGTTATTCCTCGGTAGAGGTTTAGATACAGAAGATAAGATTGTGGACTTTTTAAATACAGAAAGACAAGAATTTCACGATCCATTTTTACTTGAAGGAATGGATCGTACAGTAGAGCGTGTAAAACAAGCTATTCAAAATGGAGAACAAATTTTAATTTTTGGTGATTACGATGCCGATGGTGTAAGCAGTACGACAGTGTTATATCTTGCTCTTCAAGAACTAGGTGCGGATGTTGAGTTCTATATTCCAAACCGTTTTACGGAAGGATATGGGCCAAATGAAGAGGCGTTCCGCTGGGCACATAGTGCGGGATTTTCTCTTATCATTACGGTTGATACAGGTATTGCAGCAGTTCATGAAGCTAAGGTTGCAAAAGACCTTGGTATAGATCTCATTATTACAGATCACCATGAGCCACCGCCAGAGCTTCCAGAAGCACTTGCGATTATTCATCCGAAGCTAGAAGGCGGTGTGTATCCGTTTCATTATTTAGCGGGCGTTGGTGTTGCATTTAAAGTAGCGCATGCATTACTTGGACGTGTACCAGAGCATTTATTAGAAATTGCAGTGATTGGTACGGTGGCCGATTTAGTATCGCTTCATGGTGAAAATAGATTGCTTGTGCAGCGCGGTTTAAAACAAATGCGAATGACGAAAAATATTGGTTTAAAAGCATTATTTAAAGTAGCGAATGTTTCACAAAGCGAGATTACGGAAGAAAGCATTGGCTTCTCAATTGCACCGCGTATTAATGCAATTGGTCGTTTAGAAGATGCGGCACCGGCTGTTCATCTGCTTTTATCAGAGGATCCAGAAGAAGCAAAAGAGCTTGCTGAAGAAATCGATGAAATGAATAAGCTTCGAAAAGATATTGTAAAGCAAATTACAGAAGAAGCGATCGCAGAGGTAGAAAACAACTATCCTCCAGAGGATAATAAAGTATTAGTCCTTGCAAAAGAAGGATGGAATCCAGGTGTGATAGGGATTGTTGCTTCTAAACTAGTAGAGCTTTTCTATCGCCCAACAATTGTATTGTGTATTGATCCTGAGAAGCAAACGGCAAAAGGATCTGCGCGTAGTATTGCGGGATTTGATTTGTTTGCGAACTTATCAGATTGTAGGGAGTTGTTACCGCACTTTGGAGGGCATCCGATGGCGGCGGGAATGACGCTTCATATGAATGACGTGGAGGAACTGCGCCGTCGTTTAAATGAACAAGCAGATGCGATCTTAACCCCTGAAGATTTTACACCGATTACAACAGTTGATGCGATTTGTAAAGTGGAGGATGTGACGCTCTCAGCGATTGAGGAAATGCAGAAACTCGCGCCATTTGGCGTTGGTAATCCGAAGCCGCGTATCGCAATTAGAGATGCAGAGTTAGAAAGTATTCGTGCGATTGGATCTGATGGTTCGCATTTAAAAATGGGACTTCGCAGTGGACAGGCAACGTTAGATACGATTGGATTCGGATTTGGAGCCTATGCGAAAGAAATTTCACCAGTTGCTCACGTTTCTGTTGTCGGTGAGGCATCTATTAATGAGTGGAATAATTTCAAAAAACCGCAACTTATGATTCAAGATATTGCGGTAGACGCATGGCAATTATTTGATTGGCGTAGTATGCGTAATGTGGAATCAAATTTAGCAGAACTTTCACGAGAAAAGATCACAATGGTGTATTTTTCTGAAGAGGTATTAAATAAATTTTCTTTAGAAGAATATAAAGAACAACTTATGCATGCTTCAGAAGTGAATGAGCTAGATGATCGCTATATTGTTTTGTTAGATTTACCAAAGGCAACAGATGAATTACGTGACTTATTTAAAGCAGGCTTCCCAGCGCGAATTTATACGCTGTTTTATCAAGAGAGTAACCATTTATTTAGTACGGTTCCAACAAGAGAACATTTTAAATGGTACTATTCCTTTTTACATCAAAAAGCACCATTTTCTTTAAGACAACATGGGGAACAACTATGTCGTCATAAAGGTTGGTCAAAAGATACAGTAAATTTCATGACACAGGTGTTTTTTGAGTTAGAATTTGTTACAATAAAAGACGGTGTCATTTTTATGGCAGAAGAAATGAAAAAGCGTGATTTAATTGAATCGAACACATATCGTGAGAAAATGAACCACCTTCAATTAGAAAAAGAGTTGGTTTATAGCACATATCAACAACTATATACATGGTTTGAAGCGATTCGTAATCATAAAGAAGTAGAACAGTTAGGGTAAAGGCCTTGTATTTACAGACCTTTTATATCTGAGGAGGATTCAGAAATATGGATTTCAAGCAACATATCGCAATTGTACCGGATTATCCAAAAGAAGGTATCGTGTTTAAAGACATCACACCTTTAATGAACGATGGGAAAGCATACAAAGCAGCAACAGATGAAATCGTTGCTTATGCGAAAAAAAGAGACATTGATCTTGTAGTAGGACCAGAAGCACGTGGCTTTATTATCGGTTGTCCAGTTTCTTACGCACTAGAAGTAGGGTTTGCGCCAGTTCGTAAATTAGGAAAATTACCTCGTGAAGTCATTACAGTTGACTATGGTAAAGAGTATGGGAAAGATGTTTTAACAATCCATAAAGATGCAATTAAACCAGGACAACGCGTATTAATTACAGATGATTTATTAGCTACAGGTGGAACAATTGAGGCGACAATTAAGCTAGTTGAAGAGCTTGGCGGAATTGTAGCAGGGATTGCATTCTTAGTAGAACTTACTTACTTAGATGGTCGCAAAATGTTAGACGGTTATGATGTATTAGTGTTAGAAAAATACTAATTATTTATATAGGTGAAACTACGGCGATAGAAAAAGTACCCGTGAATCTCTTGGAGAGGAGCGGGTACTTTTGTATCATTGTACAAAAAAGTATGGTGAAATATCAGTAAAATCTTTTCCTTTTCACAATTCACAATCATTAGGTTATAATGATAGAATAAAATTTATTCTAATGAGTAAGGAAAAAGTCAATTTTCAATAAAAGGTGATTCGATGGCAAATGAGCAAGTACTAACAGCTGAACAGGTACTCGAGAAAGCAAGTCAATATTTAGCGGACGATGATATTGAGCTGGTGGCGCGTGCTTATGAATATGCACGTGATGCACATAGCGAACAGTATAGAAAATCGGGTGAGCCATATATTATTCATCCGATTCAAGTTGCAGGTATTTTAGTTGATTTACACATGGATCCATCTACAGTTTCGGCAGGTTTTTTGCATGATGTAGTAGAAGATACCGAGGTTACATTAGAGGATATTGAACGGGAATTTAATAAAGAAATTGCAATGCTTGTTGATGGTGTTACAAAGCTTGGGAAAATTAAATATAAATCCCATGAGCAGCAGCAAGCCGAGAACCATCGCAAAATGTTTATTGCAATGGCTCAAGATATTCGTGTTATTTTAATTAAATTATCTGACCGTCTTCATAACATGCGTACGCTGAAGCATTTGCCTCAAGAAAAGCAGCGTCGTATTGCAAATGAAACGTTAGAAATTTTTGCACCTTTAGCTCATAGACTCGGAATTAATACAATTAAATGGGAGCTAGAGGATACGTCGCTTCGCTATTTGAATCCGCAGCAATACTATCGCATTGTAAACTTAATGAAGCGAAAACGTGCAGAGCGGGAAGAATATTTAGATGAAGTTATGACGGGTATTCGTGACAAACTGAAAGAAGTAGCGATTCAACCGGAGATTTCAGGACGTCCAAAACATATTTACAGCATTTATCGTAAAATGGCACTTCAAAATAAACAATTCAATGAAATTTATGATTTGCTAGCTGTGCGTGTTGTTGTAAATAGTATTAAAGATTGCTATGCCGTACTCGGTATTATCCATACATGTTGGAAACCGATGCCAGGTCGTTTTAAAGATTATATTGCTATGCCAAAAGCAAATTTATACCAATCTCTTCATACAACTGTGATTGGCCCAAAAGGTGACCCACTTGAAGTGCAAATTCGTACGAAAGAAATGCATGAAATTGCAGAGTACGGGATTGCCGCGCACTGGGCGTATAAAGAGGGGAAAGCTGCCGAAGCGACAGGTACCCTTGAGAAGAAATTAACATGGTTCCGTCAAATATTAGAATGGCAAAATGAAACTTCTAATGCAGAAGAGTTTATGGAGTCATTAAAGATCGATCTGTTTTCTGATATGGTGTTTGTCTTTACACCAAAAGGCGATGTTATGGAATTGCCGCTAGGCTCTGTTCCAATCGATTTTGCTTACCGGGTTCATTCCGAAATCGGAAATAAAACAATTGGTGCAAAAGTGAATGGGAAAATGGTAACACTTGATTATAAGTTAAAAACAGGTGATATCATTGAAATTTTAACCTCGAAACATTCGTATGGACCAAGTCAAGATTGGGTGAAACTTGCACAAACATCTCATGCGAAAAATAAAATTCGCCAATTTTTCAAAAAGCAGCGCAGAGACGAGAATATCGAAAAAGGTCGCGAGCTTGTTGAAAAAGAAGTGCGCAATTTAGAGTATGAAATGAAGGAAATATTAGCACCGGACAATTTAAAACGAGTGGCTGAGAAATACAACTTTGCGAATGAAGAAGATATGTTTGCGGCAGTTGGATATAACGGTATTACCGCTGCGCAAATTGTAACACGTCTAACGGACAAGTTCCGTAAACAACGTGAAGAAGAGCAAGATATTGTAGAAGTAAAAGAAGTTCGTAAACCGATGAAAATTCGTAAATGGGATTCGGGTGTAAAAGTAAGCGGTGCTGATAATTTATTAATTCGCTTATCGAAATGCTGTAACCCAGTCCCAGGTGACGATATCATTGGATATATTACGAAAGGCCGAGGTGTTTCTATTCACCGTCGCGATTGTGTGAATGTGCATACAGATGAGGCGAAGGAACGTTTATTAGAAGTAGAGTGGGAAGGAAGTCCAGAGAAAGAAATTGAATACAATGTTGATATTGAAATTTCTGGATATGACCGCCGTGGCTTATTAAATGAAGTTCTACAAGCTGTTACAGAAACGAAAACATATATTTCGGCTGTTTCAGGTAGAAGTGACCGTAATAAAATGGCCACAATTAATATGTCAATTTCGATTCGTAACTTACATCATTTGAAAAAGGTAGTAGAGCGCATTAAACGAGTTCCAGAAATTTATGCAGTACGCCGTATGATGCATTAATAGGGAGTGTATAAAGTATGAGAGTTGTCTTGCAACGATCAAAGGAAGCGTCTGTTACAGTAGATGGTGAAATTGTAGGACAAATTCCGTTTGGGTTAACATTGTTAGTTGGCATCACCCATGAAGATACAGAAAAAGATGCAACTTACATTGCTGAAAAAGTTGCAAATTTACGTATTTTTGAAGATGAGAACGGGAAGATGAACCATTCGGTACTTGATAAAGAGGGGCAAGTTCTATCCATTTCGCAATTTACATTGTACGGAGATTGCCGTAAGGGAAGACGTCCAAACTTTATGGATGCTGCTAAGCCAGACTATGCAGAGCATTTGTACCATTTCTTTAATGAAGAACTTCGCAAGCAAGGATTGCACGTAGAAACGGGGCAATTCGGAGCGATGATGGATGTTTCTTTAATTAATGATGGTCCGGTGACCTTAATTTTGGAGAGTAAGTAAGGGTGAAGAGAGGAGAAATCCTCTCTTTTTTAGCTTGTTTGAAAGATAAGTAGACCTTTACTTTTTGTCGTTTTTTGCCGTTTGGCCGATATTCTTTGTCGAATCGCTGATAAAATTCTATTTACCATTTTACATCAGCTCCCTATCTCACTAGTTTTTTTATAAACATATAACGTTGTTTGTTTCTCTCTTTTTTATAACAGGGATTTTTGTGGAAAATAAGTGTAATGATATGAATAAAAATGATCGTCAAAATATAAAAAAGTCTGCACTGTAGATTCTCCGCTGTATTGGTGTATAACTAACTTATCAATATGGAACAATAGAAGTAAAAACATCCATATTGATTGTGAGGGATACACGTATGCGCATGAATGAAAAAGGGCATTCTGTAACAAATGGTGCAAACCAATTATTTAACGTGAATTTTCATGAATTTATCGATAAAGAACAGAACAATACTTCTATGGAGCTCGCTTCTGAATTTGGTATTTCCCTTCAAGATGTTAAGCGGTTGAAGAGACAGATTGAACGCTCCTAAGAGACTTGACAACTGTTAGGAAGAAACGTATAGTAATTTTATATTTACATATGAAGAGAACCGATGATAGAGAAGAGTAGATGAGATACACGTGAAAAGAGAAGAAATGTCCTAGGCTGAAAACATTTCTACATGATGACTGATCGAATGACACTCTGTAGGTTTCAACTTGAACGGTTTATAGGCTTAGTAGAGATTGAACGCAAATTTAAGCGTTATTAAAAAAGTGGAAGCATACGTGCTTCAATTAGGGTGGCACCACGGGTATCATACTCTCGTCCCTACTGTGTAATCAGTAGAGGCGGGAGTTTTTTTATTTTTAATAAGATTAAAACAATTTGAGGAGGAACTGAATATGTCTATTCAAATCCCACGCGGAACGCAAGATATTCTTCCAGGTAGTGTAGAGCTATGGCAGTATATTGAAGGGCAAGCACGCGAAATTTGCCGTCGTTACAACTATAAAGAAATTCGTACACCAATTTTTGAGCATACAGAATTATTTTTACGCGGTGTTGGTGATACAACAGATATCGTGCAAAAAGAAATGTACTCATTCCAAGATCGTGGAGAGCGTAGCTTAACACTTCGTCCAGAAGGAACAGCACCTGTTGTACGTTCTTACGTTGAAAACAAAATGTATGGTGATGCAACGCAGCCGACGAAATTATATTACATCGGTCAAATGTTCCGTTATGAAAGACCACAAGCGGGTCGCTATCGTCAATTCGTACAATTCGGTATTGAAGCAATCGGTAGTAATGATCCTGCAATTGATGCGGAAGTAATCGCACTTGCTGTGGAATTTTACCGTGGTATGGGCTTAAAAAATATTAAAGTTGTACTAAATAGCTTAGGAGATGCAGCGAGCCGTCAAGCGCACCGTGAAGCGTTAATTGCTCACTTTGAACCGCGCATCGGTGAGTTCTGTTCTGATTGCCAATCTCGTTTAGAGAAAAACCCACTTCGTATTTTAGACTGTAAGAAGGATCGTGGTCATGAATTAATGAACGCGGCACCATCTATTACAGAATACTTAAACGAAGAATCAACAGCGTATTATGAAAAAGTACAAGAGTTATTAACAATGATGGATGTTCCATTTGAAAAAGATCCAAATCTAGTACGTGGTTTAGATTACTATCAGCACACTGTGTTTGAAATTATGAGTGAAGCAGAAGGATTTGGTGCCATTACGACATTAAGTGGTGGCGGTCGATACAACGGACTTGTACAAGAAATCGGTGGACCGGAAATGCCAGGTATCGGTTTTGCAATGAGTATCGAACGTTTAATTATGGCACTGAAAGCTGAAAATATTGAATTACCAATTGAACATAGCATTGATTGTTACGTTGTAGCGCTTGGAGAAAAAGCGAAAGATCACGCTGCGAAAGTTGCATTCGATCTTCGTAAAGCGGGATTATCAGTTGAAAAAGATTATTTAGATCGCAAAATGAAAGCACAATTTAAATCAGCAGATCGTCTAAATGCGAAGTTTGTAGCTGTATTAGGGGAAGATGAGCTTGATAAAGGTATCATTAACTTAAAGAGTATGGCAACAGGTGAGCAAGAAGAGGTAGCGTTAGATGTATTTGCTTCATATGTAGCAGAGAAATTAATATAGGGGGAACTTATAGTGGCTGAAAGAACACATGCATGTGGAAAAGTAACAGTAGAAGCAGTTGGGCAAACGGTTCAATTAAAAGGTTGGGTACAAAAGCGCCGTGACTTAGGTGGATTAATTTTCATCGACTTACGTGACCGCACAGGTATCGTGCAAGTTGTATTTAACCCAGAAACATCTAAAGAAGCACTAGAAGTAGCGGAAACAATTCGTAGCGAATACGTATTACACGTAGAAGGGACAGTTGTTGAGCGCGGTCCTGGTGCAATTAATGACAATATGGCAACAGGACGCATTGAAGTACACGGGGCGAAAGTTAATGTACTAAATGCAGCAAAAACGACGCCGATTATTATCGCAGATGATACAGATGCATCAGAAGATGTTCGTTTAAAATATCGTTATTTAGATTTACGTCGTCCGGTTATGTATAACACATTTAAAATGCGTCACGATGTAACAAAAACAATTCGTAACTTCTTAGATTCAGAAGAGTTCTTAGAAGTTGAAACACCGATTTTAACAAAGAGTACACCAGAAGGCGCGCGTGACTATTTAGTGCCAAGCCGTGTGCATGAAGGTGAATTCTATGCATTACCTCAATCCCCGCAGCTATTTAAACAGCTTCTTATGGTTGGCGGATTTGAGCGTTATTACCAAGTAGCGCGTTGTTTCCGTGATGAAGATTTACGTGCGGATCGTCAACCGGAATTTACACAAATTGACATCGAGGCATCATTCTTAACACAAGATGAAATTCTAGAGATGATGGAACGCATGATGACGAAAGTTATGAAAGATGCAAAAGGTGTAGAGGTTCATGCACCATTCCCTCGTATGAAGTATGCTGATGCGATGGCTCGCTATGGTTCTGATAAGCCAGATACGCGCTTTGCGATGGAGCTTACTGACCTATCTGAATTCGCAGCAGGTTGCGGATTTAAAGTGTTCACAAGTGCTGTAGAAAGTGGCGGACAAGTAAAAGCAATTAATGCAAAAGGTGCGGCAGGCAAATATTCTCGTAAAGATATTGATGCATTAACTGAATTCGTAAAAGTATACGGAGCAAAAGGTTTAGCTTGGTTAAAAGTTGAAGAAGATGGCTTAAAAGGACCGATTGCGAAATTCTTCGGTGAAGAAGATGCAAACGTACTAATGAGCACATTAGAAGCGGCTCCTGGTGACTTATTACTATTCGTTGCTGATAAGAAAAGCGTTGTTGCAGATAGCTTAGGTGCACTTCGTTTACGATTAGGGAAAGAGCTTGAGTTAATTGATGAAAGCAAATTTAATTTCTTATGGGTAACGGACTGGCCACTTCTTGAGTACGATGAAGATGCTGATCGTTACTTCGCAGCGCATCATCCATTTACAATGCCATTCCGTGAAGATGTTGAATTACTAGAAACAGCACCAGAAAAAGCGCGTGCACAAGCGTATGACCTTGTATTAAATGGTTATGAGCTTGGCGGTGGTTCACTTCGTATTTACGAGCGTGATGTACAAGAAAAAATGTTTAAAGCACTTGGTTTCTCTCAAGAAGAAGCACAAGAACAATTTGGATTCTTATTAGAAGCATTCGAATATGGTACACCACCACATGGCGGAATTGCATTAGGTTTAGATCGTCTTGTAATGTTACTTGCAGGTCGTACGAACCTTCGCGATACAATTGCATTCCCGAAAACAGCGAGTGCAAGCTGCTTATTAACAGATGCGCCAAGCCCAGTTGCTGAAGCGCAGCTTGAAGAGCTGTACTTACAATTAAACGTAAAAAAAGAGAAGTAAGAACGGATCCTAGATGGTTATACGAACCCATCTAGGATTCTTTTTTTAGGGGAGAGTTTTAATTTTCATGGTATATAGTAAGTTTACAAAGGTAAAAATAAAAAAGCTGGTGCAATACCAGCTTTTCGTTTTAATCAAATGGATATTAGTGGAGCCCTTTCATGAAGCTTTGAATTTTTGGTGATAACATAAATAATGTTATGCTTAATACGATAGATATAGCGCCAATAACTCCAAAGTAAATAATTTCTGTTGCAGGATTGTATAGTTTTACAACCTGTGCATTTATAGCTTGTGCGGATGCAGTAGATAAAAACCACAAACTTATTGTTTGTGCTGAAAACGCAGCTGGAGCTAATTTTGTTGTTATTGATAATCCTGCAGGTGATAAACAAACTTCTCCAATTACTACTAATAAAAAGCTAAGAACTAACCAGATCGGACTTACTAGGGAATCTGTACCGTTAATATAAGCAGGAATAATCATAATCAAGAATGATAATCCAGCAAAAAGTAATCCGATAGCAAACTTTTTTGTAGTAGAAGGTTGGCGTGTGTTAAGTTTTATCCAAACCCATGCAAATAATGGTGCCAGTAGTACTATAAATATAGGACTTAATGATTGAAACCATGCAGATTGTATTTTGAATCCAGCAAATTGTAACTGGGTCCGTTGATCAGCGTAGGTAGCTAAAATAATGGCACCTTGCTCTTGTATAGCCCAAAACATTGTAGCTGCAATAAATAACGGTATATAAGCAAGAAGGCGAGAACGTTCAACCTTTGTAGTTTTTGGACTACGATACATATAAATGAAATAGCAAGTAGGAATAATAATTCCTAAGATACTTATTAAAAAAGTAAAACGATTAATCGTTAATAACCCAGTGGGTATTGTAACAGCACATAAGAAGACGATAATAAGTATGCTTATGCTAAATTGTTTAAGTGTTTTCTTTCGTTCCGCACTTGTTAAAGGGTTTGGTATTTGTGTACCAGCTAAACCAAGAGTCTTCTTTTTCGTAAACACAAATAGTAATAAGCCTATCATCATACCAACTGCGGCAATTCCAAAACCAAGATGGAAATTATATTGTTGACCTATTGTACCAACGACAAGAGGGGCTACAAGAGCGCCTAGATTAATGCCCATATAGAAAATGCTAAATCCGGAGTCTCGACGTGCGTCTGATTTACTATATAAATTTCCAACAATACTAGAGATATTTGGTTTTAATAATCCTGTTCCAAATATTAAAAAGATCATCGATATAAATAAAGTAGTAATACTACCTGGTAGCGATAGAATAAGGTGACCGACCATAATTAAAATGCCGCCCCAAAAAACAGTTCTACTTGAACCCAGTAGGCGATCAGAGACCCAACCACCAATAATGCTGGACATATATAATAGGGATCCATAAATTGCCATAATTGAGGTGGCAGTAGCTTGATCAATCCCTAATCCGCCTTGTGCAATAGAATAATACATATAGTAAAGTAATATGGCCCTCATTCCATAATAAGAAAATCTTTCCCAAAACTCCGTAAAGAATAAAGTAAATAAACCTTTAGGATGTCCAAAAAAACCTTTTTGTGGAATACTTGCAATAATTTCGTTTTGTTCTTTCCTATCCATCATGTTATCTCCTTAATATTTTTAGATATTATTTCAGTATAACGTAAGGGTTTTGATTTTAAAACAAATTTTTAAGTTTACTTCATCTAGTCATAGAACGATTCGGATTCCTTTATTATGTTTTGGGAATATGCATTTTTAGGAATTCTATAACTTTTTCTATACAAATAGTCGGAAAAACGCTAGAATACATCATGGTAGACCATTTTTGTAATAGGAGTGTAGAACTGAATGTTACATCAATTTTCACGTAATGAATTAGCCTTCGGAAAAGAAGGTCTTGAAATATTAAAAAATAGTACAGTTGGCATTTTAGGAATTGGCGGCGTAGGCTCATTCGCAGCGGAAGCATTAGCACGTTCTGGTGTAGGACGCCTTGTATTAGTTGATAAGGACGTTGTTGATATTACAAACGTTAACCGTCAAATTCACGCATTACTTTCTACTGTAGGTCGTTCAAAGGTAGAATTAATGAAAGAGCGTATTGCTGATATTAATCCAGACTGTGAAGTAATTGGATTAGAAATGTTCTATACAGATGAAACATACGAAGAGTTCTTTAAGCATGGTTTAGATTTCGTAGTTGATGCATCGGATACAATTACGTTCAAAATTCATTTAATTAAACAATGTTTACGTCGTAAAATTAAAATTATCTCAAGTATGGGCGCAGCAAACAAAATGGATCCAACGCGTTTCCGTATTGCGGATATTTCAAAAACACATACAGATCCAATTGCGAAAGTAATTCGCACGAAACTTCGTAAAGAAGGAATTAAAAAAGGTGTAAAAGTGGTATTCTCTGATGAAAACCCAATCGTAATCCGTGAAGAGGTTCGTAAAGAAATCGTTCCAGACGAAAATGCGAAAATTCGTAAAGCGAAATTACCACCTTCTTCAAACGCATTCGTACCATCAGTGGCTGGTTTAATTATGGCAAGTCACGTTGTGCGTGAACGTATCAAAAATGTAGAAGTAAAGCGTGTAGGACAAGAATAAAAATGAAAAAGCGTATATTCTTTAAGGAATATACGCTTTTTCATTTGGGATAAAGAGTTTAGGTGAGAAATACCCACATCGGTAGTACGACAGATTCTAAAGCAATTAAAAGGAATAAATAATGATCATACTGGTCCGATTGATACGAAGTAGATCTTTTTAAGCCTTTAATAGTAAAGAAACCTAAAATTAAAACGAGAACCCCAAGTGTAATTTTGAAAATTGTTAATGAAATAGGTAACCTCTCCTTTCAATAACATGTTTCGTTAGGTTTATAATAACATAAAAGTTATTTTTTTCCTTATTTTGTTTTGAATGCATAAAAATACTTCCCACCATGTAATATAAGGTGGGAAGTATTTCAATTTTCAGCTGAATATATAATATCTAAATTTCCGTTTTGATCGGTTTTAAAAATAGGAGCAATTTGATCCTCTTGTTCATCTACTAGCACAAGTTTTCGCGCACGATCCATAATTCGAACAAGCATTGCATAATCTTCTTCGATTGCTTGTTGTTTTTTCGTTAAAGCTGCTAGTTTGACCTCTAGTTCATCGTTTGTTTTTTGTAAGGAGGCAAGCTTTGTATGCAAGTCTTCATTTTCAATTTGCATCTTTTCTAATCCAGGATTATGGTGTTCTAAGTTTTGCAAGAATGAGATTACATCTGGCATTGTAAGAGAGTGTTTATTAGAAACAAGTTCCTCGGAAAATTCAGCATCGATTATGATCTTTTGTTTTGGTTTGGGCTTTAATAGTTGCTCTTTTTCCACATGTGCTTCAGAGCGTTTTAACTCTTTTCTTTGTTTCTTAGCAAGTTGGACAGCATCCTCATAATTTTGTCTAACTTCAGCATTCCAGCGAAATCCACAAGCGGCAGAAGTGCGGTTTAATTTATCTCCGACTTCATCGAATGCTTTTAGTTGTGTGCTGCCACTGCGAATATGTCGTAAGACGGTTTCTGCTAAAAGGAGATCGTCTTCTCCTGTCCATGCATCTTGGCGCGTTTTCATAAGCGAAACCTCCATTATCATGTCGTTTTCGCTTAGATTACCCTTTTGGTTTGCTTTTATGCGAACTTTGTAATCTTTCATAAACAGTAGAAAGTGCTTGTTCAAACTTGCCAGTTGTTTTCGGTTTATAATATCGTTTATTTTTTATTTTATCAGGTAAGTATTGTTGCTCAATCCATCCATTTGGATAATCATGTGGATATAAGTATCCGATACCTCTACCTAGTGATTCAGCGCCTTTATAGTGACTATCTTTCAAGTGACTTGGGACATCACCTGTTTGTCCGTTCCGTAAGTCATGAAGTGCAGCGTCAAGCGCCTTGTAGGCTGAGTTTGATTTTGGAGAGAGACAAAGCTCAATTACTGCATTTGCAAGTGGGATGCGAGCTTCTGGAAACCCGACGCGTTCTGCTGATTCAATCGCGGCGAGTGTACGTGGTCCGGCTTGCGGACTAGCTAGTCCAATATCTTCATATGCCATGATGAGCAGGCGTCTCCCGATACTTTGTAAGTCGCCAGCTTCAATAAGACGCGCTAAATAATGAAGTGCAGCATTTACGTCACTACCCCGTACAGATTTCTGGAAGGCAGATAGGACGTCATAATGAGCATCCCCACCTTTATCGTGAACGAAACTTTTTTTCTGCAAACATTCTTCTGCAATGTCTAATGTGATTTCTACTTCTTGATCATCTGTTGTAAAGCTAGATAAAACTGCAAGTTCAAGAGCGTTATAAGCAGAGCGCATATCTCCGCCGGAAGCATTTGCGAAGTGGTGAAGGGCTTCATCTGTAACAGTTACATTATATTCACCTAAGCCTTTTTCTTTATCTATAAGGGCACGTTTTAAACCAATTAAAATACGATCTTCTGTTAGTGCATGTAGTTCAAAGATTTGGCACCTGCTACGAATGGCAGAGTTAATTGCATGGAAAGGATTGCTTGTTGTTGCGCCAATTAAGGTCAGAAGTCCACTTTCTAAATGTGGTAAGAGAAAGTCTTGCTTTGCTTTATCTAAGCGGTGGACTTCATCTAAAATTAACACAAGGTGGCGGTGCATCTTTGCTTCTTGCACGACAACTTCCATATCTTTTTTATTATGAGTAACAGCGTTTAATAGGCGAAATGGAGTTCCTGTACTACCGGCGATTGCGCTAGCAATCGATGTTTTTCCAGTTCCGGGTGGGCCATACAAAATCATCGATTGGAAATGGTTTGCTTGAACCATTCGCCATAAAATTTTCCCTTCACCAACTAAATGCTCTTGCCCAATAATTTCTTTAATATTTGTTGGGCGCATTCGGTGTGCGAGTGGTTGTTTCATTGTAACCGTCTCCCTTAACATATAATATTATTTTATGGTAACATCTTTTGGATAAAAAATTGCAACAGGATGTTAATAATTGTACAGGATTTAGTTTAATTTTTTAAATTTTCTCTTAATTGTAATAATTCCCGAGTTTTTCAATGTGATTTTATGTTATCATTTTGATACATAAGTTGAAATTTCTTATAATACTATATTATGCTATAATTTCATAGGATTTTGATTTTTACATTGTGCTTTTCTTAAGAATAAAGATTCAACTAATAGAAGTGAAATTTTGAAAAGAGGTGCGAAATAGATGAAAATTTCAACGAAAGGCCGTTACGGCTTAACAATTATGATTGACCTTGCGAAAAAATTTGGTGAAGGCCCAATTTCTTTAAAATCAATCGCGCAGGCGCATGACCTATCTGAACATTACTTAGAGCAATTGATCTCTCCACTTCGTAACGCTCGTCTTGTAAAAAGTACGCGTGGTGCATATGGTGGTTACGTGTTATCTGACCAGCCAGCTAATATTACAGCGGGGGATGTAATTCGCGTGTTAGAAGGTCCGATTAGCGTTGTCGAAATGATAGAAGAGGAAGAACCAGCGCAGCGCCAGTTATGGATGCGTGTTCGTGATGCGGTACAAGAAGTATTAGATAGTACAACTTTAGAAGATTTAGTACGCTATGAGGAAGAAAATCATGGGGGTTATATGTTTTACATTTAATTCCTTGTGAAACGATTTGGAAAGAAGGAGATCTGATGGAACGCATTTACTTAGATCACGCTGCGACATCTCCGACTCACCCAGAAGTAGTCGAAAAGATGATTCCATATATGACAGAAATATTTGGTAATCCGTCTAGTATTCATTTTTATGGACGCCAAACGCGCCATGCAGTAGATGAAGCAAGACGCGTTTGTGCACGCAGCATCAATGCAAATCCAAATGAAATTATTTTTACGAGCGGTGGTACGGAAGCTGATAATTTAGCCCTTTTAGGTGTGGCACGTGCAAACCGTAATAAAGGAAATCACATTATTACGACGCAAATTGAACATCATGCTATTTTGCATACATGTGAAGTGTTGGAACGAGAAGGCTTCGAAGTCACATATTTACCTGTTGATGAAACGGGCCGCGTTCGAGTTTCTGATGTGAAAGAGGCGTTAACAGATGAAACGATTCTCGTATCGGTTATGTTTGGGAATAATGAAGTTGGTACAGTTCAACCGATTGTAGAAATTGGGGAACTGTTAAAAGAGCATCAAGCATATTTTCATACAGATGCTGTACAAGCCTATGGTTTAACAGCGATTGATGTGAAAGGTGCTGGTATTGATTTATTATCAATCTCAGGGCATAAAATTAATGGTCCAAAAGGTGTGGGCTTTTTATATGCTAGTGCGCAAGTTAAGTTTGAGCCGTTAGTAACGGGCGGGGAACAAGAGCGAAAACGTCGTGCAGGCACTGAAAATGTACCTAGCATCGTTGGACTTCAGCATGCCATTTTGCTTGCTGAAGAAACACGTGAGCAAAAAATTGCCCAATATGAAGAGTTTAAGGATATAATGGTATCTGTCTTTCAAAAAGAAGACATTACTTTCGAGGTAAACGGAAACTTAGAATATCGCTTACCACATGTGTTTAACGTAAGTTTTACAGGAATGAATATTGAGCCGTTTCTTGTAAATTTAGACTTAGCAGGCATTGCCGTATCGAGTGGTTCTGCATGTACAGCAGGTTCTATTGACCCATCACATGTGTTAGTAGCGATGTTTGGAAAAGATTCCGATCAAATACGTTCATCCGTACGTTTTAGCTTTGGACTTGGTAATACGAAAGAGCAAGTGGAAAAAGCAGCGTACGAAACAGTGAAAATCGTGAAGCGATTCTCGCAAAACTAGCATGGGAGGTGACATGATGAACAAACTACCTCACGAAACGCGAGTTGTCATCGGGATGTCCGGTGGCGTTGATTCATCTGTAGCAGCTCTTTTATTAAAAGAGCAAGGTTATGATGTAATCGGGATTTTTATGAAAAACTGGGATGATACAGACGAAAATGGTGTCTGTACAGCAACGGAAGATTACAATGATGTAATTGAAGTATGTAACCAAATTGGTATCCCGTATTATGCAGTAAACTTTGAAAAACAATATTGGGATAAAGTGTTTACGTACTTTTTAGATGAGTACCGAGCTGGTCGTACGCCAAATCCTGATGTAATGTGTAACAAAGAAATTAAATTTAAAGCCTTTTTAGAGCATGCGATTGCGCTTGGTGCGGATTATGTAGCAACAGGTCATTATGCACGTGTTGCTTATATTGATGGCGAATATAAAATGCTTCGCGGCGTTGATGATAATAAAGATCAAACATATTTCTTAAACCAATTAAGCCAAGAGCAACTATCCAAAACGATGTTCCCGCTTGGTGAGTTAAAGAAACCGCAAATTCGTGAAATGGCGAAAGAAGCTGGTTTAGCAACAGCGGCGAAAAAAGATAGCACTGGTATTTGTTTTATTGGTGAGCGTAATTTTAAAGATTTCTTAAGTAACTACTTACCAGCGCAGCCGGGTGTGATGCAAACATTATCTGGTGAAGTAAAAGGAAAACATGACGGTTTAATGTACTATACAATTGGACAACGTCATGGCCTTGGTATTGGTGGTAATGGTGATCCGTGGTTTGCTGTTGGGAAAAACTTAAAAGAGAACATCTTATACGTTGATCAAGGATTCCATAATGAGCTTCTATACGGTGATGAAGTTATTGCTACTAATGTAGGATGGGTAAGCAATAGAGCGAAAGAAAAGGGATTTAAGTGCACTGCAAAGTTCCGTTATCGTCAAGAGGATAACAAGGTAACAGTTCAAATTGTTGATGATAATACAATTCGTATTCTTTGTGATGAACCAATTCGTGCGATTACGCCAGGACAAGCGGTTGTTTTCTATGATGGAGATGAATGTCTAGGCGGAGCTACAATTGATGAAGTATATCGTAGTGGTAAGAAATTAGATTATTTAGGATAAAACAAGAGAAGCCTCTGCCGATTAGCGGTCAGGGGTTTCTTTCTTAAAGAGCGAATTTTTGTTCGCTCGGAAAATAGATTCTTTGTTATAATTTGTTGTAGAGGTGAAGAACATGTCAAATAAGCTTGAAGCAGGCATTCAATATATGCAAGAAGGAAATTGGGAAGAAGCAGCTAAAAACTTTACAGAAGCAATTGAAGAAAATCCGAAAGATGCACTTGGGTACATTAATTTTGCAAATCTATTAGATGTACTAGGCGATAGTGAGCGTGCGATTTTATTTTATAAACGTGCATTAGAACTAGATGGAAAATCTGCTACTGCCTATTACGGCCTTGGAAGCTTATATTATAGTCAAGAGCAGTTTAACGAAGCAAAAGAAATGTTTGAGCAAGCGATGCAAGCTGGCTTACAATCAGCAGATGTGACATTTATGCTTGGAATGACACAGGTGCAACTTGGGAATGATCGTCTTGCATTGCCATTTTTACAAAGGGCTGCTGAACTTGATGAGATGGATGTAGAAGCGGTATTCCAATGCGGATTATGCTTTGCACGACTAGAACATATTCAATACGCAAAGCCTTATTTTGAAAAGGTATTACAAATGGACGAAGAGCATGCAGATGCGTACTATAATTTAGGCGTTGTGTATGTATTTGAAGAAAATAATGAGAAGGCACTTGCTTTATTTAAGAAGGCGACTGAAATTCAACCAGATCACTTCTTAGCAGGGAACGGCATTCGCTTATTAGAGCAAGAAGCTGAATAAAAGATGTACTTTAACGTGCAGTTATCCTTCATCTCATTGTAAGGAATGAGGTGGGGGTTTTACTGCTCGTTAGGGTGAGGGAAACCGGAAAGGAGAGAAAAGATGGGAAACCAACATGCAATGGATTTGTTTGAGGAAGAGCAAAAATTTATAAAAGCACAAGTTCTTCATACCATTTTCCACAACGAAGAAAACCTCTATTCCGTTGTCAGTATGAAAATCATTGAAACAAATGAAACATACGACGAAAAAAAAGTGATGATAAACGGTCACTTTCCCCGTATGCATGAAGATGAAGTATTTACATTGACAGGTCACTTTAAAGACCACCCAAAGTATGGAAAGCAATATTTAGTTGAAACGTTTAAAAAAGAATTACCTCAAACAAAAACAGGTATGGTGCAATATTTAGCAAGTGATTTGTTTAAAGGAATTGGAAAACGGACCGCAGAAAAGATTGTTGATCACCTTGGGGAGCATGCGATTTCTAAAATTATGGACGATCCATCAGCGTTAGAAGGTGTTGTAAATAAGCAGAAAGCGCAAGAAATATACGACACGATTATTGAACATCAAGGTCTGGAAAAGGTTATGAGCTTTTTAAATGGTTACGGTTTTGGTACGAAGCTCTCAATTAAAATTTATCAACAATATAAAGAAATGACGCTTGAAGTAATTCGAAACAATCCGTATCAGCTGATTGAGGAAGTGGATGGTATTGGATTTGGAAGAGCAGATGATATTGGGAGAGCGCTTGGTATATCAGGAAATCATAATGACCGTGTACGTGCTGGATGTTTCTATACGCTAGAGAATGTTTCACTGCAGGATGGGCATGTATTTATGGGAAGAGAGCAACTTGTTCAAGAAACGATGTCACTTTTAAATAAGCAAGAGGGCGGTGTGACAGAAGAAGATATTGTGCAGTGTATTGAAATGATGCAAGGAGAAGGAAAAGTTATTATTGAAGATGAGCGTATTTATTTGGCTTCTTTGTTTTATTCTGAAAAGGGTGTTGTCAAATCAATTCGTCGTCTCATGAATCAAGAAGAGACACCTTCATTTCCTGAAGCAGAAGTACTATTAACACTAGGGAAAATTGAAGAACAGCTAAAAGTACAATATGCACCGCTGCAGCAAGAAGCGATTCAAACTGCACTTCATAAACCGATGATGTTATTAACAGGTGGACCCGGTACAGGGAAGACAACTGTAATTAAAGGGATTGTTGAAATGTATGCCTCTTTGCATGGTTTATCATTGAATCCAAAAGATTACAGTGATGATAATCCATTTCCGATTCTTTTAACTGCTCCTACAGGGCGAGCTGCGAAGAGAATGAGCGAGTCTACAGGGCTTTCTGCTTGTACAATTCATCGTTTGCTTGGTTGGACGCCAGAAGGATCATTCCAGAGAAATGAAACAGATCCTGTGCAAGGAAAACTCCTTATTATCGATGAATTTTCAATGGTTGATATTTGGCTTGCGAATCAATTGTTTAAATCATTACCAACAAATATTCAAGTTATCATTGTAGGTGATGAAGATCAATTGCCGTCTGTAGGACCTGGACAAGTATTAAAAGATTTATTAGATGCTCATGCGATTCCAACAGTGAAGTTAACAGAAATTTACCGTCAAGCGGAAGGCTCATCTGTTATTCAGCTTGCTCATGCGATAAAAAAAGGAACGCTTCCACCAGACTTAGCACAAAATAAACAAGATCGTTCGTTTATTGGTTGCTCAGGTGCTCAAATTGTTGAAGTTGTAAAGCAAGTATGTGAAAACGCAAAGACGAAAGGATTTAGCGCTAGAGATGTACAAGTGTTAGCGCCTATGTATCGCGGACCAGCAGGGATTAATGTGTTAAATGAAGCACTCCAAGAAGTATTTAATCCGAAAAAAGAAAAGAGTAAAGAAATTGCTTACGGTGATGTTGTGTACCGAACGGGCGATAAAGTGCTGCAACTTGTGAATCAGCCGGAAAGCCAAGTGTTTAATGGTGATATCGGAGAAATTGTTTCTGTCTTTTATGCAAAAGAAAATGTCGAGAAACAAGATATGATTATCGTTTCATTTGATGGAATTGAAGTAACGTATATAAAGCCGGATTTAAATCAAATTACACATGCGTATTGTTGTTCAATCCATAAGTCACAAGGGAGTGAGTTCCCGATTGTAATCATGCCAATTGTAAAGAGTTATTATCGTATGTTGCGCCGGAATTTAATTTATACAGGCATTACGAGGAGTAAAAAGTTTTTAATTATTTGCGGGGAAGAAGCGGCTTTTCAATCTGGTGTGAATCGCCTTGATGATTCGATGCGGCAAACGACGTTAGCTGGTCGCTTGCAGGAATCCAAAGGAGAAGTGCAAATGGTAACGATTGATGGACAAGAGATGGATGTGGAAAACATTTCACCGTATGATTTTATGTAGCAAGGTGAGATTATATAGTGAAACTTTCAATATAGAGAGCGTTATGTTGAAAGTGTAAGGGGGTTCTAGTAGGTATAAATGAATGCGGTTTGGACATAATGGCGAATAGAATCTTGGGAGACTGTAAGGAGATGAAAGCCATATGTTCAGTTGTCCAAATTGCAAAGGGAAAGACATTGGGAAAATAGGTGTCAACCAATTTTATTGCTGGAACTGTTATATTGAATTATCGGTTTCGAAGGGGAAAATCCATACACATCAAGTAGAAGAAGATGGCTCGCTTAGTTCTCTTGATGATTTATTTGATGAGAATGAACGAACCATCGGATAATCAAAAGGGGGATTTACTTTGAACGTACGCAATTCATTAATCGCATTAGGTATCGGAGCTGCGGCATATCAATATGCGCGTAAGCAAGATGTGTTTTCAAAACGCAATATGAAAAGAGCGCGTAAAATGATTAAGTCTTATCTATAATTCTTTCTATAAAGTGAAAAAACTCCCTTTTCTAGGGAGTTTTTTTATGTGCCCGTATATAAATAAAAGAGCCCAATTTCAGAAAAAAGATAAGAAAGTCCATAACAACCAACGCCGAGAATGCCGTAATACCATAACTGTTTCGCGCGTTCCTTCCGCGCTGAACGTGTGAAAAAACCTTTCCAAATACCAAAGCCAATGCAAATCCATTCTAGTATCATAAAAAGAGCTGACAGAATTAACATGAACCAAACCATTTTCTCCCTCCTCACCAAAATGCTTGTCCATATGATGTTAAATATATGTAAGTTTTTTTAAAACAGTATGGTCTGTATGAATTTATTTTAGTCCGGTTATTTTTTTGAAAGTTTTGCACATAACCTTCTCTATTTCTTTTCAAAATAAGGAGGGAGGAGGTTTTTCGTGTGAAGAATCTTAAAATTATTTGGATCTATCGATTAGGATTATTGCTATTGGTGTTTCTGTGTTTACTCGTTTTTTTAAAAATCAAACCATTATGGGCACCGATTATATTTGTTTTTAAAGTAGCGATTACACCGTTTTTTATTGCTTGTTTCATTGCGTATTTACTGCATCCCTTAATTGAAAAATTACATAAAGAAGGGATGCCGCGTACACTTGCTATTTTGCTTATTTATATTCTATTTTTCGGTGGTATCGGATATGGGATTTATAAAGGGACACCGGTTGTTATTAGCCAGTTGCAAGAAATTAATAAGCAATTTCCGCAGTTTATGAAAATGTATGATTCGTGGATGGACGGTGTGACACAGCAGACTGACAATTTTCCATCGTTTATTCATGAGAAAGTAAAACAAATATTTGCCGGCATTGAAATGAAGATACAAACACTTTTAGACAAAGTGATGAGTACAGCGCGTGGTGTACTTGATTCGTTGCTCATTATTTTCTTAATCCCGTTTATTGTATTTTACATACTGAAAGATTACGGAGAGTTTTATCATATCTTTTGGAAGATGGTTCCAAATAAATGGCGTAGCACAGGGCAAGTGCTAGCAAAAGAAATTGATAAGTCGTTAGGGAGTTATATTCGGGGACAGTTATTCGTTTGTTTAGTTTTAGGAGGGGTGTCCGTACTTGCTTTTTGGTTTATCGGTATGAAGTATCCTTTACTGCTTGGCATTATTGTTGGAGTGACTGATATCATCCCATATTTTGGGCCGGTTTTAGGAGCGATTCCGGCATTGATGATCGCAGCTACGATATCCACAAATCTGTTCATTAAAGCAGGCATTGCACTTGCTATTTTGCAATTTGTTGAAAGTAACATCCTCTCTCCATATATTGTTGGGAAATCGTTACGTATGCACCCTGTTATTATTATGCTAGCTCTGTTGATTGGAGGAGAAATAGGTGGCATCGTAGGTCTTTTAATAGCGGTTCCTATTTTAGCGGTGATTCGAACTGTTATTGTTCATATAAAGCCACTATGGAAACATTGACAAATGGAAACGGATTCGCTACAATTTTGGCATATAGCATAAACTTACATAAGTTTATATAATAAATGTATATAGTATATGATTTTAAATTGATGACGGAACGAGTATGTCACAGTCCATTTCTAGAGAGAAACTTCCAAAGGCTGAAAGAAGTTTTAAATGAAGGGTGACAGAACGCTAATCCTGAGAGCAGCTAATCCCTGCCGTCTTGCCACGTTACGGCACCATGAGGTGATGAATCGAGATTATAAAGATCGGTTCATAATTAGGGTGGTATCGCGAGTTAACTCTCGTCCCTTTTATAGGGACGGGAGTTTTTTGTTTTTATGGAATTTCTTAAAGGAGGAAATATAGATGAAACAATTAACAGGCGCACAAATTCGTCAAATGTTTTTAGACTTTTTCGAGGAAAAAGGGCATGCAATTGAACCAAGTGCATCATTAGTTCCGCATGAGGATCCATCTCTTTTATGGATCAACAGTGGTGTAGCAACATTAAAGAAATACTTTGATGGGCGTGTAATCCCGCAAAATCCACGTATTACAAATGCACAAAAATCAATTCGTACAAATGATATTGAAAACGTTGGGAAAACAGCTCGTCATCATACGTTCTTTGAAATGTTAGGAAACTTCTCAATTGGTGACTATTTCAAAGAAGAAGCGATTACTTGGGCTTGGGAATTTTTAACGAGCGACAAATGGATTGGGTTCGATAAAGAATTACTATCTGTTACAATCCATCCAGAAGATGATGAAGCATTTACAATTTGGAATGAGAAAATGGGTGTTCCGAAAGAGCGCATTATTCGTTTAGAAGAAAACTTCTGGGATATCGGGGAAGGACCAAGTGGACCGAACACAGAGATCTTCTATGATCGTGGTGAAGCTTACGGAAACGATTTTAGTGACCCAGAATTATATCCAGGTGGAGAAAATGAGCGTTATTTAGAAGTATGGAACCTTGTATTCTCTCAATTTAATCATAATCCAGATGGCTCATATACGCCACTTCCAAAGAAAAACATCGATACAGGGATGGGTCTAGAGCGTATGACATCTATCGTTCAAGATGTACCTACAAACTTTGATACAGACCTATTTATGCCAATGATTGGTGCAACAGAATCAATCTCTGGTGAGAAATATCGTAATGGCGATGTAGAAAAAGATATGGCGTTTAAAGTAATTGCTGACCATATCCGTACAGTAACATTCGCTGTAGGTGATGGTGCTCTTCCTTCGAATGAAGGCCGCGGTTATGTATTGCGTCGCTTATTACGCCGCGCTGTACGTTATGCAAAGAAATTAAATATTAACCGTCCATTCATGTTTGAATTAGTACCAGTTGTTGGCGAAGTAATGAAAGATTTCTACCCAGAAGTTCTTGAAAAGAAAGACTTCATTGCAAAAGTTGTGAAAAATGAAGAAGAGCGTTTCCATGAAACACTTCATGATGGAGAAGCAATTTTAGCAGAGGTTATTGCAAAAGCGAAAGAAGAAAAAACAACTGTTATTTCTGGAGTAGATGCGTTCCGTCTATATGACACATACGGATTCCCGATTGAATTAACAGAAGAATATGCAGAAGAAGCTGGTATGACAGTTGATCATGCAGGTTTTGAAGCGGAGATGGAAAAACAACGTGAACGTGCACGTGCTGCTCGTCAAGACGTTGATTCTATGCAAGTTCAAGGCGGCGTACTTGGAGAAATTAAAGTAGCGAGCGAGTTCGTTGGTTACGGTACAGTTGCGACAGAAAGTAATGTTGTTGCACTTGTGAAGAATGGCGAGTACACAGATGGCTTACAAGCAGGCGAAGAAGGGCACTTAATGCTTGATGTAACACCATTCTATGCTGAGAGCGGTGGGCAAATCGCAGACCGTGGTTACTTACTTGCTGACGGTGTGAAAGTTCTTGTAAAAGACGTACAAAAAGCACCAAATGGTCAAAACTTACACAAAGTAGTTGTGGAGGAAGGAACGTTAACAAAAGAAGCAGCTGTAAAAGCTATTATTGATACGAAAAATCGTAGCAGTGTTGTGAAAAACCATACAGCGACTCACTTACTTCATCAAGCATTAAAAGATGTGCTTGGAACACACGTTAACCAAGCTGGTTCTCTTGTAACATCAGAACGTTTACGCTTTGACTTCTCTCACTTCGGTCAAGTACAAGCTGACGAATTAGAAAAAATTGAGCGTATTGTAAACGAAAAAATTTGGGAAAGTATTGATGTTGAGATTTCTCAAAAAGCGATTGAAGAAGCAAAAGAAATGGGTGCAATGGCATTATTCGGTGAAAAATACGGAGATGTTGTACGAGTTGTTCAAGTAGGCGATTATAGCTTAGAGCTTTGCGGCGGTTGTCACGTTGATAACACAGCATCTATCGGTATTTTCAAAATCGTTGCTGAGTCTGGTATTGGAGCAGGAACACGTCGTATTGAGGCAGTGACAGGTAAATCTGCATACGAATTAATGAACGACCAAGTAGGTCTATTAAAAGAAGCTGCAGGCAAAATGAAAACAAATCCGAAAGATATTTTAACAAGAGTAGATGGTCTGTTTGCTGAGGTGAAACAACTTCAAAAAGAGAATGAATCTCTTGCTGCGAAGTTAAGCAATATCGAAGCTGGAAACTTAACAGATTCAGTTGTGACAGTGGACGGAGTAAATGTATTAGCAACAAAAGTAAATGTTGCAGATATGAATAACCTGCGTACAATGATGGATGACTTAAAGAATAAACTTGAGTCTGCGGTTGTTGTATTAGCAGCTGTAAATGATGATAAAGTAAATATTCTAGCAGGTGTAACGAAAGATTTAATTAGTCAAGGTTACCATGCAGGTAAACTTGTGAAAGAAGTTGCTTCTCGCTGCGGCGGTGGCGGTGGTGGCCGTCCTGATATGGCTCAAGCAGGTGGTAAAAATCCAGCGCAAGTTGAAGAAGCTTTATCATTTGTAGAAGAGTACGTTAAATCTGTTTCAAAATAAAGAGAGAGTAGTGTACAATAGTAGGGAGAGGAGAAATACTTCTCCCTATACCTACTACCTATAAGTGAGGTGCTTAAAATGGACGGTTTTGATAAAACAATGAAATTTAACTTTCAAGATGAAAAACAGAGTGTCCATGTAAATGATGTACTTTTAACTGTGTATGATGCACTTCAAGAAAAAGGTTACAATCCGATTAACCAAATTGTCGGTTATTTATTAAGTGGAGACCCAGCATACATACCACGTCATAAAGATGCACGAAGCATTATTCGCAAGTTAGAACGTGATGAACTAATTGAAGAACTTGTGAAGTCTTATTTGAAACAACATCGTGAGGAGTAGTTTATGCGGATATTAGGTTTAGATGTTGGAACAAAAACAGTCGGCGTTGCGATTAGCGATGAAATGGGCTGGACAGCACAAGGCTTAGAAACAATTAAGATCAATGAAGAACGAGAAATCTTTGGCTTTGATCGGGTTTCTGAGTTAGTAAAACAGTATAATGTGGACAAGATAGTAGTAGGATTGCCGAAAAACATGAATGGTACAATCGGTCCGCGTGGTGAAGCGTGTCAGCAATATGCTGAAAGCTTGCGTGAACTTCTGCAACTAGAAGTGATACTATGGGACGAGCGTCTGTCAACAATGGCAGCAGAACGTCTTCTTATTTCGGCTGATGTGAGCCGGAAGAAGCGAAAGCAAGTTATCGATAAGATGGCTGCAGTCGTGATTTTACAAGGATATTTAGACAGTAAATAAGAGGTGACCAAAATGGAAGAAAATCAAATTACAATTGTAGACGAAAAAGGAAATGAACATTTATGTGAAATTATTTTCACTTTTGATGCTGAAAAATTTGGCAAAAAATCTTATGTAGTCTTCTCTCCAGTCGGTGAGGTTGACGAAGATGGCGATCAAATTTATGATGCGATGGCTTTCGAACAAAACGAAGAAGAGTCAGGTGGAACATTACTTCCAATCGAATCTGAAGAAGAGTGGGAAATGGTACAAGAAATGTTTAACACACTTGCTGAAGAAGAAGAGGGCGCAGAGTAATTTATGTGAAAAAGATGGGCTGTACATACAGTCCATCTTTTTTTGTATTCTCGTGAAAAATGACAGATTTTTTGTCGAAACTACATAATTGTTTATAGTATAATGAGACGGATTGTATAAAATAAAAAAACTATCTGCAAATGAATGAGTTTTGCTTTAGGTTTGTAGGGCATTGTATAGAGGGAGTACATATGGTCTACAATGGAATAAGGAGGAAGAATTTTGATAGAGAATCAAGTGAAGAAGAAGCGTAGACGCGTTTTTCTAATTGCGATTATTGCGTTACTCGTAGTCTGCGGGTCAGTCTATGCGTATATTTCATCGGCGTTAGGACCAGTTGATAGCGGAAATAAAAAAGAGGTTGAAGTAGAGATTCCAAAAGGTTCATCTACAAGTAAAATTGGAGAGATTTTAGAAGAAAAAGGCGCGATTAAAAACGGCACAATATTTAGCTTTTATGCAAAAGTAAAATCTAAAAATTTACAAGCTGGTACATACTTATTGAACCCTTCAATGAATGTGGACGACGTAATGGAACAACTGTCATCTGGTAACGTACATCGTCCAGTTGCCTATAAAATGACGATTAAAGAAGGTGCACAAGTTGTTGAAATTGCCGATATCATTGCGAAAGAACTAAAATGGAATAAAGATGATATCGTGCGTCAATTAAACGATAAAGCATTTATTCAAAAGATGCAGCAGAAGTATCCGAAATTATTAACAGACAAAATTTTTGATGCCAACATTAAATATCCATTAGAAGGTTATTTATATCCGGCAACATATTCTTTCTACAAAAAAGATACAACTTTAGAAGAAATTGTAATGCAAATGCTTGAAAAAACGAATGCAATCATTGTTCAAAACGAGGCGAAAATGAAAGCGAAGAACTGGGATGTTCACCAGCTTTTAACATTATCTTCACTTATTGAAGAAGAGGCTACAGGTTTTACAGATCGTCAAAAAATTTCTAGTGTCTTTTACAATCGTTTAGCTAAGGGAATGCCACTTCAAACAGATCCGACAGTATTATATGCACTTGGAAAGCATAAACAACGTGTATTGTATGAGGATTTAAAGGTGAATTCACCTTATAATACGTATGTTGTAAAAGGATTACCTGTTGGTCCGATTGCTAACTCTAGTAAGCATTCTGTACAAGCGGCGTTAGAACCAGCGCAAACAGATTATTATTACTTCTTAGCAGCGCCAAGCGGTGAAGTATATTATGCGAAAACGTTAGAAGAGCATAATGCATTAAAGCAAAAATATATTACACAAAAGAAATGAAAATAGGAGGGAGAGCGAAAAGGGTCGCATATCCCTCTTTTTTATGATAAAATATATCGGGTTAAAAACTGGCAGAAGAATCGTTTTTAATATCAAAACGGGACGTACAAGCTAAGGGTGAAGCTGGCTTGTATTTTTATTGCATTCTATGTGTGAAAAGATAAAGACTGACACGTCATAGAGGCACTTCTCCATGTAAATAAGGAGGACTATTTATGGAGGATGCAGTTAACGAATATCTATTATCATTTATTGATCCAAAAGATGAACTGATTCTTGAAATGGAACAGTATGCAAGTGAAAATCATGTGCCAATTATGGATCGTCTTGGAATGGAATTTATGTTGCAATTTTTACGTTTAATTGGACCGACAAGTATATTAGAGCTTGGAACAGCAATCGGTTATTCTAGTATTCGTATGATGCAAGCTATTCCAAATTCGCGAATTGTAACAGTGGAACGCAATAGCGACCGATATGAAAAAGCACTTGAATATATAGAGTGTTCTCCTGTAAAAGAACGTATTTCCGTTATTTATGGTGATGCATTAGAAACAGGTGAACAAGTGAAAGAGCATGGAACGTTTGATGTTATTTTTATTGATGCCGCAAAAGGACAATATCGTCGCTTTTTTGATTTATATGAACCTTTATTAAATCCAGGTGGTGTCATTATTTCAGATAATGTTATGTATCACGGACTTGTAACGACGAAAGAGAAAATTGAAAATAGACGTACGCGTGGTTTGATTCGTCGTATTAAGACGTACAATGAATGGCTTATGAATCATGAAGGATATGATACAACCATTTTCCCGATTGGTGATGGAGTAGCCGTGAGTAAAAAGAGAGGATGACAAAGGTATGAAAAAACCTGAATTGTTAGTAACGCCAAGAGCTGTAGCGGATATTGAACCTCTTGCAAAAGCAGGGGCAAGTGCTGTAATGATCGGTGAACAAAAATTTGGTTTACGTTTAGCAGGGGAATTTTCACGTGATGATGTAACACAAGCTGTGAGCATTGCACATGAAAATGGTATGAAAGTATACGTAGCGATGAACGCTATGTTCCATAACGACAAAGTAGAAGAATTAAAAGACTACGTTGCATTTCTGCGAGATGTGCATGTAGATGCCGTTGTCTTTGGAGATCCAGCAGTATTAATGACTGTGCGTGAAGTAGCACCAAACATGCAAATGCACTGGAATACAGAAACGACAGCAACAAACTGGTTCACATGTAACTATTGGGGTCGAAAAGGTGCAAAACGTGCTGTTCTTGCCCGTGAATTAAGTTTAGATGAAATTGTGGAATTAAAAGAAAACGCTGAAGTTGAAGTAGAAGTACAAATTCATGGTATGACATGCATGTTCCAATCAAAGCGTTCATTAGTAGGAAACTACTTCGAGTATCAAGATCGTAATCTGGAAATTGAAAAGAAAAAGCATGAAGAGAATATGTTCTTACATGATCCGGAGCGTAATAATAAATATCCAATTTATGAGGATGAAAATGGTACTCATATTATGAGTCCAAATGATATTTGTTTCATTGATGAGTTAGATGAATTAATCGATGCTGAAGTTGATAGCTTGAAAATTGACGGTGTGTTAAAAAGCTCTGAATACATTATCGAGGTAACAAAGAAATATCGTAAAGCTATTGATTTATGTGTAGAAGATCGCGATGCGTATTATGACGTGAAAGATGATTTATATAAAGAGATAGAAGAAATACAACCAGTAAATCGTCCGTTAGATACAGGATTCTTCTTTAAAGAAACGGTTTATTAAATGAGGAGGGTGTAGGATATGACTGTACAAGAAATTTCACGAGTAATCGATGGAAAACGCGTGATTGTGAAAAAACCTGAACTGTTAATCCCTGCAGGTAATTTAGAAAAATTAAAGATAGCTATTCATTATGGTGCAGATGCTGTATATTTAGGTGGACAAGAATTTGGTCTTCGTTCAAATGCAGGGAACTTTACGCTAGAAGACATGGCAGAAGGTGTAGAGTTTGCAAAAAAATATGGCGCGAAAATATATGTAACAACAAATATCTTTGCACATAATGAAAACATGGATGGATTAGAAGATTATTTAAGAGGGATTGAAAAAGCAGGTGTAACTGGTATTATCGTTGCAGATCCGCTTATTATTGAGACATGTAAACGTGTAGCACCTTCTGTTGAGGTACATTTAAGTACACAGCAGTCTCTTTCTAACTGGAAAGCAGCGCAGTATTGGAAAGAAGAAGGTCTACATCGTCTTGTATTAGCTCGTGAAGTCGGCTATGAAGAAATGAAGGAAATTAAAGAAAATGTTGATATTGAAATTGAAGCGTTTGTCCATGGGGCAATGTGTATCGCATACTCCGGAAGATGTACATTAAGTAACCATATGACAGCACGTGACTCAAACCGTGGTGGTTGTTGTCAGTCTTGTCGCTGGGATTATGACTTAGTTCAAACAGTATCACAGCATAAAGAAGCAGAAGAACTTCCTTTATTCCAAGAAGGCGATGCACACTTTGCAATGAGTCCAAAAGACTTAAACTTGATTCTTTCGATTCCGAAAATGATCGAAATTGGAATTGATAGCTTGAAGATTGAAGGACGCATGAAATCTATTCATTACGTAGCGACAGTAGCAACTGTATACCGCAAAGTAATTGATGCATATTGTGCCGACCCTGATAACTTTGAGTTTAAACAAGAATGGTTAGATGAGCTTGATAAATGTGCAAATCGTGATACAGCTCCTGCATTCTTTGAAGGCGTGCCAGGATACAAAGAGCAAATGTTCGGGAATCATAGTAAGAAAACAACGTATGATTTTGCTGGTTTAGTGTTAGATTATAATGAAGAAACGGGCATTGTCACAATCGAACAACGTAACCACTTCAAGCCAGGTCATGAAGTCGAGTTCTTTGGACCAGAAATAGAAAACTTTACACAAACGGTGGAGAAAATTTGGGATGAGGATGGAAACGAATTAGATGCGGCGAGACATCCGTTGCAAATCGTGAAATTCAAAGTGGATCAACCAGTGTATGTGAATAATATGATGCGAAAAAGCATACATCAATAAGAAAGAGTGGTAGTCGAATGGGGACGAATAAGCCGGTTGTAATTGGAATTGCTGGTGGTTCAGGATCAGGTAAAACAAGTGTAACAAAATCGATTTTTGATCAATTTCAAGGTCATTCCATTTTAATTTTGGAGCAAGATTATTATTATAAAGATCAAAGCCATTTGCCAATGGAAGAGCGTTTAAAAACAAATTATGACCATCCATTAGCGTTTGATAATGACTTATTAATTGAGCACTTACATCAGTTGCTTGCATATAAGCCGGTTGAGAAACCCGTATATGATTATACATTGCATACACGCTCAGAAGAAACTATTCCAGTAGAACCGAAAGATGTAGTTATTTTAGAGGGGATTCTCATCTTAGAAGACCCACGTCTTTGCGATTTAATGGACATTAAAGTGTTTGTTGATACAGACGCTGACCTTCGTATTTTACGTCGTATGCAACGTGATATAAAAGAGCGTGGTCGTACAATGGATTCTGTTATTGAGCAATATGTAAATGTTGTACGTCCAATGCATAATCAATTTATTGAGCCTTCTAAGAAATTTGCGGATATTATTATCCCAGAAGGTGGACAAAACCACGTTGCAATTGATATTATGGTTACAAAAATTGCAACAATTCTTGAAGAAAAAGTGAATTTGTAATAGCATAGTAAAAGATATACGATAGGAAGGGATTTTTTCCCTTCTTATCGAATACAATGAAACATGCAACCTCACCTAATGTTAGGTGGGGGCATATTTATATGAAATTTCCATACATATCTTCTTTATAGAAAGAGGAATTGGAAAAAACGGGGTTGTGTGTGACAACTCCACTGGTGTGTGATTACGCTAGAAACCTCCGCTATTTAACACAGCGGAGGAGTTTTCATATTGAACTCCTCTTTTTTTCGGGGGATTGGTATATAAAAGGAGTGGAAAACATGGCAACAGAAAAAACATACCCTATGACACTTGAGGGAAAACAAAAGCTAGAGAATGAAGTTGAGCAATTAAAAACAGTAAGACGTAAAGAAGTAGTAGAGCGTATTAAAATCGCACGTAGCTTCGGTGATCTTTCTGAGAACTCAGAGTACGATGCAGCGAAAGATGAACAAGCATTCGTAGAAGGACGTATTACACAACTAGAAAACATGATTCGTAACGCAGTAATCATTGAAGATACTGGCGAAGAATCTACAGTTGTAACATTAGGTAAAACTGTAACGTTTAAAGAATTACCAGATGGGGATGAAGAAGCTTACACAATCGTAGGTAGTGCAGAAGCTGATCCATTTGAAGGAAGAATTTCTAACGACTCTCCAATTGCAAAAAGCTTATTAGGTAAGCAAATTGGTGAAAAAGTAGCAATTCAAACACCAGGCGGAGAAATGCAAGTAGAGATTATCTCTGTAAAATAATAAAAAAAGTTCACTCCTAGGGGTGAACTTTTTTTATTGAGTTCTTTCTTTTCCTCCGTTCATGCGGAATATATACGTTTTGTATAAAAGGAACAACACCTCGTCTAAACTGAAAAGACGAGGTGTTGTGATGAAAATGAAGCGGAGAATTACGATTATTTTACTCTGTTTTACATGTATTATGTTATTACTACTTGGCAGGCTAGCACAAATACAACTTATAGCCACGGAATCATTTACGAAGAGACATATAAATTTAATTGAAAAGAGTGTCACCCAGCGTACACAAGCAGTCATAGTGGATGATGGTAGGGGACATTTTGTTGACCGGAATGGAGAAAATCTTGGAGAAGAAAGATACCCAGTTTTAATTATTTTTCCATTCCTACAAATAAAAAATGACATGTTAGAGAAAATATCGCATATCATTGGTGTGTCAAGGCAAGACATAAATCTGCAAATGAAAAAAAAGCGAAAACCATTTATATTTCAAAGAGGTGATAAACCGTTTCAATTAACGAAAGAACAGATGGAAAAGGTAAATCGTGCTGATATGTTAGGTATAGTGGCAACCGAAGTAAGAATGAAGCAACCATCTGAAGCAGAACATCTTATCGGTGTAGTTGGGGAAAATGAGAAAGAATTTAAAAAAAGATATGAGAAACTACAAAAAATATCGAGTCAAACACCTGTGGGTATTTCAGGGTTACAGCAATCCTTTGATGAATTTTTAATGACCGATGGTGACACGAAAGTATTGTATCAAGTAGATAGGCAAGGAGAACCGATTTTTGGAAAACGTGCAAAATATACATCTCCTGGAAATCCCTTTTATCCCGTTACGATTCAAACAACGATAGAAAAGTCGTTACAACAAAAAGCAGAAGAACTTGTGCAGAAACATGGGATCAAGAAAGGGGGATTAGTATTACTTGATGTAAAGGAAAGTGAAATTGTAGCAATAGTGAGTAAACCGTCCTTGCAGATGAATAATCAAAATACATATAAAAAAAGAATGGAAAACCAAATGCTGATACCGCATTTTCCTGGTTCCGTTTTTAAAACAGTTATTGCGGCTGCTGCAATTGATAATGGTATGATTCAACCAAATCGTAAGTTTAACTGTGATACAGATCCATATGGTGAAAATACCCCTCAGGTTATGATGGGGAAGTTAAGCTTTACAGAGAGCTTTGCTAGGAGCTGTAACAGGACATTTGCCGTGCTTGGTAATGAATTAATACAAAAGGACAAAGATGCAATAGAAACGTATTTAGAGGCGTTAGGAGCAAGTAGGGCGGTAGGATGGAAAGGGCAAGTGTTTCATACACCTATGTTTAAACAATTAGTAGAAGAAAAAAAAGCAATCGTTTGGAATGAGGAAGAAAACAAGAGAAGTCACAAAGCAATTGCGCAAACCGCGATTGGACAAAAAGATGTAAGAATATCCCCTTTAGCTGTGGCGAATATGATGGCGACGATTGCGAGGAATGGTGAAAAGAGGGAAGTAAAAGCTGTAAAAGAAATACGTTACAAAAATGGAACGAAATTTTTCAGTTTTAAAGACCATAAATTGGAAGGTCAACAACTCTCTTATCATACAGTGAAACAGGTGCAATCATTATTAAGAAAGGTAGTAACAATGGAGAATGGAACAGGTGCTGGGTTTCAGTCATTACCATTATCGGTTGCTGGAAAGTCTGGGACGGCACAAACAGGAAAAGAGGATCGTGTAAATCGTTGGTTTGCCGGTTATTTTCCGTACGAAAACCCAAGATATGCGCTAGTAGTTGTTGATTTAGAAACGAATCATAAAGAAAATACTGTAACACCGATTTTTAAAGAATTTGTAGAAGAGATTTCCCGTTTGGAAAACAAAAAGTAATCTTGCAATTTATTATGAAATGTTTTCATTTCATGAAAATATTACTGTAGTTGTTCAACCTTTTAAGATTTAATGTTACAATAGCAAGTAGCAAAAACTGCATGGAGGTTTGAAGAATGGCAGGAGGATCTAGATTTCAAAAGAAACAACAAAAACGTCGTCAAAACGGTGTTTTAAATATCGCAATAGCTATCGTATTACTAGCAGTAGCTATTGTTGCGTATCAACTATTTGTTCCTAATACAACAGAGCAAGTGTCTTCTCAAGAAAAGAAAGTATCTCAGGAAACGAAGAAAGAAAGTAAAGCTGAGAAAAAGGAAGATAAAGAAGAGCAAGCAAAACTAGAAGAGCAAAAGAAAAAAGAGGAAGAAGAGAAGCAAAAGGCTGAAGAGGAGAAGAAAAAAGCTGAGGAAGAAGCGAAAGCGAATGAAAAAGTACCAGCTGAAAAAACACAGCCTAAAGCAACTGATGCTTATACAAAATCTTCTTGGAAGCCGATTGGTACAACGCAAGGCGCAACACCAGCGATGACGTTTCAACAAGGGACAGCAGATTGGAATGAGATGAAACAAGCAATTTCCACTGCGATTGAAATTCCAGTGGAACAGTTGGTTATTCACCGCATTGGAAACAACGGTCAGCAAAAAGCATACGGTAATGTACAAGATAAACAAACCGGTAAAAAATATTACGTAAATATTGATTGGGTAGAAAATGAGGGCTGGAAACCAGTGCTTGTTCAAACTCTAAACTAAAAAAGAGAAAGGTTNNAACCTTTCTCTTTTTTAGTTAGCGCAATTTTTTAAGTTTGAAATGAACAACCGCGCTGTAATATGGTCTTTTGCTCTCGGGATCCATAACCATTTGATGAGAAATATGATGAACTTCAAGCATAAGTGCTTTATTATTGTCGATTTGTTCGTTAATTTTCTTTTCTAAGGAAACTAAGTTTGGTGCTTCAAAAAATTCTACTTTGTCTTCTAGCATTTCAAATGTAAATGACACAAAAAACGCTCCTCTCCATATAATCAAGTTAAGTGTAACAAAGAAAAGAAGGAAATACCATTTTCGTTTCAATTGACATTTTTGAAAAGAAAGCATATCATACTGATAAAACCGATAAGAAAAAGGGGAATTTCACATGGGTACAGAATTTAACGGTTTATTTGATGAGTGGGCTCATACGTACGATTCATTCGTACAAGGCGAAGATATACAATATAAAGAAGTTTTCGCCCATTATGAGGAAATTTTAGAGGATGTAGTAAAGAAATCATTTGGAAATGTATTAGAATTTGGTGTTGGTACTGGTAATCTAACAAATAAGTTACTACTTGCCGGCCATACTGTTTATGGAATAGAGCCATCACGTGAAATGCGTACAATCGCAAAGCAAAAGTTGCCAGAAGGATTTTCAATTACAGAAGGAGATTTTCTTTCTTTTGATGTTCCGGGTTCTATTGATACAATTGTAAGCACCTATGCGTTTCATCATCTAACAGATGATGAAAAAAATGTGGCAATTGCGAAGTATAGTCAATTGCTTCATAAAGGTGGTAAAATAGTGTTTGCTGATACGATATTTGCAGATCAAGAAGCGTATGATAAAACTGTTGAAACTGCAAAACAAAGAGGTTTTCATCAGTTAGCCAACGATTTGCAAACAGAATACTACACACGTATTCCGATCATGCAATCTATTTTTGAAAACAATGGCTTCCATGTAACATTTACGAGATTAAATCATTTTGTGTGGGTAATGGAGGCAACTAAGCAATAGAAAGAGGGATTAGATTGAGAATTGCTGTAATCGGAGCAATGGAAGAAGAAGTACGTATTTTACGTGACAAATTAGAACAGGCAGAAACAGAAACTGTTGCAGGTTGTGAATTTACGAAGGGTATGTTAGCAGGACATGAAGTGATCTTGTTAAAATCTGGTATTGGTAAAGTGAATGCAGCTATGTCAACGACAATTTTATTAGAGAGATATAAGCCTGAAAAAGTAATTAATACAGGTTCAGCTGGTGGATTCCACCAATCTCTAAATGTTGGTGATGTTGTTATCTCAACAGAAGTTCGTCATCATGATGTAGATGTAACTGCATTTGATTATGAATATGGTCAAGTGCCAGGTATGCCGCCAGGATTTAAAGCTGACGAAGAATTAGTTACATTAGCAGAAAAATGCATGCAGGCAGAAGAGAATATTCAAGTTGTAAAAGGAATGATTGCAACAGGTGATTCGTTTATGAGCGATCCAAACCGTGTTGCAGCAATCCGTGATAAATTTGAAAATCTTTACGCAGTAGAAATGGAAGCAGCAGCGGTTGCGCAAGTTTGCCATCAATATAAAGTTCCATTTGTAATTATTCGTGCACTTTCTGATATTGCTGGTAAAGAGTCAAACGTTTCATTTGATCAATTTTTAGATCAAGCAGCTCTTCATTCTACAAACTTTATTGTAAAAGTACTAGAAGAGTTAAAGTAATGTAACAAAAAGGCAACTGTCTCATATAAAGAAAATACATACAGTTGCCTTTTCTTTATTGGCAAATAAGGAGGAGAACACGATGAAGGTGTATCGTGGGGTTCATGAATTAATCGGTCATACACCGATTGTAGAAATTACTCGTTTTTCACTTCCAGAGGGCGTTCGTTTATTTGCAAAGCTTGAATTTTATAATCCAGGTGGAAGCGTGAAAGATCGCTTAGGAAGAGAACTGATTGAAGATGCACTAGCAAAAGGGCTTATAACACAAGGTGGGACACTAATTGAGCCAACTGCTGGGAATACTGGAATTGGACTGGCACTTGCTGCGCTAGAACATGATTTACGCGTTATTGTTTGTGTACCAGAAAAATTCAGTGTTGAGAAACAGGAATTAATGAAAGCACTTGGTGCAACAGTAGTGCATACACCAACTGCACAAGGAATGACAGGTGCAATTGCGAAGGCAAAAGAATTAGTAAAAGAAATTCCAAACTCATACTCTCCAAGTCAATTTGCAAATGAAGCAAATCCACGCGCTTATTTCAAAACACTAGGACCAGAGCTGTGGGAAGCGCTAAATGGAGAGATTAACATATTCGTCGCAGGTGCAGGTACCGGCGGTACATTTATGGGGACTGCATCGTATTTAAAAGAACAAAATCGTGAAATAAAAACGGTGATTGTAGAACCAGAAGGCTCTATTTTAAATGGTGGTGAGGCAGGTTCACATGAAACAGAAGGAATTGGTTTAGAATTTATTCCACCATTTTTAAAACCGTCGTATTTTGATGAAATTCATACGATTTCTGACCGGAATGCGTTTAAACGTGTAAAAGAGTTAGCGCAGAAAGAGGGACTTCTTGTTGGTAGTTCTTCAGGAGCAGCATTTCATGCCAGTTTATTAGAAGCTGAAAAGGCAAAACCAGGTACAAATATCGTAACGATTTTTCCAGATAGTAGTGAACGTTACTTAAGTAAAGATATATACAAAGGGTGGGAATAAAAAATGAGAGCAAAGACAAAGTTAATTCATGGTATTCGCATAGGAGAACCTTCAACTGGATCTGTAAACGTGCCGATTTATCAAACAAGTACGTACAAGCAAGAAGCAGTTGGAAAACATCAAGGATACGAATATTCACGTACAGGAAATCCGACGCGTGCAGCATTAGAAGAAATGATTGCTGTATTAGAAAACGGTCATGCAGGATTTGCATTTGGTTCAGGGATGGCTGCGATTACAGCAACGATTATGCTATTCTCTAAAGGAGATCATGTTATTTTAACAGATGACGTGTACGGCGGAACATATCGTGTGATTACAAAAATATTGAATCGATTCGGTATTGAACATACATTTGTAGATACAACAAATCTAGATGAAGTCACAGAAGCAGTTCGTCCGAATACGAAAGCAATCTATGTAGAAACACCAACAAACCCACTATTAAAAATTACTGATATTAAGCAAATTTCCACGTTTGCAAAAGAGAAAGGTTTACTAACAATTATTGATAACACATTCATGACGCCATACTGGCAGTCACCAATTTCTTTAGGTGCAGATATTGTACTGCACAGTGCAACAAAATATTTAGGTGGACATAGTGATGTTGTTGCTGGTTTAGTCGTTGTAAACAATGCGCAATTAGCAGAGGACCTACACTTTGTTCAAAACTCAACAGGCGGTATTCTTGGACCACAAGATAGCTTCTTGTTGCTTCGCGGTTTGAAAACTTTAGGAATTCGTATGGAAGAACATGAAACAAATTCACGCGCAATTGCTGAGTTTTTAAACAATCATCCGAAAATTAATAAAGTATATTATCCGGGTCTTACATCTCATCCGAATCACGCATTAGCAAAAGAACAAGCTGGTGGATATGGTGCAATTATTTCATTTGATGTAGATAGTGAAGAAACGTTAAATAAAGTACTTGAGAAACTGCAATACTTTACACTAGCAGAAAGTTTAGGGGCAGTAGAAAGTTTAATTTCTATTCCATCTCAAATGACACATGCATCCATTCCAGCGGATCGCCGCAGAGAATTAGGAATTACAGATACATTAATTCGTATTTCTGTCGGTATTGAAGATGGCGAAGATTTAATTGAAGACTTAGCGCAAGCATTGGCATAATGGAAAGGCACTGCTAAGGCAGTGCCTTTCTTTAAAATATAATTTATGAAATTATTCACAAATTAGACACACACAATTTAAAATATTTCGTGTATAGTGAAATCAAGAAATGATGCTTCACACACAAGCTTGTGAAATGTTTCACAAAAAATGGGATTCATGTAGGAAAAGTAACTCTATTTTTTTACGCTAATCGGGACTTATTTAGACCCTTAGGGACAATTATAGACCCTATAGCAGAATAGGAGGAATTCACATGGTAGTCAAAGAGAAGGTTGTAAATGAAATGCAGGAAGTAACAGAAATGATTGATACGTTAGTAAAGAACGGTCAGGAGGCTTTACAAGCATTAGAGGATTTTACACAAGAGCAAATTGACAACATTGTACATGAAATGGCACTTGCGGGTGTAGACCAACATATGCCACTTGCAAAAATGGCTGTTGAAGAAACAGGGCGCGGTGTATATGAAGATAAATGCATCAAGAATATTTTTGCCACTGAATATATTTGGCATAGTATGAAAAAAGACAAAACGGTAGGAATTATTCATGAAGATCCTCATGAAGAAATCATAGAAATTGCAGAACCGGTTGGTGTAGTTGCTGGGGTAACACCAGTCACGAATCCAACTTCAACAACGATGTTTAAAGCGTTAATCGCAATAAAAACAAGAAATCCAATTATTTTCGCGTTTCATCCATCAGCACAAAACTGTTCGGTCGCAGCTGCTAAAACGTTATATGATGCAGCAGTGAAGGCTGGTGCACCAAAGGGATGTATTCAATGGATTGGAAAACCTTCTGTTGAAGCGACAAAGCAATTAATGAACCATGAAGGTGTTGCACTCGTTTTGGCAACTGGAGGCGCAGGGATGGTAAAATCAGCGTATTCTACTGGTAAACCAGCTCTAGGAGTCGGACCAGGAAACGTACCTTGTTATATGGAAAAATCGGCACATGTGAAACGTGCTGTTAATGATTTAATTTTATCAAAAACATTTGATAACGGTATGATTTGTGCTTCTGAACAAGCAATTATTGTGGACAAAGAAATTTACAGTGATGTGAAAGAAGAAATGATAGCGAATAATTGTTATTTTGTAACAGAAGATGAACGGAAAAAATTAGAGAAGCTTGTTATTAATGAAAACACATGTGTAGTTAATAGTGATATCGTTGGAAAATCAGCGTATTATATTGCAGCATTAGTCGGAATTACAGTGCCAGAGGATACAAAAATGCTCGTTGCTGAAATTAAAGGTGTAGGTGCGGATTATCCACTATCTCGTGAAAAGTTAAGTCCAGTATTAGCTTGTGTAAAAGCAAATTCACTTGAAGAAGGATTTGCATATTGTGAAGGAATGTTGGAGCTAGGTGGCCTAGGGCATTCAGCGGTTATTCATTCTACAAATAAAGAAGTACAAAAACAATTTGGTTTACGTATGAAAGCATGCCGCCTTATTGTAAATGCACCATCATCACAAGGTGGAATTGGTGATATATATAATGCGTTTATTCCATCGCTTACACTTGGATGTGGCTCATATGGAAAGAACTCTGTTTCTCAAAACGTAACGGCAACACACCTATTGAATATAAAAAGACTTGCAAGTAGAAAAAAGAATATGCAATGGTTCAAATTACCACCTAAAATTTATTTTGAAAAACATGCGACAGGATATTTAGCAAATATGCCGAATATTTCACGCGCATTTATTGTAACGGACCCTGGAATGGTTGAGCATGGTTATGTCGATACAGTAACGCACTATTTACGTAAACATACAAATGATGTAAAGGTAGAAGTATTCTTTGAAGTAGAACCAGATCCATCAGATGAAACGGTATTTAAAGGTGCCGAAATGATGAGAAGCTTCAAGCCAGATGTGATTATCGCCCTTGGTGGTGGTTCGGCAATGGATGCAGCAAAAGGAATGTGGCTCTTCTATGAGCACCCAGAAACAACATTCTTTGGGATTAAGCAAAAGTTTTTAGATATAAGAAAACGGACATGTAAATATCCAAAGCTTGGGAACAAAGCGCAGTTTGTTGCGATTCCAACAACATCAGGCACAGGTTCAGAAGTGACACCATTTGCAGTTATTACAGATAAAAAGAATAACATAAAATACCCGTTAGCTGACTACGAGTTAACACCAGATGTAGCAATTGTCGATCCACAATTTGTTATGACAGTACCGCCACATGTAACTGCAGACACCGGAATGGATGTATTAACGCATGCAATTGAAGCATACGTGTCTATTATGGCAAATGATTATACAGATGGTTTAGCATTAAAAGCGATTGATCTCGTATTCAAATATTTACCGAGAGCATATAAAGATGGCAATGACGAAGAGGCGCGTGAGAAAATGCATAACGCTTCTGCGATTGCTGGAATGGCGTTTGCCAATGCATTTCTTGGCATTAACCATAGCTTGGCACATAAAATCGGCCCGGAATTTCATATTCCGCATGGACGTGCCAATGCAATCTTAATGCCACATGTTATTCGTTATAACGCAATTAAACCGAGAAAACATGCATTATTCCCAAAATACGAGCACTTTGTTGCTGATGAACGTTATGCTCATATTGCAAGAATGCTGGGGCTTCCAGCGAGCACAGTGGAAGAAGGAGTAGAATCACTCGTCCAGGCGATTATTGCGCTTGGAAAAGAATTAAATATTAATATGAGCATTGCTGGACAAGGTGTAGAACAAGAAGTATTCGAAGAGGTTGTTGGTACGCTAGCAGAGAGAGCTTTTGAAGATCAGTGTACAACAGCAAACCCCAAATTACCGCTTATTTCGGAGTTGAAAGAAGTGTATATGCAAGCATACAAAGGTGTGTAATAAAGTGAAACTTTAANNTTATCTCCCACCTAACTTCTGTGCTCCCGCCGAATTTTGAGGTGGGGGTATTACTGCCCGTTAATGCGGGATAAAGGAGGAAGAGCTGCTAAGAAATGCGGCTCTTTTTTCTTTGGAAAACTTCTCCCTCATTGGCTGTATTTACTTGCCTCGGAAGCTATTAGAATATGATAGAGTGAGAGAGGGAGGAGTGGTAGAAGTATGAAAGAATTACAACAGAAAATAGCAGATTATATTCGCTTCGGTCAAGTTCTTCTTGCACTAGCCACATTTTTAATGATCGGTTTATTGATTCCGAATGAAGGAAGAGAAACTGTCCAATCCTTTGCGATGATGGGTGTTATCGTTTTATTTTTAGGGATGTCATTTTTCTTTTTTAAGCATGTTAAAGTGTTACGTGACAGATTAGAGGAGAACGAATATGAATCAAATTGATAGATGAAATGCTACGAAAAGAGTGTATCTTTTTTAAAATTAAGGTATTAATTCATAGGATAGTTAGTCTATTATGATGGCTAATTATCCTTTTTATTTACATAATTTATTTTTACTAATGCTTTTTAATAATAATCCCGCAATAGCAGAGACCTCATATGCAGATTTTGGTAGTGGGCAGAAGATTATAACCGTGGAAAAGAATCTAGTGTGGCTTTGAAACAAAGTTTGATTAAAAGATAGCGATTGAAGGGGGCAAAGCCTCATTTTTAATGAGGAGTTTTTACGAACTGTTCATTATCAAACTAAAGTTATTCTTTTTCATTCCTTTATTAATTCCATAACATCTTTTTATTACTTTCTTTTGTTGTATAATCAAAATAGGAAAATAATTTTTGGAATTCAAAAATTTGAAGAAAGGATGGGGGAGAGCTATTATGACACATTCAAATGAGAAAAAAGCACATGGTCTTAAAGGGATAGGAGAAAAGCTAAACCCAACTATCTATCAAGTGAGATTCATGAAATTAGATGAACCAATTCAATTTGAGTCTTTCCCTAAACTAAAGGAATTAGGAGACTGGTTAAATACTTCAACGCAAATATGGTCATGCCACTCAGCGATGTACAAGTACAACAGAGAAGAGTTTGAAAAGAAGTTTTTAGAAATTACAAAATTAACAGTTGATAATGTGGTAATATCTACTGGTGGTATCGGATTTAACTTCATGTCACCGGGGTGGAGAGATTCCCTCTAGAGTGCTTGAAGAGATTCTTGTATATGCAATATTCTGCTGAAATTTTATAGAGTAATAGAATTATATAAAAGGATAAAAACGAATGTTCGTTTTTATCCTTTTAGTGCTTCACAGCATACTCCTACTGCGAATTAACAATCATTCTTTGCATAGATGTTTTGTTCAAACTTTTTTATAAAATTGAAACTTAAATCAACTAGAGAATAAACCATTTTGATCAATCTTTTTTCAAAATGGTTTATTCATATTTACCGTAAAATAAGGGATTGTGAGAAGTTTTAATCAAACTTTTTCCCAAAGCAACATCTAGAACCATTTAGAGAGTATTGGTTTATTTCATCAATAACAACGAAATATAATCAATGGGAAGCATTTCCCTCGGCCGAGACAGTTTTAAAATAGAGCATTGCAGTTTCTCCTTTTTGATAAAAAATTAAATAAAGGGTAAAGTTTGTGAATAAATTTACTTAAACAAACGGGTGCGTTAATAAAAATAGAAAACAAATCGGACCACAACATTTTAGATATGTCTAAAATGTTGTGGTCCTTTTAATATTAAACGTTACACTTACCTAACCTAAAGATAATTATAAGTAGCATTTTATAAAATTCTGTAGAAAATGTATGCGTTTTATATTGACAATGATAATCTTTATCAATTAAAATGTAATAGAATGAAGTTCTAATTCAGGTCATTTATGAACGGAAAGTTCTTGCCCGTTGTTAGAACAAGATAAATATCTAGTATATAACTGAAAAGCCTACACCCCCTCAATTGTAGTTTTCTTTATACTAGTTATGATATGGATGCAGTAGACAAGTCTTTGTCTACTGCTTTTTTTCGTTAATACTTATATGAATAATTCGAATCTGAGGAAGTGAGATTACCATAATTTACATGATGTTTATTCGACAAAATACGACAAAGCAGTGTGATGAAATTTGTTATGATCGTCCAGTAAATCTTACATTTTACATAATTGGAGGAAATAAATATGAAGAAACCATTCTATAAAAAATGGTGGTTCTGGGTTATCGTTGTAATTATTGTAGTTGCGGCTACTGGTAACAATGATGATAAAAAAGAAGAAACGAAAACTACTTCTACTGAACCTAAGCAAGAAGTTAAACAGGAAACGAAACAGGAAGAACAAAAGAAAGAAGAGCCAAAGAAGGAGCTATCTAAAGAAGGTGAATCTTCTAAGGTGAAAATTGCTGTTGGTGCTGTAGAGTCATTAGAATCTGTAGGTAATGAATATGTAAATGAAAAAGCACAAGGTATTTTTAAAGTTGTAGAAGTTTCGATTACAAATAACCAAAAAGATGCTATCACTGTAGATGCTAATAGTTTTAAATTAGTAGATAATCAAGACCGTGAGTTTACATATTCTACACAAGGACAAACATCTTTTGATATTGCGAATGGTGGAAAAACAGACTTTTTCTTAAAACAACTTAATCCTGGTTTAACACAAACAGGTAAAATCGTATTCGATGTACCAAAAGATGCGCAAGGTTTAATATTAAAAGCGCGTGGTGGTATGACAGGGAAAGAAATTAAATTAAAAGTAGACTAATAGAAATAGCACCTGAAAGGGTGCTATTTCTATGTTTAGCAAACAAAATGAAAATTTTAAGATATATTAAATTTAAATAATGTAGCATTTTTATTAACCTCTATTGAAATCTGAATTTCCCACAAATTTCATGTTTCCTCGCTTATCCCGCTATTTGCGGGCAGTAAGAGCCCCACCTCAAGATTCAGAGAGAAAGGAGGTCCAGCTCTAGCGGCTNNGAGGGCTAATAATCAGTGGGGGATCAAGAAAATCCCCACTGATTAAAGTTTCACTTTATAATAGATGTAAAAGTTACCATATATTGTACATTCTGAAATGTATGTAGGCAAAGGAGATAGGGGATATGTTCCATACAGATCGTTTACAATTTCGCAAATATACAATGACCGATTTAGATTTTTACGCTTCTTTATGGGGAAATGAGAAAGTGATGCGCTATATTGGGAATGGCACTCCTAAAACATATGTGCAGTGTAAGAGAAGCCTTGAAAGTTGGGTTCTTCCTAGTTATAAAAACGGCTTAGGACTATTTTTAATGATTGAAAAGGGTACAAGTACCCCAATTGGTCACGCAGGGCTTGTTCGGCAGCAAGTAGATGGTAAAGAGGAAATTGAAATTGGTTATTGGGTTCTTCCTGAATATTGGGGAAAAGGGTATGCGAAGGAAGCAGCAACAGCTTTTCGGGATTATGGTTTTCAGGCGTTAGGATTAAAGAAGCTCATTTCTCTTATTAATCCAGATCATCCTGCTTCTATTTTCGTTGCTAGAAAAACAGGAATGAGTTATGAAAAAACGGCATCATTCCATGGGATAGATGTTCTTGTATATGCAATTAAAAGAGCAGGATAAAAATCTCTCCATCTTTTTCTCCTTTTAAAGAGGTAATACTTAGCTTTTAAAGAATAGTATATGACAATAAAAGGGGGAATGAGATTGTATATTTATCATAATGGACTCATTATTCGCGAAGGAACGACAGGCGTACCAGCTTATGCAATTAAAAGTTTGTTTGAAGACACTGGCTGGAGTAACAATAGCATTCCATCTTGGCAAATTGAGAAATTTACGATGGCATTTGAAAACTCTACATGGGCTTTTACAATTTGGGATGATGAAGAAATGATTGCGATGGTTCGTGTCATCTCTGATCAGATTATGGCTGCCAATATTATGGATTTAGTTGTGAAGTGTGAATATAGAGGAAAGGGATTAGGAAAGAAACTCGTTTCCCTTTGTATGCAGAAACTACCACATGGAGATTGGTTTGCCCATACATCTGCGAATAATTTTGATTTTTATCGTAGTTGCGGCTTTGAGGTGCGGGATTTATCTCAAAATGGAACGTGTACTTATTATGGTTACCATGAAGCAAAAAAGCAGGGGCATAGATAAAATAGCGAGTGAAAACTATAAAATGAACTATCATTCATTTTATAGTTTTTTTATGTTAAAATTATAAAGAAAATTCAGAAATTTAAAAAGGGGGATGAATATGAATATTAAAGTAGGAGATACGTTTCGGTATGAAAGAATATTTACAGAAGAAGAGGTTTTGGAATTTGCACATCTTACAGGTGATAAAGGAAGACATCATATGGAACATGATGAGCAAGGGCGCTTAATGGTACACGGTTTATTAACTGCAAGTATCGGAACGAAAATTGGTGGGGATTTGCACTACATAGCAAGGGAATTGGTAAGTGAATTTATCAGACCTGTGTTTACTGGAGATACAATTACTTGTGATGTAACTCTTATAAGTATGGAACAAATGGAAGGATATAAAAAGATATCGATAGAATTGGTGTATCGTAATCAAAATGGAAAAGAAGTATTGATAGGGTCAAGTTATGGAATTATACGAGAATAATACAAAAAGCCTGTTTTCAAAACTGAAAAACAGGCTTTTTTCAATTTAATATACACGTTTGCGATTTTCTGCATGACTAGAGATAAGTAATAATGCAGACTCATCGCCAATATTACGCACAATATGCGGCACGCATGCACTCCAAGAGAAAGAATCTCCTTCGCTGACAATTGCGATATCTTCCCCGTGCTGTACTTCTAGTTTCCCGCGTAAAACAAGATGACATTCTTCACCTTCATGAGCATTTGGTGTGTTTTCTTTTGGGAAACCAATTGGGATTTCTACTAAAGATAAACGAAGACCGCCTTGTTCAGCTACATGCTCAATTTTTTGTTCGTCTTTTCCGTACACACTGTATTTTCGTTCTTCTTTTTTTACAACTTTCATACGATCTTTCTGCTCAAGTAATAAGTAAGGGAGAGGGACATTTAAAAAATTAGAAATTGTTTCTAAAGTTGAGATAGATGGAGAAGTTTTATTATTCTCTACTTGGCTCATAAAACCTTTAGAAAGTCCCGTTCCTTCACAAATCTGAGCAATCGTTATGCCTCTGCGTTGACGAATTTCACGTATTGCAGAACCGATATTCATACGAATCAAGCTCCTTTTTATAGACAACTATTTGTATCATAGCAAATATTTTTCATTTTTTCTCAAGAAAAATGGATTGACGAATAAAAAAATTTATTGTATGTTTTTTAATGTAAATAAAAGTTTTGTATAACAAAACTATAAAGGAGAGAATAAAATGAATCAACATATTGGTAATTTAATTATTCGTATCGTATTAGGGGTAACATTCTTTATGCATGGTTTGGCAAAGTTCCAATCGGGCATTGATAATATTGCAGGATGGTTTACAAGTATTGGATTGCCTGGAGCTCTTGCATACGGTGTAGCAACAGTAGAATTAGTTGGTGGTCTACTATTGATTATTGGTTTAGGTGTACGTTATATTGGATTATTATTCGCACTTATTTTAGTTGGGGCAATTATAAAAGTGAAATGGTCTGCTGGTTTATTAGGTGATGGAAAGAATCCAGGATACGAATTAGACCTTGCATTATTAGCGATGGGCCTTTATTTATTCGTTGTTAAGGCTGAAGGTTTTGTAGATAATTTCTTAAAAGCAACTGTATTCAAAAAAGATTAATCGAAATGGGGGAATAACAATATGAGCTTTCAACTTCATCCCAATACAACACTCGGTGCTGTGCATGTATATGTATCGAATTTACAACAGTCTCTAGCATTTTATACGGATGTATTACGACTGAAAGTGGTAAAAGAAGAAGGGGATATTGCTACACTTGGTAATGCAAATAATGAACCACTTCTTATAATCGAGGAGAAAGAAAAGGCTCTTCCAAAACAAAGAAGTCGCACTGGTCTATATCACTTTGCAATCTTACTACCAAGTAGACAAGATTTAGCAAACATTCTTCTTCACCTTGTGCAGAAAGTGCATCCGTTACACGGCGGGGCAGATCATTACTTTAGTGAAGCAATTTATTTAGCTGACCCAGATGGAAATGGAATCGAAATTTATCACGATCGTCAAAGAGAAGTGTGGCGTGATGAAAAGGGAGAGCTTCCGTTTGTTAGCAACCCATTAGATGGCGAAGGATTATTACAACAAGGAAATGAGTGGAATGGATTTCCAAGTGGAACAGTAATGGGGCATATTCATTTACATGTTGCTGATTTAGAAGAAGCAAAACGTTTTTATGTAGATGGACTTGGATTTGAAGTGACAATTCCGGCTCGAAACGGTGCGTTATTTGTTTCAGCAGGCGGTTATCATCACCATGTTGGTTTAAACACATGGCAAGGCGAAGGTGTACCGCCGCAAATGCAAAATTCCGTTGGTTTGAAATATTTCACCATTGTATTAGCAGATGAAAAACAAAAAGAGCAAGTGTATGAAAGCTTAAAATATATTGGTGCGGTTGCGACATACAAAGAGGGAATATTACAAGTTGAGGATCCATTTGGTCACTGTATTCACTTCCTTACAAAAGGAGAAGCCTAATAAAGGCTTCTCTTTTTTACTTTCGTATAATTGCCTTTTCGTTTTGTAAAAAAAGTTCATCAAACTGTTTAGCAAGTTCAAAGTCAAGTTTTGTTAAGCCTTTTGCATTCCATGATGACAAAGTAATAATGACTGCTTTATACTGGATAAGGATAAATGGATGGTGATTGTAATCTTCTGATAGTTTGGCGGCTTCAGAGACGAATTCGACACCTTTTAAGTAGTCGGAAAACATATATTTTCTTTCAATCCATTTTTCATCTTTCACTGTCCATTTATCTAGCTTTGTTAATTCCTCGTGTACTTCTTCATCCGTTAGTCGTTGCATTATTTTTCACATCCTTTATTGGGAGTAGGGCAACACCATTATGAATCAAACGTTTTACAGATTCGTTTTCTGTAAAAGTAGAGAGCTGCTCTAGTAATGCAGTAGATGCTTCATGTCCTTTGTTGTGTTTTAAAAATAATTCTACAATTTCAAGACGAAGTAACCATTCTTTTGTATAGACCTTATTTAGTACCTCTTGAATGGCTACTAATTGTTCTACGTGTGAATCTTGTAACACGCCTTCATTTCGAATGTCGCGAACTGTTTGATACATACGATCAAGCTCCGTTAATGTAAGTGGTGCTGGTGTTTCTTCTACTTCTTCATTTATCCCGAAGAATGCAGCTGCATCTACTGCGCCTGGGAATACAGAAGTGATTTTTGCTCCAACTGCCATGTCAAACGCTCCCCATGAAGCATCAAATAATAGACGATCTTTGTAAACTACTGTGCAATCTGTAAATGAAATAAGAGCGATTTTTTCATTATTTTTCACAATATCCGTTACTGTTCCTTTTACATGAACACCGCTGGCAAAGAATAGTTCTACGCGATTACCGATGATAATGCCTAGTGATTGTAACTCCTCATCAGTGCAATCTTCGAGTGAGATATTGTCTTCTAATAAACCAACTGGCGTACCAAATCCATCTTGATGGACACTTGTAGAATGACCCTGCAATTGTTTATTGTTTAGTGCTAATGCAGTTGGTGTATTTGTTCTCATGTAAATGACTGTACCTGCATCATTTTGAATCTTTTCTGCAAATGTACCTGTAATTTGTAACCCGCTACTTAATTCAGCAGTTGCATTGTTTTCAGAACGAATTGCTTTTTCTAATCCCTCTGCACCACCTGTTTTAAATGCCATTGTTTCAGAGAACTTTTCAAGCGCCTCTGTTAATTCTTCGAATGATTCGCAAACAAATAGCTGTGGTTGCATTTTCGTAACATCATATGTCGTTTTTGTACAAGCTTCAATTGAGAATGGAACTTTTTCTACAGCGTCTGTTAAGCAATGTTTACTTTCACCGACAGAAGAAAGAAGACCTGCACCATAAATTTTTGGATTATTAATCTCTCCGATTAAGCCGTACTCGACCGTCCACCAAAAAAGACGAGAAATTTGTTCTGCTTCTGATAAGCCAGAAACAAGCTTTTGCTTTTCGATAACCTCTTTTTCGGCCGCTGCAACTTCTTCTAGTGTAGAAGTTGGGCTTTCTTTCACGATTGTTAAAGTACGCACAGCTTCAAAAGCTTCGTGTTCTTCTTTCGTTGAAAATGCTTTTGCCCCAATTTGTCCAAATCGTTTTACATACTTTGCATATGTAGGGTCAAGTAAAATCGGTGCATGTCCAGCTGCTTCGTGAACGATATCAGGTGCTGGCGTGTATTCAATGTTTTCCACTTTACGAATATCTGTTGCGATTGGTAATAAACCATGTCCTTGGAAATCAAAGAATGCTACACCAGGAATAAGGCCGTCAATCGTTACTGCGCCCCAGCCGCTCGGTGCTAAGCACTCATTCATTTCCTCAACCTTTGGAATTGCATCTATATTAATACCAGATGATTGTAACCCGTTCACATAGGCTGGATGAGCAACATCTTTTAAAAAGTTATGATTTTGTCTCATAATGTAACGCCACACAGCGTGATTAACCGGTGTGTACTGATCGTAATGTTGTGTGGATACGAATGGTTTTAAATGTGATGGAATTTCTGTTTTCTTTGTCATTTATACATCCTCCTTTTGTATCTAAAAACTGCTATCGTTCCTTTTGCGTGTATCCCTCCCTCTTTGTAAGCGCTTATAAAAATTTTATCATAAGATTCGGAATTATTTAATATTTGTTTTTTGAGAAACAGAAAAAAGCCCCTATCGGAAATTTTGATAGGGGCGAAAAAGTAGCAGGACCATTCTATGTATAAGTGAAAATGTTTACATCTCAGTGACTGATAACGGAAAAATTTGTTTTTCTCTCCATGTATAAAGCATGATGAAAAATTATAATTCACACCAACCATCAGCTCCCTGAGTCATAGATATAAGTTTCTACTAGGGAGGACTTCAAAATTAAAATTCGTTCCAATAAATTATGTTTTTTATGAAAATAAATTTAAAAGGTTGTCAATGCTATAATCTTTTCAAATTGTAAATAGCTGGGCATGATAAAGGAGATTAATTATGGGAGGATGAAAGAGAAAAATGTGGAAAAAACTGCTTATTTTTATATTTTGTATTTGCTACTTGCACGAAGTTACAATTGATGTTCAAGCTGAGAAACAAGGTATTCGAGTTGCTTTCATTCGTAACCATGATCTCTGGATAAAAATCGACGGAAAAGAAAAGCAAATAACAAAGGGAGAGTATATAACAAAACCTAAATGGTCATATGATGGAAAGTGGATTGCATATGCAAAAGGTGAGGAACAAAAAGAGCTTGAGTTGTACCGCGTTACGGATGGAAAACAAGTTGCTCCGTCTCAGACAGAGGCAACGAATTATCAATGGTCGCCGGTAGAAAATATAATTGCATTTGAATTTACAGGTACATTAAATACATTTGATGTAGAGAAAAAGGATGCAACGTTTGAAAATGTATCATCAGGTGTAGGTGATTATGCATGGTATCCGGACGGGAAGAGATTTCTTGTTTCATCGGAGGCTCAGTTGCTTCCGACGGGGTGGACAGGAGCGCAACTATACGAAGTACAAAAGGATGCTGGAATGAATCCAAATAAAATGAAGCATCTGTATACATTACCGAGCATGCAGGAGGATTTTTTAGCTTATGTTGCAAGTGATTTCAAATGGTCCCCAAATGGAAAGTGGATTGCATTTTTAGCTGTTCCAACAGCTTCGTGGTCAGCTGATAGCAATACACTTTGCCTTTTGAAAGCGGATGGAAGTTATTTTGAAAAAGTAGATCAAATGTTATTAAATAGCCAGTGGATACAATGGGCCCCATCGAGAAGTATATTGGCTTATATTGAAGGAAGTGGAAGGATTGCACTAGAAAATAAACATTTGAAAATTAAAGAAGTACCTGCTCTTCAGCAAGAAAAATTTACTCCGAAAGGATATGTCGACTGGGATTTTACATGGCATAATGACACACTGATTACCCTTTCAAGAGCAAAAGAAATGGAGTGGGAAAATGAAGAAGAAAAAAGGTCATTACCTTCTTTATACCAAGTAAATATTCAAACAAATCGGCAACGTCAAATTACAACTCCACAAAAAAAACATGGAGATTACAATCCAGTTTATATAAGAAGTGAAAATCAACTGACATGGGTGCGCTCTAATCGGACAAAGGCAGATGTGTGGTTGGCGAGTGGAGATGGATCAAAAGCGAAGAAATGGATTGAAAATATAGATGTTCCTCAGCCGTATTATGAGAAATGGAATTGGGAGGAAGTTATTTCTATTAAATAAGAATGAAACGAAGCCACCTAAAATATATTTTAGATGGCTTTTTCACAATTATTTATGCGTTTTATTCGGCTTCTTTTTTCCTGGATTTCCTTTGCCTTGATGTTTTCTGTTTTGCTCGTCCTTTGCTTGTTTTTTGTGTATTGTGTCTAAGAAATCGTTTGAGTTACTCATTGATGACTCCTCCTGTATGTTTTGTTTTATCCTTTTTACTATATCCATCTAGGAAAGAATCATAAGATGAAAATTAAAAAAATGTATGATTTTTTTCTGTATTTAAGCATCCTTGCCTTGATTGAATTTGAGATGAATAGAAGGGATTGGAAAGAGGATATGGAAGACTAGAGATTATGAAAAAACAATAGAAACACATAGACGTCTATTATGTAGTGAAAGGGATGAAACGATGAAGCTTATTTTCATAAGACATGGTAAAGGAGTACATACACAAGATTTACCTAAGAGTTTGCAATTAGAGAATCCCCCTTTGACGAAAGAAGGCGAACAACAGGCACTGTTACTCCAAAGTAGTTTACCATTACAAGAAAATGATGTATTAATCGCAAGTCCCACGCTTCGAACATTACAAACTGCAGCAATATGGAGCTCGCAAGTAGTTTGCCGTAAAATAACCCATCCGTATATTTCTCCACGTATTTTTCCGTATCGGCAGGGCGGCAGAACATTACCGTGTGATCAGTTGTTAAATCAGCAGATAATTGAAGGGTTATTCCCTAGCTTTTTTGTAGAAAAAAGCAACAATGAGGTTTTATGGAAAAATGGCATAAACACAATGGCGGAGGAAAGATTTAGGGATAGAGCAGATGAATTCATCGATTGGTGTTATACATTACATACAGAAAGAATCTGTATCGTCTCACATGATGGAACAATTACAGCATATAGACAGTATCTGCAAAAGCAGGTACTAACAAGAGAGGATTTTTTAGAAGAAACAGGTGTGTATGAAATAAACTTATAGAATCGAAGAAACAGGTGTTGAATATTGCAGAAGTATTAGGTGGGCATTTAGCTTATATTAGTGAAAAAATAACGTGTTTATCCGAATATAGGATAAGCACGTTTCACATTTACCACACAATTTTTTCACACTTTCTTAATGAAAACCGTTATCAATTATGTTATGATAGCTTCAAGTTTTTACAGGGAAATAAAAGTAACTATACAAATGTTAGTTTTTTACATTCTATGTAACTGTCATGGATTATTCATAATTAACATTTGAAAAATAAGTAACTAATGTTATGATAATACCTGTAACTAACTTAATTACATCTTTAGGAGGAAGATATGGCTATTCAATTTTTAAGAGAAAACAAAGCAGTTTCTTTTGTGTTAGCAGTTATCCGTGTTTATCTTGGGTATACGTGGCTAATGGCTGGAATCGGTAAACTACAGGGAAAAGGATTTGACGCGACAGGATATTTGCAAGGGGCGATTGAAAAGTCAAAAGGAGCACAACCAGCAGTACAATCTTGGTGGGCATCATTTTTACAAGACTTTGCAATTCCGAATGTAGACTTATTTAATATACTTGTAACATGGGGAGAAATTCTAGTTGGAATCGGTTTAATTGTAGGTTGTTTAACGAAAACAGCTGTCTTTTTTGGCCTTGTAATGAACTTTTCCTATATGTTTAGTGGGTCTCTAGGTGTGAATCCACAAATGGTTATTTTATCTATGTTCATTTTAGTTGCTGGCGTGAATGCTGGGAAAATTGGAATTGATGGCTGGATTGTACCTAAATTATTAGGATCAAAAACTCAAAAACGACAGAAGCAAGCTGCTTAATATATAAAATGGGTATCTCAAAGGTGAGATACCCATTTTTGTTACTATGTTGTTTGGATTGGGTTTTTCTCGAAGAATTCTTTGACATAGCCCATAAATTCTTTTGGTTCTTGGCGGAAAGGAGCATGGTATCCTTTTTCGATAATATGGAAGGTGCTATTTTTTAAAAACTGATGATAAGTTTCGCCTTCTTTCCACGATACACTACTATCATTTCTCCCCCAAATAATTAAAGTTGGAAGTTTAATTTCACTTGCGTTAATACGAAGACGTCTAGGCCACATTTTCATTTGATCATAATGCTCCGTGTCGTTGCGTTTAAATTTCACTTTACTTTCATCATAATCTGTAATCGAGGAAACGGTATGTAAATCAGTTGGTAACTGTGGTTTAGGTGAAGCATTTCTATTCGTTAATGATATAGCCCCTGTAGCATCAGTTAATATGAGATGAGTCACTGCAGCCGGGTATAGGTATGTTAAATTAAGAGAAATTTCTCCTCCCATAGAGTGACCAAGTACTGCAAATGTGTCATAGCCTAATTTTTTCATTAACTTATAGTAAAGATTGGCGTGATTTGGAAAAGAATAATGAAAATCCATTGGCTTGGATGAATGACCAAAGCCTAAAATATCAACAGAAATGATGGTATGATCTTTTGCTAAGTCTGAATAAATATCGCTAAAACCGTTGGAAGATCCGCCAAATCCATGCAGCATCAGTAAAGGTGGCTTTTTATCTCCAATTTGTTTGAAATAAATCGTTTGTCCGTCTATCTCAACCATTTTTTCATCGGTACTTAATTTTGTTGCAATTGTATTTTTTACTTGTTTCACTTTTTCTACTGGTTTTTCGGTAGCGTTGCAACTTACTAATAATGTGAGAGCAAGGCAACTAACCATAACATATTTTAGCCGCTTCAAATAGGTGTCCCCTTTCTAACATAACGCTGCATCCATCATAGCAAATAAAAGGTCGCGATTTCCAGATAGGTGGTTTCCATTTTTAATCATAAGTGGTGAAAGTAGCGTTTCTTGAAATCCATTGGATTCTAAATGTGCTCGAAATGCAAATTGTGAGTGTGGAACATCGATACGAATTGTCCCATTCCAGCTCTTGCAAATAGTCTGTAATAATTGAATCGCGTCTTCGCCATGCTGAGCGATAAGAGGGGTAATGCAAAGTGTATCTCCTTTTTGTATACATAATGCAAAAGATTCTATCTTATGGTTTCTTTCAATTTTAAATGAGAGTGTGGCCCTATCTATTAATATTGAATATAGTTTTGGACGACGCGCACTTGTTACGTTTTGATCAAGGTTAATGAGAGATTGAAGATCATGTTGTCCAACTCCCTTCAAATGAGTGTGGGACATAGATGGATTTGTAACAAATTTTTCAAAGCGATGGATCGTTGTAATTGTCGTGAATCCGTATGTTTGGTACAAAGGTATGCCGGCATCGGTTGCGATGAGCATAATAGGAAGAGAAGGTGGTGCTTGCTTTACACAAATATCGAGCAAGGTACGACCGATTCCTTGTTTTTGAAAATTAGGATGAACGATTAACATGCCGATGGAAGAAAAGCCAGGTTCAAAAGAAAATACCCCGCTAGAAGCAACTAGTTTGTTTTGATTCATACCCCCAAATAATGTTCCGATCGAAAGATACATTTCAAATTGTTGCCTCATAAATGATTCATGTTGTAACCATCCAACAGCGTTACAAAGAGAGAGAAGATCAGGGATATGAGATTTAGTTAACTGCTGTATTTCCAAGTAGAATCACCACATTTCTCACATTAATAAAAATATTTTATCATAAAAAAATACGCCTCCTAGATAAACAGATGTTTATTTTTTACGTGTCTACCTAGTGGGGAGCATATTAAGAGTGATCAAAATAGATTCTTTTCTAGCAGTTTTAAGATTAGTTTTTATAAAACTACATCCCACATTATTTTTTTCTAGTTTGTAAAGAAGATATGCTTTGATAATACAGGACAAAGATATACAAAATATAACGAAAATTTACATTACTTAACAAAATATTTACACATAACTAACTTTTCCTTAATAGTTTTCCTTTAAATTGGTTATTGGGAACTTAATAACTAATAACCTATTAGGGGGACAAAAAAGTGAAAAAGTTTATGAAGAAAGCATGGCCATTTGCGGTTGTGACATCGTTAGCGCTTACGTCGGTAGTAACGTGGGGCGCAACACGTTCAGATGTAATTAAAGCGGACGGAAAAGCAAGTGATCCAAAGATTAAGAATGTAATTGTTTTAATTGGGGATGGCATGGGACCTTCGTATATGACAGCTCATCGTTATATGAAAGATAATCTGAAAACATTTGAAATGGAATCAACAGAATTTGATAAACATCTTGTAGGAACACAAAAAACATACCCAGAAGATGAGCATCAAAATATTACTGATTCTGCATCAGCGGCAACAGCGATGTCAGCCGGCGTAAAAACATATAACGCAGCTATTGCGGTTGATAATGATAAAGCAGATGTAAAAACAGTACTTGAGCAAGCAAAAGAACAAGGAAAATCAACGGGTTTAGTTGCAACTTCTGAAATTACACATGCGACGCCAGCGGCTTTTGGAGCGCATGATATTAGCCGTAAAAATATGGATGCAATTGCAAATGATTATTTTGATGAGAAAATTAATGGGAAACATAAAGTGGATGTTCTACTTGGCGGTGGTGTAAATAACTTTGTAAGAAAAGATCGTAATCTTACAGAAGAATTTAAGAAATCGGGTTATAGTTATGTAACGGATCGTGAGCAATTATTAAAGGATAAAAATGATCAAATTCTTGGCTTGTTTGCACCAGGTGGCCTAGATAAAATGATTGATCGTAATGAAAAAACTCCTTCATTAGAAGAAATGACAAATGCAGCAATCAATCGTTTAAATAAAAACAATAAAGGTTTCTTCTTAATGGTAGAAGGTAGTCAAATTGATTGGGCTGGACATGATAATGATGTTGTTGGTGCGATGAGTGAAATGGAAGACTTTGAGAAAGCGTTCAAAGCAGCGATTGAATTTGCGAAGAAAGATAAACATACATTAGTTGTTGCAACAGCGGACCATGCTACTGGTGGATTCTCTCTTGGTGCAAACGGTGAATATAACTTTAATGCAGATGCAATTAAAGCAGCAAAACGTACACCAGACTTTATGGCAAATGAAATTGCAAAAGGTGCAAATGTAGAAGAAACGTTGAAAAAGTATATTGATTTACAATTAACACCAGAGGAAATTAAATCTGTAAATGATATTGCACCATCAAAAGATGTAACGAAAATTGATAATGCGATTGAAGAAATCTTTAATAAACGTTCATTTACAGGCTGGACAACAGGAGGGCATACTGGTGAAGATGTGAACGTATATGCATTTGGACCAGGTAAATATCTATTCTCTGGTGTTCAAGAAAATACAAACATAGCAAAACGTGTCTTCGATATTGTTGGTGGCGGTGACCCTAATAAAGGCAGACAATAGTTACGGAGTAAAGCGAGGCATTTCGCCTTGCTTTTTCTTTTTGGGAGGAATATTGAATGCAAAATTTCACTAAGAAAATAGGATTTGTTATGATAGCTGGTTTGTTGTTAATAGGGTGCCAATCCCATCAAGAAACAGAGAAAAAAGAAGTCACGGTGAAACAGGAACCAAAGATACAAGTAACACCAGAAGAAGAAACAGAAATTCATCATGTAATTGAGGCCTTTGTACAGACGACAAATGAAAAAAACTTTGATCAACATATGGCTCTATTCTCTGACAAAATTGTTGGTGCTGAAGATTTACGAACACAAAAGGAAGCTGCATTTCAAAGAGAAAATAAAAAAATTGAGTTGAATAATGTGAAGGTGAAAAATTTCAAAAGGGACTATGTTGTCGTTGAAACAGAGGAGAAAGAAATAGAGGGTGGAAGACCGCTTCAGAAAAAGGTACAGTACACACTTGGAAAAGAAGAAGAACATTGGAAAATTGAAGAAGTTCGGAAGGTGGAAAAGAAATAAAGAAAGGTTCTCGCATAAGGAGAACCTTTTTATAATGGTAATAAAATTTGACTGGAGCATGCTTCAATGTCATCGATATCTTGACGAATAGTTGCCATTTTATTATCAAGCTCTTCAGCTTTCATGGCTGCATCATGAAGTTCATCTTTCAAATAATCCGGAATATTTCCTTCATATTTATAATAGAGTTTATGTTCCAAACTTGCCCAAAAGTCCATCGCGAGTGTTCGTAATTGAATTTCTGCAAATACTTCTTTTGTGCCGGAATTTAGTGCTAATGGATATTTAATAATCATATGCAAACTTTTATAGCCGTTTTGTTTTGGGCTAGCAATGTAGTCTTTTGTTTCTATAATTTCCATATCTTCACGATTTGCAATGACTTGTTTTAAGTGATAAATATCTTCCACAAAGCAACAGGTAATCCGGATGCCAATAATATCTTGCAAATGTGTTTGCGCGTTCTCAATTGTTGGAGCTAAATTTTTACGCTCAAGTTTTTTAACGATGCTATCAGGCTGTTTTAATCTTGTTTTTATATGTTCAAACGGGTTATAGTCCTCAAGAAATTGAGCTTCCCGGTTCATAATTTCAAATTTTGTCTTCAACTCTTCTAAAGCGAATGTATAAGGTAATACAAATGCCTTCCAATAGTTAACAGTTGATTGATTATATTTCATTTATATACACACCTTTTCATATTTGCAAATAAGGTTGATTATTTATACTAAATACCAAATCATATAAGCACACGCTGCAAATGATGAAATCATAAAACGGTACTTTGGTTTCATTTTTTTCTCTCCTTTCTAATTTAAAATTCATATATCAATACATTGGATTGTTAGTAAATTGATTATGTACAATTTTAATAGTAATAGATTGATGTGAACTTCGTATGAACTAATTGTTTCAGTTTTTTGTCTTTTTAGAGTGATTGTAAAAAAATGTGCTACTACGGCCATTAATATAGGATGGACTTCTTTTGAATGGAGTGGGGAATATATTTTTAATTGCACAATTGACAAAAGAAATAATAGCGTTTAACATATAAATCGTAATCATTACGTTTTAGTTGCGATCTTTGAAGAAAAGGAGGCTTACATATGCGTGTAAATATTACTTTAGCTTGTACGGAATGCGGTGATCGTAATTATATTACAAAGAAGAATAAGCGAAATAATCCAGAGCGTATTGAACTAAAAAAATATTGTCCACGATTAAAGCGAGTGACGTTACATCGTGAAACGAAGTAAAGCAGCTAGAGAAATCTAGCTGTTTTTTCATGAGATGAGAAATTCGCTATATTGATGCACATACGGGAGAGGTAATTTGGAGTAAATAGGACAAGTGTTAAGAAATTCTTGTGGTTATGCCACAAGAATTTTTTTATGCATTTCTATTCTTAAATGGGTACAGACACAAAGAACCACCCGCACACATACATATAGTAAAGACCACTATTTTGGCGGGGGTGAAGGGTTTGAGTCTATTCGCCGCAATTGGATACATGATTCGTGAAGTATTTGTATTTGTCTCTTATGTTAAAAACAATGCGTTTCCACAGCCATTATCATCAGATGATGAAAAAAAGTACTTAGAGTTGATGGAGCAAGGTGATGCTCACGCGAGAAATCTTTTAATTGAACATAATTTACGGCTTGTGGCTCATATTGTTAAGAAATTTGAAAACACAGGTGAAGATGCAGAAGATTTAATTTCCATCGGAACGATTGGGCTTATTAAAGCAATTGAGAGTTATTCAGCAGGGAAAGGGACGAAGCTGGCGACATATGCGGCTCGTTGTATTGAAAATGAAATTTTAATGCATTTGCGCGTATTGAAGAAAACAAAAAAAGATGTTTCACTTCATGATCCGATCGGACAGGACAAAGAAGGGAATGAAATATCACTTATCGATATTTTAAAATCCGAATCAGAAGACGTCATTGACATGATCCAGCTCAGCATGGAATTAGAAAAGATCAAAGAGTATATCGATATTTTAGATGAACGAGAGAAAGAAGTCATTGTAAAAAGGTTCGGACTCGGTCTTGATAAGGAAAAAACGCAACGAGAAATTGCAAAAGCATTAGGTATTTCAAGAAGTTACGTGTCACGGATTGAGAAACGAGCGCTGATGAAAATGTTTCATGAATTTGTTCGAGCAGAGAAGGAGAAGAAAGGGAAAACATAAGGTGCGCGAAGCGGCTGCAGTTCGAGTGCAGCCGTTTTTTCCTTTGACGAAAATAGAATAAAAACAAGAAACTATAGGAAGAAATATACGTTCACTGTTGAAAATGACGAGTTCTATCTGTAATATTAGAAGGTGCTAATGAATTTAAGAATGAAGTCGTACCTATTTTTTCTTTTTTATATAAGTGAACGTAAAAAACATTTTCAGGCGTTCCACTGCATGATATAGAAAGAAAAGAAGGACAAACTAAACGCAATTGTTATATTAAGACGTATTAGGAGGTTTCGCGATTTGCGACGTACATTATATCGACTTATGATCGAACTTACAAACGGTCGTTTTACTTCTTATATATTACGTAAATTTGCACAGTCTCGCTTAAGTTCCATTATTATTTCTTCCTATGCGAAAGTGTTTCAACTGAATCAGGATGAGATGGAAAAGGATTTAAAGGAGTATCGCACGCTGCATGAACTATTTACACGTAAGTTGAAAGAAGGAAAACGAGAAGTAGATGCATCGGCATCAAGTGTTGTTAGCCCTGTTGATGGGGTATTTGCTGATCATGGACCTATTGAAGAAACGAAAACATTTGCTATTAAAGGCAAGCATTATTCGATTGTGGATATGCTAGGTAATGAAGAGCGAGCAAAGCGTTATGCTGGTGGTACATACATGGTTATTTACTTAAGTCCAAGCCATTATCATCGTATTCACAGTCCACTCTCAGGTACTGTGACAGAGCGATTTGTACTTGGAAGAAAATCATTTCCAGTAAACGCAGCAGGGATGAAATATGGAAAAGAGCCGTTGTCAAAGAATTATCGTTCTATTACAGAGGTTGATAGTGAAGGACAACATATGGCACTTGTAAAAGTAGGAGCTATGTTTGTAAATAGTATTGAACTTCTTCATGAAAGAAACACTGTTCAAAAAGGTGAAGAGATGGCATACTTTACATTTGGTTCCACAGTCGTTTTACTGTTTGAAAAAGGGATGGTTGAAGTTGTTTCAACGTTAACGAGCGGTCAAGAACTTCGCCTTGGTGAAAAAATTGCAACTCGCATATCCTAATGAAAGCTGACAGTAAAGTTGTATTGCAAAATTGTGAGGGCACTAAGAAGTTAGATGAGCGTATGTGCTAGATGAAATGGTTCTATGTAGGGAAGTTTCATTTTATTAAAGAGCCATCTTGAGGATGGCTCTTTTTACAGGTGAAGCAGCAGTCTATATGTACTCAAGACGATTTGGCGAGCTTGTCCTCTAATGATCGTCGAATGATTTCTTGTTTTATAAGTAAAATGAAGTCAGGATTTAATTTTAGTTCTTTTGCTTTATAATAAGACTCAGTGAGTAACTCAGTAGATAACTGTTCCATATGTTTTGTTTTCAAGGTGAGTCACCTCCGATAATAAGGATAGGTTCTTTGTTGCATCTACTGTACCAAAAAAATGTGATAGTCACAAACGGCTATTTATCCACATATAGTCGTGGATAAGATGTGTGTTAATTGTTGATAAATTGAGAATTAACTGATAATTAAATGTGGAAAATGTGTACAATGTTATCCACAAGTGAGTTATCGAAAAATGCTGTCGAAAAATTTTATGAATACTCCTCAAAGAGGTGAAAGAAATTGAAATTATTTTTACCAAATGAATACGTAAAAAACGTATATAATGTTCAACCAGAAGATTTAAAGAAACGTGGCATTAAAGGGATTATTACTGATTTAGATAATACTTTAATTGAATGGGATCGCCCAAATGCAACACCTAAGCTAGAGGAATGGTTTTTAAAAATGAAAGAGCTGGGCATTCAAGTAACAGTTGTTTCGAATAATAATGAGCAACGTGTAAAGGATTTTGCAGATCCACTGGGCATTCCATTTATCCATAGCGCACGTAAACCGTTTGTTCGTGCTTTTAAGCGTGCGATACAAGAAATGAAATTAACAGCGGATGAAGTGGTTGTCATTGGCGATCAATTGTTAACGGATGTATTAGGTGGAAATCGTGTCGGTTTATATACAATTTTAGTTGTGCCAGTAGCACAAACAGATGGACTTGTAACGCGCTTTAATCGAAAGATTGAAAGAAGAATTATGAGGAATATGAAGAAAAAAGGTTTAATTAACTGGGAGGAATAAAGTTTGACTGAAACAATTAAATGTATTGGTTGCGGTGTAGAAATTCAAACAGAAAATAAAAATGAGGTTGGGTATGCACCAGTTTCATCTTTAGAGAAAGAACAAGTAATTTGTCAACGTTGTTTTCGTTTAAAGAATTATAATGAAATTCAAGATGTGTCTTTAACAGACGATGATTTCCTCCGTATTTTAAATGGAATTGGACAATCGGATGCACTTGTGGTCAAAATTGTAGATATTTTTGATTTCAATGGTAGCTGGTTACCAGGTTTGCATCGTTTTGTAGGGAATAACAAAGTATTGCTTGTTGGAAATAAATCGGATTTAATTCCAAAGTCAGTAAAGCATGATAAAGTAAAACATTGGATGCGTTATAGCGCAAAGCAACTTGGATTAAAACCGGAAGGTATCTTTTTAATTAGTGCAGCAAAAGGACAAGGAATCCGTGAACTTGCTGAGGCGATTGAACAGTATCGCGATGGTAAAGATGTATATGTTGTTGGGTGTACGAATGTTGGTAAATCTACATTTATTAATCGCATGATTAAAGAATTTAGTGAAGAAACTGAAAATGTGATTACAACATCTCATTTCCCAGGGACAACGCTTGATTTAATTGATATTCCATTAGATGAAAAATCATCTTTATATGACACACCAGGTATTATTAATCACCATCAAATGGCGCATTACGTGGGAAAACAAAGCTTAAAGCTGATTACACCGACAAAAGAAATTAAGCCAATGGTATTTCAATTAAATGAAGAACAAACATTATTCTTCGGCGGATTAGCACGTTTTGATTATATTAGCGGTGGTCGTCGTGCGTTCACTTGCCATTTCTCAAATCGTCTACCAATTCATCGTACAAAGCTTGAAAAAGCAGACGAATTGTATGAAAAACATGCAGGGGAATTATTAAATCCACCAACTCCGGAAGAAATAGAAAATATGCCTGGGCTTGTGAAATACGAATTTAATATTCGTGAGCCAAAAACAGATGTTGTATTCTCTGGTTTAGGATGGGTTACTGTAAATGAATCTGGGGCAAAGATTGTGGCCCATGTACCAAAAGGAGTTAGTGTTTCATTACGTAAATCTTTAATTTAATATGGAGAGGGATTTATGAAACAATTATATGGTGTAATCGGAAATCCAATAGGACATTCGTTGTCGCCGCTTATGCATAACGATGCATTTGAGAACTGTAGTATAGACGCTCATTATCATGCATTCCTTGTAGAAGAAATGGCGCTAGGGGAAGCGGTGAAAGGGTTAAAGGCATTAGGAGTATCGGGGTTTAATGTCACGACTCCCCACAAGGTTTCAATTATGAAATATTTGGATGAAATAGATCCATTAGCAAAACAAATTGGTGCTGTGAATACAGTCGTTCAGAGAGACGAAAAACTAATTGGTTATAATACTGACGGAATTGGTTATGTTCGTTCTTTGCAATCGATTAGTAAAGACCCGCTGGATCAAAAGCGTATTTTATTACTTGGTGCCGGCGGGGCGTGTCGCGCTATCTATTTTTCGCTTGCAGACGCAGGGGTAAAAGAAATTGATATTGCCAATCGAACAGTGGAAAAGGCAAATCAACTAATCGCTGGATGTCAAGGGAAGATTACATCACATGCTCTTTCGCTAGAGCAAGCAACAGAAAAACAAAAGAATTATGATATTATCATTCATACGACAACAATAGGTATGTATCCACATGTCCAAAGTACACCACTGCAAATTCAATCCTTGAAACAAGGAACGATTGTTTCGGATATTATTTATAACCCATTTGAGACGAAGCTTTTGCAGGATGCGAAAGCGCAAGGAGCAATTGTACAAAATGGGATTGATATGTTCGTTTACCAAGGAGCGCTTGCATTTGAAATGTGGACAGGACGTATGCCAAATATCGAAAGAATGAAACAATTAGTAATGAGAAAGCTTGGAGGCTAACTATATGTTAACAGGAAAACAAAAAAGATTTTTACGTGCAAAAGCACATCATTTAACACCAATTTTTCAAGTTGGAAAAGGCGGCGTAAATGAAAATATGGTAAAACAAATTGCAGATGCGTTAGAAGCTCGTGAGTTATTTAAAGTGAGCGTACTACAAAATTGTGAATTTGATCGCCGTGAAGTTGCAGAAGAACTAGCTAAAGGTGCGAGAGCTGAAATTGTTCAAGTTATTGGAAGCACAATTGTTTTATATAAAGAATCAAGAGAAAACAAACAAATCAAACTGCCACAATAGTAATTAGGGTGATGTAGGTCGTTTCCATAATTTACCCCGCTATTTGCGGGCAGTAAGACCCCTACCTCAAGATTTAGAGAGAAACGAGGAAGGTAGGTGTGGGATCAACTGCCNNATTAAAGTTTCACTTTATTCCGCATGAATTGGGCAGTAATCTTTCCTCAGGTTGTTTTGGAAAGATTACTGCTTATGAACTAGAGGAGGGTGTTTTGTTTGAAAAAGATCGGAATCATTGGCGGTACGTTTGATCCGCCTCATTATGGACATTTGTTAATTGCAAATGAGGTGTATGATGCACTCGCGCTTGATGAAGTATGGTTTTTGCCGAATCAAATTCCACCTCATAAACAGGATCGTAATATTACAAGTGTGGAAAATCGATTAAACATGCTAGAGTTAGCAATTGGGAAAGAGGAGTATTTCTCGGTTTGTTTAGAAGAGCTAAGAAGAGAAGGTCCATCCTATACATATGACACTATGTTACAATTAACAAAGAAGCATCCGGACGCGCAGTTTCATTTTATTATTGGCGGAGATATGGTGGAGTACTTACCGAAATGGTATAACATTGAAAAATTACTTCAACTTGTAACTTTTGTTGGGGTTGCAAGGCCAGGGTATACATTACGTACGCCTTATGACATCGTTACAGTAGAAATTCCGGAATTTGCTGTTTCTTCCTCCTTAGTGCGAAAGAGGTATAAGGAGAAGAAAACGTGCAAATATTTGCTTCCAGAACAAGTACAGGTATATATCGAGAGGAATGGGCTGTATGAATCGTGAGAAAGCACTTGAGATTGTAAAACAACAAATGCATGAAAAGCGTTATATACATACAATTGGTGTGATGGAAACGGCAATCGAACTGGCTAAGCTATATGGTGTGGATGAAAAAAAGGCAGAAACAGCTGCTATATTCCATGATTATGCAAAATGTAGACCGATTCAAGAAATGGAAGACATTATTAAGCGGGAAGAGTTGCCGAAAGATTTACTTCACTACAACAAAGAGTTATGGCATGCACCAGTTGGGGCATACTTAGTAGAAAAAGAAGTCGGCATTACGGACCCAGAAATTTTGCAAGCTATTACATATCATACAAGTGGTCATGAAAAGATGACAATGCTTGATAAGGTTATTTATGTGGCGGATTATATTGAACCTGGCCGTAAATTCCCTGGTGTGGAAGAAGCGCGGAAGTTAGCAGGAGAAGATATAAATAAAGCTTTATTATTTGCATTAAAGCGCACAATTCAATTTTTAATGGAAAAAGATCAAACGATCTATCCGTTAACATTTCAAACATACAACGCAGTTATCAAGGAGGAAATTACGGAATGAACGATAAAGAGTTATTAGTGTTAGCAGCAAAAGCAGCTGATGATAAAAGAGCAGAAGATATGGTTGTATTAAATATGCAAGGTATTTCACCAATTGCAGATTATTTTATTATTTGTCACGGAAATTCAGATAAACAAGTGCAAGCCATTGCACGTGAAATAAAAGCGAAAGCACATGAGTTCCAAATCGACGTACAACGTATGGAAGGCTTCGATGAAGCGCGTTGGGTGCTAGTGGATCTTGGGGATGTAGTTGCGCATGTATTCCATAAAGATGAGCGTGATCATTATAATTTAGAGCGTCTATGGGGCGATGTACCACGTGAAGATATTACAGAAGAGTTAAGCCAATGAGATATGAGCAATTTGCATTGTTGTATGATGAACTCATGAATGATGTCCCGTATGATAAATGGGTTGAGTTCACAGAGGAAAGCCTACAGCAGGCAGGTATGAAAGAGGCGAAAATTCTAGATGTAGCATGCGGGACTGGGAATGTAACCCTTCCACTTTTGAAAAAAGGTTATGACATGATTGGTGTCGATCTTTCAGAGGAAATGCTAACAGTTGCCCAACAAAAACTTGGGGGAGAAGGATATTTTGTCCCTTTTTACCAACAAGATATGAGAGAATTGGATGTTCCAGGTGAATTTGATTGTGTAACAATCTTTTGTGATTCATTAAATTACGTATTGCAAGAAGAAGGTATACAAGAGACGTTCAGACGAGTATTTCACCACTTACGTCAAGGTGGTCTGTTCTTATTTGATGTGCACACTTTATATAAAATTCATCATGTATTTCAAAATGAAACGTACACAGTGAATGGGGAAGAAATAGCTCTTATTTGGAACTGTTTCCCTGGCGAAGAATCAGATAGTGTAGAACACGACTTATCCTTCTTTGTACAGGATCCAGAGGAGGGCGTATACCATCGCTTTGATGAATGTCATATGCAACGTGCCTATTCAGTTGAACTATTAACGAAATGGCTTGGAGAAGCTGGTTTTACAGTCCTTCGTGTTACTGGTGATTTTGAGCGAATGGAAGTAACGGAACAAACGGAACGTGTCTTTTTTATGGCGAAAAAGAATGGATAAAAACAAAAGCAACCGATTAGGTTGCTTTTGTTTTGTTTAGAATATGATATTTTCTTTATAGAAAAGTAGAAAAGTAATGCCTATAAAATATAAAAATAAAGTTTGATGAAAAATAGGGCGAGAAAAAAATAAAGAGTTTTAGGAGGAGTTTATTGCATTGTGGCGTATTGGTTAAGTGTGTTTATTAAATTGTTGCTCCACGCCTTCTAAGTCTTCATCATATTTTTCATGTGTGCGCTCGAATAATCTATGGAACATATCCCCAACGTGATCTTCTAAAATCCGAATGCCTTCTCCTGTAACGCCGCCTTTTACGCATACTTTCTCTTGCAGAGTTGGTAATGTGAAAATTTCTTTTTCTAGTAATTTCCCCATCCCGATAATCATTTCACTTGCCAAAGTAGTTGCTTCTTCATGAGTAATACTTGTTTCGTCAACAGCAGCATCAATGAAACGTTGTAGTAAATAGCTGAAGAATGCAGGCCCGCAGCTTGCGATATCAGATGAGACTCTAGTAATATCTTCTCCAATTACAATAGGTGTAGAAATATTTTTAAATAAACGAAATAATTTTTGCTTCCATTCTTTCGAACAGTTTTTTCCGAATGTAAATAGTGAGGCGCCAGAGAATGCTCGGTTTGTGATGCTTGGAATAATACGTGCGACATTGCAAGAGACTATCTTCTCTAATTGATTTGCAGATATGGGGCTTGTAATAGAAATTAAACATTTCTCATCAGTAAAGTGAGCAGCATGTTTTGTCAAAATCGGATATATATCTAGAGGTTTAACGCAAATAAAAATAAGTTGAGAGCGCCCGATTACCTCTTGCACAGTTTTTGCTATATGAACAGAAGGATACTTCTCTTTTATATGATATGCTTTGGCAGGCGTACGATTCACAATAGTAAGGCACGAAGGTTTGACAGCACGGGTTTCTAAAAATGCATCGATTAGTATTTTCCCCATGTTTCCTGTCCCTATAATTCCTATGTTCAATGTTTCATCCCTCCTTCGTAACATCTTTCTCCTAAACAATATGAACTATGTTGTGAATTTATGAATTGGAGGTATTAAAATCATGCAGAATTTTCAAAAGAAGTGGTTTGCTTTATTAGGAGCTATTGGGGTTGTATTTATCCTCTTTATGTGGCAGACAAAGCAGCAAGCCGAGCAACCGACCGTGAAAGTGAATCAGAATGCGAAGAGTGAAGAGAACAAAAGTACATTGAAAGCGATAGAGTCAAAAGAACAAAAGAAAACAATAGTAATTGATGTAAAAGGAGCCGTACATCGTGAAGGCGTATATGAGCTGGGAATGGGCGCGCGTGTGAAAGAGGGGATTGAAAAAGCGGGAGGTTTTTTGCCTGAAGCGGATCGTACAAAAGTGAATTTAGCACAAATCATGCAAGATCAAATGCTTCTTTATGTTCCGAAAAAAGGAGAGCAAGTCCAGGGAACTAATCCATCTTCAGAGCAAGAAGGGAAAATTCAAATTAATGCTGCCTCAAAAGAGCAACTTGAAAAAATAACGGGAATTGGGCCTCGAAAAGCAGAAAATATTATGAAATATCGAGAAGAACATGGACCATTTCGAAAAATGGAAGATTTATTGGAGGTGGATGGTATCGGAGAGAAATCTCTTGAAAAAATAAAAGATAAAATAATTATTCAGTAAGGATTGACGAACTTTTTCTTCTTTCGCTACACTACAAGTAGATGAAAAAGTAGGTGAAGATATGGAACGAATTTCTTGGGATCAATATTTTATGACACAAAGCCATCTATTATCACTGCGCAGTACATGCACAAGGCTTGCGGTAGGAGCGACAATTGTTCGTGATAAGCGAATTATCGCTGGTGGTTATAACGGTTCGATTAAAGGAGGTGTTCATTGTATAGACGATGGTTGTTACGTCATTGATAATCATTGTGTTCGTACAATTCATGCTGAAATGAATGCCTTGTTGCAATGTGCAAAATTTGGTGTGAAAACAGAAGATGCAGAAATTTATGTTACGCATTTTCCTTGTCTGCAATGTTGTAAAGCTATTATTCAAAGTGGTATTACAGCTGTTTATTATGCCCGAGATTATAAAAATCATCCGTACGCTGTGGAATTATTTGAACAGGCAAATGTAACAGTGAAACACGTTCCGCTTGAATATGATATTACATCGTTAGAGCAACAGGAGCGTAATTTGCAATTAAAAGAACTGTTTTCATCTTTAGAAAAAGACGATTTAACAATGAATGAATTACAACAAGTATTCGCTAAAGCAAAAGAAATGCTATAAGTGTTTGTTCGAAAAGAAGGGTGAAGAGAGCCGAGCAGTTCAAGGCACGGAAGCTAGGAGGATACAGGGTGTAGATGGAACTACATAAGTACCGGACTGGCGACGTAACGAAGACATGTGACAGTTATCTCCGGATTTTTTGAACATCCGCTACAAGGGGTGAGTATAAGTTGCGTGGACAATGGGGCTATATTGCAATCTCGTTTGTTATGGGGATTGCAATCGCCTGTTCCTCGTTTCAGTTGTGGTCTGCTAGTGCGTTTGGTTGTTATATTTTATTTTGTATATATCGTACTTCGCGTCAAGTCCTCTTTTTTTGTATGGCAATATGCGTTGGTAGTTACTTTTATACCTCATATGTTGAATGGGAAAATCAACCTCCTGAAGAATTAAACTTTGAAGTGACAGAAGGTGTGATTCAAACAACTCCTCTTATAAATGGTGATCGGCTCTCCTTTCAAATAAAAATCAATGATGAGGATATGTTGCAATTCGTGTATAAAATTCAAACGGTGGAGCAAAAAGAACAGTTGCGAAAATTACATATTGGTATGACTTGTGCGTTTCAAGGGGAAATGAAAGTGCCGCCAGAAGCACGGAATTTTCATGGTTTTGACTATCGTGACTATTTACATAAACAAAGGATTCATTTTATATTTGAAGCGACAGAGCTTTCAAATTGTACGCAGCATTCTTTAACGTTCATACAGTGGGTCTTTTTATTGCGCCAAAATGCGGTTTCGAAAGTTGCAGAGATGTTTCCTGAACAATCTGGAGCCTTTATGAACGCATTATTGTTTGGCGATCGGCAACTGATGACATTTGAAGTAGAAGAACAATACCAACAATTTGGTCTCATTCACCTATTGGCGATTTCTGGATCTCACATTGTATTATTAATGGCAATTTGTTATTTTCTTTTACTTAGAATCGGACTGACAAGGGAAATGACGACAATCTTTCTTGTCGTTTGTATTCCGCTTTATATGTTTTTAGCAGGAGCGTCTCCATCCGTCATAAGAGCTTCTGTAACAGGTGTTATGTTATTGCTAGCACTTATGCATACTATTCGTATTTCGAGTTTAGATGCGCTTAGTACGACGGCTATACTGATGCTTATATATGATCCTTATATGGTCTTTGATATTGGATTTCAATTTTCCTTTATTGGTAGTTTTGCGCTTTTGTTATCGTCCAAGCGCCTTTTGCATCATGACAATGGTATCATTCGAAATACAATCTATCTTTCTATTATTTCGCAACTTGCTAGTACACCAATTCTGTTCTATCATTTTGGGTACTTTTCTCCTTATAGCATTTTCCTCAATCTTATCTATGTTCCGTTTCTATCTTGTATTGTGCTTCCCTGTAGTATTGTTATTTTTCTTTGTGCGTTATTTGTCCCCTTTGTATCGACATGGTTGGCGCATGGATTATCAGTATGTTTAATATTTTCTAATGAGATCCTTCAGTATTGTGAAAATCTACCGTTTATTCGCCTTATTTTTGGACAAGCATCTCTATTCCTCGTTGTCTTATATAGCTTTAGTATTACTGGTATATTTGTGGCGTGGGAAAGAACAGCCAAAAAATGTATGTTGTCCATAGCTGTCGGATTTTTTCTCTTTATATGTATTGGTCATTATGTTTCACCTTATTTTCGTGCGAGTGGAAGTGTGACTTTTATTGATGTTGGACAAGGGGATGCAATTTTGATTCGCCTTCCGTATGACAAAGGGATTTATCTCATTGATACTGGGGGAACAATTCCTATAAAAAAGGAAGCATGGCAGAAGAAAAAACATGAATTTTCTGTTGGACACGATATTCTCCTACCGTTTTTACAAAAAGAAGGTATTCGAAAAATTGATAAGTTGATTGTGACGCATGGTGATACAGATCATATGGGAGCGGCAAAAGAATTGCTATCCGCCATTGTGATAGAGGAGATTGTATTTGGAAAGAAACGAGAAGATACTGTACTTGAAAAAGAATTGAGACAAATTGCAAAACAAAAAAATATAAAGGTAAATTTTGTGGAAGAAGGGGTTAGATGGAGAATAAACGAAGCGGTGTTTGAGGTGCTATCACCAAGGGGAGAGGAGGGGAACGATAACGATTCATCTATCGTATTATGGGCCAAGCTAGGCGGTTTGACTTGGCTGTTTACTGGGGATTTAGAAGAAAAAGGTGAACAGCGAATCATAAAGCAGTACCCAGAGTTACGAGCAGATATTTTGAAAGTTGGACATCATGGTAGTAAGACGTCGTCTTCATCTGCCTTCTTACACCTTATTCAGCCTCAAAAGGCCATTATTTCAGCTGGAGAGCGTAATCGATATGGGCATCCACATCAGGGAGTGTTAGAACGTTTGTTGGAACTTGAAATTGAAATATGGCGAACTGACAAGCAAGGTGCTATTTTCTACGATTTTGAAGGTGAAAAGGGAACATTTCGAAGTAAACTCACATATGATGAAGCACAGTAAAATAAAAAAGAAAGGCCGCGAGCAGCGACCTTTAGGAACCGATAAATTTAATAATTGTTGCAATAATAAAAAGCGTTGCGAAAAAACCAAATGAGACGATAAAACCTACCCCTGAGTCAATAGCGTCATTGCGTTTACTTTGAACGTTTTGTTCAAATTCATTCATTTAGAATCCCTCCCCAACATTCCATTTTAGTATAAGATATTGTCAGAAAAAAATCTACAATTTCCATATGAAGATAAATAAAGGAGATATGTGTATAAGTAGGGGCTAAATCTTATGTGAGTAGAAGATAAAAAATTGATTTCCAAGCATGTTAACAGTTAACAATTATACTTATCCAGTCGTTGTAAATAATAACGGCAAGGTGGTTACCGCACACCGATAAGAATCCCGGGGCTTATTGCGTGGCGTTTTATATAGATAAAGGGACGGGTTGTTTAAGCCTGTTCCTTTGTACTTGTAAAACGAAAGGTAGCACATTAGTATAGAGATATATTGCCAAGTTAGGGAGTAGGAAAAAGTATGAGTGATATACATAAGAAAATTAAAAAGAAACAGTTTGCACCGCTTTATTTAATATATGGAACGGAAGCTTACTTTATAAATGAAACGATAAAGCTTATTACAACGGAAGCGTTAGCTGAGGAAGATCGTGAGTTTAACGTTGTAACGTATGACTTAGAAGAAGCGTATTTGGAAGAGGTAATAGAAGATGCACGAACGCTTCCATTCTTTGGGGAACGTAAAATTTTATTAATTAAATCTCCGTTGTTTTTGACATCACAAAAAGAAAAATTAGAACAAAATATAAAGATTTTAGAGGAGTACATTGCAGAGCCTTCTCCGTTTACAATTGTTGTATTTGTAGCCCCTTATGAAAAACTAGATGAGAGGAAAAAAATCACAAAGTTATTAAAGAAGACAGCAGATGTGGTAGAAGCGAATGAAATGCAAGTGCAGGACGTTCGTAAATGGGTTGTGGCCCGCGCAGAAGAAGTGCATGTACATATTGAGGAAATGGCTATTAACCTATTGTTAGAGCTTGTAGGAAGCAATGTAACGATGTTAGCGAAAGAAATGGATAAGTTAACCCTTTATGTTGGAATGGGGGGAGAAGTTACAACGAAGCTTGTGGCGGAACTTGTACCCAAATCTGTTGAACAAAATGTGTTTGCATTAACAGAAAAAGTAGTGAAAAAAGATATTGCTGGCGCTATGCAAATTTTAGATGGATTATTTACGCAGCAAGAGGAGCCGATAAAATTATTAGCATTATTAGTGAGTCAATTCCGCCTGCTCAACCAAGTAAAAGAACTGCAACAACGGGGGTATGGGCAAAATCAAATCGCTTCGCATATTGGTGTCCATCCATATAGGGTAAAATTGGCGATGAATCAAACGAAGTTTTTCTCATTTGAAGAATTGAAAAAAGTTATTTTAGAGTTAGCTGAAGCGGACTACAGTATGAAAACGGGGAAAATGGATAAAAAACTCGTCTTAGAGTTTTTCTTAATGCGTTTAAACCATATTTGATAAAGTGAAACTTTAATCAGTGAGGGGTATCCCCGCTGATTATTTGCTGAACCAATCGGGATTTTATAGGCGATTGCCTCTATCTAACTTCTTTTTGGTTACTGAATTTTGAGGTTAGGGGTTTTACTGCTAGTTAAGGTGGGTACAATAAAAGTAGAGGTAAATTGTTTAGAATTACAGGGCATTGGAGAGCTGGACTGAGGAACGTTTTTAGCTGAAAATGTCATAGCTGAATAAAATAAAAAGTTCATGCCGTTTACTGCATGAACTTTTTTCGTATATAAAAAAACGACCCAAAAGGATCGTTTTTAAACGTCTTACGCGTTTACTTGTTTAGCTAAGCGAGACTTTTGACGAGCTGCAGCGTTTTGGTGGATAAGACCTTTACGAGCTGCTTTGTCAAGTTTTTTAGAAGCAGTTTTGAAAGCTTCTTTAGCATTTTCAAGATCGTTATTAGTAACTAAAGCTTCTACAGTTTTAACAGCTGTACGCATGTCAGACTTGATAGAAGCGTTATGTGCACGACGCTCTTCGCTAAGTTTAGCGCGTTTGATAGCAGATTTGATGTTTGCCATACTTTTCACCTCCCTGGTGCGATCGAGTGACTCGATACTTACATAGAACAAGTGATATTCTATCAAACGGAGAAGAGAATTGCAATAGCGAGATCGATGAAATTTCATGTAAAGGAAAGAATGACCCTATATAATTTTGGGGAATCTAACTATATTTACTATGAATTGCGGAGGAGATAGGATGAAAGAACCATTAGATTTAAGTAAATATAGTGTTAGAACAGACCTTGCAGTAGAAGCACATCAAATGTTACAAGAACGTCAAAAAGAACAGACAGGAATTCAAGGTGTTGTTGTAAAAGAGCGTGAAGAAGAAGGGATTACGATTACGAAAGTGATAATCGATGAAATTGCTTCTGAATCAATGGGTAAAAAACCTGGGAATTATTTAACGCTTGAAGTACAAGGGATTCGTCAGCAAGATACAGAATTGCAACAAAAAGTAGAGCGTATTTTTGCAAAAGAATTCTCTTATTTATTAGAAGAAATTGGAATATCTAAAGAGGCAAGCTGTTTAATCGTCGGATTAGGGAATTGGAATGTCACACCAGATGCGCTTGGTCCAATTGTTGTAGAAAATGTGCTTGTGACGCGTCATCTCTTTAAATTACAGCCTGAAAGTGTAGAAGATGGATATCGTCCTGTTAGTGCAATTCGTCCAGGGGTAATGGGGATTACAGGGATCGAAACGAGCGATGTCATTTATGGCATCATTGAAAAGACAAAACCTGACTTTGTAATTGCGATTGATGCACTTGCTGCTAGATCTATTGAACGAGTAAATAGTACAATACAGATTTCAGATACGGGAATTCATCCTGGATCAGGTGTAGGAAATAAACGGAAAGAATTGAGCAAAGAAACGCTCGGAATACCTGTGATTGCAATAGGAGTTCCGACGGTTGTAGATGCTGTTTCGATTACGAGTGATACAATTGATTTTATTTTAAAGCATTTTGGGCGTGAAATGAGAGAAGGCGATAAACCGTCTCGCTCTTTATTGCCAGCTGGTTTTACATTTGGAGAAAAGAAAAAATTAACAGAGGAAGATATGCCGGATGAAAAAAGCCGCAATATGTTCTTAGGGGCAGTAGGTACATTAGCAGATGAAGAAAAGCGAAAATTAATATATGAAGTGTTAGCCCCTCTTGGTCATAATTTAATGGTAACGCCGAAAGAAGTCGATGCATTTATTGAAGACATGGCTAATGTAATAGCAAGCGGCTTAAATGCAGCGCTTCATCATCAAATTGATCAAGATAATACAGGTGCATATACACATTGATGAGAAGGGACGGACTAAGGTGAGTCGGTTTACGCTTCAATGTATAAGCTGTGTTGTTCTGTTTCTTTTTTTTCTGTTAATCGGATTTGGAATCGTTAATCATGGTTTAAAAAGCATGAAAGGCTATCGACAGCCAACATATGAACAAATTGCTCAGATGACAGGGACGGGGAGCAAAAATGTTGACCTAGAAGTTTTAGGGGATATATTTTCGGCGTATGAAAAACAAAAACAGTTAGAAAGTCTTAGAAGTTTTAATGTTGTAGAGGGAATGGGGATTGGAATTACAGCATTCACTCGAAATTTCGCTAAGTTTACTACAGATATAGTAATTGGAAAAATAAAAGATATTTTTAACCAATTGGGAAAATAAAAAAGGGGGTTGTCTTATTATTTTGTAAGGCAACCATTTTTTTGTTGCAAAAAGGTTTGTCTCTCAAGCTTTGCTCGCATAAGATAAAGAGAGGAAGATTTGTCTTATAAGCAGCGCGAGTTTTCATTGAATCTTTGCTGCTCTATTGATATAATCAGTGCTAGTGTATATTGGCGAGACTATTAGGAGTTGAGAACATAGATGAATAAAGAAGAAAGAGCAAAAAGGCAGTCTAACATTCGTAATTTCTCCATCATTGCTCACATTGACCACGGAAAGTCAACGTTAGCAGACCGTATTTTGGAGAAAACAAACGCTTTAACACAACGGGAAATGAAAGCTCAATTACTTGACTCTATGGATTTAGAGCGTGAGCGTGGCATTACAATTAAATTAAATGCAGTTCAATTAAAGTACACAGCAAAAAATGGAGAAGAATATACGCTTCACTTAATCGATACACCAGGACATGTCGACTTTACGTACGAAGTATCTCGTAGTTTAGCGGCTTGTGAAGGTGCAATTCTTGTTGTTGATGCAGCGCAAGGTATTGAAGCGCAAACGTTAGCGAACGTATATTTAGCGCTTGATAATAATTTAGAGATTTTACCGGTTATTAATAAAATCGATTTGCCAAGTGCTGATCCAGAGCGCGTTCGTCAAGAAGTAGAAGATGTAATTGGTTTAGATGCATCAGAAGCTGTACTTGCTTCTGCCAAAGCTGGCATCGGTATTGAAGACATTTTAGAACAAATCGTTGAAAAAGTACCAGCTCCAGAAGGTGACCCAGAAGGGCCACTTCAATGTATGATTTTTGACTCTTTATATGACCCATACCGCGGAGTAATCGCATATATCCGTGTTGTAAACGGGACAGTAAAAGTTGGCGATAAAGTACGCATGATGGCAACTGGTAAAGAATTTGAGGTAACAGAAGTAGGTGTATTCACACCGAAAACAACGCAACGTGAAGAGTTAACGGTAGGTGATGTAGGATTCTTGGCAGCATCTATTAAAAATGTAGGAGACACGCGAGTTGGTGATACAATCACACATGCGAAACGTCCAGCGGCAGAGCCATTACCAGGTTATCGTAAATTAAATCCAATGGTATTCTGTGGTTTATATCCAATCGATTCCGCACGTTATAACGATTTACGTGATGCATTAGAAAAACTTGAATTGAATGATTCTGCTCTTGAATTTGAGCCAGAAACATCACAAGCATTAGGATTCGGTTTCCGCTGTGGATTCTTAGGTTTACTTCACATGGAAATTATTCAAGAACGTATTGAACGAGAATTCAAGATTGACCTAATTACAACAGCGCCAAGCGTTATTTACAAAGTGTATTTAACGAATGGAGAAGATATGATTGTAGATAATCCATCTAACATGCCAGACCCTCAAACAATCGATCGCGTGGAGGAACCGTTTGTAAAAGCAACAATTATGGTTCCGAATGATTACGTTGGGGCTGTAATGGAAATTTGCCAAGGGAAACGTGGTACATTCCTTGATATGCAATACTTAGATGAAACACGTGTTACGTTAACATATGAGATCCCGCTTTCTGAAATCGTATACGACTTCTTTGATCAATTGAAGTCTAATACGAAAGGGTATGCGTCATTTGATTACGAGCTAATCGGTTACAAACCGTCTAGACTTGTGAAGATGGATATTTTATTAAATAATGAACAAGTCGATGCTTTATCATTCATTGTACATCGTGATTCAGCTTATGATCGTGGTAAAGTAATTGTAGAAAAATTAAAAGAATTAATTCCAAGACAACAATTCGAAGTGCCAATTCAGGCGACAATTGGAAATAAAGTTGTAGCGCGTTCTACAATTAAAGCAATGCGTAAAAACGTACTTGCAAAATGTTACGGTGGTGACATTTCGCGTAAACGTAAACTTCTTGATAAACAAAAAGAAGGTAAAAAACGTATGAAGTCTGTTGGTTCTGTAGAAGTACCACAAGAAGCATTCATGGCTGTATTAAAAATGGATGATAACTAATAAAAAAGAAGCCGTTTGTGCGGCTTCTTTTTGTACGTAGGAGTACTTTTTTAGACATCTTTGCATCTCTCCTTTACAATGAGGAGGATGCTTTTTATTGTAAGGAACAACAGTAACCATGGATACAAAGTTAGGAGACTATTGATGTCTGAAAATATTAGAAAAGATATTCAAGAAAAAATACAAAATGGAGATTTTAATTGTGAAAAGGAACTGACACTTTCGATTATCAGTGGGAAGTGGAAAGTTGTGATTTTATGGCATTTAGGGGTTGAAGGACCGCACCGTTTTAGCGAATTACAACGATTGTTCCCTAATATTTCTCATAAAGTTTTATCGAATCAACTGAAAGAATTAGCTGAAGATGGAATCATTGGCCGGACAGTATATCCAGAAGTACCTCCTCGTGTAGAGTACTTTATGACAGAACTTGGTATGACGCTTTTACCAATCGTTGAAATGATGTATGATTGGGGAAAAATGCGAATGGAACAAATTCGTAACACGTTACAGAAGTAAAGAAGCCTCCGAAGTGCGGAGGTTTTCTTTTTAGAAAGGTAGGAGTATATTTTGGTACAAGCAGCATATATTCATATTCCATTTTGTCAACATATTTGTCACTATTGTGATTTTAATAAAGTATTTATTGAACGCCAGCCTGTTGTTCAATATTTGGAGTATTTAGAAAAAGAAATAATAAATACGGTGCAAAAGGTACCGTTTGAAAATATGAAAACAATTTTTGTTGGGGGCGGGACACCGACGGCATTAAATATGGAGCAGACGAAAAAACTTCTTGATATTATTAATCGCCGTTTACGCCCGTTCGCTCCAAATTGTGAATTAACGTTTGAAGCGAATCCGGGAGATTTACCGAAAGAAAAATTGAACGTTCTATTAGAGGGCGGTGTGAACCGAATTAGTTTTGGCGTGCAAACGTTTCGAGATGAACTGTTAGAGAAGATTGGACGTAAACATACGAGAGAAGATGCGTTTGTAGCAATTCGTGAAGCGCAAGAAGTTGGTTTTAAGAATATTAATGTTGATTTAATTTATGCATTACCAGGACAAACAATTGAAGATGTGAAAGAGACATTAGATATCGCCTTCACACTCGGTGTTCAACATTTCTCTGCGTATTCTTTAATTGTTGAACCGAAAACTGTCTTTTACAATTTAATGAATAAAGGGAAATTAAGGCTTCCTGGTGAAGACCATGAGGCGAAGATGTATGAAATGGTAATGGATGAGATGGAGAAACATGGTTACCATCAGTATGAAATTAGTAACTTCTCAAAAGAAGGCTATGAAAGTAGACATAATCTCACATACTGGAATAATGAACAGTATTATGGTTTTGGAGCTGGTGCTCACAGTTATGTAAATGGAGAGCGAATCCAAAATGTTGGTCCATTGAAACAATATTTTTCTAAAATTGATGAGACGGGGTTCCCTTATCTAGATGTTCATGAAGTGACGAGCAAGGAAAGAATGGAAGAAGAACTATTTTTAGGACTTCGGAAAACAAAGGGTGTGTCCAAACTAGGGTTTCAGAAGAAGTTTGGTGTAGAAATGGATGAAATCTTTGCGAAGCAGTTGTTACAGGGGAAAGAACATGGATTGCTTCAGAACAAAGATGATTATGTTTGTTTGACGAGACAAGGTAAGTTATTAGGGAATGAAGTATTTCAATCATTTTTAATTGATTAATGCAATGTCTAGTGAGTGTGAAAAAGTTTCTCTATTTCGTGACGTTTCCGTTGACAATTCAATGTCAATTTTGGTAAGTTAGTAATAGATTTAGCACTCGGAGATAAAGAGTGCTAACAGAGGTGATGATGAGATGCTTACGGAACGTCAGCTCTTAATTTTACAAACAATTATTGATGACTTTATTGGGTCAGCGCAGCCTGTTGGATCAAGAACATTGGCTAAAAAGGATGAAATTACATTTAGTTCAGCTACCATTCGAAATGAAATGGCAGATTTAGAAGAATTAGGATTTATTGAAAAAACGCACAGTTCTTCTGGACGGGTTCCATCAGAAAAAGGGTATCGATTTTATGTGGATCATCTTTTAGCGCCACAGAACTTGCCAAATGAGGAGATTGTGCAGATTAAAGATTTATTTGCTGAAAGAATTTTTGAAGCGGAAAAGGTTGCCCAGCAATCAGCTCAAATTTTATCAGAACTCACAAATTATACGGCTATAGTTCTTGGGCCGAAAATGAGTGCAAATAAACTTAAAAATGTACAAATTGTTCCGCTGGATCACCAAACAGCAGTCGCGATTATTGTAACGGATACAGGGCATGTACAAAGCAAAACGATTACCGTTCCGGAATCTGTTGATTTATCAGATTTAGAAAAGATGGTTAATATTTTAAATGAAAAGCTATCTGGTGTACCGATGGCAGAATTACACAATAAAATTTTAAAAGAGATTGTGACAGTTCTCCGTGGATATGTCCATAATTATGATAGCGCAATAAAAATATTAGATGGTACATTTCAAGTGCCTTTATCAGAAAAGATATACTTTGGCGGGAAAGCTAATATGCTTTCGCAGCCGGAGTTTCATGATATTCAAAAGGTACGTTCCTTGCTGACGATGATTGATAATGAAGCCGCGTTTTATGATATTTTGCGTCATAAACAAGTCGGTATTCAAGTGAAAATCGGTCGAGAAAATTCTTCGACTGCTATGGAAGATTGTAGTTTAATTTCTGCAACGTATTCTATTGGGGAAGAACAGCTTGGAACAATTGCAATCCTAGGCCCAACGAGAATGCAATATTCTCGTGTAATTAGTTTGTTACAATTGTTTACAAGACAATTTACAGATGGTTTAAACGGAGTGCATAAATCAAAATAATAAATTCGCTCGAGTAATGAATAGGATCATTGCTGGTGTGTAACATAAAATTTATGCTTGGATGCTCATGCCTAGCGTGAGCTCTAGTTCCTTTTAAGGAGGTGAAAGTTGTGGAAGAGCGTAACGAACAAGTAGTTGAAGAAGCGAAAGAAACGCAAACTGAGGAGTCTATTACAGTAGAAAATAATGAAGAAACTGTAGTAGAAGAAAAAAGTGAAGCGGCTCTTTTACAAGAAAAGGTAGATGAATTGCAAGCGAAACTGACGGAAGCGGAAGGTCGTACATTGCGTCTACAAGCTGATTTTGAAAATCATAAGCGCCGTGTTCAAATGGATAAACAGGCTGCTGAAAAATATAGAGCACAAAGTCTTGTTTCAGATATTTTGCCAGCTCTTGATAACTTTGAAAGAGCGATGCAAGTGGAAGCAACTGACGAGCAAATGAAGTCCTTATTACAAGGTATGGAAATGGTGTATCGTCAATTGTTAGAAGCAATGACAAAAGAAGGTGTTGAAGCGATTGAAGCTGTTGGTAAACAGTTTGATCCTCATGAACACCAAGCTGTTATGCAAGTAGAAGACAGTGAGTTTGAATCAAATACGGTTGTGGAAGAATTCCAAAAAGGTTATAAACTAAAAGACCGTGTGATTCGCCCATCAATGGTAAAAGTAAATCAATAATTTACATAAAAGTAGGAGGATTCGCCATGAGTAAAATTATCGGTATTGACTTAGGTACAACAAACTCTTGTGTAGCTGTTATGGAAGGTGGAGAACCAAAGGTTATCCCAAATCCAGAAGGAAACCGTACAACACCTTCTGTTGTAGCTTTCAAAAATGAAGAGCGTCAAGTAGGGGAAGTTGCAAAACGTCAAGCAATTACAAACCCAAATACAATTATGTCTGTTAAACGCCATATGGGTACAGACTACAAAGTAGAAGTTGAGGGTAAAGATTACACGCCTCAAGAGATTTCTGCAATCATTTTACAAAACTTAAAAGCTTCTGCTGAAGCGTATTTAGGTGAAACAGTAACGAAAGCTGTTATTACAGTTCCAGCATACTTCAACGATGCAGAGCGCCAAGCAACAAAAGACGCTGGTCGCATTGCTGGTTTAGAAGTAGAACGTATTATTAACGAACCAACGGCAGCAGCACTTGCTTACGGTTTAGAAAAACAAGATGAAGAACAAAAAATTCTAGTATACGACTTAGGTGGCGGTACATTTGACGTATCTATCCTTGAGTTAGCAGACGGAACATTTGAAGTTATTTCAACTGCTGGTGACAACCGTCTTGGTGGAGATGACTTTGACCAAGTTATCATCGATCATTTAGTAGCTGAATTCAAAAAAGAAAACAACATTGACTTAAGTCAAGATAAAATGGCACTTCAACGTCTGAAAGATGCAGCTGAAAAAGCGAAAAAAGATCTTTCGGGTGTAACGCAAACACAAATTTCATTACCGTTCATTAGTGCTGGAGCTGCGGGTCCATTACACTTAGAATTAAACTTAACAAGAGCGAAATTCGAAGAGCTTTCAGCTAATCTTGTTGAAAGAACATTAGAGCCAACTCGTCGTGCATTAAAAGACGCTGGTTTTGCTCCAAGCGAATTAGATAAAGTTATCCTTGTTGGTGGTTCTACTCGTATCCCTGCTGTACAAGAAGCAATTAAACGTGAAACTGGTAAAGAGCCATATAAAGGTGTAAACCCTGATGAAGTTGTAGCATTAGGTGCTGCAGTTCAAGGGGGCGTACTTACTGGTGATGTAGAAGGCGTTCTATTATTAGATGTAACTCCACTTTCTTTAGGTATTGAAACTATGGGTGGCGTATTCACAAAGTTAATCGAGCGTAACACTACAATTCCAACAAGTAAATCACAAGTATTCTCAACAGCTGCTGATAACCAGCCTGCAGTAGACATTCACGTATTACAAGGTGAGCGTCCAATGTCAGCTGATAACAAAACATTAGGTCGTTTCCAATTAACAGACCTTCCGCCAGCACCACGCGGTATTCCGCAAATCGAAGTAACATTCGATATCGATGCGAACGGTATTGTTAACGTACGTGCGAAAGACTTAGGAACAAGCAAAGAGCAAGCTATTACAATCCAATCTTCTTCAGGTCTTTCTGATGAAGAAGTAAATCGTATGGTACAAGAAGCAGAAGCAAATGCTGATGCTGACCAAAAACGTAAGGAAGAAGTTGAACTTCGTAACGAAGCTGACCAACTTGTATTCCAAACAGACAAAGTTGTAAAAGATTTAGAAGGTAAAGTAGATGCGGCTGAAGTAGCGAAAGCAACAGAAGCGAAAGAAGCATTACAAGCGGCAATCGAGAAAAATGAACTTGATGAAATCCGTGCGAAAAAAGATGCTCTTCAAGAAATCGTACAACAATTAACTGTTAAACTATATGAGCAAGCTCAAGCGGCTGCAGGGCAAGCGGAAGGTGCACAAGGAGCACAAGACGCTGGCGCGAAAAAAGACAATGTAGTTGACGCTGAGTTTGAAGAAGTAAAAGAAGACAAGTAATACAGTAAAATATAATAAGTAAGATGACAAAAAGTCAAAGTCAAGCGTGCCTTGGCTTTGGCTTTTTTCACGAATAAGAAAAAAATGGTTATTTGTGTTAAGACATTCTTAATAAGGTCTTAAGTTTTAGGCTTTGCATATTGTAAGTGAGGAAACTTTGTTGCAAAGCACTTTCTTTCGGTGTTAAAATTACGTTTATGTGAAAGATTCGGGGGTTACAAATTTATGAATAAACGAGACTATTATGAGGTGCTTGGACTTAGCAAAGGCGCTTCTAAAGATGAAATTAAAAAAGCGTATCGTCGTTTGGCTAAAAAGTACCATCCAGACGTAAGTAAAGAAGAAAATGCAATTGAAAAGTTTAAAGAAGTACAAGAAGCATATGAAGTATTAAGTGATGATCAAAAACGTGCGCAGTACGATCAGTTTGGTCATGCGGATCCAAATCAAGGTTTTGGCGGTTTCGGCGGTGGAGACTTTGGTGGTGGATTCGGATTTGAAGACATCTTTAGCTCATTCTTTGGCGGAGGTGGCGGTAGACGCCGTGATCCAAATGCGCCACGCCAAGGTGCTGACTTGCAATATCAAGTTACTTTAGACTTTGAAGAGGCGATTTTTGGTAAGGAATTAAATGTTGAAATTCCAGTAGAAGACCCTTGTGATACATGTCATGGCAGTGGAGCGAAACCAGGAACTTCAAAAGAAACATGTAAACATTGTTCAGGAACAGGTCAAGTGAGTGTAGAACAAAATACACCATTTGGTCGTATTGTAAATCGTCAAGCATGTAAACATTGTTCAGGAACAGGCCAAATGATTAAAGAGAAATGTACAACATGTCATGGCTCCGGAAAAGTACGTAAGCGCAAAAAAATCAACGTTAAAATTCCAGCAGGTATTGATAATGGTCAACAAATTCGTGTGTCTGGTAAAGGCGAAGCGGGTGTGAATGGTGGCCCGGCTGGGGACTTATATGTTGTTGTTCATGTAAGAAATCATGAATTCTTTGAGCGTGATGGGGATCATATTATTTGTGAAATGCCATTAACATTTGCGCAAGTCGCACTTGGTGCTGAAGTAGAAGTTCCAACTGTTCATGGGAAAGTAAAACTAAAAATTCCAGCAGGGACACAAACTGGAACGGAATTCCGTTTAAAAGGAAAAGGAGCTCCAAATGTACGCGGATATGGTCAAGGTGATCAATACGTAGTCGTTCGTGTTGTTGTACCGACGAAACTAACATCGCATCAAAAAGAATTATTGCGTGAATTTGCAGGACAAGAAGATCAAGATGATAGCTTATTCGGAAAGCTTAAACGAGCTTTCAAAGGGGAATAATGGAAATAAAAAATGGAGTTGGTAAATTGTGAAATGGTCAGAAATTAGTATTCATACAACAGAGGAAGCTGTAGAAGCTGTCTCTCATATTTTACACGAAGCAGGTGCTAGTGGTGTAGCCATTGAAGACCCGGCAGAGTTAACAAAAGAGCGGGAGCAACAATATGGTGAAATTTATGCGCTCAATCCAGCTGAATATCCAGAGGATGGCGTGTTAATAAAAGCATACTTCCCGCAAACGGATTCTTTACATGAAACGGTTGCAAGTGTAAAATCATCTATTGATGTACTTCCATCTTTCGACATCGAAATTGGTACAGGAAATATTACGATTAATGAAGTCGATGAGGAAGATTGGGCGACTGCTTGGAAAAAATATTATCATCCAGTTCAAATTTCTGATACATTCACAATTGTGCCAACATGGGAAGAATATACACCTGCTTCTCCAAATGAAAAAATTATTGAGTTAGATCCAGGTATGGCGTTTGGTACAGGGACGCATCCAACAACAACGATGTGCATCCGTGCGTTAGAAAAAACGGTTCAGCCAGGTAATACAGTCATTGATGTTGGAACAGGTTCTGGTGTATTAAGTATTGCTGCAGCTAAATTAGGTGCAGCATCTGTTCAGGCATACGACCTAGATCCAGTTGCAGTTGAAAGTGCAGAGATAAATGTTCGTTTAAATAAAACGGACGATGTTGTATCTGTAGGACAAAATAGTTTGTTAGAAGGTATTGAAGGTCCGGTAGATTTGATTGTAGCAAATTTACTTGCGGAAATAATCCTTTTATTCCCTGAAGATGCGGCGCGAGTTGTAAAACAGGGTGGACTATTTATTACATCTGGTATTATTGCAGCAAAAGAAAAAACGATTTCTGAAGCTCTAGAAAAAGCTGGATTTACAATTGAAGAAGTGTTAAAAATGGAAGATTGGGTAGCAATCATTGCACGAAATGCGTAATATATAATTTATGTTTATAATGAACGTAGGAGTCTCTCGCTATAAAGGTGAGGGACTTGCCGTTTGTTATATTAAAATGATAACGTTTCGTTCTTTTCGTAAGTATGGACTTACGAAAGGAACGAAACCTTGCTAAGGTGATGAGATGCAACGTTATTTTGTAGAAGAGAAGTATGTAAATGATGCAAGTATTCGTATTGTAGGTGATGATGTACACCATATCGCAAGAGTGATGCGCATGTCAGCTGGTGATCACATTTATTGTTGTGTTAACGGGAAAACAGCAATGTGTACAATTGATGAAATTACCAGTGAATTTGTGGATAGTACTATTGTAGAATGGGTAGAGGCGTCAAGCGAACTGCCAGTGTTTGTGACGATTGCAAGTGGACTGCCGAAAGGAGACAAGCTTGAGTTGATTTTTCAAAAAGGAACTGAGCTTGGGGCAGCTGCGTTTTTACCATTTCAAGCATCTCGTTCTATCGTTAAATGGGATGCGAAAAAAGCAGATAAAAAAGTTGAGCGTTTGAAAAAAATTGTGAAAGAAGCGGCGGAACAATCGCATAGAAGTGAAATTCCGGATGTACATGCTCCAGCATCATTTAAACAATTGCTTGCGATGAGCAGTGATTATGATGTTTGTCTTGTGGCGTATGAAGAGGAAGCAAAGCAAGGTGAAAAAGCTAATTTTGCGAAGGCTTTAACGACACTTGAACACGGCCAAAAACTATTGATTGTATTTGGCCCGGAAGGTGGATTGTCTGAAGATGAAATTTCCGCACTTCGAGAATATAAATTTTTACCATGTAGTTTAGGACCAAGGATTTTAAGAACAGAAACGGCACCGCTATATGCATTAAGTGCTGCTTCTTATCATTTTGAATTGATGGGGTGATGATCAATGGCAACTGTTGCGTTCCATACGTTAGGTTGTAAAGTAAACCACTATGAGACAGAAGCAATTTGGCAATTGTTTAAACAAGGTGGCTATGAAAGAACTGAATATGAAAAGAAAGCTGATGTGTATGTAATCAATACATGTACAGTAACAAATACTGGAGATAAAAAAAGCCGTCAAGTTATCAGACGTGCTGTACGTCAAAATCCAGACGCTGTTATCTGTGTAACGGGATGTTACGCACAAACATCTCCAGCAGAAATCATGGCAATCCCAGGTGTGGATATTGTTGTTGGTACGCAAGATCGTGAGAAAATGCTAGGGTATATCGAAGAGTTCCGTAAAGAACGTCAGCCGATTAATGCTGTTCGTAACATTATGAAAACACGTGTATATGAAGAATTAGATGTACCTTATTTCACTGATCGCACACGTGCATCTTTAAAAATACAAGAAGGTTGCAATAACTTTTGTACATTCTGTATTATTCCTTGGGCACGTGGTTTGATGCGCTCTCGTGATGGAAAAGAAGTTATCCATCAAGCGCAACAATTAGTTGATGCAGGATATAAAGAAATTGTTTTAACAGGTATTCATACAGGTGGGTATGGAGAAGACATAAAAGACTACAATTTAGCTGGGTTACTTCGTGATATGGAAGCAGAAGTAAGTGGTTTGAAACGCCTTCGTATTTCTTCGATTGAAGCGAGTCAAATTTCAGACGAAGTAATTGAAGTATTAGATAAATCTGAAGTAGTTGTGCGTCACTTGCACATTCCGTTGCAATCAGGATCTAACACTGTATTAAAACGTATGCGCCGTAAATATACGATGGAATTTTTCCAAGAGCGTTTAGATCGTTTGAAAGAGGCATTGCCAGGTCTTGCGATTACATCAGACGTAATTGTTGGTTTCCCGGGTGAAACGGAAGAAGAATTTATGGAAACATACAATTTCATTAAAGAAAACCGTTTCTCTGAACTGCACGTTTTCCCTTATTCAAAACGAACAGGTACACCTGCAGCTCGTATGGAGGATCAAATTCCTGAAGAAGTAAAAAATGATCGTGTACACCGTTTAATTGAATTATCAAATCAATTAGCGAAAGAATATGCTTCTCAATTTGAAGGAGAAGTTCTTGAAATTATTCCAGAAGAACCTTTCAAAGACGGCGATCGTGAAGGGCTATATGTAGGTTATACAGATAACTACTTAAAAGTTGTATTTGAAGGATCTGAAGAATTAATTGGTAAACTAGTCAAAGTGAAAATTACAAAAGCTGGATACCCATATAACGAAGCGCAATTTGTTCGTGTTCTTGAAGACGATGTGAAGAAAGAATCAGCAAGCGCGTAACGTAATAGGAAAGCATGTAAACGAAAAGGGTTTGCATGCTTTTTTTCTTTGCTGGAGAAGTTAAGATAGGAAGTTGAAATATTTCATGCTATAATGCTAACCGTTATGGTTGTCAGACAACCGTGTAGTGAAGAAAGGGGCATATGAAAAATGAACTATGCAAAATTAATTGACCACACATTATTAAAACCGGATACAAAAAAAGAAGCGATTGTTACATTATGTGAAGAAGCAAAAAAACATGACTTTGCTTCTGTCTGTGTAAATCCTACTTGGGTTGAAACAGCAGCTGAATTATTAAAGGGTACAGATGTAAAAGTTTGTACAGTAATCGGATTCCCGCTTGGGGCAAATACACCAGAAACAAAAGCATTTGAAACACAGGATGCGATTGCAAAAGGTGCAACAGAAGTGGATATGGTAATTAACATCGGTGCATTAAAAGATAAAAACGACGAATTGGTAGAGCGTGATGTTCGTGCAGTTGTTGAAGCTGCAAAAGGAAAAGCGCTTGTGAAAATTATTATTGAAACATGCCTACTAACAGAAGAGGAAAAGATTCGTGCTTGTGAGTTGTCTGTAAAAGCAGGTGTAGACTTCGTAAAAACATCAACTGGCTTTTCAACAGGTGGGGCAACAGTAGAAGATGTAGCATTAATGAGAAAAACAGTTGGACCAAAAATCGGTGTAAAAGCTTCAGGTGGAGTGCGTAACGGACAAGACATGGATGCAATGGTAGAAGCAGGAGCAACGCGTATTGGTACAAGTGCAGGCGTAGCACTAGTAAGTGGAAAAACAGCAACAACTGATTATTGATATAAAAGTGGAAGTGCCCTGTTTAGACCCGAATGGCAAAGGTTCTTTCTTGTGCGGAAGGTTCTTTGACGCGAGGGTCTGGGCACTGGAACTGGATAACATAAAAGCGGAAGCGACTCGTTTAGAACATGAGGACGTTGGAACTCTTTCCTACAAGGTGCTTTTTGCCTCGTAAGAAAGAGTGAAACGACCGATTGTTCTAGTCGCTGGGGCTAGATATAGACAAGAGCAGAAGGAGACTTCGGCTTATTTTCTCCTTCTGTTTTTACATGGCATGTAGGGCTAAAAAAGTCCGCTTTTATTCATAAGCAGATCCTCTCTTTTACTTAAAAGGAATGGTTTTATATTAGTCTTTTAATCCGTATATATAATATACAACAGTTATAATTCACAATCAGAATTGTAGAACTAGGGTATCTACTCTTCTTTTATTCTGTCAAATAGTTGACCTGAAGTGATAAAATGTATTATAATCGTAAAAGACATGCTGAAGAAGTGTTTCTTTTTGCATGCTGAAGTTAGTATGTAAGTGTGATGTTTCGGAGGGAGGGAAAGAGAATGTCAAAAACAGTCGTTCGTAAAAACGAGTCTTTGGAGGATGCACTTCGCCGTTTTAAAAGATCGGTTTCTAAAACTGGTACACTTGCTGAAGCAAGAAAGCGCGAGTTTTATGAAAAACCAAGTGTAAAACGTAAGAAGAAATCTGAAGCGGCAAGAAAGCGTAAATTCTAAGAGAGGGTGTAAGTTATGAGTCTTCTCGGTCGTTTAAACGATGATATGAAACAAGCGATGAAGAATAAACAAAAAGAAAAATTAACCGTCATTCGTATGGTTAAGGCTGCTTTGCAAAATGAAGGTATTAAACTGCAACATACTCTTACTGAAGAAGAGGAATTAACAGTTTTAGCTCGTGAAGTAAAACAGCATAAGGACTCCCTCCTTGAATTTAAAAAAGCTGGTCGTGATGACCTTGTTGATAAACTGCAAAGAGAAATTCAGATTTTAAACACGTATTTGCCGGAGCAATTAACAGAGGAAGAGCTTGCGAACGTAATTAAGCAAGTGATTGCTGATGTTGGTGCTGCTTCTAAAGCGGATATGGGTAAGGTGATGAGTGCTGTTATGCCGAAAGTAAAAGGTAAAGCAGACGGATCACAAGTGAATAAGCTGGTTGCACAGCTATTAGCATAAAAAAGCGTCTCATGGAAAATGAGACGCTTTTTTATGCTTTTTTCTGTTTGGACGTGATATTACAAGCTCTTTTTTCATACATATGGGATGAGAGGGGGTCTTGGAGATGAAGAAATTGTTACAAATGAAAAATTGGCTAACAAAGCAGATAGACCTTCCAGTGGATGTACTAATGGATCTACCTCGTATTACCCTTGTCGGGCAAGTACATATTTATATAGAAAATCATCGAGGGTTATTAGTATTTACAGATAAAGAGGTACGGTTGTTATTAAAACATGGTCAATTATTAATTAAAGGGCAATCATTTGTTATTAAAACAATTCTTCCAGAAGAACTTTTACTTGAAGGAATCATTGAACAAGTAACATTTTTAGAAAATGAGAAAAAAGAAACATGAAGTGAAACTTCCATAAGTGAAGTTTTCTTCTTATTTCGTTTCGTACGAGCTATTTGTAGGATAAAAGGTGAGGAAAGCACTGATTAGAATAGTGACGTAACACCTGTGCTTTTTGAGAAAGGTAGTGGGGCGGACGATGAAAAATCAATGGTTTACACGGTGGGTTGGGTATGTGAAAGTTCGAATCGAAGGTAGAGGAGTGGAACGCTTTATTAATGAGTGTGTCCGCAGAAATTTGCTTGTATGGGATGTTAAAAAGATTACAGAAGATACATTAGTATTTTGTATGTTGCTTCGCGATGTGAAGCGGTTAAGACCAATCTATCGAAAAAATGAATGCAAGCTATATTTTATTGGCCGTTTCGGTTTTCCGTTTTGGAATAAGCGTTTGCTCAAAAACAGTGGCTTTCTAATTGGATTTCTTATCTTTTTTTTCGGTATGATTGCTTTATCCAATATGGTTTGGAAAATTGAGATTACAGGAGCGAAACCAGAAACGGAATATATTTTGATGAAAGAATTGGACAAAATGGGGATTAAAAAAGGAAGGCTGCAATTTCAAATGCCGAGTGTCGAGGATGTTCAGCGACATTTAACAGATAATATTAATGCAATTACGTGGGCTGGTTTGGAAATAAAGGGGACAACATACCGTTTTAAAATTGTTGAAAAAAATGAGCCTGAGAAAGAGCAAGAGCGAAAACCACAAAATTTAATTGCGAAAAAAGAAGCGATAATAAAACAAACATTTGTGGAAACTGGGAAGCCGGTTGTAATGAAAAACGATTATGTGCAAAAGGGACAACTTCTTGTGTCGGGGATGTTTGGAAAGGAAGATAATCCAACGATTGTTTCTGCTAAAGGAATTGTATATGGAGAAACATGGTATAAATCTGAGGTGAACGTTCCGTTAAACACTCGATTTCAAGTATACACGGGAAATTCTTACAATGAACATTTTCTGCGATTTGGAAGTGTTAAAATAAAAATATGGGGATTTCAACATGATAAATATAAACGCTCTCGTACTGAAAGTGTGAAGCATGATGTGAAATTGTTTGGATTTACATTACCAATTGCTTATGAAAAAGAAATCGTCCGAGAAGAAGAAGAGGCGAATCGTGAATATACAGAAAAGCAAGCAATGAAGGTTGCAAAAGAAATGGCTGAAAAAGAACTAAAGAAAAAATTGGATGAACATGCTATGATTGTAAGTGATGAGATTTTGCGTAAAGAGGTTGAGGTGGGGCATCTAAAAGTCACATTACATTATACAGTGATTGAAAATATTGCAGAACCACAACCAATATCTGAATCCGATATTCAAGGAGACTGAGTAATGGCAGAACAATTAGTAGAAATGAACCAACAATTGGAAAATCACAACGAAGCAATTGCTCTTTTTGGAGTAAATGATGCTCATTTAAAAGTAATTGAAAGAGAACTTGGTGTATCAATTGTAACTAGGGGAGAAGCTGTTCGTGTATCTGGAACGGATGAGGCTGTAGCGCTCGTAGAAAAAATCTTACAGCAATTACTTGCTGTTATTCGCAAAGGTGTATCAATCTCTGAACGAGATGTTACATATGCAATTCAGCTTGGTCATCAAGGAAAAATAGCTCAATTTGAAGAGCTATATGAAGAGGAAATTTTTAAAACAGCAAAAGGTAAATCAATTCGTGTGAAGACAATGGGCCAAAGGCAGTATATTCATGCGCTAAAGAAGAACGATATTGTGTTTGGAATAGGGCCTGCAGGTACAGGAAAGACGTATTTAGCGGTGGTAATGGCTGTGCGAGCCTTAAAACAAGGGTATGTAAAAAAGATTATTTTAACAAGGCCAGCTGTAGAAGCAGGAGAAAGTTTAGGGTTTTTACCGGGGGATTTAAAAGAGAAAGTAGATCCTTATTTACGCCCTTTATACGATGCGCTTCATGATATTCTTGGGCAAGAATATACGCAGCGTATGATGGAGAGGGGAACGATTGAAATTGCACCTCTTGCATATATGAGAGGGCGAACGCTGGATGATTCTTTCGTTATTTTAGATGAGGCCCAAAATACAACGGGTGCTCAAATTAAAATGTTTTTAACTCGCCTCGGTTTTAGTTCGAAAATGGTTGTTACAGGTGATCCATCGCAAGTTGACTTGCCGAAGGGTGTAAAATCAGGACTTTCAGTTGCTGCACATGTTTTATCAGGTGTATCAGGGCTTTCGTTTGTTACATTAGATCAATCTGACGTTGTAAGACATCCACTTGTGCAGCGGATTATCGAGGCATATGATAAAATGGAATGATCCTATTTGTAAGGATCATTTCTTTTTGTATGATAAGGATAGATGAAGGGGTTGGCGAATAGCCTATTTTTTACTATCATTAAAGGGTGGACAAGTAGGTAATCGAATTTAGAGACCTGTTCATAAAAGAATTGGTAAAGATTAATAATTTGTGGGGGTAAAGAATACTCCTGCTGTTTAAAGTTTCACTTTATGTCTGGAGAGGAGAAGGTATTGAAATCATGTCAAGATCTCAAGAAATTTCTAGGTGGTTTCGTAACATACAACATTCGAAAAAACTAAGCTGGATTTCTTATATTTTATTAGGCGCGGTACTGTTTTTTGCACTAATGAACAATGTGAAACCAGAGCAACTAGATGTTAAAATGCTATCTATTTCGAAACAAACAATCCACTCTCCTATCAAAATCGAAGATAAAGTAACGACGGATAAAAAGAAGAGAGAAGCTGCCCAAAAGGTTGAAGATCAATATACATATCGAAGTGAATATAAGCAAAATAAAGTGGATATTGTAAACTCTGTCTTTGATGCGATAGAAGAAGTGGAAAATGAGACGAAGGCTGCCGGTCCTGATGAACAGAAAAAGATTTCGGCTGCAGAACGATTGGAAAAAGTAAAAAAGAAGTTGCCTACGGATTTAACAAAAAGTTTATCAGATTCCGTGCTATTGCAGCTTGTAAATGCTGAACCAGATCAATTGACGTTGGCAAGAGATGCTATGGTAACAGCGATTAATAATATTATGAGTACACACATTAAAATGAATGAAGAAAATGATGCGAGAGAGCGATTCGTCAATGACATACGCAATGTTAACGTAAATAGCGATTTAAAAGAAGCGCTTAATGCGCTTGGGAAATATGCAATTGAAGCCAATTATTTCTATGATTCAACTGCTACCAAAGATCGGAAGAAGTTAGCAGAAGATGCAGTTGCGCCTGTGTACATTCTTCAAGGACAAATTCTTGTGAAGGAAGGCGACACGATTACAAGAGAAGTATACGATCAGTTGAAATTAGTGGGGCTTCTTGAGCAAGGAAATACATTCCAGCCATTTGTAGGATTAGCAATTGTTATTGGTATACTCTTATTCTTTATGCATAAACAATTTGAATCGTTTTTAAAGTTAAAAAGAGAAGAAAAACCATATGTTTTAGCGTATACAACAATTGTAGCAATTACAGTTGTTTTGATGAAGATTATTAGTTTGTTTCAAAAATTGGAATACGCAGGAATCGCGTATGTTGTTCCAGTTGCGATGGGAACGATATTGGTAAAGCTAATGATTGGTGATCGTTTTGTTTTTATAACAAGTATAATTTTCTCCGTATGTGGGAGTATCATGTTTAATGAGGGTGTAACAAGTACACTAAATTATAGTGTAGGTATTTATGTTTTATTAAGCTCGTTATCGGTTAGTATCTTTTTGAAAGAGAAAAATCGACGAACGATGATTTTGCAAGCGGGGATACTTGTTTCTGTTTTAAATGTAGTTCTATTAGCTGCGTTATTACTTTTACGTAATGGGAATTTTTCACCGCTTGAAATTGGCTCGCAACTATTAATGGCGGCAGCCTCTGGTATTATCTCTTCCGTTTTAGCGATGGGAATTTTACCGTATTTAGAAAGTGGGCTTGGAATTGTATCAAGTATGAAGCTTATGGAACTCTCTAGCCCAAATCATCCGCTTCTTCGCAAAATTTTACTAGAAGCGCCAGGAACGTATCATCACAGTGTTATGGTTGCCAACCTTTCTGAGGCGGCTTGTGAGGCTGTTGGAGCAAATGGAGTTTTAGCGCGTGTAGGTGCGTATTATCATGATATAGGGAAAACACTGCAGCCTCACTTCTTTATAGAAAACCAAATGGGGATTGAAAACCCGCATGATAAATTAGATCCTGAAACGAGCAGAGACATTATTATTGCGCATGTGACAAATGGAGTAAAGATGTTAGAGGAACATCATATTCCCCAAGAAATTATTGATATTGCTGGACAACATCATGGAACGACATTACTTAAATATTTTTACTATAAAGCAATTAAAGAAGATAAAGAGAAATATACAGAAGACATGTTCCGTTATCCAGGATCAAAAGCGACATCAAAAGAGTCTGCAATTGTTGGGATTGCGGATAGTGTCGAAGCGGCAGTGCGTTCTATGAATCATCCAACACCCGATCAAATTAATAATTTAGTACAAAGTATAATAAAAGATCGTTTGCAGGACGGACAATTTAGTGAATGTAATTTAACATTTAAAGAATTACAAATTGTTGGGAAAACTTTATGTGAAACGTTAAATGGTATTTTCCATTCTCGTATTAAATATCCGGAACCACCGGAAGAAAAGGTGACAGAATGAGTTTATTAATAGATTTTTTTGACGAAACAGAAGAAGTAAAAGAGGAATATGTGAATATGATTCGTGATTTGCTAGAGCAAGCTGCGCGAATAGAGAGTGTAGAAGACGGAACGGAGCTTTCTGTTACATTTGTTGATAATGAACGTATTCAAGAAATTAATCGTGATTATCGTGATAAAGATCAACCAACAGATGTTATTTCTTTTGCGATGGAAGATATGAGAGAAGGCGAGATGGAGATTGTTGGGGTAGAAATGCCACGTATGTTAGGAGATCTTATTATTTCCATTCCAAGAGCGAAAGAACAGGCTGAAGAATATGGGCATTCCTTTGACCGTGAACTAGGATTTTTAGCGTTACATGGATTCCTGCATTTACTTGGTTATGATCATATGACAGATGAAGATGAAAAAGAGATGTTTGGAAAGCAAAAGGAAATTTTAGAGGCGTTTGGATTAGGTAGATGAGAAAAAGAAAACTTATAAAGAGTTTTGGATATGCTATAGCTGGTATATACTTTTGTCTTCGTCACGAACGAAATATGAAAATTCATTTTTTGGCCGCAGTTATTGTTATATGCTGCGGCTTTTATTTCCATGTAACGATAATAGAGTGGCTCATATTACTCATTACAATTGGAATTGTAATGAGTTTGGAAATGGTCAATACGGCGGTTGAAAAAACAGTTGATTTAGTAACAACGGATTTTAAACCATTTGCGAAAATTGCAAAGGATGTTGCTGCTGGTGCAGTGCTATTATTTACTGTTATAGCTGTCATAATTGGTGCTATTATCTTTTTACCTTATATGGTATAGTTGCATTCCGAAGCTTTTATTATGCTTTGGTAGCGGTAAGAACGCCGTTAATGAAAGTTTCATTTTATCTTTTCACAATTGAAAGCGGAAAGGATGCGAGGGCATGAACAGCAAAGAATTAATTCAAGAAGCGATCGAAGCGCGTAAACAGGCGTATGTACCATATTCTAAGTTTCAAGTAGGTGCAGCATTATTAACGGAAGATGGAAAAGTATACCGTGGATGTAATGTTGAAAATGCATCATATGGATTATGTAATTGTGCAGAAAGAACGGCTTTATTTAAAGCGATTTCTGAAGGAGATAAAGCATTTGTAGCGATAGCGGTTGTAGCGGATACAAACCGTCCAGTACCTCCTTGTGGAGCGTGCCGTCAAGTTATGATAGAATTATGTAAACAGGATACGAAAGTATACTTATCAAATTTACATGGTGACATTCAGGAGACAACAGTCGGAGAATTGTTACCAGGAGCATTTTTAGCGGAGGATTTACATGAATAGAAAAGGTTATAAATCAGGTTTTGTCTCTATAATTGGCAGACCGAATGTTGGAAAGTCGACATTTTTAAATCGTATTATCGGTCAAAAAATTGCTATTATGAGTGATAAACCACAAACAACTCGTAATAAAATTCAAGGTGTATACACAGAAAATGATTCACAAGTTATCTTTATTGATACGCCAGGAATACATAAGCCGAAGCATAAACTAGGCGACTTTATGGTGAAGATGGCACAAACGACATTAAAAGAAGTTGACATTGTATTATTTATGGTCAATGCAGCTGAAGGGTTTGGTCGTGGTGAAGAATTTATTATTGAGAAACTAAAAGAAACAAAGCAACCCGTATTTTTAGTAATCAATAAAATTGACCAAGTTCATCCAGAACAATTGCTAGAATTAATTGATCAATATCGTAAATTACATGAATTTGCAGAAATTGTACCAATCTCTGCATTGGATGGTAATAATGTTGAGGCGTTAATTGGGGCGATTAAAAAATATTTACCAGAAGGACCACAATACTATCCCGAGAACCAGGTAACAGATCATCCAGAGCGATTTATCATTGCGGAACTGATTCGTGAAAAAGTGCTTCATTTAACACGTGAGGAAGTACCACATTCGGTGGCGGTTGTGATTGATGCGATTCAAAAGCGTGAAGGTGGAGCCGTCTATGTAAATGCAACAATCATTGTAGAACGTCCATCACAAAAAGGAATTATCATCGGGAAACAAGGGAAGATGTTAAAAGAAGTTGGAAAGCGCGCTCGTTTTGATATTGAAGCACTTCTCGGTTCGAAAGTATTCTTAGAAGTATGGGTAAAAGTTCAAAAAGATTGGCGTAATAAAATGTCACAGCTTCGCGATCTTGGTTTCCGTGAAGATGAGTATTAATACAAATTAGGAAAAATTTTTCTCACATGAAAATGGACAAAACGGGTCATTTTAATAACAACAAAAGAAATTGGTTTATATGCTACGCTTACTGAGAAAGGTGGATTCTTATGCTAGATTTTACCTGGAAGTTTTTCTCCAAGACAGGAAGCATTGAGACGTATTTGCTTTTGAAGGAAATGGAAAAAGACGTAAACGATGAGATGGATCAACATGAAGAGGAGCTAGCACATCTAGATTCTCCAATTTCTTGACCCGTTTTGTTCAAACCTTGGATGGTGACGAACATGTTTCAAAAAGTTGAGGGAATTATTATCCGGACAACAGATTACGGAGAAACGAATAAAATTGTTACGATATTCTCACGTGAGTTTGGGAAAGTAAGTGCAATGGCAAGAGGAGCGAAAAAACCAAAAAGTAGGTTAGCATCTATTTCGCAACTTATGACACATGGTCACTTTTTAATCCAAATGGGGTCTGGACTGGGCACTTTGCAACAAGGTGAAATAATTTCATCTATGAAAGAAATTCGTGAAGATATATTTTTAACTGCTTATGCATCATTTATCGTCGAATTGACTGATAAAGCAACTGAAGATAAGAAACATAATCCGTACTTATTTGAAATGTTATATCAAACGTTGCACTACATGTGTGAGGGTGTTGATCCTGAAGTATTGTCTTTAATTTATCAAACGAAGATGCTTCCGGTACTTGGGATGCATCCGTACTTTGATACATGTGCAATTTGTCACCATGAAGCAGATTTTGTCGCCTTCTCTGTTAGAGAAGGCGGTTTTCTGTGCTCACATCATGCAGAGCAAGATCCATACCGTATTCCGGTAGGAGAGGCCGTTCATAAATTATTGCGTCTTTTTTATCATTTTGATTTAGCTCGCCTTGGTAATGTCTCTGTCAAAGATGGAACGAAGCGGCAAATGCGTACAGTATTAAATACATATTACGATGAATATTGTGGGATTTATTTGAAAACAAGGCGTTTTTTGGAACAACTTGATAAGTTTCAAATATAAAGAGGACCATAAATAGGTCCTTTTTACATACTTTCTTTTTCAAAAAGCATATTTAGTATATAATATTTAAGAGATAGTATAACTTTTTTCGTTTTGCATTGAAGGTGGTGATTATCATAGAACTGAATAAACGGCAAGAACATATCATTCAGATTGTAAAAGATCACGGTCCTATTACTGGGGAATCAATTGCGGCACAATTAAATTTAACGCGTGCAACTTTAAGACCAGACTTAGCGATTTTAACGATGGCAGGTTATTTAGAAGCACGTCCACGTGTCGGTTATTTTTATACAGGAAAAACTGGGGGACAGTTGTTATCAGAAGCTGTTAAGAAAGTTAAAGTACAAGATTATCAATCTAGACCGGTTGTAGTTGATAAAAATATTTCTGTATACGATGCGATTTGTACTATGTTTTTAGAAGATGTGGGTACTTTGTTTGTTGTTGAGCAAGCGACGCTTTTAGTTGGGGTAGTTTCTCGTAAAGATTTATTACGTGCAAGCTTAGGAAAGCAGGATTTAACATCGCTTCCGGTTAATATTATCATGACAAGGATGCCTAATATTGCAATGTGCCGTAGGGAGGATTCTCTATATGATGTTGCGATGGAATTAATAGAAAGACAGATTGATGCAATGCCAGTTGTAAAAGACATGAAACAAGGGTTAGAAGTTGTTGGTCGAATTACAAAAACAAACATTACGCGTGCATTTGTCAATTTAGTAAACAATGAATAAGTGTAATTTGTTTAAAGTGAGGTAATGTAATGGATAATAAAATCGTATATGTCGTATCTGATTCTGTTGGAGAGACGGCTGATTTAGTTGTTCGAGCTGCAATGGGACAATTTCCATTTGCTCCTGATATTAGACGTGTACCCTATGTGGAAGATGCAGGGACATTAAAAGAAGTAATTTCAATTGCAAAGAGTAATCAAGCGCTTATTTGTTTTACGTTAGTAAAACCAGAAATGCGTCAATATATGCTAACAGAAGCGGCAAAAGAGGGCGTAGAGGCCTATGATATTATTGGTCCTCTTATCGATCAAATTGAAGAGATTACAGGGCAAGTTCCAAGGTATGAACCTGGTGTTGTACGTAGATTAGATGAAGAATATTTTAAAAAGATTGAAGCAATCGAGTTTGCTGTTAAATACGATGACGGTAGAGATGCGCGTGGCATTTTGAAAGCTGATATCGTATTGATTGGTGTATCGCGTACTTCTAAAACACCACTTTCACAATATCTTGCACATAATAAACGCTTAAAAGTTGCCAATGTACCACTTGTACCAGAAGTGGATCCGCCTGAAGAATTATATCAAGTAGCAAAAGAAAAATGTTTTGGATTGAAAATTACACCGGATAAGTTAAATCATATTCGGAAAGAACGATTAAAGTCACTTGGATTAAGTGATGGAGCAACATATGCAAATATCAATCGTATTAAAGAAGAAATTGATCACTTTGAGAAAGTAGTAAGTAAAATAAACTGTCAAGTTATTGACGTATCAAATAAGGCGATTGAGGAAACCGCCAATATTATCGTGAATGCAGTGCAAAACCAAAAAATGTTTTAGCACATTTACCATAGGTGAATGTGTTTTTTTCGCTCGGACCGCTTTTTACTTATAAATAGCTAGATGAAAATTTAAAGGATATGTAGCGAAGTTGAAGAAAATATATTATAATAAAAAATTGTGATAAAAAGGTACATTTTACGTTTAGACTTTAATTTTTCAGAATAAACTAGGGATAGGATTTACGGAAAAGGTATACACTTACGTAAAATCGACAAAAATCCGGACAAGAAAACGCGCATCATGGAAGGATTCACAGAAGGGATGTAGAATACAGAAATATGCAAAACATCAATAAGGTTCTAGTTGATGCAGATGCATGTCCTGTGAAGGATGAAATTCCATGTCGAAATTTTGTTTGTCGCATCCTACGCCCATCGTTCGAGAAAACAGCAAGGAAATTGGATATATGTAGATTCTGAACAAGATGAAGTGGATTTTTATATTTATAAACACGCTAAATCTTCAGATCTCGTGATCACATAGGATATGGGACTTGCTGGTCTTCTTGTGAAAAAAGGAGTATACGTATTATCTCCACGAGGTACATTTGTGACGGATGAGCAAATGGATACAATTTTATATAGTAGATATGTATCTGCGAAGTTACGCAGACAAGGGACCTATACAAAAGGTCCAAAATCATTTTCAACGCACGATCGACAATGTTTTTTTACAAATTCAGAAAAAATATTGTCGAATTATAAAGGAATCCTTTAATTTGTATCGAATACAAAATACGACACGGAGATGGAGTTATGGGAAACAGAATTCCCGAAGAAGTTGTTGAACAGATTCGGACATCATCTGATATTGTAGAAGTGATTGGTGAGTATGTTCAGCTCAGAAAGCAAGGACGTAACTATTTCGGCCTTTGTCCATTCCATGGTGAGAATTCACCCTCATTTTCTGTTTCATCAGACAAACAAATTTTTCATTGCTTCGGATGTGGAGAGGGAGGAAATGTTTTTTCGTTTCTCATGAAGATGGAAGGACTCTCTTTCATAGAAGCTGTGCAAAAGCTTGGAGAAAGAAATAATATTTCGGTTGTAGATTATACATCGGGACAAGAACAGCAAGAGAATATATCTGATGACAGTGTCATTATGTTACAGGCTCACGAACTTTTGAAAAAGTACTATCACCATCTTTTAGTGAATACTGAAGAGGGAAATGAAGCTCTCTCTTATTTGTTAAATCGAGGTATTACAAAAGAGATGATTGCAAAGTTTGAAATTGGTTATGCATCTCCAGCTTGGGATGCGGCAGCAAAAATATTACAAAAAAGAGGTTTTTCGCTAGCAACTATGGAGCAAGCTGGTTTACTTGTAAGGAGTGAAAGGGATGGCAGTCATCATGATCGTTTTCGTGGAAGGGTCATGTTTCCGATTCACACACTGCAAGGGAAAGTAGCAGCGTTTAGTGGAAGGGCATTAGGAGATGATACTCCGAAGTACTTAAACAGTCCAGAAACACCTATTTTTCACAAAAGTAAGTTGCTGTATAACTTTCATCAAGCAAGATCGTTTATCAGAAAACGAGGGCAGGTTGTTCTATTTGAAGGCTATGCTGACGTATTAGCTGCTGTGAAAAGCGGGATTGAAGAATCAGTTGCGACAATGGGAACAGCTTTAACAGAAGAGCAAGCAAAACTTCTGCGACGTAATGTTGAAACTGTTGTTCTTTGCTATGATGGTGATAAAGCAGGAAGAGAAGCGACAATGAAAGCAGGTCAATTGCTAGTGCAAGTTGGCTGTCACGTCAAGGTTACTTCATTGCCAGATAAGCTTGATCCTGATGAGTATGTGCAACAATATGGAACAACGGCGTTTGAAAATCTTGTAAAGGCTAGTATAAGTTTTGTTGGATTCAAAATAAATTACTTGCGTTTAGGGAAAAATTTGCAAGATGAGTCTGGTAAAGAAGAGTATGTGAAAAGTGTTTTAAAAGAGTTAGCTTTATTGCAAGATGCAATGCAAGCAGAGTCATATTTAAAATCATTATCGCAAGAATTTTCTTACTCAATGGAAACACTTTTAGGCCAATTACACCAATATCGCAAAGAACAAAAGGTACAGCAAAAACAAACGAAGCAAATTTCTAAACCGCCTCAAATCGTTCAGGCAAAGCCGAAATTTTCAGGTTTTGAAAGAGCGGAAAGAGAGCTCATTTACCATATGCTACAGAGTGCAGAAGTTGCTTTCCGTATCGAACCTCATATAGAAGATTTTCATACGGAAGAACATAAAGGGATTTTATATGAACTATATGCATATTATGAAAAGGGAAATGAACCTTCAGTCGGGAATTTCTTGAGCTGGCTCTCTGATGAGAAAATGAAAAATATTATTACGAATATCTCAACGGATGAATTCATTAATCCAGAATACACGGATGAGGTATTACAAGGTCACTTAGAGGCGTTAAGTCGTCATAAGCAAAAATTGAAAAAAATGGAAACTATTTTTACCATAAAGCAAATGGAAAAAACAGATCCAGTAGAAGCTGCGAAATTTTATGTAGCATATTTACAAAATCAGAAAACAAGAAGATAGCTTTTTGTATAAAATTTTATTATAATGAATGTTTGTATCTCGCGTAAGGAGGGGAACAAATGGCTGATAAACCAGCTCGTTCTAAACAAATTGAAACTGATATGACCCTTGAGCAAGTGAAAGAACAACTCACTGAGCTCGGAAAAAAACGTGGCGTTCTTACATATGAAGAGATTGCAGAACGCATGAATGGATTTGAAATTGAATCCGATCAAATGGATGAATATTATGAATACTTAGGTGAACAAGGAATTGATTTAGTTGGTGACAACGATGAAGGTCCAAATCGTCATCAAATCACAAAGACTGAAGAAGAATTCGATTTAAATGATTTAAGTGTGCCACCAGGTGTGAAAATCAACGATCCTGTTCGCATGTATTTAAAAGAAATCGGCCGTGTCGACTTACTATCTGCTGAAGAGGAAATTCGACTTGCAACACGCATTGAAGAAGGTGATGAAGAAGCGAAGCGCCGTCTTGCGGAAGCGAATTTACGTCTTGTTGTAAGTATTGCAAAACGATATGTAGGCCGTGGTATGCTCTTCTTAGACTTAATTCAAGAAGGAAATATGGGTCTAATTAAAGCTGTTGAAAAGTTCGATTATCGTAAAGGTTTTAAATTCAGTACGTATGCAACTTGGTGGATTCGCCAAGCAATTACACGTGCTATTGCAGACCAAGCGAGAACAATTCGTATTCCAGTTCATATGGTTGAAACAATTAATAAATTAATCCGTGTACAGCGTCAATTGTTACAAGATTTAGGACGTGAACCATCTCCAGAAGAGATTGGAGAAGAAATGGATCTTGCTCCAGAAAAAGTACGCGAAATCTTAAAGATTGCACAGGAGCCAGTTTCTCTTGAAACACCAATTGGTGAAGAGGACGACTCACATTTAGGCGATTTTATCGAAGATCAAGAAGCAACATCACCTGCGGACCATGCAGCGTATGAGTTGCTAAAAGAACAATTAGAAGATGTGTTAGACACTCTAACAGATCGTGAAGAGAATGTTCTACGTCTTCGTTTCGGTTTGGATGATGGACGAACTCGTACGCTTGAAGAAGTTGGGAAAGTATTCGGCGTAACGAGAGAGCGTATTCGTCAAATTGAAGCAAAAGCACTTCGTAAATTAAGACATCCAAGCCGTAGCAAACGTCTAAAAGATTTCTTAGAATAGGTTTCTTTTTAAGTTTACTTCACCTTTGTGAAGTAAACTTTTTTATTTTGTTAATTTTTGTTAAGATTTAGCTGTAAGTAACGATTACAATTCTTGTAATTTATTTTACAGAATTGTCTTTTGATTTGCAAATGCTCATTTTTCGATTTTTCGATTAATTTCGTTTATTCTATACAAAAATATATGCAGAAAAACAAAAAATATGATGAGAAGAGTTGATATTTATCAAAATAATATGTGATAAAAGAGAGATAATCAATAAACTGAATTTATGGAATATTTTTAACAACTGATAGTTTTGTCTTTTCTGATAGAATGTTTTCAAGTACAATGGAAATAACTGAATCATCTAACTATTAGGGGCGTAGAGGGGGGAGAAAAAGTATGAAACGTAATCCGTTGATTCCGTTTGCACTCATTGCTGTAATAGGGATTGTTATTATGTTTGTATTTTCGTTTGAGGGGTTACATAAATCTAAAGAGTTAGCCGATGCGAAAAATGGGGGGAAACCAGCGCAAACGGCTTCGAAACCAGAAGATATTGTGAAACAAAGTTGTGCAAGCTGTCATGGTGATCAGTTGCAAGGTGCGGTAGGGCCTAACTTACAAAAAGTTGGTGGAAAACTTTCCAAAGATGAAATTAAAGAAGTAATTGTAAAAGGGAAAGGGAATATGCCACCAAATTTAATTCCAGCTGATCAAGCTTCTAAAGTAGCTGATTGGTTAGCGAAGAAAAAATAAGGTGAATTTTTAATCTGTGAGAATTTTAGGGTTCTTATGTAGTGGGATACGACTAAAAAAACAAGTTCTTTGCTTATTGGCGGGGAGCTTGTTTTTTCTTTTACCCTAAAATCAGATGAAATAAATGAATTGTTTTGTTTCTTTACTTGCAACAAGGACTGTAAATTCATTATCATGGAGACAGACTGACAAGTGAAGGAGCAATGGGAATAAATGAATGAAGTGAAGCTTTCAAAAAGATTAGAAGAAGTAGTACGGGAAATTCCGGTAGGATCTACAGTTGCAGACATTGGTTCTGACCATGCGTATTTACCGTGCTATACAATTATAAATCATATTGCTACAAAGGCAGTAGCAGGAGAAGTGGTAGATGGGCCATTCCGTTCTGCACAAGCTACAGTAGCAGAAAGTGGCTTGCAAGAAAAGGTAGACGTTCGAAAAGGGAATGGGTTAGCTGTCATTACACCAGGAGAGGTTGATGTGATTACGATTGCTGGTATGGGTGGCGCGTTAATTCGTGATATTTTGGAGAGCGGAAAAGAAAAACTAAATGGTGTAAAGCGTTTAATTTTACAACCGAATATTGCCGCACATCATATTCGTGAATGGTTCATTGAAAATGGTTGGGAGCTTATTCATGAAAAAATTATAAAAGAAGACGGCAAAATTTATGAGATTTTAGTTGGAGAAAAAGGAAATCCTTTAGCACCTTACTCTGAAAATAAACAAGCTGAGCTATTTATTGGACCGTTTTTGATGAAAGAAAAGAATGATGCTTTTATTGAGAAATGGGAAGGTGAATCAAAAAACTTTCAAAATATCTTGAAGCAACTAGAACGCGCAGCAAATTCGGAAGACACAAAAGCAAAACGGGATGAAGTAGCAGAGAAAATGAAAATGATAGGAGAGGTTTTATCATGAGTAAAATTCCAAATGGGCATGAGATAATTTCTTTATTTGAAAGTATGTACCCAAAGCATCTCGCGATGGAAGGTGACAAGATTGGCTTGCAGATTGGGGCGTTAAATAAGCCGGTTCAGCATGTATTAATTGCATTAGATGTTACAGAAGCAGTTGTAGAAGAGGCGATTCAAATAGGAGCGAATGTAATTATTGCTCATCATCCTCTTATTTTTAATCCATTAAAAGCGATTCATACAGATAAGGCTTATGGAAGAATTATTGAAACTTGTATCAAAAACGATATTGCTGTTTATGCGGCACATACAAATGTCGATGTAGCAAAAGGTGGAGTAAATGATTTACTGGCTGACGCGTTAGGATTACAAAATACAGAAGTATTGGTTCCGACATATTCGGAAGAAATGAAAAAGATTGTTGTATTTGTGCCTGTAACGCATACAGAAGAAGTTCGAAAAGCTCTTGGAGATGCAGGCGCAGGTTATATCGGCAACTATAGCCATTGTACGTTTAATAGTGAAGGGATAGGTACATTTATGCCGGGAGAGGGCACAAACCCTCATATAGGCGAAACTGGACAGCTAGAGCGAGTGGAAGAAGTAAAGATTGAAACGATTATTCCAGCTTCACTAGAGCGAAAAGTCGTAAAAGCGATGTTAATGGCTCATCCGTATGAAGAAGTGGCTTATGATGTGTATCCGCTTGATAATAAGGGAGAAACATTGGGACTTGGTAAGATTGGGTATTTACAAGAAGAAATGACATTAGGGCAGTTTGCTAATCATGTGAAATCGTCATTAGATGTAAAAGGAGCACGAGTTGTTGGGAGTTTAGACGACAAAGTGCGGAAGGTAGCAGTGCTTGGCGGTGATGGGAATAAATATATTACGCAGGCAAAATTTAAAGGGGCAGATGTCTATGTGACAGGTGATATGTATTATCATGTTGCACACGATGCGATGATGCTCGGATTAAATATTGTGGACCCAGGACATAATGTTGAGAAAGTAATGAAACAGGGTGTGCAAAAACAATTGCAACAAAAAGTGGATGAGAAAAAATTCGCGGTACAAATTCACGCTTCAGAGTTACATACAGATCCGTTTACTTTTGTATAAACAGTGTAATAAAAAATCCGTTGCTAGCAAATTAGCAACGGATTTTTTTATTGTTGTTTTTTTACCTTTACGCGCGGCAAGATTTTTTGAAGTGGTACGTTTCGTTTACGTTCCCAAGTTGCTGGGTTCATTGGATCGTACTGTTCTAAAAAGGCGATTACTTCTTTTGTAATTGGCGTTGGTGTAGATGCCCCTGCAGTAACAGCGACATTTTCAATACCTTGTAGCCACTCTAATTGAATTTCGCTTACATCTGCAACGCGGTATGCTTTTGTACCAGCAATCTCTTGTGATACTTGAGCTAGACGATTTGAGTTATTGCTTTTAGGGTCACCAACAACAATCGTTAAATCAGCTACATCTGCTTGCTTTGCAACCGCTTCTTGACGAACTTGTGTTGCTAAACAAATTTCTTTGTGAAATTCAGCTGTTGGGAATTTTTTCTGAATGTCTTCCATCAAGTGCTGAACGTCCCATTGGCTCATTGTTGTTTGATTTGTAACTAAAATTTTATCTGTTGGGATTTCGAGTGCTTCCAAGTCATTTGCCTTTTCAATGAGATGGACGATATCTGGTGCAATACCGACAGCGCCTTCTGGTTCTGGATGTCCTTTTTTTCCAATATAGATTACATGATATCCTTCTGCTTTTTTTGTTTCAATAAGGTCATGTGTTTTTGTAACATCTGGACATGTTGCATCGATTGTTGTTAATCCTTTTTCTTTTGCACGTTGTTTAACTTCTGGAGAAACACCGTGTGCTGTAAAAATAACAGTACCAGAATCAATTTTATCTAAAATCTCTAATCGACTTGGGCCATCTAATGTAATAATGCCGTCTTCTTCGAAAGCATCAGTTACATGTTTGTTGTGAACAATCATACCTAAAATATAAATGGGTCTCGGTAATGTTTTATCTAGTGCAGCGTTGCGTGCAATAACCATTGCGTCAACAACACCGTAGCAATAACCACGAGGGGAAATTTTAACAATTTTCATATGAGTAATCCTCTCCTTCTAAACAAGGGATCCTTTTTTGTACATAGTCTTTTTCATTATAAAGGAGGAGCGGACAGAAAACAAAGGATTGTTAAACATATAGTTTTGGTTTTGTTACCATACGCGGAATATCCTCTTTCGGAAGATCTTGTTCAATAACTGGTTCTAAAATTATTTTCTTTCTTTTTTTCTTTTTTGAAGGTGGTGGAGGTGTAGTGATTACTTCCACCTCTTCCGTTGGTTCTTCAGCAGCACCTTTTCCAGAAGTAAGAATTTTTACGATGCTGGGTATGCTGCGAACAATGGGGCCGTACTGCTGGACGACAGGTCCGACAGATTGAGCAACTTGAGCCACCTTTTCAATGTTATTTATCATACCAGTGGGATTCGAGAGTAAGTTGGAAAAGAAGCTACCAATACCACCGCTAGATGTCACCGGCGCTGAGCCACGTGTTTCGTTCTGAGGGGGTATCATTTGAGTTGGCATCATTTGGGGTGGCATTGTGTGTTGTGATGGCTGCATATAAGGCTGTTGATGTTGGTGCATCATCGGTTGGCCCTCCATTTGTCGATAGGAAGGAACCATCTGCATATAGGGATGGGTTGGATCATGCTTTTGGAATAGTTTTGCGAGAAATCCTTTCTTTTTTTGCATCATAGGAGGTAAATTAGGTATGGGATATGGAGTATATGGTTGTTGTTGATTTGCATACATTTGCCCCATAGGGGATTTCGGATACATAAGAGAAATCCTCCTTTCTTCAGTTAGGTATATACACATACAATATGCAATGAAAAGAAATAAGGTTAGTTTTTGAAATGAAAACCTAAACTAAAGATGGATTTTACTATTAGATTTCGATATAATGTAGACTTGACTGATTTGTGCGCGCAGTAGAAATTTTAGAAAGAAGGTGTAACTTATGACACTACAAACTTTTACACAGTATGATTTTCAACCATTTTTAATAGATGCAGTTCGTGACCTACGCTTTTCAGAGCCGACAGAAATACAAAAGAAAATTTTTCCGGTCGTGAAAAAAGGTGTGAGTGTAATTGGACAATCCCAAACAGGTTCTGGGAAAACACATGCATACTTACTCCCTACTTTAAACAGAATTAATGCAAATCGTGAAGAAGTACAACTTGTTATTACAGCGCCTACTCGTGAGTTAGCACAACAAATTTATCAAGAGATTGTGAAGTTAACAAAGTTCTGTGCGGAAGAACAAATGATTACAGCACGTTGCTTAATCGGAGGAACAGACAAACAACGATCAATTGAAAAGCTGAAAAAGCAACCTCATGTTGTTGTTGGAACACCAGGGCGTATTAAAGATTTAGTGGAAGAACAAGCTCTATTTGTTCATAAAGCAACTACTATTATCGTCGATGAAGCGGATTTAATGCTTGATATGGGATTCATTCAAGATGTAGATAAAATTGCAGCACGCATGCCTAAAAACTTGCAAATGCTTGTTTTCTCTGCAACGATTCCTCAAAAATTAAAGCCATTTATGAAGAAGTACATGGAGAATCCAGAGCATATTCATATTAATCCGAAACAAGTTGCGGCAGGGAATATTGAGCACTATTTAGTACCTTCTAGACATCGCAATAAGATTGAATTAGTGAAAAATATGTTACTTCAATTTAAGCCATATTTAGCAATCGTCTTTACAAATACGAAAAAAATGGCAGATGAAGTTGCGAATGGATTAACAGAGCGTGGATTAAAAGTTGGGCGTATACACGGTGATTTATCTCCGCGTGATCGTAAAAAAATGATGAAGCAAGTTCGTGACTTAGAGTTCCAATACATTGTCGCAACGGACTTAGCAGCACGTGGTATTGATATTGAAGGAATAAGCCATGTAATTAACTATGAACTTCCTTCAGATTTAGATTTCTTCGTTCACCGCGTTGGGAGAACAGCACGCGCTGGCTATTCAGGTATTGCAGTGACTATTTATGATCCAGCAAACGAGGAAGCAATAGATAGCCTAGAAAAACAACGTAACATTACGTTTAAACATGTAGACTTACGTGGCGACGAATGGGCAGATTTAGGTGAGCGTCGTCGTCGTAAAAGCCGTAAAAAGCCAAATGATGAGTTGGATGTTATGGCAACAAAAGTTGTTAAAAAACCGAAAAAGGTCAAGCCAGGTTATAAGAAAAAATTGGCAACTGAGCGTGAAAAAGTGAAGAGAAAATATAGCCATAAGAAAAGATAAGGGGAGATCCCTTATCTTTTTTTATTGCGCTATTTGCGGGCAACACAGATTAAAGTTTCACTTTATCTCCTCGTGTTGAAAGAGTAATGAGCTTATTGTTGTATATATCCAACTGGATTTCCCGAAAAATAAATCGCTGCTATGAAAGCAAAAGAAGCTCTCCACTCTCTTCCCACCTAAAAAGAATGGTTTTTACTCAGTTTTTCAAATTGTGTTTATATACATTCTTTTATGAACAAACAATTCACTACATATTTCTACAAATTATGCTATCATTATAGCTATTGTATATGGAAGAGGTGATTATATGTTGAAAATTGGATCTCATGTTTCTATGAGTGGTAAGAAGATGTTATTAGCAGCGAGTGAAGAGGCTGTTTCATATGGTGCAACAACATTTATGATTTATACAGGTGCACCGCAAAATACGAGAAGAAAACCAATTGAAGAGTTAAATATAGAAGCTGGACGAAAACATATGGAACTGAATGGTATTGAGGAAATTATTGTCCATGCGCCGTATATTATTAATGTTGGGAATACGACAAAACCTGAAACATTTCAACTAGGTGTCGATTTCCTTCGTATGGAAATCGAAAGAACATCAGCGTTAGGGGTAGCGAAGCAAATTGTACTTCACCCAGGTGCTCACGTTGGTGCAGGAGCTGAAGCTGGTATCCAGCAAATCATTAAAGGGCTCAATGAAGTGTTGACGCCAGAACAAACAGTAAATATTGCACTAGAAACGATGGCTGGAAAAGGAACAGAGTGCGGACGTAGTTTTGACGAAATTGCAAAAATTATCGATGGTGTAACATATAACGAAAAACTATCTGTATGTTTTGATACGTGCCATACACATGATGCAGGTTATGATATTGTGAATGATTTTGATGGTGTATTAAACGAATTTGATAAAATTGTTGGGATTGATCGTTTGCAAGTGTTGCATATTAACGATAGTAAAAATGTACGCGGGGCTGGAAAAGACCGTCATGAAAATATTGGCTTTGGCCATATTGGTTATAAAGCGTTGCATCATATTGTGCATCATCCACAATTACAACATGTACCAAAAATTCTTGAAACACCATATGTAGGTGAGGATAAGAAAGATAAAAAACCACCATATAAATTTGAAATTGAAATGCTAAAGAGCGGTTCATTTGATGAAGGTCTTCTAGAGAAGATTAAAGAGCAATAAGGAGGGGATTTCCCCCTCCTTATTTTAATAATTGTTGGAATAACGTATTAATTTGTTGGGCGGTAGCAGGAGAGGTGACCTTCGCAATTTTTTTTAGAAGTTCTAGTCTTTCTCCTGTATCGTAAATATTTACATTTTGTCCTTTTAGTAAAGGAACAATTTGCTCAGCCTGTTCAGTTGTGATGGAAACTGCATATTCTTTACTATATTTCAGTAATTCTTTTGTGGTCATATGATTTAACTTTTTGTTTACAATGTGTTTGATGAGGTTCATAATGCGGTCCTCCTTCAGTCGTTCTTATATCGAAAATATATGTGTACGGTGCTTGTATATATTCGTATAACAGTCGTTTTTTCCATGGTGAAAAGAAGAGTGTGTTATAATAAGAGAACGAAATTATACAGAATATATAAGGAGGGCTTATGGAGAAGAAGCAACATCGAAAAGAAAGTGTTATGCACCTATTGTATCGTTTAGTCATGATTGTCTTCGGTGCGGCATGTGCGGCAGTAGCCATTGAGCTGTTTTTAATGCCAAATAAAATTATAGATGGTGGAATTATTGGTGTTTCCCTCATATTAGACTACCTTACCCCAAACATCTGGTGGTTGAGTTTTTCCACTTTAGTCGTGATCCTCAATATACCATTTATGTACTCTGGTTATAAACAAATTGGGAAAACATTCATGTTATCTTCTGCTTTTGGGATTGTGGCTTTAGCATGTATTGAGTCGACATTACATACCTTTAAACCGTTTACGACAGAGCCTATTTTAGCAACGGTTTTTGGTGGTCTTATTTTAGGCATTGGTGTAGGGCTTGTTATTCGTCATGGTGGTTCAATGGATGGTACAGAAATTATGGGGATTTTATTAACAAAGAAATTACCGTTTTCAGTCGGTGAATTCGTTATGTTTGTAAATCTATTCATTTTTGCTTGGGCAGCTTTTGTATTTGGTGTTGAGCAAGCGATGTATTCTGTTATGACATACTATATTGCTTTTAAAACCATTGATACGGTGATTCAAGGATTGGATGAAACGAAAGCAGTTTTAATTGTATCAGATCAATATGAAGAAGTATCCAATGCAATTTTACACCGCCTTGGTCGTGGGACAACGAAACTTGTTGCTAAAGGTGGTTATACAGATAAAGAAAAAGAGGTAATTTATGCGGTCGTTACACGTCTTGAGGTAACGAAATTAAAATCAATTGTTCATGAAATTGATGAAAATGCCTTTATTACAATTATGAGTACGCAAGAAACAAATGGTGGTAAATTTAAATCAGCTATTCATTAAAATGATATGTTTAAAAGAAGGTAAAGAGAGACCAGGAGTTCTGCTACGCAAAGATTTGTAGTAGCGATCTTGTTCATGATTTTGAATATCTTTAAAAAGCAGGGAGATTTTCTCTGCTTTTTTGTTATAATAATAAGGTTGCTTAAAATAAAGAATATATTTTTGGGCAGATTAGTTTACAACTATAGTAAGCTATACTATAATTCAAATAGAGATAAATCGGAATCATTCTGAATTAAAATAGGTGAGATGCTATGAAGAATATGTTGGAAATAGAAGGATTGACATTTCGATATGAAGACCGAAATGTGTTAGAAGATATTAATTTGCAAGTTCCCGAGGGAGCTTTTTTAGGTTTAGTTGGGCCAAATGGATCTGGTAAATCGACCTTATTAAAATGTATATTAGGTGTTTTGAAACCGAAAAAGGGTAGTGTTCGGTTATTCGGTATTGATAGTAAGAAATTTAAAGAGTGGAATAAAATTGGTTATGTTTCACAAAAGGCCAATAGCTTTAATTCTGGTTTTCCAGCGACTGTCTTTGAAGTTGTTTCAATGGGACTTGTTTCAAAAAAAGGTCTATTTCGTTTCTTGAAGAAAGAGGATAAAGAAAAGGTTACAAAGGCAATTGCAGATGTAGGAATGAGTGAATTTCAAAATCGTAATATAGGAGAGCTTTCCGGTGGACAACAGCAACGTGTATTTATTGCACGTGCACTTGTAAGTAACCCAGAATTATTGATTTTGGACGAGCCTACAGTTGGGATTGATGTAAAGAGTGTGGAGAGCTTTTATGAGATACTAGAAGATTTAAATAAAAAACTAGGGATCACATTGATTCTGGTTACACATGATATGGGAGCTGTAACAGAGAAGGTGACACATGTTGCATGTTTAAATCAGCATTTACATTTCCATGGAAATGTTGAGAAATTCCGAGAGTTAGAAGATGCAGAAATGTCGATTTTATATGGACATCATGTTCATCGTTTAGAGCATGATCATGGGCATCACGGGAGGATATAATGATACAGGATTTTTTACAATATGATTTTTTACGCAATTCTTTATACGCTGGTATTCTAATAGGGCTTGTTGCCCCGTTAATCGGTGTGTTTGTGGTGATTCGCCGTATGTCATTGATTGCAGATGCTTTAAGTCATGTGACATTATCAGGGATTGCTGCAAGTTTGTTACTAGAAAAAACGATTTTTACAGGCGGTTTTTTAAATCCGTTATATATGGGGATGATTTTTTCGATAGGCGGAGCGCTATTAATTGAAAAATTACGTACTGTATATAAGCATTATCAAGAATTGGCGATCCCGATTATTCTTTCGGCAGGGATGGGAATGGGAGTCATCTTTATTTCGCTTGCGAATGGATTTAATACAGATTTATTTAGTTATTTATTTGGTAGTGTAAGTGCTGTAACAAGCACGGACCTAATTCTTATTGGTATCGTAGCAATCGTCGTTATTGCAACTATTGTTTTATTATATAAAGAACTGTTTTTATTATCATTTGATGAAGAGTATGCTGTGTCAACTGGGCTTCGTACAAAATGGATCCACTTTATTTTCATTATTTTAGTAGCTCTTGTTGTTGCAATATCTATGCGTGTTGTAGGGGTTTTACTTGTGTCATCTTTAATGACGTTACCAGTTGCAGCGAGTATTCGTATCGCAAATGGGTTTAAACAGACAATTTTCTTTTCCATTTTATTTGGTGAAATTTCTGTGATAGGGGGGCTGTTCGCTTCTTATCAGCTTGATTTAGCCCCAGGTGGTACAATTGTTATGCTAGCAGTTCTTATTTTAATCGGTGCAATTTTATGGAAGAAGAAAAAAACTGCATAAAGTAGGGATAGTTATGAATCTGACAGAAGCGTTACGCCTTATGAAGGAAAAAGGCTATAAACACACTGGAAAAAGGGAAGAGATGTTACGATTATTTGCGGCTCATAATCGTTATTTAACCGCAAAAGACGTTTTAGAGCATATGAAAGATGATTATCCAGGATTAAGTTTTGATACAATCTATCGTAATTTAACGGTATTTGCTGAAATTGGTGTTTTGGAGCAAACGGAACTAAATGGAGAAAAACATTTTCGGTTTACATGTTCTGTTATGGAACATCATCATCACTTTATTTGTTTGGACTGCGGAGGTACAAAGGAAATTACTTCTTGTCCAATGGATTTTATGAATAAAGATTTTAAGGGATACGAGGTCACGGGACATAAGTTTGAAATATATGGACGTTGTCCGAAATGTGCAAAGTAAAAACTCGCCAGTTATGAAACTGACGAGTTTTTCTATAAAGAAAAGGCTGCTTGTAAAATGAAAGCAGCCTTTTCTTTATTTTTGTTCTTGTTTTTCTTTTTCTTGATTTGCAGCCATTTCAGCAGCGATTACATCAATTTCTTTTTTCAGTTCTTCGACCATTGTTTCTTCAGGTACTTTACGAACCACTTTTCCTTTACGGAATAATAAACCTTCTCCGCGTGCACCGGCAATACCGATATCAGCTTCTCGAGCCTCACCAGGTCCGTTTACCGCGCATCCAAGTACAGCGACTTTAATTGGTACTTTCAGTGTGGAGATGTATTCTTCTACTTCATTTGCAATACTGATAAGATCGATTTCGATACGACCGCATGTTGGACAAGAAATAAGTGTTGCAGCGTTTGATGCAAGACCGAATGATTTTAACAATTCACGAGCAACTTTTACTTCTTCAACTGGATCGGCACTTAATGAAATACGAAGTGTATTTCCGATGCCTTTACTTAAGATAGCACCAAGACCAGCAGCACTTTTTACAGTTCCAGCAAATAGTGTTCCGGATTCTGTAATACCTAAGTGCAATGGGTAATCAAAAGCGCGTGATGCTTTTTCGTACGCTTCAATTGCCAAATTAACATCAGAGGCTTTCATTGATACGATAATATCATGGAAATCTAGATCCTCTAAAATTTTAATATGATGAAGTGCACTTTCAACCATACCATCTGCAGTAGGGTAGCCATACTTTTCTAAAATATGACGTTCTAATGAACCTGCATTTACACCAATACGAATTGGAATGCCACGTTCTTTTGCAGCATTTACAACCGCTTCTACTTTATGACGACGCCCGATGTTACCTGGGTTGATACGTACTTTATCAATGCCACCTTCAATTGCTTTTAATGCAAGGCGATAATCAAAGTGAATATCAGCAACAAGTGGGATGTTAATTTGTTTTTTAATATCAGCAATTGCATCTGCCGCACGCTCGTCTGGAACAGCAACGCGGACAACTTGACACCCCGCTTCTTCTAAGCGTTTGATTTCAGCAACAGTTGCTTCTACATCATGTGTTTTTGTTGTTGTCATACTTTGTATAATTAATTCATTATTACCGCCAATTGTTAAATTACCGACTTTAACAGGACGTGTTTTTGTACGATGAGTCATTTCATTCACGAATAGATCGCTCTCCTTATAAAAGAAGTTTCTTATTTTGTCTTTCATATCAAATATAGTATATGTGATATGAAGCAATAGAAACCCATATGCTCGGTTTCACTTTTACTATTGTATCAGCGCCTTTATGTAATTGACAAGGATTAAGTGATCGCTCATTGATATAACGGAAATTTGTAAGATTTTCCGATCTGTATTTTTGTTGCAGACGTATTTTTATTTAACTGTTTAAAATCATCGATGACTTTTTCAATAGAAGGAACTTTTTTCTTATTAATCGCTTCTGTAATGGATAAAACAGTATCTCCTGTTTTGACTTCGATCGCTTTATACTGCACATCTGTTTCTTTTTTTGCTTTTGTATCAACATTTTCTTTTTTTACAGTTTGAGCAGCTGTTGTTTTTTTGTATGAACTTAACATTGGTAGGGTACCAATTTTTATATCGTAATAAAATACATAGCCGAGAACAAGCACAAGCAAGAGTGCACCAAGTCTCTTCATATTCCTCACTCCTTTGTTAGGAATATATGCTTGTCCAAAAAAAAAATGCCAAATTGGCATTTTTTTATAGTTCGTGTTTTTCTTTCGGCTTTGGTATTTCTTTAATAGTTAAGTACAGTACAATTAAAATGACGGCAGTGTATAGCAGGAATGTACCGGGTACATTTATTTGTAATGCATTCATAATCATAAAGAAAATTGTTGGAATTGTGTAACTGTAGGCTGTTAATGTCCAAACTTGTTTGTAAGATACTTTTCGCTGACCAACCATTGCTGCACCGATAAAAGCTAAAATAGTTGTACCTAGGAACGAAATAAATAATTGGTACAAGTAAATTGCTACTCCAACACCGAACATGAGGAATGGATAGATATTATCAACCGCTGATACGATGCCTTTAATATCTTTTTTCTCGAAAGTCCCATTACCGAAGTCACTGTAAGATTGACTTTGTGTTTGATTGTTATTCATAGATACAACTTTATCTTTTAAAACGAATATACCTTGTTTATTTGTATATGCATCCGTATTTGTTGCATTAGGATCAAACACGAAAACAAAATCTCCATCTTCTTTTATAATAGGTTCTTTGATGTCGGCATGAAGTTCACCATCTTCAATTTTAAAATCTGGGAGATCTTTTTCAATGGATTGGTGCACAGTAGAAACAACTTCTTGTACGAAATTTCCGAATATAAAAGTTTTCGGGATTGTTGCAATGAAGCATAGTAACATGACGTACAGAATTGTTTTTCCCATTTTTTGAAAACGAAAAAGAGCTATATCCTTTGGTGAATACAAACTTTTTATTAGTTGTGTAAAGATGGACATCTATTCACTTCCTTTGTTATGTGTATATTAGATTCATGTATAAAATCATTGTAACGTAAGAATCTAGAGAATCACAAGTTATATCGTATGAAAGAAGGGTTATGCGTTATACGTGTCTATAAAAAAATCTGCTTAGGTAGATTTTTTCTTTTTTGTAAAGAAAGAGAGAAGGAGTACAAGGTACGTCTGTTTTTGCGCAGCGGGGAGTGAGATGTTAAGCGGAGGGAAAAGTACAATTCGTTGAGGTTCATCATTAGTGAAAGAAGGATGAAAATACAATTGACACTTTTCTTTTTAATATGGTAAATTTATCTTACATTTCTTAAAGAATATATCTCGTAATTTTTAGGAATGTTCTTTGGAGATTTGGTGGTGAATCTGAATTTCAATCACCGCTATATACATAACTTTGGACCCTTAGCTCAGCTGGTTAGAGCAGACGGCTCATAACCGTCCGGTCGTAGGTTCGAGTCCTACAGGGTCCATATCCATTTCACATGTTTATTATGTAGACGAGAAGCTTCCTTGTAGAAGGGAGCTTTTTTTACGAAATGTATGAGCATTTTGTTTGAAATGAAATGGGAATTTTGCTACGTTAATGATAGCAAGACAATGTGATTTAATTTGTTTTCACCCTATGGCAATTAGGGTAAAATGAAGTTGTATGCTAAATTATTTTGGCAATACATAAACTGGGAGGAATGTAACAATGGCAAAACATGAATTACCAAATTTACCTTATGCGTATGATGCTTTAGAACCTCACTTTGATAAAGAAACAATGAACATCCATCATACAAAACACCACAACACTTACGTAACAAACTTAAATGCTGCATTAGAAGGTCATGCAGAATTAGCTGACAAAAGTGTTGAAGAATTAGTTGCAAACTTAAATGAAGTACCAGAAGCGATTCGTACTGCAGTGCGTAACAATGGTGGTGGACATGTAAACCACACGTTCTTCTGGACAATCTTATCACCAAACGGTGGCGGACAACCAGTAGGTGAACTTGCAGCTGCAATTGAAGCGAAATTCGGTAGCTTTGATGCGTTCAAAGCAGAATTTGCAAAAGCTGGCGCAACTCGATTCGGTTCTGGTTGGGCTTGGTTAGTAGTAAACAATGGTGAGCTAGAAGTAACAAGCACTCCGAACCAAGACTCTCCTTTAACAGAAGGTAAAACTCCAGTTATCGGTTTAGACGTTTGGGAGCATGCTTACTACTTACATTACCAAAACCGTCGTCCTGACTACATCGGCGCATTCTGGAACGTTGTAGACTGGAACGCAGCTGAAAAGCGTTACCAAGAAGCTAAATAATATTGCATATTTCATTTTATGCAAGTCGATATTGAAGAAGCTAGGGGAATATTCCCCTAGCTTTTTTGTATGCTTTCTTTTACATAATTGCGCTTGTCTTTGGAAGACTAGAACATGAAGTAAAGGAGAGTTATGTATGAAGTGGAAACATGTAATTGGCGATGTCGAGGTGAATCGTGACTTAATATTGTTGCTTGTTATGGGTGGATTATATACGCTTGCGATTTCTTTATCCAATACGTTTGTTAACATTTATTTATGGAAGCAAACACAAAATTATGTGAACCTTGGATTGTATAATTTAGCAAGTGTTGTATTACAACCACTAACATTTCTTTTTGCAGGAAAATTGGCAAAGCGGATAGATCGTGCTATTTTACTGCGAATTGGTGTAGGAACGTTAGCGACTTTTTTTATTGTTGTTTTACTTGCAGGGACGCATGCTTCCCATTATATTTTATTGCTTGGTGGTCTTCTTGGAATTGGGTACGGTTTTTATTGGTTGGCATTTAATTTGTTGACATTTGAAATTACGGAACCGGAAACACGTGATTTTTTTAACGGTTTTCTTGGTCTTCTTACCTCATTTTCGGGAATGATTGGGCCAATAGCAGCGGGGTATACCATTTCACGTATGGAAAAATGGAGTGGTTATACAGTTATCTTTTTTCTTTCTTTAACTTTATTTGCAATTGCCGTTGTTATAAGCTTCTTTTTATCGAAAAGAGAATGTGAAGGGCGCTATGAAATTGTTCAAGTTTTAAAAGAACGTAAGATTGATAAAAACTGGGGAAGGATTACACTTGCTCACTTTTTTCAAGGATTAAGGGAAGGAACATTTATTTTTGTTATTTCTGTTTATGTCTATTTAGCATCAGGGAGCGAATTTGCATTAGGAAAGTATAGTTTAGTCAATTCCGCTGTTTCATTTGTATGCTATTACTTGGTTGCACGTATGTTAAAAAAGGAATGGCGAAAAAAAGCGATTTTACTTGGTGGCATTATTTTGTATGTCGTTGTATTTTTAGTTATTTTTCAAGTTACATATGTAAAATTACTGATTTATGCAGCATGTATCGCTATTGCTTATCCAATTTTACTCGTTCCATACGGTTCTATGACGTATGATGTAATTGGAAGAGCGAAGCAGGCGAGAGAGTGGCGTGTTGAGTATATTGTTGTACGAGAGTTATGGTTGAACGGTGGCAGAATATGTTCGGTTCTAAGTTTTTTATGTGCAGTATCATTTTTTGAGCCAGCAAAAAGCTTACCTGTTTTACTATGTATTCTTGGAGCTGGACATTTACTTATTTATTTTGCTGTTAGAAATGTCAAATATGAGGAAGGGAATCCGAATAAAACAGGCATTCCAGCGCCTGAAACGACACAAAATCATACTGAACGAGAAGGTTAACTTCTTCTCGTTTTTATGCTAGAATAAAAAGACATGTGAAACAGCAGTGAGGACACCTGTAGTAAGGTGTCCCTTTCCTATTACATAGCTGTTGGTAGAGGGGGTTCGTATGAGTAAAAAGAAGAAAAAAAAGAAGACCCACGTTCCGTTTCGGCTTAACGTGTTGTTTTTTTGTGTGTTTTTAATGTTTTCAGCGATTATTGTGAAGCTTGGAATGGTACAGATTGTACATGGTGAAGATTATAAAAATGAGGTCGAAAAAAAAGAGAACTCAACTATAAGCAATCCAGTTCCACGTGGGAAAATCTTTGACAGATATGGTCGCCCGGTTGTAGATAATAATCCAGTTCGTACGATTACGTTTACAAGAATGAAGGGATCAACTTCAGAGGAACGTTTAGAAACGGCGAAAAAACTAGCGGAGTATATTGAAGTATCGCCAGATAAATTAACAGAACGTGATAAAAAAGATTATTGGCTTTCTTTACATGAAAAGGAAGCGGAAGCGAAATTTACAGATAAAGACAGATCTGATTTTAAAGCGAAAAAAATTGATGATAAAGAAATGGCCGAGCGTCAACGCAGTCGTGTGACAGAGGAAGAAATCAATCAATTAACAGCGGAAGATTTAGAAATACTTGCGATTAAGAGTAAGATGGATGGCGGATATGCAATGACACCGCAAGTTGTTAAAAAAGATGTAACGCCAGAAGAATATGCAATTATTAGTGAAAACTTAGCATTGTTACCTGGTATTGATACAACGGTTGATTGGGAACGGAAATATACGTATGATGATATGTTCCGAAGTGTACTTGGAGGAGTAACTAGCTCAGATGAAGGGTTGCCGAGAGAACGACTGGATTATTTCCTTGTCAGAGATTATAACCGTAACGATCGTGTTGGAAAGAGTTATATTGAGCAGCAGTATGAAGATGCACTTCATGGTACGAAATCAGAAGTAAGGAATGTTACTGATAAAGATGGTAATATTTTAGAAACAATAAACGTTTCTAAAGGACAACGAGGAAACGATTTGAATTTAACAATTGATATGGAACTGCAAAAGCGTGTAGAAGAAATTATTACGAAGAGTTTAATGCAGTATAAAGGTTCACAACCAATGTTAGACCGTGCATTTGTTGTGATGATGAATCCGAAAAATGGTGAAGTTTTATCTATGGCTGGAAAACAGTTAGTGGAAAAAGATGGGAAAACAGAAGTGAATGATTTTGCATTAGGAACAATGACAAGTTCTTATCCGATGGGTTCAACTGTAAAAGGTGCTACGTTGCTAACGGGATACGAAATGGGTGCTATTAAACCAGGTGATGTAATGTATGATGAACCAATTGTCTTAAAGGGTACAAAGCCTAAAAAATCTTGGAAAAACATGGGGTATATTGATGATCTTACTGCTTTAAAGATGTCATCTAACGTATACATGTTTAGAACAGCTATGAACATTGCTAATGTACAATATACTAGAGGTGGTACTTTAGACATTAAGAAAAAATCATTTGATGACATGCGTTATTATTTCAGTCAATTTGGCCTTGGGGTAAAAACAGGTATTGACTTGCCAAACGAAACACCTGGAATTAAAGGGACGGATTATACACCGGGTTATTTATTAGATTTAGCAATCGGACAGTATGATACATATACTCCACTTCAATTAGCACAATATGTATCTACAATTGCAAATGGTGGTTATCGTATGCAACCGCAAGTTGTAAAAGAGATTCGTCAACCAACATCTAAACCAGATGAAGTCGGAAAAGTGGTTCAATCAATGGAACCAAAAGTATTAAATCGTGTTGATATGCCTGAAGAAAACATCAAACGTGTGCAAGAAGGGTTTAGACAAGTGTTCAATGACCAGGGGGGCACTGGGACAAAATACTTTACTGGTGCAAAATATACAGCAGCCGGAAAAACAGGAACTGCTCAAACAGTTTATGGTGGCGATAAAGAAATCGGAAGAGATGGAACAGGGCAACGTAAAGAAACTTATAATTTAACGCTAGTAGGTTACGCGCCATATGATAATCCAGAAGTGGCATTCTCTGTTGTCGTTCCATGGGTTGATGATAAATCTGGAATTAACGGATACATCGGTCGTGAAATTATGGACGCTTACTTTGATTTGAAAAAACAAGAAGTAACAGGGGAAGCACCTAAGGAAGAACAAAGTAAAAAAGACGAATAAACAATATGTAAATTTGGCACACTATCTCAAAAGATAGTGTGCTTTTTTTTGTATTTTATGCATAGAGTGTAGTAATTATGGACGAGCATATTATGTGCACAAAATGAGAAAGGGGCATGTATTCCTTCGTATTAAGTTGAAATTTACAAAACTTTTACAAATTATTAAAACCGAATTAATAGTTCGGCAGTATTCTTATATCTGTAATCCTGTTATTTCAGGATACTTCTAGGAGGAAATACACGTGAAGTGGACAAGGAAATATATCGAGATTTTTGCAATATCGACATGCCTTATGTTTTCACATACGTCTACTATATCCGCTGCTAATGATGTGAAGGAAGTGAGAGTTGATGGATCCTCAACCGTCTTTCCTATTATGGAAGCGATAGCGGAAGAATACACAAAAAAAGACCCACGTGTAAAGATTTCTATTAGTATATCTGGGACAGGAGGAGGATTTCATCGCTTTGGAAAAGGTGAAGTAGATATTAATAATGCTTCACGTAAGGTGAAACAAGTCGAAGAAGAATTTATGAGGGAAAATTCCATCCAGTTTACACCATTTGAAATCGCTTATGATGGCCTCACAATCATTGTGAATCGTCAAAATACATGGGCAGATAATATGACAATAGAGGAACTACGTCTATTATGGAGTGAAAATGGAAAAACGAAACGATGGTCACATATTCATCCTGGGTGGCCGCATGAAAAGGTACAATTTTATGCGCCAGGTGTTGATTCCGGTACGTATGATTATTTTCAAAGTGTTGTTTTACAGAATAATCGTCTTGCAAAAACAGTTTCTTTATCTGAAGACGATCAAGTCATTATGCAAGGGGTAATGAATGATAAAAATGCAATTGCATTTGTGGGGTATGCGTACTATATGGCGAATCAACATAAAGTAAAAGCCATAAAAGTAAATGGTGTACGACCAACGAAAGAAACCATTCAATCAGGTGCCTATCAGCCACTATCAAGATCGCTATTTGCTTATGTAAATCATGATTCTATTCGAAATAACAGTAGCGTAGCAGAGTATGTGACATTTATGATGCAACATGTAGGCAGGCTCGCTGAAGAAGTTGGATATGTTAAGTTACCACAAAAGAAATATAGTGAACAGCTGCGGATGTTAACAGAAATAAAAAGATAATGTCAGGGTGGAAAGGGGTTTTCATCTTTGGCTCGAAATGACAAAAGTCAAATTACATTTTCTGTGCAACATTTGATTGAAGGAAACACAATCAAAAGAAGAAAAACGCAGCGAATCAATCGAATGGTTCCGTTATTATTAAAAGCAATTGCTAGCATATCTATTATGACAACAATCGGTATTATTGTTACGCTAGCGAATGAAACGATTATGTTTTTTCATGAAATACCATTGTATTCTTTTTTATCTGGGGAAGAATGGTTACCGTTTTTTGAGGAGCCCAAATTTGGAATACTTCCTCTAATATGTGGGACCGTACTTGTAACAATAATTGCTATGATGGTAGCTATTCCAATTGGGCTAGGATGTGCCATATTTTTAAATGAATATGCGTCACACTTTGCTAGAAGAGTGTTAAAGCCCATTTTAGAACTACTAGCTGGCATTCCTACCATTGTATATGGATTTTTTGCTTTAACAATTGTGACACCAGCTTTGCAGCATATAATTCCAAATTTGCAGTTCTTTAATGCAATTAGTCCGGGAATTGTCATAGGGATTATGATGGTTCCAACAATTGCTTCTCTTTCTGAAGATGCGATGGGAGCTGTATCTAAAGGGATAAAAGAGGCTTCGCTTGGGCTAGGTGCAACGCGTTTTGAAACGGTGCGAAATGTTGTATTTCCAGCCGCTTTTACTGGTATTATGGCTGCAATTTTATTAGCGGCTTCACGTGCGATTGGGGAAACAATGATTGTAGTCATTGCTGGGGGTTCAACTCCCAATGTATCAATAGATCCGACACATTCCATCCAAACGTTAACGGCTTATATTGTGCAAGTAAGTTTAGGTGATGCCCCGCATGGAACGATCACATACTACAGCATGTACGCGGTAGGTGCGACGTTACTTATATTTACATTCATGATGAATATGATTTCACAGCAGGTTATGCGCCGTTTTAGAAAGGCGATATAAGATGCGAATACTGAATCATAAGAGAATAAAAGAAAATATGGCATCGCGTTTTTGGAAGGATAAAATATATAAGGCGATTTCTTATATGACAATGCTATTTTCTATTTGTGTACTAATTGTGTTGCTTTATCAAATCGTTGAAAAAGGTGTAAGTTATCTTTCGATAGATTTCTTTATAAACTTTGCTTCGCGTGATCCGAAGCAAGCTGGTATAGCAGCCGCATTGTCAGGAACCGTTTTATTTATGAGTATAGTAGTGCCAGTTTCCTTTGTATTTGGCGTAGGTACGGCTCTCTATTTAGAACATTATGCTAAGCGATCTGTATTCACAAAAATTGTAGAATTAAATATTCAAACATTAGCGGGTGTACCATCAGTTGTATTTGGATTGCTTGGATTAACTATTTTTGTATATGGTCTTCAGTTAGGAGAGAGCATCATAACTGCAGCACTTACAATGAGTCTTCTTGTATTACCAACTGTCGTTGTATCAAGCCAAGAAGCGATTCGTATGGTACCGGGTAATTTGTTGGAAGCTTCGTATGGCGTTGGTGCTACAAAATGGCAAACGATGTATCAAATTGTATTGCCAACTGCTTTGCCAGGTATCTTAACAGGATGTGTTTTGGCGTTATCGAGGGCAATTGGGGAGGCAGCACCACTGTTAGTTATTGGGGCACTTGCTTTTGCTAACTATATCCCATTTGACATGTTTGATAGATTTACAGTTTTACCAATTCAAATCTTTAATTGGATGAGTAGACCACAAGAGGAATTTCAACATGTAGCAGCAGCCGGTATGATTGTTTTATTAGGATTGTTGCTGATTATGAATGCGATTGTCTTATGGTTGCGAAATCGTAAGTAGTGGATGAAAGGGGAATTCAAAATGGTAGCAACAGTAGTAAATGTACAGGTGAAAAATGAAACGAAAATTGAGTCAGCGGCGAAGAAAGTGGTATTTGATACAAAAAATTTAAACTTATGGTATGGAGAAGATCATGCGTTAAAAGATGTGAATTTAAGTATTCATGAGAATGAAGTAACAGCAATTATTGGACCGAGTGGTTGTGGAAAATCAACATATTTAAAAACATTGAACCGTATGGTAGAGCTAGTGCCGATTGTTCGCACAACGGGAGTGATTGAATATCGGGATCGCAATATTTTTGATAAGTCATATCCTGTTGAAGAATTACGTACGCATGTTGGAATGGTGTTCCAAAAGCCGAATCCATTTCCAAAATCTATCTATGAAAATGTTGCTTATGGTCCAAAAATCCATGGTATTCGTGATAAGAAAACACTTGATGAAATTGTTGAAAAAAGCTTACGTGGTGCGGCGATTTGGGATGAATTAAAAGATAGATTGCACGATAATGCATATGGTTTGTCGGGCGGACAACAACAGCGTTTATGTATTGCGCGTTGTTTGGCGATTGAACCAGATGTAATCTTAATGGATGAACCGACATCGGCTCTGGATCCGATTTCTACATTAAAAGTTGAAGAGTTAATTCAAGAATTAAAGAAAGATTTTAGTATTGTCATTGTCACGCATAATATGCAACAGGCAGCGCGTATCTCTGATAAAACAGCTTTCTTCTTAAGTGGTGAGGTTGTTGAATATACAGATACGAATAAATTATTCACGACTCCTACAGATAAACGAACAGAAGATTATATTACGGGACGATTTGGTTAATATTTTTGGGAGTAGAGCCCCTTTATAGGGGCTTTTATTACTTTATTCCGCTTTTTGTGGACTTTAAGATCCTGGATGAGGCAGGCAAGAATACTGCCTGTAAAAGATGGATTGTTGAAGAGTCACTATCAGTGTAGAAACTTTTCATATATGTAATAATTGATAGGGGGAAGTTGACATGGTAAGAGAACAATTTCAATATGATTTACAAACATTACAGCAAAAGGTGATTGAACTTGGGGAATTGGCAGGGGAAGCCCTTTCTCGTTCTATGGAAGGGCTTCGGAAGAGAGATATAGAGATAGCATTAGAAGTCATTGATAGTGATTACCGTATGGATAATTTAGAAGAAGAAATTAATGATCTTGCACTTATGTTAATTACGAAGCAGCAACCTGTTGCGAGTGATTTGAGAAGAATTTTTGTTTCAATTAAAACGGCAACAGATTTAGAACGTATTGCAGACCATGCTGTAAATATTGCAAAATCAACAATCCGGCTGGGCGAAAAAGATATAGCTGTCAATTTACAGAGCTTAGAGCAAATGTTTACGATTGCTACAGATATGTTAAAGTTATCGCTAAAAGCATATCAAGAAGAAAATTTAACTTCCGCGAAACAAATTGCAGAGATGGATGATTCTGTTGATGAAATATATGGGAGAGCGATTCGTGAGTTTATTTCCTCTATCCCAGAACATCCTGAAGCGATTACGCAAGTTACCCAATTATCTTTTATTGCACGTTACATTGAACGTGTAGCGGATCATATTACGAATATTGCTGAGAATGTTTTTTATTTAGTGAAAGGGAAACATTATTTGTTAAACGAATAAGAAGCTAGCAAGTGATGGAATATCACTTGCTTTTTTTAGTCAAAACATGACAAAAAAAGCTCGTTGTTTTGTTCTATCTATGATGATAAGATGTATCATAATATGGAAAAATAAAACAATGTAATGCAATATTTGATTAGGCAAGGGTGGAGAAAACAGTTACTCGTTGAATTTTAGTAGTATGTTTTTATGTTATAAAACACAAAAAGGTAAGCGCTTACTATTAGGTTGTAGTGAAGCGAGACGGTTAATTTCTACATAAGTAACATACATATGATATACAAGGTCGTTCAACATTATAAAAGTGGAGGATGAATGTATATGAAGGGGGTTATTTTAGCTGGAGGAAAGGGCAAGCGGCTTAGACCGTTAACATGTAGCCTTCCCAAGCCGATGTTACCATTACTTGAAAAACCAGTGATGGAGTACAATATTGAGTTATTAAAGCGTCATGGTATTCATGAAATTGCAATTACAGTTCAATATATGGGTGCGGCTATCAAGCGCTATTTTGGTGATGGAAGTAAGTGGGGAGTGAAGTTACATTATTTCGAAGATTCACCACCACTTGGGACAGCAGGGAGCATTAAACAAGCAGAAGCGTTTCTAGATGAGCCATTTGTTGTAATTAGTGGGGATGCATTGACAGATTTTAATTTGTCGAAAGGAATTGAATTCCATAAGTGTAAGAATAGATTGGTCACGATGTTCGTGAAGGAAGTGGAAAACCCACTGTCATTTGGTTCAGTCGTTATGAATAGAAAACATGAAATTATACGTTATATGGAAAAGCCGAGTTGGAGTGAAGTGATTTCTAATACTGTAAATACAGGTATTTATATTATGGATCCCAAAATTTTTTCTTATATTGCATCAAATCAGTTTTTTGACTTTAGTCAGCATGTATTTCCTCAGTTAGAAAATAAAAACGCACTCTTTGGATACGAAGCGGATGGTTACTGGCTAGATATTGGTACGCTAGATCAATATCGCCAGGCTCAATTTGATGTACTAACAAAGAAAGTATACGTCCCGACTTCTTATACGGAAGTATTACCTACGGTTTGGATGGGAGAAGGAGTAACGATTGAAAAAGGGACCAAAATACATGGGCCGTCTTTCATCGGAGAAGGAGTAACGATTGGAGCGGGGGTGACAATTGAGCCGTATTCAATTATTGGTAAGCGTAGCACCCTATCAGATTATACGCATTTTCACAAAAGTATTGTTCTTGCCCATACGTATGTAGGAAAGCGCTGTGAATTATTAGAAGCGACCGTTGGAGAAAATACAACAATCAAAGATGATGTTACTTTGTTTGAGAAAAGTGTGGTAGCAGATTATTGTCAAATTGGAAATAATACAGTCATACAACAAAATGGAAAACTATGGCCGGGTAAAGTGATTGATAGTCATTCTATTATTTCTTCTTCAGGAATTACTGAAAATGAAAAAACTTCAGGTTGGTTACAAAAAAGTAGGGTAGTAGGTAGAGGGAATATAGAAATGACACCTCAAGTTGCTGTAAAAGTTGCAATGGCATACGGTTCTCTTTTTCAAAAAGGGGAGCGCATATTGGTTGGGGGATATGAGAATGTAGAAGTTGATATTTTTAAAAAATTATTTTTACACGCAATCCATAGTGTTGGGTTGTACACGATGGAATGTCAAGAAATGAATGATTCAGCTTTTCAATATGCAATTCATGAACTAGGGTGCGCAGGAGGCGTTTTTATTCGCTTTGAACAGGGAGAAGGAATTGTTATGCAGCTATATGGAAAAGGTGGTATACAGCTATCGTATAAGCAACAAAAAGAATTAGAACACTTGTATACGTCAGAAACATTCCGTTACGTATATGATAAAAATCTAGGACGAAATGAAACGGTACATGTTTGTTTAGAGAAATATGTTGAATCCGTCTTAGAACATTTAGATATTGAAACGATATGCAAGCAATCATTTCACCTTCTTATTAATAAAAGAGATGAAATGATTCAGCCTCTACTTATATCCTTCTTCAAAAAACTTGGTTGTACGATTACATGGATTTATGCTAATGAGCAAAAAGAGCATATTAAATCGTTAATGAAATCCAGTCGAGCTCATATGGCTCTTATGTTTTATGAACACGGAAATAAATTTGAATTATATGATAGTCATGGTAGTATTTACCGAAGTGCAAAATACGAAGAAATAGACGTACCGGATTTATTATTTGAGACAACAGAAAATGTTTATCCATTATCGTTAAAATTAGGAGAATGTTATCTTCTCTTTTATATGTATAGTGAACAAAGGGAGTTTCAGATGAGATGGCAGCAAGATACTTTATACCGTATTGGAAAGGTATTCGAACTAATTGCTAGGCAAGGAAATACGTTATCGATGATGTTAGAGCAATCACCGCCTCTTTACTTATTATGTGATGAAGTTGTTTGTTCATGGAAAGAGAAAGGGAAAGTAATGGGAATGTTATTGAAAGATATGGAAAAAAGGGAAGTTGAAGTGTTAGAGGGAATCAAGTTTAAATACACAGAAAAAGAGTGGTCTTATATTGTTTCTGATGCAAAACATCCAAAATTTCTTGTGTATTCACATGCGAGAAACCCAGTAATAGCAAAGGAAAATATGAAAACTCTTATAGAAAAAATTAGACAATATCAAAAGGTGTAGAATTTTTGTTTTAAAGGTGGTATTATAGTATAGTCTGATTTAAGTTATTAGTGACTGGAGGGAAATAAGAATGCGTGTAAATATTACTCTAGCATGTACAGAATGCGGAGATCGTAACTATATCTCAAAGAAAAATAAACGTAACAACACGGAGCGTCTTGAGCTTAAAAAGTATTGCAAGCGTGACAAGAAGTCTACGTTACACCGTGAAACAAAGTAAGCAGTAGGAATATTTCCTACTGTTTCTTTTTTTATCCTGTAAAAAAACAATTGGTGAAGGCCAATAATCAGTGGGAGATGAAGAAAAAACACTGATTAAATTTTCACTTTATATGATTATCCCCTTAATTGAAAAGTGATGATGCTTAAAAAAAATGATAAACTACTTATAGGGATGAAATTTTTTTGTAACAGGGATCACTTTATAGGGGGAAAAGAGTGTGAAAGAGGAGAAGGTACGTTTACGTAAAAAAATAGTAGGGCAAATGAATTCTTTACCGAAAGAACAACATAAAACTTTATCAGAACAAATTGTATTTTCTTTATATGAACAAAAAGAGTGGAAAGATGCGCAAACAATTGGGATTACTCTTTCAATGGAAAATGAAGTGAATACATATGCTATTATTGAACAAGCATGGCGAGAAGGTAAAAAAGTTGCTGTACCAAAGTGTAATAGAGAAACGAGAACAATGACTTTTCGTCAAATTACAAATTTTGATCAATTAGAAACAGTATATATGAACTTGCGTGAACCGATACCGGCGTTAACAGTAGAAGTAGAGGCAAATGAAATGGAACTTCTTTTTGTCCCTGGAGTTGCGTATACAAGACGAGGAGAACGTATTGGATACGGCGGTGGTTATTATGATCGCTATCTTGCAGAATATGAAGGGAAAACGCTATCATTAGCATTTGATTTTCAAATGGTAAATTATATTCCGACAGAGTCATTTGATCAAAATGTACAAAAAATTATTACAGAAAAAGAAACAATAGTTCAAAATGAACTTGTATAGATAAATAAAAATTGACGAGGCTTTTTCTTGTTGATTATAATAAAATATGTGAACGTTTTCTTATTATATTTCCATAATAAGTGGGCATAAAGGGTGATGAAATGATATCAATTTATGATATTCAGCAATTGCTAAAAAAATTTGGCACAATCATTTACACAGGTGACAGAATTGCTGATTTACAATTAATGCAAGATGAATTGCGTGAATTAAATCAATCACAGTTGATTGAGCCAAAAGACTATCAAACAGCTTTATTTCTACTAAAGCAAGAGATTCAAAAAGAGATGAGCAAGAATTAGATAAAGGTAGGTTAGCAAAAATGGAAGAAAAATGGTTGGTTGGTGTTGACCTTGGTGGGACAACGATTAAATTAGCGTTTATTAATGTGTACGGTGAAATTTTACATAAGTGGGAAATCCCAACGAATACAAGTGAGCAAGGGAAACATATTACATTAGATGTAGCAAAAGCAATTGATAAAAAGTTAGAGGAACTAGGGGAACTAAAGAGCAAGTTAATTGGTATTGGTATGGGTGCTCCTGGTCCTGTGCATGTTGCTTCAGGTATGATTTATGAAGCGGTTAATTTAGGGTGGAAAAACTATCCATTAAAAGATTTATTAGAAGTAGAAACAGGTTTACCTGTTGTCGTTGATAATGATGCAAACTTAGCAGCACTTGGTGAAATGTGGAAAGGTGCTGGAGAAGGTGCAAAAGATTTAATTTGTATGACACTTGGAACCGGTGTTGGCGGCGGTGTAATTGCAAATGGTGAGATTGTGCACGGTGTAAGTGGTGCTGCTGGTGAAATCGGACATATTACAGTTGTAACAGAAAATGCATTTCCTTGTAATTGTGGAAAATCTGGATGCCTAGAAACAGTAGCTTCGGCAACTGGTATTGTACGTGTTGCTATGCAAAAATTACAAAATACAGATGAAGCAAGTGTACTTCGCTCTATGTTAGAAGAAGAGGGACGTATTACATCTAAAGATGTATTCGAAGCGCTTGGTCAAGGTGATGCTGTAGCGGAGCAAGTTGTAGAAAAAGTAGCTTCTTATTTAGGGCTAGCTGTAGCGAACCTTTCTAGCACGTTAAATCCAGAAAAGATTGTTATTGGCGGTGGTGTATCTAAAGCAGGCGATGCATTATTACAGCCAATTCAGCGTTATTTTGAACAGTATGCATTTTCACGCGCTGTTAAGAGCACGAAGCTTGCGATTGCAACGCTTGGTAATGATGCTGGTGTAATCGGCGGCGCTTGGCTTGTGAAGAAGCATAAATATGAAGTTATGAAGTAAAAAGGTCATCAGTGAGGCCGAATCGAAACGAAGATAAGGCGATTGATATTTGCACGATAATGAGAAGAGGAAGGGAGACCCCTTCCTCTTTTTATGCATAATCTTGATGAAGAATAGAACTGTAAGTGAATTAAGTAGCAGGTGGGTACCCACTATTAAGGACAGTCATAATTGTAAACCATCCGAAAACAAGTACGGTTGCAATAGCAAAGCCGCCCGCAAGTAGATTTTTTTCACGTAACGTTCTAAGGGTTGCGAATACAGCTAACAGAGTGACTAGCGCAAAAATGATAACAAGACCCATATATGATCCCCCTCTGCTCTCTCATTCTTTCGTTTGAGTTTTTGCAATATTTCTTCTTCTTCATTGTACATGTTTTAGAAATGATTGTCGAGATAGCATCGTTTCTTTTCCTAAGGGAAAGAAATGTTGTATCATAAAAGTAAATGTAACTACTGGAGGAGATTTAAAAATGAAATGGATACAAATGCCGTTAGGGCCATTACAAACAAATGCATATATTTTAAGCAATGATCAAAAAGAATGTATTATTTTTGATCCAGGTAGTGAAGGAGAGAAGCTTGTAACGTATTTACAAGAAGAGCAGTTAAAACCACTAGCAGTTTTATTAACGCATGCTCATTTCGATCATATTGGTGCCGTTGATACGGTGAGAGATGCTTTTCATATTCCGGTGTATGTACATAAGGAAGAAGCAGATTGGCTAGGTGATGCGAATGTCAATGGTTCACAAATCTTTATGATGAATCGAAGCATTACAGCAAAACAGGCTGATCAAATAATTGAAGGAGAAGGAACGCTAACAATTGGATCCTTTACATTTGAAATGTTTGAGACGCCAGGGCATTCTCCAGGGAGTGTTTCATATTATTGTAAAGAGGCAAGCGCTGTATTTTCAGGGGATGTATTATTCCAAATGAGCATTGGGCGGACGGACTTACCAGGAGGCAGCTTTGCAGAATTAATCGGAAGTATTGAAGAGAAATTATTCGCATTGCCAGATGAAACAGCTGTCTTATGTGGGCATGGGCCAGAAACAAATATTAGTTTTGAAAAAGAAAATAATCCATTTTTACAATAAGGAGCTATATGGGGATGGAGCTTGTTTTAAGAAAATGGATGGAGAAAGAAATGGATCGTTCGATTTCGTATAGCACATATATGAACCTTACCCTGTATGATGAAGATTGCGGATATTATATGAAAGAACGTGAGAAAATTGGAAGGAATGGCGACTTTTTTACAAGTAGTAACATTTCTTCTGTATTTGCGAAGACATTTGCACGTTTTTTTATCCGTCTTGTTGAAAATGGGGAAATCCCTCCAAACATTTGTGAAATTGGTGGAGGAACAGGGAGATTTGCTTATGCTGTTTTGCAAGAATGGCAACAGTCCTCCCCAGAGACTTTTGCAAAATTACAGTATTCTATTGTTGAAGTAAGTCCTTTCCATAGAAGATTACAAAAACGTCAACTTGACTTCTTTCAAAATGTTTCGCAGTACAAATGCTATGAGGAGTTAGGTGAGTCTTTTACAGGGCTTGTTTTTTCAAATGAATTGTTTGATGCATTTCCTGTTAAAGTCGTTGAGAAGCGAGATAACTATTTGTATGAAGTGCGGATTACATATACCGATGAGGGAAAGCTTGGGGAAGTAGTAAGGCCGTTAGAAGAAAGAATTAAGAGTTACCTTCAAAGACATCGTATTGAACTTTCTGAAGGACAACGATTTGAAGTGCCATTAGCTATGGGAATATATGTGCAAGAAATTGCTAGTTGGCTCAAAGAAGGATTATTCATCACGGTTGATTATGGGTATACAAAGGAAGAGTGGATGCATCCAGCGCACCGTGAAGGTAGTCTAAGAGGGTATTATAACCATAGGCTCATTCGAAACCCTCTGAAATATCCAGGTGAAATGGATATAACAGCACATATTCATTGGGATGAATTGAAAGAAATAGGGGAAGAGAATGCGCTATACACAGTGTGGCATACAAAGCAAAGGGAGTTTTTACTTGCAGCAGGTATATTAGAGCAACTTGCTAGTCATCAAGATTCCGATCCTTTTTCTGCGAAACAGAAACAAAACAGGGCGATTCGTTCTATGATTTTACATGGTGGGATGAGCGATGCTTTTGATGTTGTTGTACAAAAAAAAGGAATGCCACATTTTGAGTCGAAGCAGTACTTACATATATAGAAAAAACAAGACGCATAATGGTTCTGCGTCTTGTTTTTTTGATACGACTTTAGGATATGTAGTATTGTATATTTTCTCTCATTATATATATTTATATTAAAGATATGAGATAGAAAATATAGAATACGCCCTTTTTTTGTTGGTTACCCCTAACCTAGTAATACACGAACAAGTTGGATAATTGTTTCATTTTCTACTTTGTAGTAAATTTCTAATCCTTTTCTCTCACTAGAAACGATTTTAGCGCTTTTTAATTTCGCTAAATGTTGTGAAATCGTGGATTGTGGCATATTTAAGCCTGTGTACATTGTCGAAACATTGCTTGGACCGCGTTCGATTAAACCTTTTACAATACATAAACGAACAGGGTGAGCAAGAACTTTCAATAATTCTGCATTATTTTCGTACAGTTCTAATTCCTTTTGAAAGGTTTCTAACATGTTTTTTCCACCTCCATGCGAGCTGTTATACCCATACTATACATACCAAAAATCTAAAGAAAAGAAAATAGTTGTTGCAGAAAAAATGTTCTACAGTAAAGAAATTGTAAGAAAAGAGAACATGGTGTAAATAACTTCGCAAAATTTGTACGTTTTGTAACAAGGTGTTTTTTGATGAACATTATAATATGTTTGAAGATACAGATACATTTATAACACGATTTTATCATGAATTATTTGTTCTTTCAAACAAATATACAAAATTTTTAAAATAATAAGAAAAAAGGATTTTTCACCTTTATATAGAATAGAGGTTTTGGATGGAAAGAGGGGGATAACATGAAGATTGAATTTTTAGGAACAGGTGGAGCGATTCCTATCCCAAGACCGGGAAGCTATAGTAAAGTGTGTAAAGAAGCTCGTGAAAAAGGAGTCCCATATAGCCGAATGGGACCGAGTGTGTTTATTCATGATCTTAAATTATTGATTGACACACCAGAGGAAATACGTTTGCAATTGGAGCGTGCTCATATTCAAAGAGTAGAAGCGGGAATTTATTCACATTGGCATCCTGATCATACGATGGGGAGAAGGATTTGGGAAACAATGGCTTTTGAAACGAAGAAAGCTTGGGGAACAACTGTTTATTTACCAGAGCAAGTAGCTGCGGATATGAAACAATTTTTAGGTTCATGGGATCATTTGCAATTTATGCATCAACAAGGATGGATAGATCTTCAAGTTTTACAAGACGGGCATTCTTTTATTAAAAATAATATTAAAGTTACTCCATTTCGTTTACATGAAGAATATGTATATGCATTTCTATTAGAAGAAAATGAAAAGAAAGTACTAATTGCACCTGATGAACTATATAAATGGGAACCACCGGCACATTTAATAGGAAATTTAGATTTAGCAATCTTACCAATGGGTATGGTTGAATTTAGCTGGAAAACAAAAGAGCGGTTGATTGACCGAGCGCATATTGAGAGAATACGGGAAGCGACATTTGAAGAAACTTTAGAGGTTGTGAAAAAGCTAAGAGCAAAGAAAACAATTATTACGCACATTGAAGAAGTTGATAATCTTGGCCATGATGAACTACATGAAATTGCAATGGATCTTCAGAAAGAAGAACTTAATGTTATGTTTGCACATGACACGATGCAAATAGAAATATAAAAAGAACCTAATTTTAGGTTCTTTTTATATTTGAGTGTAAATGATACGTTCATTTAAAATGGGATCTTTTCCTTTTTTAAATGAAAGAAAGGTAATTAAGAGCAATGTTATGCATTCACAGGTTCTTCGACATAGGAAAGTGCATTTTCAAAATCTGTAATTAAATCATCTACATTTTCAAGGCCAACTGATAAACGGAGCAATGAATTAGAAATCCCTCTTTCATCACGTGCTTCTTGTGATAATGCTGCATGTGACATTTTTGCAGGGTAAGAAAGGATGGATTCCACAGCGCCTAAACTTACTGCAAATACAGGAAGTTTAACTTGAGATAAAAATTGGCGTAAGGCATCTTCAGATTGCAATGTGAAAGATAAAACTGCACCAGCAGATTTTGATTGTGTTTGTTGTATGTTATAGTCAGAATGTGATTCTAATCCAGGATAATACACATTTTGAATCTTTGAGTGTTTTTGTAAGTAATGGGCGATTTTATTCGCATTTGTTGCTGAGTGTTCGAGACGTACGTGTAATGTTTTTAGGCCACGAAGAACGAGAGAGCAATCATTTGGCCCTAATATAGCACCAAACGCATTTTGCAAGAAGCCAAGTTTCTGAGCGAGTTCTGCATCTTTTACAACTGCTAATCCAGCAGTAACATCACTGTGACCAGCAATGAATTTTGTCGCGCTATGAAGGACGACATCCGCGCCAAGTTCAAGAGGTTTTTGGAATAATGGTGTTAAAAATGTGTTGTCAACAAATGTGAGTGCCCCGGCAGATTTTGCTAATTCGCAAACGGCGCGGATGTCGGTTACTTTTAACAATGGGTTGGATGGTGTTTCAACGTAAAAGACTTTTGTATTGGGTCTAATGTTTTGCTTCACTTCTTCTAAATTGGTCATGTCAACGAATGTATGTGAAACACCGTAACGGGAAAGAACTTCTGTTACAACCCGATAGGTTCCCCCATATACATCTTCTGAAATGAGAACGTGATCACCTTGTGAGAGAAGGAGAAAAGCAGTAGAAATCGCTGCAATTCCAGATGCAAAGGCAAATCCTTTTGTGCCCCCTTCTAATAAAGCGATAATATCTTCAAGTGCTTCACGTGTTGGATTCCCTGAGCGGCTATAGTCGTATTTTCCAAAGGTGTCTACATCAAATTGATGGAATGTTGATGTATTAAAGATGGGAACGTTAACAGCACCTGTTTGGGAATCATGTTTATATTGGTTATGAAGTAAGAGTGTATCTATTGAATAACTCATATTCTCACACCTTCTTTTACATGCTTAATAGCTTGCTTTAAGTCTTGAATTAAATCATCACTATTTTCGATACCTACGGAGAAACGAAGGAGGCGATTACATACGCCGCGTGCTGTACGCACATCTTCTGGGATATCTGCATGTGTTTGGGTTGCTGGATATGTCATTAAACTTTCAACTCCGCCAAGGCTCTCTGCAAAGGTAATTAACGATAAAGATTGTAAGAAGGGATTTATCCATTTTTCATCGCGAAGACGAAATGAAATCATGCCGCCCTTTCCTGGATAAAAAACATCGGTTATACCGTCTTCCTCATTTAAATAAGAAACGATTTTCTTTGCATTTTCTTCATGTTGTGTCATACGAAGAGCTAATGTTTTCATGCCACGAATTAATAACCATGAATCAAACGGGCTTAGTACAGCACCAGAAGCGTTATGATAGTGGGCAAGTTCCTCACAAAGCGCTTGACCTTTTGCAACGACAAGTCCACTTAATACATCGTTGTGACCACCTAAATATTTTGTGGCGCTATGAAGGACAATATCTGCTCCTTCTGTCAATGGTCGTTGTATATAAGGAGTGTAGAAAGTGTTATCTACAATAAGTAGGACTCCATGTCGTTTTGCGACAGTTGCGACAGCTGCAATATCAGTTACTTGCATTAATGGATTGGTTGGTGTTTCTATAAAAATAGCTTTCGTTTGAGAAGTGATGGCTTGTTCTATTTGTTTAATAGATTGTGTATCTACGTATCTACATCGAATATTCCACTTTGTTTCGTGTTCTGAAAATAACCGATAGGTTCCCCCATATAAGTCTTCTGATACGATAAGTTCATCCCCAGAGCGGAATAAAGAAAGAACAAGAAGAACCGCTGCCATTCCCGAACTACAGGCATATCCTTGTTCCCCTTCTTCTAAATCAGCAATTGCGTGTTCTAAAAGGTCGCGTGTTGGATTTCCAGTTCGTGAATAGTCGAAACCTGTTGATTTTCCGATTCCTTCATGCCGATAAGCTGTTGAAAAGTAAACAGGGGGATTAACCGTTCCTGTAGTCGTTTCGCTTCGATTCCCGATTTGAGCTAGTTTTGTTTCGATTGTTGACATGTTGCATTCCTCCTTAATAAAAAATAAAAAAAGCCTTCTAAGAAGAAGGCTTTCATGCGAATATAGTCTTCTTCTTATCTGTCAAATCTTTTCACAATTTGCTGGAATTAGCACCTTATTAACGAACATGTTAATGGTTGCTGAGGTGTCATAGGGCCAGTCCCTCTACCTCTCTAGATAAGAATAATTTGTATGAAATTTTATTATGCTTTTAACTTTACAATAAAAGATAATTGAATTGCAACTTTATTTTAAATGTTTTTTTATTTTCCTTCTAATTCTATTGACTTTTAGTCAGTCCTATGCTAAGTTTATTAGAAAATTAACAAAGATTGTTAAAAGGTACACGTATTTCCTTTTAAAAAATAGATGAATAATTAAGACAAACTCTTATTGAGAGCGGTGGAGGGAAAGGCCCTGTGAAACCCGGCAACCTTCAAACGAAATGTTTGAAACGGTGCTAATACCTGCAAAACAATTTGTTTTGCATGATAAGAGGAGGATTGATGATGTCCCCCTCTTCAAGGTGAAGAGGGGGTTTTTATATTGATAGAAAAGAGGGAGACAAGTGAAAATTCTAGATTTATTGTCAAAAGGAATTATTATCGGCGATGGAGCAGTTGGTACATTATTACATTCTCATGGTTTGCAAAGCAGTTTTGAAGAATTAAATCTATCAGATCCAGATTTAATTATATCTATTCATAAACAATATGTAGCTGCTGGAGCTGATATTATTCAAACAAATACATATGGTGCAAATGAAGCGAAATTACGTACATATGGACTAGAAAACCAAGTTGTTCAAATTAATAGGGCGGCGGTAAAACTGGCAAAAGCAGCAATAACAGATAGAAATGCCATTTTGGGGACAATTGGTGGGATGAAACATATCGGTGCGGTTACAACGACTGATATGGAGCGGGAATTTATGCTACTTGAGCAAGCTGGGGCATTAATAGAAGAAAATGTGGATGGCCTATTACTTGAAACTTTTTATGATGAATTTGAATTACTACATGCAGTGAAAGTACTAAGGAAGCAAACTGATATACCAATTATTGCGCAATTAGCACTTCATGAAGCTGGCACAACGCAAAATGGGAATGATGTAAATGAAATATTAGAGCAGCTTTTAGATTACGGTGCAAATGTAGTCGGTTTAAACTGTCAGTTAGGACCGCTTCATATGACGGAAGCTTTCAAAATGATATCGATTCCGAAAAATGGTTATTTGTCAGCTTATCCAAATGCAGGCCTTCCAAACTATGTAGAAGGGCGTTACGTATATGAGGGAAGTCCTGCTTATTTTGAAGAGATGACACCGAAATTTATTGAACAAGGTATTCGTTTGCTAGGAGGATGTTGTGGTACAACGCCAGCACATATTGAAGCGATGAAGCGTGCAATTGCGAATGTAACGCCTGTTACAGAAAAACAAATCGTTCAAAGACAACAAGTGGTTCCTATGCAAACAAAACGTATTAGCACCCACGTTACTCTTGCAGAAAAAGCGAAGAAGCAAACAACAGTTATTGTTGAACTAGATCCCCCAAAAACATTAGATACGCAGCGTTTTTTTGAAGGAGCAAGGGCGTTGAAAAGAGCAGGAGCAGATGCGATTACGCTAGCAGATAACTCGTTAGCATCCCCGCGCATTTCAAATATGGCAATGGGGGCATTGTTAACGAAACATGATATTCCAGTGCTAACGCATTTAACGTGCCGTGATCATAATGTGATTGGCTTACAATCTCATTTACTTGGTTTATCAGCTTTAGGAATGGAAGAAGTGTTGGCTTTAACAGGTGATCCAGCTCGTGTTGGGGATTTTCCTGGGGCGACGTCTGTATATGATTTATCCTCTATTGAATTAATTAAAATGATTAAGGAAATGAATGAAGGTCGCTCTATTTTAGGGAAATCCATTGGTTCTGCAACAAGATTCTCTGTTGGAGGAGCGTTTAACCCACATGTGAGACATTTAAAAGCAGCTGTAAAACGGATGGAGAGGAAAATTGCAGCTGGAGCAGAGTATTTTTTAACACAGCCCATTTATGATGTAGCTTTAATCGGAGAAGTATACGAGGCGACAAAACATTTAGAACAGCCGATTTTTATTGGGATTATGCCGTTAGTAAGTAAGCGAAATGCTGACTTTCTTCATTTTGAGGTGCCAGGCATTACACTACCAGAAGAAGTAAGACAACGAATGGATGGACATGATACGCAAGAATCTGCAATTGAGGAAGGGATTCGCATTTCACAAGAGTTAATTGACGCTGCGATGAAATACTTTAACGGTATTTATCTTATTACACCATTTTTGAAATATGAAATTACAGAAAATCTCGTTAACTATGTGAAAGAAAAGCAAGAAGTGAAAGAAGGAGTCAACTGATGAGACCGATAGAAGAGAGATTACGACATGATATTTTAATATTAGATGGTGCTATGGGAACGATGATTCAGCAGGCAGATTTAACTGCAGAAGATTTTGGCGGTGAAGAATATGAAGGATGTAATGAATACTTAGTAAAGACAAGACCAGATGTTATTCTACATATCCATAAAGCTTATATTGAAGCGGGAGCGGATATTATTGAAACAAATACGTTTGGTGCTACGAATATTGTATTACACGATTATGAGTTATCTCATTTAGATGAGGAGCTGAATGAAAGAGCGGCATGCTTAGCGAAACAAGCTGTAAGAGAGAGTGGTAAAGAAGTATATGTGGCTGGCGCAATGGGACCGACGACAAAAGCGATTAGTGTAACTGGTGGTGTAACTTTCGAAGGATTAATTGAGGCATACACTAGGCAAGCAAGGGGGTTATTGCGTGGCGGCGTTGATGTATTGCTTGTAGAGACGAGCCAAGATATGCGTAATGTGAAAGCAGCATATTTAGGGATTCAGCAAGCATTCACGGAAGCTAATCATACGGTTCCACTTATGATTTCTGGAACGATTGAACCGATGGGAACAACGTTAGCGGGGCAAACGATCGAGGCGTTTTATTTATCAGTTGAGCATATGAAACCACTATCTGTCGGATTAAATTGTGCGACAGGACCAGAATTTATGCGTGAACATATTCGTTCTCTTTCTGATTTATCGGAGTGTTATATTTCTTGTTATCCAAATGCCGGTCTTCCAGACGAGGATGGACATTATCATGAGTCACCAACTTCACTTGCGGAAAAGGTGAAACAGTTTGCCGAAGAAGGCTGGATTAATATTATTGGTGGTTGTTGCGGAACAACACCTGATCATATAAGAGCAATAAAAGCTTCGCTTACATCTCTTAAAGCACGCAAGAATCATGAACGAGAAGGTCATGGAATTAGTGGCTTAGAAGCGTTGCAATATGATGATTCTATGAGGCCATTATTCGTTGGTGAGAGAACAAATGTTATTGGATCAAGAAAGTTTAAAAGATTAGTAGCTGACGGGAATTTTGAAGAGGCTGCTGAAATTGCGAGGGCGCAAGTGAAGAAAAATGCACACATTATTGATATTTGTATGGCAGATCCTGACCGTGATGAAGTGGAAGATATGGAAAACTTTTTAGCGGAGGTTACGAAAGTATTAAAGGTTCCAATTATGATTGATTCAACGGATGAAAATGTAATGGCGAAAGCTCTTACGTATATACAAGGGAAGGGCGTCATTAACTCTATTAATTTAGAAAATGGAGAAGAGCGCTTTGAGAAAGTAACGCCGCTTCTTCGTAAATATGGAGCTGCAATTGTAGTCGGGACGATTGATGAAGATGGGATGGCAGTTTGTGCAGAAAGAAAATTAGAAATCGCAAAAAGAAGTTATGAATTATTAACAAAGAAATATGGAATACGTCCATCCGATATCATTTTCGATGCGCTTGTATTTCCAGTAGGAACTGGTGATGAAGAATATATCGGATCTGCAGAAGCGACAATCGAAGGGATTCGCCTTATTAAAGAAGCATTGCCAGAATGTTTAACGATTTTAGGAGTAAGTAATATATCGTTTGGTTTACCACCAGCTGGCCGAGAAGTACTAAACTCAGTCTTTTTATATCATGCAACAAAGGCTGGGCTTGATTACGCGATTGTGAATACTGAAAAACTAGAACGTTATGCATCCATTCCAGAAGAGGAAAAGAAACTCGCAGATGCGCTATTATTTGAAACAACGAAAGAAACATTAGAAGAATTTACAAACTTCTACCGGGTTGCGAAGAAAAAAGAAGGGGTCATACAAGAAACATTAACGCTTGATGAAAGATTAGCAAATTACATTGTAGAAGGAACAAAGCAAGGATTACAAGAAGATTTAAGTCTCGCGCTTACAGAAGGAAGAAGGCCGCTTGATATTATTAATGGTCCGCTTATGAAAGGAATGGACGAGGTTGGTCGTCTATTTAATAATAATGAGCTGATTGTTGCTGAAGTCTTGCAAAGTGCAGAAAGTATGAAAGCTGCTGTTGCATATTTAGAGCCGTATATGGAATCTAGTGATAGTGCAAAAAAAGGAAAAGTATTATTAGCCACTGTAAAAGGTGACGTACACGATATTGGTAAAAATCTTGTAGAAATTATTTTATCGAATAATGGCTATGATATTGTCAATTTAGGAATTAATGTCCGCTCTGATCGCATTGTTCAAGAAGTAAAAGAAAAGAAACCGGATATTATCGGGCTTTCTGGATTATTAGTAAAATCAGCGCAACAAATGGTAGCAACTGCTGAAGATTTACAAGCGGCAAATATTGATATTCCAATTGTTGTAGGTGGTGCGGCATTGACAAGAAAGTTTACAGATAACCGTATTTCACCTTCTTATAATGGACTTGTGTTATATGCAAGCGATGCGATGACAGGACTTGATCTGATCAATCGATTACAAAAAGAAGAAGAACGAGAGAAAATGAAGCAGGAAAAAAAGAATCGTCATCTCCATGCTATTGTGAAACAGGAGGAGAAAAAAGCGGAATTACCAGTTGTAATCGAGCCGTTGGCGCCAGCAGAGGTTATGATACCAGATTCAACAAAGCGGGTCGTACTTCGTGATATCCCGGTTTCACATCTTGCCCCATTTTTAAACAGACAAATGTTACTTGGACACCACCTTGGTTTAAAAGGCAATGTGAAAAAATTGCTTAGGGAAGGAGATAAACGAGCACATGAATTAAATGATTTAATTGATGAACTATTGCAAGAGGGGCAATCTTGGCTGCGTCCAAAAGCCGTTTATCAATTTTTCCCTGCTCAAAGTGATGGACAAACGATCATTATTTATGATCCGGAAGATCATGCGCGTGTACTTGAGCGCTTTTCATTCCCAAGACAAGGGAAAGCGCCGTATCGCACGCTAGGGGATTATTTACGTCCTGTTGGTGACGAGATGGATTATGTCGCCTTTTTATCTGTTACAGTAGGAGAAGGAGTCCGTAATATTGCGGAAGAATGGAAGGAGAAAGGGGACTATTTACGTAGTCATGCAATCCAATCATTGGCATTAGAACTTGCAGAAGGTCTTGCTGAAAAAACACATATGTTAATTCGTGATCGCTTTGGAATTCCAGATTCACCGGAGATGACGATGGAAGAACGATTCCGGACGAAATATCAAGGGATTCGTGTTTCCTTTGGTTATCCGGCTTGTCCAGAGCTTGCTGATCAAGAAAAACTATTTCGCTTAATTCAACCAGAGGAAATTGGGATTTCACTAACAGAAGGGTTTATGATGGAGCCGGAAGCCTCTGTAACGGCAATGGTATTTGCTCACCCCGAAGCCCGATATTTTAGTGTACTATAGTGTAAAAGGGGGAGACAAATGAAAAGAATAGTCTTTACAGGCGGTGGATCAGCTGGACATGTGACACCCAATTTGGCGATTATTCCACATTTACAAGAAAAGGGTTGGGATATTTCGTATATTGGCTCTCATCAAGGGATTGAAAAAACGATTATCGAGAACGAAGGAATCCCGTACTATAGTATAGCGAGCGGAAAGTTACGCCGTTATTTTGATTTGAAAAATATAAAAGACCCTTTTCTTGTTATGAAGGGCGTTATGGAAGCTTATGTGCGAATACGAAAGTTAAAACCAGATGTTATTTTTTCAAAGGGTGGTTTTGTCTCTGTACCAGTAGTAATTGGAGGATGGCTAAACCGTGTTCCAGTTTTGTTACATGAGTCTGATATGACACCAGGACTCGCGAATAAAATTGCACTCCGCTTTGCTTCGAAAATATTTGTTACATTTGAAGAAGCTGCGCAGCATTTGCCAAAAGAAAAGGTGGTTTATACAGGCTCACCTGTCAGGGAAGAGGTGCTGCGTGGAAATCGTGAAAAAGGTCTGGAATTTCTTGGGTTCCATGCTGAAAAACAAGTCATCACGATTATGGGAGGAAGTCTCGGAGCAAAGAAAATCAATGAAACAGTACGAGAAGCATTGCCGCAGTTGCTTAAAAAGTATCAAGTTGTTCACCTATGCGGAAAAGGAAATCTAGATGAGACGTTACAAGGTGTGACAGGGTATAGACAATTTGAATATGTACACGGTGAATTACCAGATGTATTAGGAGCAACGGATTTTGTTATCTCACGTGCTGGATCAAATGCAATTTTTGAATTTTTAACACTGCAAAAACCGATGATTTTAATTCCGTTACCGAAAGCTTCAAGTCGTGGTGATCAAATTTTGAATGCACAATCATTTGAAAGACAAGGGTATGCATCGGTTTTATATGAAGAAAATATAACAGTGGTGTCCTTTATGAAGCATATAGAAGAGTTAAATCATAATCGTGAGAAGTATAAAAAAGAATTAAAAAAGTATAGTGGAAAAGAAGCGATACAAACCATTATGAAATATATTATGGAGGCATGATTATAAAAAATCATGTCTCTTTTTAATAGAATGAAAGGTTCGAAGAATGATTGTATTTATGTTACAATAATAGAGGTTTAATAGGGAAATTCCAGTTCTTTGAGCGTGAAAAAACGAATGGATTAGGAGTGACTGTGTTGGAGCTGAGTCCTTTTGAAAATACTGCTCTGATTATATGTTTTATTTTGTATGTTGGTAGTGTGATTGTTTACATTTCAAGAAAATTTTCGCAAGAACGAAATTTGCAAAAATCGGAAATAACAGCTGAGTTAGATATGTTAGCCGGTGAAAGTGATAAAAAACAAAAAATAAAAGAGGACCATCAGGCATCCCACCATTTAAACGTAAAATAAGTTTTGAAGGTGGGGCCTTTTTTACAAGATCCCCTTTTATTATTATCGTGAGCGCTAAAAAGGAGTTTCCCTTTCGTTTTTATAAAATATAGATAGGATTCTAAAATGTTTCAAAACTGGGTACAATGGATGCTGTTGGAACAAAGGGTACCATTTGTATATTGCGGATCCGTCTGTGGTTTACATACATATGAAATGACTTCAAAACAAGATGTTTTTATGTTTTTAGATCCAGTAGGTTCATATCGTTATCATGTATGAATAAAAGAAGAGAGTTTCAATCAATATATATTTAATATGAAGGAGTTATACACATGCATTTAGAACAAGGATGGGAAACAAGCTTCTTAGAAGTTGTACAAAAAAGTGAATTCAAAAAAGGTGCACTGCGTAGTCAGTTGCTTTGTGCGGACGGAGAAGAAGTAGAAGAACTTGTAGATGATTATGGATATGATGAAATCGTAAATCGTGAACATGATGAAGAACTAGCAGAAATCTTAGGTGAAGAACTCTTTAGTGAAATGGAACGTTACGTATTTTTATCTTCACAACCGGAAGAAAGACTCATTTCATTTGTAAATGGATTAGGGTTTCACATTTTAGATTGGATTGTTCTTCTTGAAACAGAATTTGGTATAGATAGTGCATTATTTTCATCGGATGCAGTAAAAATGCTTGAAAAACGTTTTCGACAGTTTCCATACATAGAGAATAAGACAGTTTTTGATATGACAATGGGAGAAGCGATGGATGTATTAGAGGCTGTGACGAGTTTACAATTGAAAGAGAAAATGAATATACAATAATAAAAAGAACGTGAGGTAATCACGTTCTTTTTTACATAATAATAACTTTATCAGTTAATTTCTTCTGCCCGCTAAGAAGAGCATTTAAATACTCGACTTTTCGGATGCAAGATTGAATGTGTTTTTCAACTTCTTGTAACTCCGCTTGATGATGCGTTTCAATTGGATGAATTAGCACATTAAATTTTTCAAATTGACTACTATATGTGATTTCTGCATAGCCGCTCATGATATCGGTCTGATTATGAAATAAGAATTGTTTTGTTTCTTCACAGTATGTTACATCTTGAAATCCAAATGTTTTTAATGCTTCGATTACTTTTGTAATAATTGTTATATCCATTTTTCTCCCTCTTTACGCAGTTCTGCTTTTCTATTATAACATGAAAACCACTTAAGAAAGCGTTTTCAAATGCGTTTTTTCCTAATCTTTACGTATAATTTATCAAAATGAAATAAAGAAAAAATAATTGTAATAAAGGAAGGACTCTTTTACTGTTTCATCATATATATACAGAAATAGGTGTAATAAAAGGAAACGTATTTTTAAGTTGAGCGTAGTAAAAGAGGTGAGAATCTTGGATTTTGATATTACAGGACAAAAAGCATATGTAAAAGATGGGCCGTACCGGAATCGGATTGGAATTGTAAAGCAAAAGGAACAGCAGGCAGAACCAAATTTTATCATTGTAATTGACGGCCAAAACATCGATGTAGAGTTAAAAGATATTGTTTTAGTAGGGGTAGATGTGGGGCAATTTCATGAATGGTGCGAGCAAAATGGTTATTTGTAAAAGGGACGGGCTATGAAGAGAAACATTTATTCTTATTATGTATTTGAAAATTATATAGTAGAGAATGATGATGAGGATATTATGCTCAATATAGGAGCGTATATCCTTTTTCTGTTTATGTACTTGGTAACAAAGAAAGTTTTTACCTATAATAATCAGAAATAAAAGATAATTAGTTGATATAGTAATGAATTTCCATTAATCTATAAATAGAAACAGTGTAATAATGCTAAAATAAAATATTCGAATAGATAATCAAACATGGAGAAAACCAAATGAACCTAATGCAAAAAGCAATAGATATGGCAGAAATCTATAAACAAAATCCGAAAATAGAAGCAATTCTTTTGGCGGGATCCGTATCAAGAAACTGGCAAGATGAAAATTCAGATATAGAGTTGCATATTTTATGGTCAGCACCGCCAGAAGATGAAGATCGCGAAGGTCCTATTAAAAATGTTGGTGGGACCATTTTGTCATATCATCCGTATGAAGAGGACGAGTGGTCTGAATCTTATGTAACGAAAGATGGGATTAAATTAGAAATAAGTAACTTTTTATCTGTAACAGTTGAACATTTTATTTCTGATGTAGTGGGCAAGTATGAAACTGATTATGAAAAACAATGTATTGTAGCTTCTGTTCAGGATGGTGTGAGCTTGCATGGGAAAGAAACGATTAGAAAGCTAAAAGATAGAATCGCAGAATATCCGTTAGAACTTTCCAAACAGATGATTACAGAGAATCTTTTACTAAGCAATCGATGGAATAACCGCGAAGCACTTTTAACACGAAAAGATTGGCTTATGCTATACGATGTAATTTGTGAAGTGCAGAAGAATGTATTTGGCGCTTTGTTCGGTTTGAATAAAATGTATGTGCATCACCCTGCATTTAAATGGATGCCTTTTAATATAGAACGAATGACAATAAAACCTGAAAACCTTTATGCACGAATGTCGAATATCTTAATGGGAAATCCAGAAAACAGTGTAAAGGATTTGGAATTATTAATCGAAGAAGTAATGATTTTAGTGGAGAAGCAAATTCCAGAATTGGATCTTTCGGAGCAAAAGAAACAGATTAGTTATGCAAAATAATGATTATAGGGGATGGTGTTATGGAATATATCATGGATAGAGTATATGCAAGAGAGCTATTTGAACGTGCATATAAACAAAATTCTGGCCCTTGGTATAAACATTCGATACATGTTGCCCAGGCTACTGAAAACATAATCTTAGAATTTATGAAACAAGGATATGATGTGAATCATGATTTGGCTTACAATGCAGGGTTGCTTCATGATATTGGTAGGTATAAAGGTTTCACAAAATCTGTTATACATTCTTATGATGGATACATGTACTTAGAACAATTAGGATTTAGAGGGAATGCAATTAAATGTGTAACGCATTCATTTCCTTGTGGGAATAAAGATATAGAAGTTGCAGCTGCTTGGGAGCTTGTTCCTCTAAACATGAAAGTGAAGCTTATAGAGATATTAAATGAAAATAGCAACTATGATTTATACGATAAAGTTATTACTCTTTGTGATGCTTTAGCCGATGATAAAGGATTTACTACACTTGAAAAAAGATTGATCTCAGTTGGATTGAGACACGGCACCAATGCTCATACTTCTTCTCATTGGAAAGGATTTTATAAAATAAAAAAAGAAATAGAAGCGTTACTCGGAATAAGTGTATACAGATTTCTTCCGGGAGTTGAGGAATCGATTTATACCGATATTCAGTATTGAAAATTGTATGAAGGGGTGAGTGAAATGAGAAAAAATATGATCTTATTTCTGGTAATGATATTGTTTTTGAGTTTAATTGGATGTTCTAATATGACAAGTTCTTCAAAAACTTCTTCTTCAACTGAACAAAAAGAGGAAAAAGAAACATCAATAGTATTTGAGAAAAAACAAATAAAAGAAATGAATTTAGTGAGGAGAGATCAAGATAATATTTCTAAAGCAGGAACGGATAATGAAGATCTAATCAATCAAATTGTTACCGCAACCAAAGCTGGTACGTCTAAAAAAATAGCTTTAGATAAAAAAGTAAGGGATGCTGTACATACGAATATGGAAGTCGTTTTTGATGATGATACGAAAGAAAGTTTGTTAGTCTGGATAGATGATAAAAATAACATTATAATCGCAAAAGATGTAGATAAAGGTTCTGTTCAAGGAATTCAAATAAACGAGAATGCTCCTAAAATAGTATTAAATTTTTTAAAACAAGTATAAGAAATAAAAAAGGAATGCTATATCTACACTGTACCCTATTGAATAGACACTTAAAAAAGTCTATTCGATAGGGTATTTCTTGTATAATGAGAGAAAAATGAGAATCGGAGAAATTTCAAAATGACGAAA
>NZ_NTUG01000031.1 GCF_002561295.1 Bacillus cereus
ACAATTGGGGTGCAGTTCATCTTCCTCGTTGTTCTATTATTAATCACTACCACTAATTAAAATGTCTTCCTGAATATAAGCTAACACCATACCTGGAATGACTTTATCCCCTGCCTCTACTTCTAAAGACTGTACTTCTCCACTACATCCCATTTTGATTACTTCCAGTTTACCATCCATACTTTTAATAGCAAATAGTGGCTCCCATTCATAAATTCGAGAGTCCTTATTAATAGATACTTTTTCAACCGTTCCATAGCATGGGCTTGTAACAATCTCATAATACAACATGCATCATTCCTTTCTTTTTTTCTATTAATATTGTTCTGCTAACATTTGTGACTGAAGGATCATATGAAAAAAGCTCTGAAAGTCCTCTATATCCTCCACTTCAATCCCTAGCTTAGGTGCCCAATATTGTTCCTCTGCGATATCTTCTTGACTTAATAGAATCATTCTTCCATTTTGAATAGAGGTAACCATTGCTTTTCCAAAAAACTGCTGTGAATACGTAACTGCTATATCATATCGATGCTGATTCGATACAATACAGTAATAACCAATGGATTGTTTTTCAACTTGTTCTAGCAAAATATCCAGTTTCATATATTCCCTCCCTCTATACTAAAAATGCAACCAACCTCGAAGACGAGATGCTTCTACAATCTTACGAACTCCCGCTATATATGCAGCAATTTTCATATTTACCCCAAAACGTTTAGAAGTGTTGAATACATCAAAAAAACTAGCTGTAATTTTCTCTTTTAAACATTGGTCTACATATTCTTCTGTCCAATAATATCCTTGGTTATTTTGGCACCATTCAAAATAAGAAACAATAACGCCTCCAGAATTCGCTAAAATATCCGGGACGACTAAAATGTCTTCCTCTTCTAACATTGCTATCGCTTCTTTTGTTGTCGGACCATTCGCGGCTTCAATGACAATCTTACATCCAAGCTTTTTCGCATTATGTTTCGTAATCACCCCTCCAATTGCCGCTGGAATGAGGACATCACATTCCTTTTCTAACAACTCTTGGTTCGAGATTGTTTTACTAAAGAGGTTCGATACGACACCAAAAGAATCCCGATTTTCTAATAAATAAGGAACATCTAGGCCGTCTGGATTATAAATACCACCTAATGCATCAGATACACCTACTACTTTGACACCAATATCATATAAATATTTTGCTAAATAGCTCCCGACGTTTCCGAATCCTTGAATAATCACTCGCATATTTTGAAGCGGAATATCTTTTAATTCACTGACTAATTGAAGCGTGTAAAATACGCCTTTAGACGTAGCTGTTTCCCTACCTTGTGATCCCCCTAGCATTAATGGCTTGCCAGTAATAAAACCTGGAGAATCAAATTCTCTAATATGATCATATTCATCTAGCATCCAAGCCATAATTTGCGCATTTGTATACATATCAGGCGCCGGAATATCTTTCGTAGGTCCAACAATTTGACTTACTGCTCTTACATAACCACGGCTAAGTAACTCTAGTTCTCTGAAACTCATCTCCTGCGGATTACAAATAATCCCGCCCTTCGCACCTCCATACGGAAGTCCAGTTACGCCACATTTCAAACTCATCCAACCGGCAAGCGCCTTTACCTCCTCTGCTGTAACATCTGGATGAAAGCGAATACCACCTTTTGTTGGCCCTGCTGCATCATTATGCTGGGCACGATACCCTTGAAATATCTTTGTTCTTCCATCATCCATTCGAACAGGAATGCTTACTTCTAAAAAACGCATCGGACTTTTAAGAAAATCAAATACTTCCTCTGGATAACGCAATGCTTGGAGTGCCTCTTTTAATATCGCTTGAAATTCCTCTAAAGGATTTTCTACCTCAATTTTTTCTTGAGTAGATTGTATTACCTCTTCTTTTTCTGATCGAATTGCCACGATAACACCTCATTTATTTATTTTTACTAGTAATTAGAAAGCAATAATCGTGCCAAATGATAAAGTGAAACTTTAATCAGTTGAAGTTTTCTTCATCCCCAACAAATCGAGCTTTTACGGACAGTTACTCTCCCACCTAACTTCTTTATTTTTGGAGCCTTACTGTCCGAAAATAGCGGGATAAAAGAATGCTGATTGTATCGTTTCAGCCTACTCACTTATACTTTTCCTTTCCTTCCTTATGAATAGTTGAATGATGTATGCAAACTTGCATGACTTTTCAATCCCCAAAATAACAAAAACACCGGATACATTCCGATGTTTTTGTTATTTTATACTTCCTGCACTTCTTCAAAATGCATTTGAGGAGGAGCGGAACGAAACATGTTCGTAATATACAGAAGATAGCCGATTCCAATAGCAGCCCAGCTAAGTCCAAGAATAAGTGAATGAATATTGAGGTTAAACCAAAGTACAGCTACAGTACCTGCTCCTAAAGTAGGCATAACTAAAAAATTTAAAAAGTCTTTTACTGTTTTATATCGTTTTTTCTTAATCACATAGTAAGAAATGACTGATAAATTAACAAATGTAAACGCAATAAGCGCTCCAAAGTTAATAAGAGATGCTGCTGTTTCTAAATCCATGAACATAGCTGAGAGTGCAATAATTCCGACAAAGATAATGTTATACACTGGAGTTCGCAAGCGAGGATGAACGTATCCAAAAATTTTCTTCGGGATTACATTATCTCGCCCCATTACGTACAATAATCGCGATACACTTGTATGAGAAGCTAAACCAGACGCTATTGTTCCCATCAAGGTTCCTACTAAGAAGAAACTTTGAAATAATTTCCCGCCAACATATAGCGCAATTTCTGGCGCCGCTGATTCTGTGTCTTTAAATACAGCTGCATCAGGGAAAAAGGATTGTGTAAAATACGTCGTAACGATAAATAAAATACCGCCAATTAGAGCGGTAAGAAAAATCGCCCGAGGAATCGTCTTCTTTGCGTTTGGTGTTTCTTCTGCAAATGTCGTTACTGCATCAAAACCTAAAAATGAAAAACAAAGAATTGTCGCTCCTGCAACTAACGGTGATATTTGTATATCTGATTGAAAAAACGGCTGAATGGAAAAGACTTCTCCTGTTCCTTCCCCTGCTAATAAGCCTTTTATAACGAGAAAAACGAACACAATCATTACGATCACTTGAAATGTTACTAAGAACGTGTTGAAATTGGCAGTAACATTTACACTAATGATATTAATAAGTGTAATGAATAGAATAAAGCCAACAACCCATACCCAATCTGGAACACTTGGAAAAAGTGCTGACATATAAATTCTCGTTAATAGTGCGTTAACCATCGGTAAAAACAAATAATCCAACAACGCTGACCATCCGACAAGAAACCCAAGCCTTTTACTAATTGTTTTTTGTGTATACGTATAAGCAGATCCCGCAGTAGGAAAAACCTTTACCATTTTGCCGTAGCTTGCAGCTGTAAACAACATCCCTACTAATGCAATCAGATAAGCCGCTGGAACATGCCCGTCCGTTTTTTCAGAAACAATTCCAAATGTATCAAATCCCACCATCGGTGTCATATAGCCGACACCTAGCATAACAATTGACCAGAGTCCTAATGAACGTTTTAAACCAACTACTTTTTCCACCTATCATTCCTCCTGCTTTCTCTATCTAATTTCCATGTAAAGATTGGTAACTAAACAGAAAACGCTTTCAGTGAACTGTAAACATCCTGCCACGCATAATGAAATCCCCTCCTTTTTTTAAATATTCATGCAATTTTTGAGCCAAAATTTCTAAATACAAAAAACTCATTGTGAAAAAAGAATGTCTAGGTGGAATAACTCGCTCATTATCTTCGTTTTTCTATTCATTTCGACATAAGTTATTCAATCTCTCATAACCCTAGTAACACTTTAATTAGCCAAAAACAAAAAACGTATCACGAAATAATAACATTATGTAAACTATATATAACAAAAAAACTGTCTTTCCATGAAAGACAGCTTTTTCAAAACTATTTATTAAAAATCAAATACGAAATCATCATCTGATAATTTTTCAACATTTGTTGCTTTTACATACCCGTTTCCTTTTACAGAGAAGAAATCATGGTTTTTCGTATCTGTACGTAAACCATTTAATACAATTGGGTTAATTTCTTCTTCTTCAAAGCGTGGCTCTAACCCTAAGTTCATAAGCCCTTTGTTCGCATTGTAACGAACGAAGCGGTTTACTTCTTCTACAAGACCGATGGATGTATAAATTTCGTCTGTATATGCCATTTCAATTTCATACAGTTCCATTAGTAGTTCTTGTGTTTCTTTTTGCACTTCTTGTTGCTCTTCAGCAGAAAGTTCTGCAAAAATTTGTTGTGCTAAAATGCCGACGAATACGCCGTGAATGCTTTCGTCGCGAATTATTAAGTTAATAATTTCACCACTTGCAGTTAACTTTCCTTGTCCCGCTAAGTAAAGTGGATAGAAGAACCCACTATAGAACAAGTAACTTTCTAAGAATACACTAGCTACCATAGCCATGTATAATTCTTTTTTCGTTACTTGTGGCTTTAATAAACGACGATAGTAACCTGTAATAATCCCTGCTTTTTTCTCAAGTAATGGATGGTTATCTACCCAGTCAAAGATCTCATCAATTTCTTCTTCTGTTGCGAGTGTCGTGAAGATATGACTGTAACTCTTCGCGTGTACTTCTTCCATAGCACCCATGAAAGCTAATACACTTTTCGCTTGTAAATTCTCAAGATGAACAAGTACAAGTGGCATCCCTTCGCCGCCTTGTTTTGTATCTAGAAGCGTTAATCCTCCTAGTACTCGCTTATAAGCAATTTGTTCTTCTTTTGATAATTGCGCCCAAGTATTTTTGTCAGAAGATACTGCGATTTCCTCTTCTGTCCAAAATTGAGCGATGTTTTGCTTCCAAAACATTAAACTAAAATCGTCTTCTTTTTTATTCCAGTTTACAGCGCGCATTGAATCGCCCCTTTTATAACATTGATTGTTCAATTGAACGGTTAAACTTCCATATATGAATGAAAACCTAACCGTTCAATTGAACGGGAATTGTATAACTAAGTATGAGCAGGGTTATTTTAACCCTGCTCATACCGTTGTACTTTTATTCTAGAAGTGGGGTTTTCAATTTGTATAGCAATACATCATCAAACCGTACAAGCTACACACTCTTCCACGCTTAACTTACGCGTTCTTGTATAATACAGACTCTTAAGTCCTTTTTTATGCGCGTAAATGTAATAGCGTGCTAATTCACGAGTAGAAATGTCGCTATTTACATACAGAATTGTACTAATCCCTTGGTCAATATGCTCTTGAATTTCTGCAATTAAATCAATTAATTTAAACTGATTCATGTCGTAAGAAGATTTATAATACCAGAACGTATCTTTTGATAAATACGGCATTGGATAATATGTTGTCGCATTCGCATACGTTCTTGATTCGATTTGACTTACGATTGGCATTACGCTTGAAGTTGCATTTTGAACGTAACTAATGGATTGTGTTGGCGCGATAGCTAAACGATATGAGTTATATAAACCGTTCTTCTGCACTTCTTCTTTTAGACTCGTCCAATCTTCTTTTGTTGGAATATAAATTCCTTCAAATAACTGCTGTACTTTCTCTGTTACAGGACTGTAATCTGTTGTCTCATACTTTTCAAAGTATGTGCCGTTTGCATAATCCGACTTATCGAAGTCTTTAAATGTCTCGCCCTTTTCTTTCGCAATACCCATACTCTTTTCAATCGAGTAATAGTTTAACATCATAAAGAATGTACGAACAAATTCTTTCGCTTCTGCACTTTCATAAGCGATTTTATTTTTCGATAAGTATCCGTGTAAGTTCATTGCACCCAAGCCAACTGAATGAAGCTCGTCATTTGCTTTTTTCACAGTTGGTGCGTTTGGAATAACAGTCATATCAGACACAGCTGTTAAAGCTTCCATTCCTGCATGAACCGCTTCTCGAATTTCTTTATTTTCCATAACGTTTACAATGTTTAATGACCCTAAGTTACAGTTAATATCACGACGGATAATGTCATCTGTACCGTAATCATTGATTTCAGATGTTTCTTGTAACTGGAAGATTTCGGTCTCTAATGTTCAACTGAGGTCGCTACTCTCAGCCCGTTGCTCAAGCAACTGCTGTATGTCACCATACAGGACAGACTATATCATCACCTACAGCATAACCTGATTAGGTGCTCCGCTTTTCGAACGCCAATTGCTTGCGCCCTACTCCCATCTGGGATAGTCGTTAGGCTTTTACTTATCTTATTCTTTCAGAAAGTCTCTTATTATTTTATGTTGTTCCGTAATCTATGCACTATACAAAATAATAAGATACCTTCTGAATCGTATACGATTCATTCTAAGATAAGATTTAGCACGGTAGGTTACCTCTTAATCGAGGCTTTCCCCGTTTAACGGAGTTTTCGACTAGCATTTCTACTAGAAGGTGCTACATAGTTAACACAAGTTCGACATCTTCACAGTTCCAATACCCTTTAATGGATGTTGCTTGTTTGCATTTGATTTAAACATTAAGTATGGATAACCAGACTCAAGCTGAATCATTGCAATTTTAATAAGCATATCACGTGCACTAATATCAAGTGGCTTCTTCTTCACCTTTGGATTGCTCATTAGTTCATCGTACATTTCATCGATATCTATATCATCTAAATGTTTTCCATACTCTTTATATACTGTATATGGTGCGAAAACATGGAATGGTTCGTTTTTCTCTGCAAGCTCAAAGAACTTAGTTGGAACGATGATACCGATTGATAGAGACTGAATACGGCTCTTCTCGTCGGCATTTATTTTCTTTGTATCAAGGAACTCAATAATATCCCAATGGAAAATATTTAAATATACTGCACCGGCACCTTTTCGTTGTCCTAGCTGATTCGCATACGAAAACGAATCTTCAAGCAATTTCATAACTGGTACAACACCACTTGCTGCGTTATCAATACCTTTAATTTGCTCACCACGTGCGCGTAATTTACTCAAGTTGAGCGCCACGCCTCCACCAATTTTTGATAACTGCATCGCTGTATTAATATTAAATCCAATCGAATTTAAACTATCATCCATCTCTAACAAGAAACAAGACACCATTTCTCCTCTTCTGCTTCTTCCCGCATTTAAAAAGGTTGGTGTCGCTGGTTGGTAATTTTGTTTTACGATCATGCTTGCAAATTGTTTTGCTTTGTTAACATCACCGCGTCCTAAGTATAATGACACAATTGATACACGATCTTCATAGCTTTCTAAGTATTGTTTTTGATCATTTGTTTTTAACGCATAATCTTTATAAAACTTAGATGCTGCCATATAAGATTGGAACTCAAAGTTTTCACCGTATGCAACGTTGTATACTTCTTCTACTTCCTCCAACTTATACTCGTCCAGAACGTTGTAATAGTAATCCTGTTCATTCATATACTCAATTCGCTCTGCCACGCTATCAAAATGAACGGTATTCGCTCTCGCTTCTTCCATAAAGACTTCTAATGCTTCTTTATCTTTATGAAGCTGATAGAAACCGTCTTGCATTTGCGTGATTTCATTATTCAGTTCAATGTGTCGCAATCTCCCGCACCCTTTCCTTAAAATATTCTACATCTTTATTTGTTCCAGATAACTCGAATTTTGATACAATAGGTACTTCGTATCTGGTTGAGATTTTATCTGCACTTGCTCCGAACATATCTCCCCAGTTGCGATTGCCACTTGCAGATACGCCTTTTAAATTTGCATTATTGCGCTCTAAAAATTCTAAAACACGTTCCGGCACATTTCCAAAACCTGTTGTATACGTAATAAGAACAAAATCTTCGTCTACTACTAGATCCTCATTAATTTGAACGGCCGGCATATTTAATTTGTGGATGAAACGCTTCACGTTTCCTGTCATAGAATCATATGCAACTAACATTTCCGACCCTCCCTTTCTTTCTTTCATACCTAGATGTCGTTTCATGATTTCTCTATATATTGTATTACGTTTCGAAATAAGACACAAGATATATGTATAAATTCTTTCTTTTTTTAACTTTTACTTTTCGACATGACAAGTCGTTTTTTTTCAATACAAAGACTATGAAACAACATTCTAAAACTCATGTCAATAAAGTGCTTTTCAAAAAAGTTGTCAACGAATTTAACCATTTTCCCAAAAATGTTTCCTATATTTTTTGTAAAAAAACGATAAATGCTGGAGAAACTTATTTCTCCAGCATTACGCAAAAAAGAACAGACTTAAAGTTGTAATCTGTTCGAAACCGGTTACACATTATTTACATTACACAAGTAAGGAGTTCCCACTTACTTATGAATGAAACTTATATGACTCAAAATACATATACTTTTCTGTTTGTTACATAATAAAAAAGATCCTTATATTGAAAAGAACAATGATTATGGTACACCAATCTATTCATTAGTGTGCTGAGAATAAAAAAACGTAAACAAAGCATTATTCATTCACAATGTTCAATACGCAAAATATCTTTTATAAATAAATGATGCAAATTCCCCTCTTTATCTTGCATTGTAAATACTGGTGCTTCTTCATCAAAATATACAACTGTTCCCTCTACAAATTGATTCATATGCTGAAATTTCACAGTTGCTCGAATTTGGGTTTCTTGCTCATATGCTACTTTTAACTTTTCAATTACTTCTTTCGTACGTTTCCGTTTCTCAGGAAACATAACCATTCCTACAAGTCGATTTCCTGCACCATCTTTCCACATATAGTCCCAATGCGGTAAAATACCTTGTTTAAATTCTCCCATAATTCTCCTCTCCTTTTCCTTCTATCTACTAAGAACGTGGTGTCTCTGTATATGTATAAATAATTTTTCCGCCGCGCTGTGCATTTCCACTGAAATGTTTAAAATCTTCTCGACTTACTACAACCTCACGAAACGTATAAAATACATCCTTAGTTACAAGATACTCTTCTATCTCTCCATTTTTCAGTTGATCTAAAATTGTATTTGCGAATTGTTTATCCATGTATTTCACCTCTCTGCAATATTCTATCCTATCTTCCACAAGTCGACAATGTTTAATTTCTTACATGTACATCCTATATTATATACTGACATAGCGGTTCACCCTTACTAATTCCATTCAATGTTTGAGCTAACCTTATACACTGTAAGGAATTGATGACTCACTGGTTGAAATTTCATTTTATGTTACAATAAGAATGACAACTAGGAGGGATAATATGATTCGGAAAGCAAAAAAGACAGATGCGAAGGCAATAGCTCCTCTATTGTATAATGCTCTGCACGAAATTGCTGAAAAGATCACAGGCGCAAAGACGAAAGTAGACGTATTGACAGGGCTAGAAACTTGGTTTTCAAAAAAAGAAAATCGACTAAGTTATGAGAACTGTTTCGTTGAAGAACAAGATGGACAAGCAGTTGGAATCATCGTAGCCTATCATGGCAGTCATGCAAAACAACTGGATACCCCAATTGTAAAACACTTACGAAGACTCCATCAAGATTCATCTATTACACTCGAAAAAGAAGCTGAACTCGATGAATATTATATTGATACATTATCCGTTTCAAGCACATATAGCGGACGAGGAATCGGCTCAAAATTGATTCAAGCAGCAGAAAATGATGCCTATGAAAAAGGCTATGAAAAAATTGCATTACTTGTAAACTTAGAAAATAAACGAGCTTTCTCTTTATATAAAAAGCTTGGTTATCAAGAGGATAAAACGGTTATGCTTGTTGGAGAGCCATATGCTCATTTAGTGAAGCCACTCTATAAAAAAGCATTCGTTTCTTAAGAAAAAGCACACGATTCTTCATTATAATCGTGTGCTTTTATGTTAAATTCGTATTCAATATATTTCCATTCATTGCTTCATGAAATGTATATTCTGTACAACTCCATGGCTTTCTATGAAATATAGGGGGACCGGACCATCCTCTAGCACGTAGTTCAGCCCCAATCATCATATTAAAATAACTATGCCCAACGAGAGCAATATGCCCATGTACTAACGCATATCCGACTAACGTATCAGTTGCTTGCTTTGCTCTTCCCTGTGCTTCACGATACGACTCAACACCTTTAGAATATCCAATCATCCATAAAGTACGCCCAATAAGCGTCCATACTTCCGGTTTGCATTTCACCCATTCAGGAACGAAAAATTTAGACGGGATTTCTGCCTCTCTAAAAAGAGAATTTTGTATAAAAGAAAGAGAATTCATTAATTCTGCGGCTGACTGTACTGCACGTTTTTGATCACTTGATACAATAAGCTTTGCCGATTCAATTGCTTCAATTGTCTCAATTGGTATATCCTTACTTTTTTCGATACCTTCTAAATCGTATCGCTCCATCCATTTGTGAAATGATGAAGCTGTCATTAATTCTGTAACAGTATGTAAGCGACCGTGACGAATAAAAGAAATTCGCATCTTCTCCACTCTCCATTCACCGCTTATCTCCTATATTATTATGCACTTTTTTCTTATCATCATCATACCACTGAGAAAGGCATACACTCTTACATATCTGTCCCACTCTCATGAGTAGCGGTAGCATGTACACCGTCTAATCCATCAAAGTATGTCCCAGTTTCATGACTACGAATTATTTTTAAATGCTTATATGAAAATAAGAATAAAAGAATCATTATAGAACTTCCAACAATTTTAAATACCACTTTTACCGCCCCCAGTTTATTATACCCCCATATAGTGATATAAGCACTTCTTTATCCATTCCCTCTCTCCTACAAAAAATACTGTTGCTCGTAAAAACCTAATCATGAGGGACAAGAGGCCCCCCACTGATTCAAGTTTCACTTTATGCATATCTTACGAAAAATGACTATTTTTCGAATTTTTCTCATGGAAACATTTACAAATTGGGGAATATAGTTCAAAATAAAGGGAAATAAAAAAGAACGCACTTGTTCTTTTTTGGCAAAACTGTAACAAGGAGAGTTGTTTATGAAAATCGCAGAAACTGGAGATATTATCGAATTTAAAGGTGGCATGCAAGGCCGTGTTCAAAAAGTAAATAAAAACTCCGTTATTGTCGATATAACAATCATGGAGAATTTTAGAGAACTAGATATGGAGCCTCTTACAGTTGTAAATCATAAAAACTATACAGTTATTAATCAACATGCATAATATAATAGAAAAAAAGGATCCGTATGATAAATACATACAGATCCTTTTTTCATTAACGATTATCGATTGTTTCAGGGTATAAATCGTGGTTCATCATACGATATTCTGCCATTTGTTCGTACTTTGTACCAGGGCGACCATAGTTACAATATGGATCAATTGAGATGCCGCCACGTGGTGTAAATTTCCCCCACACTTCAATATAACGTGGGTCCATTAATTTAATTAAATCGTTCATAATTACATTCATGCAATCTTCATGGAAGTCTCCATGATTACGGAAACTAAATAAATATAATTTTAATGATTTACTCTCCACCATTTTTTGCTCTGGAATATAGCTAATATAAATCGTTGCAAAATCTGGTTGTCCTGTTTTTGGACATAGGCTTGTAAATTCAGGACAGTTGAATTTTACAAAATAATCACGGTTTGGATGGTTATTATCAAATGTCTCTAAAATTTCTGGGCTATATTCAAATAAATATTTTGTATTTTGATTTCCAAGTAACGTTACATCTTTTAAATCTTCGTCTAATCTTCCTGTCATTCTTTATACGTCCCTTCAATTCAATTCGTAAGAGTTTCCCTATACGCCTCGCTTATTTCCCCATACTAACGCATGGAGCTGCGGTAATACTTTTGCATCGTTCATCTCTTTGCACTGAACAGCTTTTTCGATGAGCCATTCATATTTTTGCAACAAATTCCGAATCAGCATTGCATCATCTACTGTTTTTGTATCATCATTTCCAACTTGTAGGAAAAATGGTACATGTGGGTAACGCTCATGTACTTTTACCGCATATGCAAAGTCATGATCATCAAACACGACAACTTTCAAACTAAAATCTTTTCCTGTTAATCTTTCAATAACAGAATCTAACATACTAAAATCTGTTTTCATTTGTGAACTTGGCGGCTTCGGTGAGATCGTTATTTCATCAATATGAAGTAACCATTCTTGCCACTTACTTCCTTGTGTTTCAATGGCAGTGCGAATTTTCTTTTCTTGTAACAAAGACAGAAAACTCTCTAGATTTTTCAATAACACCGGGTTCCCACCTGAGATTGTTACATGCGAAAAATTTTTCCCACCAATTTCAACAAGTTCACTCCAAATTTCTTCTGGAGTCATTTGCCGAATTTGTTCTTTCGCCGATCCATCCCATGTAAAGGATGAATCACACCACGCGCAACTATAGTCACAACCTGCTGTACGAATGAACATCGTCTTTTGTCCAACAACCATTCCTTCACCTTGAATGGTCGGCCCGAAAATTTCCAAAACAGGAATTTTACTCACCGATCATCCACTCCCGTCTTACTTCCGCATAACTTGTTGGTGTTTCAAATAGACGTACAAATTCCACACGTGCTCCTTTATATTCATTCGCACGATTTTCTTTTTTGAGCGCTTCTTCCATCTTTTCATAAATCCAAACGACCATATTTTCAGCCGTTGTATTCATCGCTGGTAACGTCTCATTTAAATAGCGATGATCTAAATAAATTTCTATTTCATTTTTCCAAATTTCTTTTATATCTCCAAAGTCAATGGCAAGTCCAATCTCATTCACATATCCACTAATTCCAAAAACAACTTTGTATGTGTGACCATGTAAATTTTTACATTTTCCTTCATAACAGTGCAAATGATGCGCTGCATCAAATGTAAATTCCTTACTTACCATCACTCGTTTATTATGATATTTCAGTTGTTCACGCTGAATATCCTTGTCCATTTTTTGCAAATTTTCTACGATGCGAAATCCAAAAAAATTCTGTTCCATTATGCATTCGCTCCTTCGCGTTCTTGTAGATACGTATCTAAACCTGCTTTACGAAGTTTACAAGCTGGACATTCACCGCAACCATCACCGATTATTCCGTTATAACATGTTAATGTTTTCTCTCTAACAAAATCAAATGCATTAAGTTCATCTGATAACTTCCATGTTTCGGCTTTATCAATCCACATAAGTGGTGTATGAATAACAAATGGATAATCCATAGATAAATTTAAAGTAACGTTTAACGATTTCACAAATACATCACGGCAATCAGGATAACCGCTAAAATCTGTTTCACATACGCCTGTTACAATATGGCGCGCTCCAACTTGTTTTGCTAGCACAGCTGCAAACGATAAGAATAGTAAATTTCGCCCCTCTACAAATGTTGATGGCAATTCACCTTCTTCATGTGTAATCTCCATATCCGTTCTCGTTAACGCATTTGGAGCAAGTTGATTTAATAGGCTCATATCAAGTACTGTATGTTTAATTCCTAACTCTTTCGCAATATCGGCTGCACAATCAATTTCTAATTTATGACGTTGATTATAGTTAAACGTCACAGCTTCTACTTCTGCGAACTGCTGCATTGCCCAAAATAAACATGTTGTACTATCTTGCCCACCACTAAAAACAACAACTGCTTTTTCTTTTTTCATCTCACTCATTCTCCTTCTCTACTACGAATAAGAAGAAAGAACGTTCTTGAACTGTCACAATAAAAAAACAAAACAATACCTTAGGATATTGTTGTTTCCATAGTTTTTTATAGAGGGAGTTCACGAACCTCTCCCATGTTATACATGGAATTTCTTCTTTCATTGACAACACATATTGTAACATACTGTCTCTCTTCCGGGGAAACTTCTGATTTTTCTTTTTTTTAACGAAATTCAGATTCATTTTCTTGTATTTTAATAGTATGATTATATTTAAGCGAGATTATATACAAGAAAGGCGGGCATACCTCTGGCACATTTTGTTATTCATCTCTTTCTAAATATACTGTTTATCCTCGTTATGATGCTATTGTATCATCTGTTTTGGAATCAAAAAGGAAAACATTCGCCTAAATTAAATTCAACTATCTTTATATTACTTTGCAGTATTTCTGCAATTTTTTGTATCTCTTTTGCAGCACAAACAATCCACGGCTTTCAATTTGATATGCGCCATATCGTATTAATTATCAGTACTTTAACAGGAGGTCCTGTTGCCGGTGGAGCTATTTTAATTGTATTAAACGTATACCGGTTCTTCATAGGAGGTATCGGATTCTTCCCATCGGCTATTGGTTCTATTCTTTTATATGTGGTTTTAATTTTTACTTACAAACGATTCACTAAAGGCTCGAATCGTATAAAGCTTTTACTAACCATTTTATACAGTCTTACATATGGACTCGTTTGGGTCCCTTTATTCCTGATTAAAGTTCCTAGTACCATGTACCATCTTCCTCATATTATTGCTTATGAATTATGTGCAATGATTGGTACAATTCTTATTCTTTATCTATTAAACATACTCCAATTACAGGCTCGTTTACAGGAAGAACTTATTAACGCTGAGAAATTTCATCTTATTGGAGAAATGGCTGCTTCTATTTCTCATGAAATTCGTAACCCTCTAACTTCAACAAAAGGATTTTTACAACTATTACAGTCAGAGAACTGTTCTGAAGAAGAGCGGAAATTATATACGGACATTGCTATCAATAGCATTGAACAAGCGAATCGTGTACTGACAGATTATCTAACTTTTTCAAAACCAAGTATTGAAAAAGAACAAATACTACAAATAGAAGAAGAATTGTTACATGCTGTATCTCTTATAACTCCACTAGCAAACTTGACGAATGTCCAGATAAATTATACAAAACAAAGTAACAACTTTTACATTTCTGGAGAAAAACAAAAACTCAATCAATGTTTATTAAACATTTTAAAAAATTGTATCGAAGCTATGCCTGAGGGAGGAAACCTTATTCTCACATTAATACCAAACCATAAACATATACAATTATCTATAAAAGATACTGGTATTGGCATGGATTCAGAACAAATAAAACGTCTAGGTGCCCCTTTCTATTCAACAAAAGAGAAAGGAACAGGGCTTGGAATGATGGTCGTATTCAGCATCATCAAAGCAATGGATGGAAAAATTAATATTACAAGTGAAAGGGATATTGGTACAACCTTCTTACTAACCTTTCCACTCATTCAAAAAACGTGATGAAGATTTCATCACGTTTTTTCTGTTTCATCAACAAGTTCCGCAAAAGTCTTTACTTTCCCATGCGGTTTTTGATTTTCTTTTCGCGCCTTCCAACTACGCTCTTGCTCTTTTTTCTTGTGTGACATGCTTTCAACTCCTTCCCTGTTGTCTTTCTGTATTATTCCAAAATAAGAGATAAAAATGTACTTCAATCCATTAACTTCTTTCCTTTGTTAAATTTCGAGGTAGAAATTTTACTGCCCACAAATAGCGGGGTAAAGTGAAACTTTAATCAGTGGGGGCTTCATCCCCCACTGNNAATCGGGCTTTTACGGGCAGTTGACCCCCAAAAGCGAAAGCGGCTAGAGCTGGACATTGCTTTCGCTGAATCTTCAAGTGGAGGTCTTACTGCCCACAAATAGCGAGGTAAACTAAAACGAAGCGAGATATTTCCTCCCTCGCTTCGTTTTAGTTCTTCAATATACCTCCCATGTAACAGGAGTTTTTCTTTATCTTTGCAAAATCGCGTACTTCGCTTCTTTTAATTGTGTAAGATGACGCTGTTCATGTAAATCAAGGAATTGAAGCCATTGATATAAATTAAGTTCATGAAATATAGGATGTTTTAAAGAATTTTCAAATAATTCTTTTTCATCTATAATACTATGCAGCGTATGCAGTAACTCTGCCCGCGAATGTTCAAGCAAGTGAATTCCTTGCTGTTTTTTCATTAACGTTTCTGTTGGTTGCATTTGTTGAGGAGCTTCTCGTTTGTATGTTCGATCAAGGGTAAGTTGGAGATCTTTGAGTGGAACTACTTTTCTTTCTTTTTTCTGCAAGGCATACACAAGAGCTGATGTAACAGATTGTTCAACTAGGTGCAGATGATGCAAAATTTGAATGATACTCCATTTATCACGGCGCGGCTTTACATTCACTTCCGTATCATTTAACATCTCAATTTCTGATAATAATGTATTTCTTGTAGATTGTAACGATTGCAGCAAAGTTTCCAAACTAACATTCATATTAGATTGAAGCATAATTTTCCCCCCTCTTTTTTGGTAAAAAGAGGCGCTTCTAGTTTAGAAACACCCCTTTAAAAATCTGAATTTTCTTATATTATCTCATTATTTTATACATGTGTCGATTACAAAATACGCAAAAACTAAGAATCATTTTTACAATTTTGTGTCATCCACTGCATGTAACCACGCTTGAATCTCATTGATTACCCCTTGCACGCACCCATTAGCAAATGGAGATGTTAAATTTGCTACCTCCACTAAATCTAGGAAAGACTTACTTCCTCCTTGCTGACAAAGATTCACGTAATCTTCCCACGCTTCCTGTCTATTATCTCTTGCTCGCTTCCAAAATTGCAGTGCACAAATTTGCGCCAATGTATAATCAATATAATAGAAAGGAGAACTATAAATATGGCCTTGACGTTGCCAGAAACCACCACGTTCTAAATAGTCATTATCTTCATAATCTCGGTGCGGTAGGTACTTTCTTTCAATGTTACGCCATGCTGTTTTACGTTCCTCTGGAGATGCTTCTGGATTTTCATATACATAATGTTGATATTCATCAACAGATACACCGTATGGTAAAAATAGAAGTGCTGAACTTAAATGAGAGAAATAATATTTATCCGCATCTTCCTCAAAGAATAGTTTCATCCATGGCCATGTGAAAAATTCCATACTCATAGAATGAATTTCACACGCTTCATACGTTGGCCAATTATACTCTGGAATTTCAAACTTACGGCTTTCATACACTTGAAATGCATGACCTGCTTCGTGCGTTAACACATCAATATCTCCTGATGTTCCATTAAAGTTGGAGAAGATAAATGGGGCCTTATAATTTTCAATGTATGTACAATAACCGCCGCCAGCTTTTCCTTTTTTCGCAACTAGATCTAATAATTCATTATCTAGCATAAAGTTAAAGAACTCATCTGTTTCTGTTGATAATTCTTTATACATCGTCTTTCCATGATTAATAATCCACTCTGCATCTCCTTTTGGAGTAGGATTCCCTGTTGCATATTCAAAACCCTCATCATAGTAAGCTAACTTTTCTACACCGATGCGAGCCTTTTGTCTATCTCGTAATTCTGTTGCAACTGGAACAATGTAATCTAATACTTGCTTACGATAATTTGCCACCATTTCCGCATTATAATCTGTGCGGTACATTCTTGCATAACCTAGTTCAACAAAGTTTTTAAAACCAAGTGTTGTAGCAATTTTCGTCCTTACTTTTACAAGGTCATCATAAATACGGTCTAACTCTTCTTCATGCCCTGTTAAGAAACCATAATATGCTTCACTTGCTCTTTTACGCATATCTCTATCCTTGTGTTGCATAAAAGGTCCAAGCTGTGATAATGTTCTTTCTTCACCTTCAAAGTCAATTTTTGCAGCCGCTAAAAGTTGTGTATATTGTGAAGATAATTTATTTTCCAACTGTAAATCTTTCACAATTTCATCTGAATACGTTTTTAAATCACATTCTGCTAAAGCGAATAACTGTTTCCCATAATAAGCCTCTAGCTCCTCACGAAATGGAGAATTCATCAATGCTTTATAATATTTCGTTGTATAGCCTTGTACAATTGGAGAATATTCATCAAAGAAGTCTTGTTCTTCCTTATAAAATACATCTGTTGTATCAACAGAATGGCGAATGTAACAAATATTTCCCATCGTGCCAAAATCATTGCGAATTTCATTAATTTCACCAATGACTTGCTTTTGCTCGTCTACTGTCTTTGCATTCTCAAATCGTTCTAAAGCTGCAGTAAATTTCCCTTGTAACTCTTCTGTATTTGGGCGTTTATATTCATAGTTCTGAAACGACATGAATATGCCTCCTCTCGATTATATGTACCACTACTATAATTCCATTTCCCGTTCTGAATCTCCTTTTATTCTTCAACAAAAACCGGCACAAACTGTAACACGCCTTCTATACTTCTTGCAAAACAGTCAATGAACTCTATTACTATTTATTATAGAATAAAAAATAGACAAAAAAGCTTTTGATTATTTTACATCGAAAGCTTTTTACACATGTTATATACATTTTGATTTTTTAACATATAATACCCTGCTGTGTATAACAATAAATCACATGCACTCATCTTCTCCTTTTATCTTCACTTATCACAGGATCTGACCGCTTCTATGTATGGACGGACGCTCTCTTCCATCAAAAAAAGAATGGTTTTCTATCGTTTTTTCAATTTGTACTTACACATATCACTTTTCATATTTTCCAACTTTTTTAAGCAAAAATAATAACTCATCCTTCTCCTCTTTTGTTAACATTTCAAAGGAATCATGTATAACTTTTTCATGATTTGGAAAAATAGAAGCGATAAAGGCCTCTCCTTCCGCTGTTAACTGTGCATATATAACACGACGATCATTTGGGCATGGAATTCGTTTCACAAGCCCCTTTTTTTCTAACTTATCAACAACATACGTAATGCTTCCACTTGCAATTAAAATACGCTCTCCAATTTGTTGAAGCGGTTGACCACCTTTATGGTATAGCAATTCTAAAACAGCAAACTCAGTTGGATTTAATCCATTACTTTGTATTGACTTATTTGTCGTATTCATAACAGCACGGTGCACACGTGACAGTGCAATAAACACTTTTAAAGATTGAGAAATATCTTCTCGTTCATCATTTAATTTCATACAATTTCAACCCTTCACCTAAATTCACAAGCATTCTAGGCAATCTACTAAATAAAAAGTTTATTCATAAAGCAAATCCCTATCAATCGCCCCTTTTGTCTCCGAGTGATTGCTCAATCACTTATCAGTTTCACTCATTCCTTCTACTAAAAATATACGAACCATCACATATTAAATAAAAGCATGACAATTTTAACACAGTTTATATATAATGATACTAAAAAAGAAGGAGTAACAACTTTGAACAGGAATTTACGCAGCATCGCTTTATATATATTGCTTGTTATATTACCAACGCTAGGAATCGGTGTGACTTTCTATTCTTATCATACATACCAGATGCAAAAGGAAAACAAACTAGCTGCTCATACTGTTTTATTTTTATATAGAGACTACTTAGATCATCATATTGGTGAGGCAATTTCTGCATTAGAGATGCTTGCTATGGTCGTAAATACAGAAACAGAAAATACAAAAGGAATTCAGCAAATATTACAGGATACCGATGAAAAAGACGGGCATTTTTCTGGACTATATTATACAGATAAGCAAGGCATAATCACCGTAGCATCACAAGGCTTGACAAAGCCAATTCCTGTCGCAGATCGAGACTATATAATAGAAGCCTTTAAATCTAAAAAAACAACTGTATCATCTGTCATTACAGATCGTGTTCTTGGGCACCAAGCTATTATGATTGCAACCCCCATTTTTACAAAACAGAAACAAAATTCCGGCTTATTATTGGCCAGTTTACGTTTTGATTACATATCTTCTGCTTTAAATGCTATTAAACCTCAATATCATTTTGAAGTAACTGATCAACATGGTGTAACCTTTTTAACAGATGATAATAACGAACCGATTGGACAACATACTAACATGATTTCCACTCCGCTACAAAAGTTAAACTGGCAAGTTTCCGTTTCTCCATTACCTATTCATAAGACAACTTTATACCAAATGGTTGTGGTAGAATGTCTCGTTACTTTATTTTTAATGACGATTTTATTTCTACTCATTCAATATATTTTGCTGAAACGACAAACAAAATTAGAGAGACAACAAAATGAAATGCAAAAAATTGAATTAGTTGGTACTTTTGCAGCTAGTACCGCTCATGAAATCCGGAATCCACTTACCGGAATTAAAGGCCTTGTAACACTTTTAAAAGAAAAACATACACAAGAACAAGACCAATTCTATTTCTCTGTTATTGAACAAGAAATAGAACGTATTAATGAAATTGTTAGCGAATTTCTTATTCTTGGCAAACCAACAGCGATTAGTGAAAAAAGGTATGATGTAAGAGATATTATTCAAGAGGTAGCATTAATTATTCAATCGGAAGCACATTTATATAACATTATATTCACCTTGCAGTTACCAGACCACCCTGTTCATATACGTTGTTCAAAAGATCATATGAAACAAGTGATTTTAAATATTACAAAAAACGCAATTGAAGCTATGTCGTCTGGTGATATGTTAACAATTCAAGTTACCAGTAACAACGAATACGCACAATTACACATTGTTGACACAGGAAAAGGTATCCCAAAGCATATTCAAAAACACCTCTTTCATCCGTTCTTTACCAACAAAGATACCGGAACAGGTCTTGGCCTTGTCATATGCAAACGAATTATAGAAATGTACGATGGACAAATTGTGATTGATAGCAAAGAAAATCAAGGAACCACTGTCCATATAAAACTTCCATTAGATCTCACATAATTATCCTTCTCCTAGGAGGATAATTATGTTTATTTCATAAAAGCAGTCACAAACATTTTCCAAAAAGCACTTGATTTCCCCTCATATTCTATTTGAAAGAAAGGTCTCTTCACAAATGCTAACCATCTTGGTGTTTGTTGTTCTTTATAGCGTTGGTACTGTAAAATAAGCTTGTCCAACTCTTGACTCACTTGAATTGTTTCCCTACTATTTAATCCATTTGTTAAACCTAAATGAATCATCTCTTCACGTTTCATATGAATATCACGCGAAAGCTTTTCCATTGTGTACCTTCGTTTTGCTGTAAACATCCATATCCCCCTCATTATTCTTCCATACTCTCGACTTCATTTTCATGCCAGGCATTCATAGCTACAACGTATATACTGCATTCAAATTAGACTACCCAGAATTTTAAACATTTTCTCCCTGTAATTTACAAATCTTTATCCTCACTTTGAGAATTATTACAAATTATTCTATCTTTGTAAATACATTCGCAATAATAGACATTTTTTTTATGTTATTTTTTGTAAACGACATATAAACTCCGCTTTTTCCATTTTTAATTTACGTTACTTCGACATTTTTCCCGTTTAATTTATGTCAAAAATGTAAATTATAATTATAGATTTGCATCTCAAGATTCAGGGAGAAACGAGGAAGATCAGTAGGAAACCAACTATCCGTAAAAGCTCGTTTGGTGAACGCTCATAATCAGTGGGGATGAAGAAAAAACCACTATTATAGCGCATCATTTACAGTAAATTATTCAATTAGAAAGGAATTTCTTATATGCAGAAACATATCATTATTTTTTTCATTGCATTATTTATTGGCCTTTTCCCTCTTCAAACATATGCACATACAAATAAGGTTGCCATCGTAATCGATGATTTCGGAAATAACATGAAGGGAACAGAAAGGATGCTTTCCCTCCCAATTCCACTTACTGTAGCCGTTATGCCCTTTCTCCCCTCCACAAAACAAGATGCAGTAGCTGCTCATCAAAAAGGACATGAAGTCATTCTTCATATGCCAATGGAACCTATTAAAGGGAAGAAAGAATGGCTTGGCCCTAAAGCGATTACAACCGATTTAAATGATCAGGAAATTGAAAAGCGGATTGAACAAGCGATTCAAGACGTACCGCATGCCATTGGAATGAATAATCATATGGGCTCGAAAGTGACAGCTGATGAAAGAATTATGCGAATCATACTATCCGTATGTAAAAAGCACAACCTCTTTTATTTAGATAGTAAAACAAATCCTAATAGTGTAGTACCGAAAATTGGAAAAGAATTAGGCGTTCCTATTGTAGAAAACCAATTATTCTTTGACGATGTTTATACATCATCACATATGACAAAACAAGCACAGGTACTCTTACAAAGAATTCAAGAAAAACCTGTCGTAGTTGCAATCGGTCATGTTGGTCCTCCTGGAGAAATTACATCTCAGGTTATTCAATCTAGTATCCCGAAAGTTCGTGAACATGCTGACTTTATTTTCTTATCCGATCTCGCCCTCTCACCACCACCTGTTTCCAAATAAAAATAGAGAACAGCTATATGCTGTTCTCTATTTTTCATATCACGCTTACACCAATGCTATTTGACAAACATTCGTATAAGAATCTCATATATGATCTACATGACTAACACGAAACCCTTTTTTCTCTATTTTTGCAATCAATGTTTCTAATTCTTTTTCACTTAAATCATCCGTAATGTTCACAATAACACGCCTCATATATTGATCACCGTTATCCAATGTAAATAATCCACCAATATGATAAGATTTAAGAAGCGTTCCTAGCTCCTTCATTGTCCCCTTACAATCTTGTGTCGCGATTGTTATTATATAACCACCTGTTTTCATCCCAAATGAATCTTCAATGACATCAAATATATTCGAATGTGTTAAAATGCCAGCAAACTCATGATACTCATTCAACACAGCTAAAAAGGGAAGACGTCTAATTACATAAAAAGCTCGAAAAAAGGAATCCGTTTCAAAGATAAATGCAGATTTATCTTCCATAATATCTGCCACACCTATATCCTCTAAACCTTCATTACATTTATTTTCTAAAATATCTACCTTATAAATAATCCCTTTAAATTCCTTCTCATCTTCTGCAAGAACAGGAATCGCTCTATACCCATTTTCATTCATCAATTGTAACGCCTGTTCCCCCAAATCATTATCCTTACAAAATATCACCTGTTGTTTCGGCAGAAAATGATATTTAACTCGCAAAATACGTTCCTCCTCACATGACGACATGTAATCTATATATAATAAGGAGACCCATATTTTATGAGTGAAATCTTTTTAAAACGCTTTCATTTATTGGTTTGCGCGTAATGCATGATTTTTATTATATAACTGAAGAACTCTTAGTCCCTTTAATCATCAATAATTTCACATGATAATTCATTAAATACTCTAATCCTTCTAACCATTTTTTCGTCTCTTCTGGCGTCTTTCCCCATACGAGCATGCCATAATTATGAACAAGTACAGCTCCTCCATCTTCTATAAAATTAGGAACATGATTCTCTAATAGATCAGCGAACTTCTTTTCATTTTCTACAATCGGAATTGTAATCTCTGTGATACCTTCTTTTCCAAAAACACGTTCTACAGTCCGCTTTTCAAATGTGACTTCTCCTTCTTTTCCATATAGCTCTGCCATTAAATGACTATCTACAGTTTGAACTTGTAAAATACAATCTGCGTTGCCTTTTTTATAAATGTCAGCATGCATAAAGGACTCACTTGCAGGTTTTTCATCATTTTCAAATACAGGCTCACACATACTATTTACTACAATAAAATCCTCTTCTGCATACAAGCCTTTGTCTCTTCCTTCAATATTAATTAAAAACGTTAATGGCTCTTGTGATGTCCGCATAGATAGACTAATTTTTGTACCATAAAACCAATCACGAAGAGCTAATTCCATCTTTATATCCCTCAACTCTTGCCATTTCTTTAAAAAAAATAACATTTCGTCACCCCCATGAGAATCTCACTATAATGATTTCACTATTTTTATGTACAAGAAGTATTTTTTGATTATTCTAAAAATTTAATTGAATTATCACATGAGAATCTCTTTTTGTCAATATGATTTCTGCATCCACTTGAAAATTAGGCACATGTTACATAACAAAAAAAAGACTCTTTTACAGAGCCTTTTTATTCATTGTTTGTAGCATTTCATCCTTTTCTTGTTCACTAATAATCCCGAGCTTTTGTAATATATTCGCATATAATATAAGTTTATTATACAAACGTTCCGACACCTCTCTCCCTTCTTTCCTCCAGTCAACTTTTTTTCTATTGGTAAATTATATGAAGGAAATTGAAAAATGTGTCCATTTTTTGCACTGATGCAAAACTTTTTAAATCCTCTCGCATCACCATATACATCCATTTTGATTATTCAACATATCAGTCGCTGCTATGAAGAAGAAAAAGTGACCTTTACTTGTTTTCTCTCTTTGTTTTCACCTGGCCGAGGATAAAAAAAGATCTGACCGGTTCTATGCATGATCTGATTTTCTCTCAACTAAAATAAGGGTGGGTATCGATTACTCATCACCATATCTTCATTTAGATTTTCCAACATATAAATCGCGGTTATGAAAACAAAAAAAGTTTTCCGCTCATTTTCTTCTTCTGTTTTCATATGGGGTGGGGCTAAAAAAGGCCCTGACCGTTTCTAGCCATGAGCGGATCCTCTCTTCCACCCAAAGAGATGGTTTTATATCCGTTCTTCACTAGGACAAGAAACATATATTTAACTAACCGTCCAATGAATATTATTTTTTATAATGAATTCTTCAAAACTATGCGGCATTTTTTTATCACAAATAACGTGCTCAATATTAGACAAGCTAGCAATTCGATAATTTCCTTTTAGCCCAAGCTTTGTATGATCGCATAAAACAAATGTTTTTTCCGCTAACTGAATCATCGCTTCTGATAACTTAGCTTTTTCCAATTCAAAACTCGAAACTCCAAAGCTAGGTAATAATCCATCAATTGAAATAAACGCCTTATGAAAATGAAACTGACGAATGACTTGCTGTGAAACAGATCCTGATACGCGGCAATGTTTTGGAGACACCTTTCCTCCAATAAACAATACTTCGCCATCAAACATTTTTTTATTTATAGAAGAAATCAATTGAGTTGCAACAGGAAATGAACTCGTCACGATAGTTAAGTTTTTCCGATGCATTAAATAAGGGACCATTTGGAGTGGCGTGCTTCCATCATCGATAACAATTACATCCCCATCTTCTACAAACGTCGCTGCTTTATAACCAATTCTTTTCTTTTCTTCAATATGTAGCATTTCTCTTTCTAACATCGGTGGCTCTATGCCGACTCCTGGAAGCTGGACTGCTCCTCCATATACCTTCTTCAGCTTCTTTTCCCGATCCAACTCTTCTAAATATCTACGAATGGTTTCTGTTGATACTGCAAATTCACGTGCTAACTCTGAAACTTTCACTTTCCCTTTAAATTCTACCTTTTCAAGAATGCTACGTTTTCTTTCTTCTCCAACAACAGACATCACTTCACCTCATTTATCTCGCTTATATAGGCAACCTAATCCCATCTCAAGATTTTGAGATGGAATTTATATGGGGATAGGTTAATAAAAGTTTTCCTTATACAAAATCATAGTTTTCTTTTACGACACGAACTTCTTCATGAATATGAATGCCGCGTTTTTCTAACTCATCAAAAATAATTTTTGGATTTTGAAAAGCTTCTTCAGGTGTTACAACGCCCGGTTCTTTCACTTCACCATTTGCAATTAACTCCGTTGCAATTCCAAATGGAATCCCTACATTTCTCGTATAAGCTCGCAAGTTTTCCCATCCTTCTACAGATCCATCTGAAGTAGGGTGCGTATGATATAAAATATGCTGCACTTTTTGACCATTTTTTTCCCCAATGACTTCAACATGCAGTGCATATCCGTATACCGCTGTTTCTTGTCCTTCTTTCGATTGCAGCAAATAGTTTGAAATACAATCCATAATACCAATCCCTTTACCATTCACTTCAATTGTATCGTTACGTAATATACCGTAATCGTATAAAGCACGAACAAGCTTCATATTTTGCTGCGGCCAAGTTCCGCGTGTTTCAATAAGCTGTACTCCTTTATTCTTTAACGCCTTAGCTAGCGTGATTGTTTCAGAGTGAGGGATAATATACTGCACCGCTTTACCATATGGTTCAGGTAATTCAATTTCCCTCGGGCGTGCAAACGGAGGTACTTGTTTGAATTCACCATTTTCAAATACTGTACGCGTCGGTAATTTCGGATCATATTCATATGTTGTTGTTTCTGTAATCGAAGCTGAGAATGCAATCGGACGATAGGATCCATGACTCACTCGTACTGACTCTACTGAATCTAACTGATTTGCTGCATACATCGCCATCATTTGTGTCACACCTGGCGTCATACCAAATCCCGGCAAACAAGTCTTTCCGTTCTGAACAAATACATCATGCGACTCATTTTCCTCACCAAATCCATTCAGATTCACACCATGGCATCCAGCCTCAGCAATGCACCGAGTAGATAATCCATTTAGCTTAATTGTTGTGCCATCCATGACAATGTCATAACCCTTCATTTTCGCTACGGTATCTTCATGATTTGTAACGTCTACTCGCACAAAGTCAACACGCGGATCATCTAACCACTCTACTACTTTTCGTCCTTCTTCTTCATTAAAATCTGCAACTGTAATCGTTTCAAAAGATGAAAATTGAACTAAGTCTAAAATTGCTTCGCGACAAATTTTCCCGGCTCCACCTAAACAAAATACTTTCATCCTATAACAGCTCCTTTTGCAATACTATCTACTAATCGGTGAATATCATCTTCGTGCACATCTCCAATATTTCCAATTCGGAATGTATCTACTTTCGAAATTTTCCCGGGATAAATGACAAAACCTTGCTGTTTGAGCTCATTATATAATCTATTAAATTCAAAACTTTCTCCTGGATAAATAAAAGATGTAATAATAGGAGATTGATACTTTTCATTTACTAACGACTGAAAACCAACTTCTCTCATTCTCTTTACCAATACTTGCTGGTTATTACGATAGCGCACATTTCGAGCTTTAATTCCGCCCTCTTCTTCTAATTCAAGTAATGCTTGATAAAAAGCACGTACAATATGCGTTGGTGATGTAAAACGCCATTTTCCATTTTGTAATTCCATCGTTTCCCACTGATCATATAAATCTAATGAGAGAGAGCGGGCTTGCCCTTTACATCTTTCTAATTCCTCACGCTTCGCAATCACAAATCCAAACCCTGGAACACCTTGAATACATTTATTGGCACTGCTAATCATAAAATCAATTTGCAAATCTGAAACGTCCATTTCAATACCACCAAAGCTACTCATTGCATCAACAATTGTAACTTTTCCATATTGTTTCCCTAATTTACATACATCTGCAATTGGATTTATAATCCCTATCGTTGTTTCACAATGTACGACAACAACATGCGTAATTTCTGGATCTTTTTGTAGCAAGCCTTCTACTTGTACAAGATTTGTAGGTTCCCATTCCTCTGTTTGACTAACAACAACATCAATATGTAACATTTCTGCCATTTGTACAATCCTTTTTCCATACGCACCATTTGTACAAACCAGTAACTTTCCGCTTTTCGGAATAACCGAACCGATCACTGATTCAACAGAAAAAGTACCACTCCCTTGCATTAAAACAGCTGTATAGCTTTCCTCTTCCTTTGTTGCTAATGCCACAAGACGACTGCGCACTTCTTGTACCATTGTGTTATATTCAGCGTCCCATGTACACCAATCGTATAGCATAACTTCTTTTACAGTTTTTGTTGTAGTTAATGGACCAGGCGTTAATAGTAAATAATGATTGTTATTCATGACTCATACCCCTTTTATGAAATGATAAGTTCTTCTTTTTCGATGTTTTCAATGACTTTTAGTAAGTCTTGCATTGTTTCAATCGTAAAATGAGCCCCATTCTCTACAAAACGCTTACGCACCACTTCCATTTTTTTTTGCAGTTCTACCGGATCCATATTTTCTACTTCTTCTTCTGTTAAACCTAGCTCACTACTGCCAAGAATGACGCCAACAGTCCACATCCCTGCATTTTTTCCTTCCTTCATATCTGAAACTGTGTCTCCAACCTTTACCATATGATTCATTGGATATACGCCTAATTCCATCGCATTCTTATAACACATCCATGGATATGGGCGACCAGCCAGAACATCATCTGGTGTGACAAGAAAATCTGGCTCATACCCTTGCTCTTTTGCTTCTTTTGCAACAATATCCATCATCTCTCTCGTATAACCTGTTGTAGAACCAATTTTAATACCTCGGTTACGTAAATGCGCAATCACATCTTTCACTCCATGAATCGGCGTTGCATATCGAGGTAAGATAGAAAAGAGAATTTCCTCAAACTCTTCGTACATCTCCTCTATATCTATCTCTGTTGGTAATTGTCCAAAAACCTGCTTCCATTCTTCTCTAATACGAGGCATTTCTGTTAATGCACGGACATGATCAATTTTGAGTAACCCCATTGGCTTACGTGCTTCTTCTGCAGTGATGACAACACCGCGTTTATGAAAGATTTCCATAAACACTTCTAATGGTGCAAAACATCCATAATCAACTGTCGTACCAGCCCAATCAAAAATAACCGCTTCAATTTTCATCCTACCCATCACCCTTCTTATCTTTTTTGCCATAATGATGTTCGATTACGAACTGCTTTTGTTCCCCATTCATAAAGAACCCTAACTACAATATTTGTTACAACAATAAGTACACTCATCGCCGCTGCAGGTGCAACGTTTCCGGCGTCATCCATATTCACAATGGATACCGCTGCTAATTTAAAATCAGCTGCATATAAGAAAACGACCGCCGATACGGTTACCATTGAATTTACAAAATAGTACATCACCATTTCTAAAATTGCAGGTAAACACATCGGTACCGTAACCTTAAAGAACGTTTTATAAAATGGGATTCCCATCGATTGTGAAACAAACTCAAACTCTCGGTCTAACTTCTTTAGCGCAGTCGTTGCTGTAACAAAAGTTACAGAATAGAAGTGAATGATATTTACAAGCACAAGAACCGCGATCGTACCGTACAAAGGATGAAATGGATTTGTTACTTCCCATCCAAAAAATTGAATGGTCGGTTGGCTAAAGAAAAAGACATATCCTAGTCCCAGTACTAACCCTGGAATAGCAAGCGGTACAATCGAGAAAAAGTATCCTACTTTTCTAAAGAATGCTAACTGCTGAATTTTTTCAATCGCATATGCAAACACAAATGTTAAAATTGCTCCAATAACCGCTGTAACCGCTGAAACAATGACACTATTTTTAAAAGCTTCAATGCCATCTCCTGTTAAACTTGAGAAGTTGAAGTGTTCAAGTGTAAATGTCATATTATATGGCCATACTTTTACACTTGCTGCAACACCAACTGCAACAAATAAAAGAATGATCATGAGTGTAATGATCGTGCAATATACAAATGAAATTACATCTCTCTTTTTATTAGTCGAAATTCGATATGGTACTGCTTTTGAAGATAAAAAGTTTGCTTGTTTTCTTTGAGTAATTCGGTCTACTGCAAATGCAAAAATAGCTGGAATTAACAAAATCATGCCGACCGTCGCACCCATTGGCATATTTTGTTGGCCAATTACTTGCTTATATACATCTGTTGCGAGCACATTATATTGACCACCTACGATTTTTGGCGCCCCAAAATCAGTAAAACTAAGTGTAAACACGACAAACATTGCGCTAATTAGTCCATATTTCACACCCGGTAATGTAACGGTGAAAAATTGTTTTATCTTTCCTGCCCCTAGCATGTTTGACGCCTCATATAGGCGATAATCTGAACCTTGAAAAGCAATTAATAAAATGAGAAACGCTTGTGGAAACGTATAGATAACTTCAGCAATTGTAATTCCAACAGGTCCATAAAGTGGAATCTGTAATCCTTCAAATAAACCAAATAGCCCTTTTGTTACTAATCCTTGATTACCGAATAAGTACGTGAGTGCAATCCCATGCATCATCGTTGGCGCAAATAACGGTAATAAAGCAATGTACTGAAATAATCGTTTCCCAAAAACATTTGTACGTGCAATGGCATATGCATAAGCAAATGCTAATGTAACGGAGATAATGGTCGTAAGTCCTGAAACCCATACAGTATTTTGTAACGATTGAACTAAAGTTGGTGTGGTGAAATATTTGCTAAAATTCGCAATGCCAATAAAAGAACCGTCTTTATCATAGAAAGCTTGTGTAAACAATTGCAGCAGCGGCAATACAAGCATGACAAGAAATGCAAGAAGCATACTGCTAACTAATAACCTTTGTATCCACTCTTCTTTCCCAATACTTCTCTTGACCGTTTTTCTAGAAGCTTCTGTTTTATAGTTTTCTAACACTTCCATCTATACAATGACCTTCTTTCCATATGACAGCATATGATTTTCTGAAAATGAAATTTGAAGTGGTTTTCCTTTTCGAATACAATTTTGCTCTGCCACCATAGCTAATATATCCACTACAATTCGCTCATTATAAAGATGGGAGTCCTCTTCTATCACACGCACTTCCGTTCGATATACAGATCCACGGAACTCCATATTTTCTACAACTGTTTTCATCCCATTATTTTGCACAATAACAACATGTTCTGGACGAATTGCCTGTTTTCTGTCATTCTCTGAAAAGAAATTAATAGAACCAATAAAATCTGCAACAAACGGATTTGATGGTTTTTGATAAATCTCTTGTGGTGTTCCAATCTGCATAATTTCCGCATGATTCATGACAACAATTTTATCAGCCATCGTTAATGCCTCTTCTTGATCATGCGTCACCATAATTGTTGTAACTCCTACTTTTTCTTGTAACTCACGCATCTCTCTACGTAATTTCTCACGCACTTTCGCATCAAGTGCCGAGAGCGGCTCATCCAGCAATAAAATATCAGGAGACAGCGCGAGCGCACGCGCAAGTGCAACTCGCTGCTGTTGTCCCCCAGACATTTGAGCAGGATATTTATCTTTCACATTCAACAAATCAACAAGCTCTAATGCTTCTATCGCTTTCTCTTTTACTTCCGCTTTGGAATACCGCTTCGTTTTCAATCCATATTCAATATTTTCAAGTGCTGTTAAATTTGGAAATAACGCATATGATTGAAACACCATCCCTAAATTTCGCTTTCCAGGTGGTAATGCTGTAATATCTTTTCCATTAACAGCTATACTCCCTGCTGTCGGTTCTTCTAAACCCGCCAAAATACGAAGTAACGTCGTTTTACCACAGCCACTTGGACCAAGCAAACAAACAAATTCATTTTTTTGTACTGTAAAAGAAATGTCTTTTAACGCCGTAAATGCATCAAATTGTTTTTGAATGTGTTGAATTGATAAATATTCGCTCATTTTTCTCTCTCCCACTTACTTTTTCGGTTCTGCTTTTTGACCAAACTCTTTTTCCCAACGTTCTAAAATTTTATCGCGATTTTCAGCTGCCCATTTGAAATCATTATTTTCATATAACTTATTTGTTACATCTTTCGGGAAACCATCTGGCAGTTTATAATCATTTTTAATCGTTGCAAATCCATTTTTCTCAAAATATAATTTCATCACATCATCTGTAATTGCCCAATCTAAAAACGCTTTCGCAATCTTATCGTTTTTCGCATTATCTTTCTTAATTAATGCATTAGCTTCTACTTCCCAGCCCAATCCTTCTTTCGGAAGAGCAACTTCAACTGGCGCACCTTTTTGTTTTTCTTTTAAACCGCTATAAATCATAGATACTCCAACCGGATATTCTCCCGCACCTGCTAATTTTGCAGGCTTTGATCCCGAGTGTGTATAAGTTGCGATGTTGTCATGAAGTTTCTTCATGTAATCCCATCCTTTATCTTCACCCATAATTTGCAGCCATGCAGATACTGTTAAAAATCCTGTTCCAGAAGAAGCTGGATGCGGCATAACGATTGTTCCTTTATATTCTGGCTTTGTTAAATCTTCATATGATGTTGGCATCGGTAAGTTTTTCTTTTTGAGCTCTTCTTTATTAACAGCAATCCCTGTCATAAACGCCGTATTTCCAACCCATTTCTCCGGCTTTTTATCATCTTTAAATTGCGGAAGTACACGATCTACACCTTTTGGAGAATATTCTTTTAACATTTCTTTCTTTTCTAGAGCTAGAAGACTAGAAGCTGCTGTTCCCCATACAACATCTGCCTGTGTATTTTTTCCTTCCGCTAACAATTTCGCTGTAATAACCCCAGTTGAATCACGAACGATATTTAATTTCACATCTGGGTATTTCTTTTTAAAGGAATCAAGATAAATAGGTACAAGTTCTTCTTCAATCGCTGTGTAAACTGTTAATGATCCGGATAATTTGTCACCTTTCGCTTCCGCCCCCGCAGTTTCTTCTTTCTTAGCACCACACCCCATTAATAAAGAAAATACTACCCCGGTTGCTACAGCTTTAAAGAATGTTTTTTTCACTGTTTCTCTCTCCTTTTATTTTTCTTATGTACAACTCCAATATAAACGCTAAGTGTAAAAGCAATATTAAACCAACATTAATCTTTTGTTTGTTGTTTGTTTTTGTGTAATACGTTGCTACTTCAATGTTTTTACATATTTTTTTCTCGCTAAAAAACAGAAAATTTACAAATAATTAAAAAAAGATTAAAAATCCTACAAAAAAATGAGGCGTTTGTAAAAACGCCTCATTTTTGCTTACCTTTTTTTGAATTCCGATTAGCATATTTCGCTGGATTTTCATTTTCATACTCTACCGCAAATTCCGCATCTGGTAGACTTTCTTTTGGGGTTTTATTATGATTCATTGCCGCATGTTGCTTTACTTTTCGTTTTACCATTTATAATACCTTCCCTCACTGTAATGACATATCACTTTCTATCTTAGTTTGGGGAAACATTCGAAAATTATTGATGGGAAGTGTTAACAAGTACAAAGTAACATATATAAGGGAACATTATATAGGAACAAGGAATTTATACTTCCTACTATAATAAAGAAGGAACGATTATTTTGAAGAAAAAACAACAAATTGACTCACCCATTTTAGACGAGACGCTCCCACATCAGATGAATTTCCCTTCCTTTAAAGGGACAGGAAAACAAATGCAACAACCGTTTATCAATCAATATGATGTTGTAATTGGAGATAGTAAATACAATTCTAAAAATAGCCCCCTTAACAATTGGAGTGATGAAGTTGATCCGGCTATTATGGCTGGAAAGGAGTGGATTCATCCGACAAATGATATTGGGTGGATTTCAGAAGAAAATCAAGAATTGTTACAGAACAAGGCAGATAGAGCTGAAGATTCATTTATGCACCCTCAATTTGGCATTAATGATTAAAAAAACCATTCTGCCTTTACAGGTAGAATGGTTTCTCTTTATCCAATGATAATTCTTTCTTTCGGATATTTATAGCGAGGCGGTTGCTCTCTTCCACCACTAGCTAAAATAAATGTTAAAATACCCACGCGACCAATAAACATTAAGACAATTAATACAAGCTTTCCAATTGTTGTTAACTCAGAAGTGATGCCTGTTGATAATCCAGTCGTTCCAAATGCAGAGCATACTTCAACAATTAAACTCATTAATGGTACGTTTTCAGTCATTGATAAAATAAATAATGCAGAAGCACATAACACAATCCCCATTGTCATAACAACCGACGCCTTTAAAATATCTTCCTCATGCAATTGACGTTTAAAAACGCGTACTGTTCTACCACCTTTTGCAAACGTATATAAGGAAAGGATATTTACAGCAAATGTTGTTGTACGTATTCCTCCTCCAACTGAACTTGGAGAAGCACCGATAAACATTAAGACACTCATAAATAAAAGCGTTGGCTGTGACAAGTCTCTTATGTCCATTGTCGCTAACCCACCACTTCTCGTTGTAACGGACTGAAACAGTGTATAAAAGATTGTTTCATGCCATGATTTCCCTACTAGAAATTGATTTCGCTCCAATAAAAAAATAACGATTGTTCCAACAATTACAAGAGAAAAGAATGTTGTTGTCGTCAGTTTTGTAAATAGTGAAAAACGAAACAATTCATGTCTTTTCTTACTTAAGTACTGCTTTACCTCCATTAACACTGGAAATCCAATTGCTCCTAGAATAATAAGCAGCATATGAATAATTTGTACGATATAGTCATTTTTATATGGAATAAGCGACTGACCTGTTAAATCAAATCCACCATTCGTCGTCGCACTAACGGCTGCAAAAAAACCGTGAAAATACGCTTCTTGCCAAGTTGGGAAATACTGCAAAAACCTTGTACCTAAGAGGAGTGCTCCAACCGCCTCTATTGAAACAATCAAAATTAAAATAGAACGCATCAGCTCAACAAGCCCCGATAAATTTCCTTGGTTATGGTCTGCCATAATTAATCTTCTTCGTTGCAGGCCAATTTTTTTCCCCGTTAACATCCACACAAATGTACCAAGTGCCATAATTCCTAAACCGCCTAATTGTAATACAAGCGCTAAAACAATAATACCAGCTGTATTAAATGTATCTGGAATAGAAACGACGGAAAGCCCTGTAACACTTACAGCACTAACAGATGTAAATAACGCATCTATAAACGTCCACTTTACGCCCGGTTTAATGAAAAATGGAAAACTTAATAAAATGACCGAAACAATTACTGCTATGAAATAAAATAAAACAATAAGTTGTACAGGACGTAATTTTTGCAAAAATTTCTTTATCTCTCTCATTCCATCACTTCGCTACCTTTTTTCTATCGATTAAACAAAGAAAAATCACCATTTTCTTTATTTGCAAATAACTGCTGAAATAGTTTTGCAAATACCATCCCATATACAGTCCCATTTCCCCCATAGGGTAATGCATAATATAAATTAGAGATTTTGCTATCTTCTTTGCAAATAGGAAGTCCGTCATGACTCCCCCCAAATGCAGCAGCCCAATAATATTCAGCTCTTACATTTGAAAGATTTGGAAACATCTCTTGTATTATTTTAGTAAGCAAATCTCGTTTGTGCAATAGCTTTGTATCACCAAATTTCTGAAGTTGCATGGATTCATCCAATCCACCTACAATCATTCGGTTCTTATACGTACGAAAATACAAATATGGCCGAGCCGTTTCCCAAATTAATGATTGTTCATGCCATCCATTAAAATGCTCCTGCTCATTTGTAACGATTGCATAAGAGGTCTCTACTGTTGTATTTGCTTCTTTTTTTCCAAATATATCTTCATATCCTGTAGCCATAATCACTGCCTTTGCTACAATTTTCTTACCTGTTTTTGTATAAGAAACTAAATCTTTGTGAATAGACTTTATATGAACAACCTCTGTATGTTCAAAAATAGAGGCTCCTAGTTGATTTGCTTTATGTATAAGACCATACGCTAACATATACGGATTCACTTCCGCATCTCCATGTGTGTATAATGCCGCTAGTTTTGTAAATGAATACCGTTTCTTAATATCAGATGCTGTAAAGTACTCAACAGGAAATCCGTAATGCTGTAATGTATGATATTCTTCTTGCAAAAACGAAACATCTTCATTTTGACTTGCATAATACAAACTACTTCTTGGGATGAAGCAAGGGTCTATATCCAACTTTGGAACAACCTGTTCCAAAGTTTTCAGTGCCTCATAACAAAGTTGATACGCACGCACACCTTTTTCTTTACCAAATGAATGAATCATAGAGGTTAAAGATTTATCGTGAGCGAATTGGAGTAAGCCTGTATTCGCCAGTGTGCTTCCATTTGCAATTTTTCGTTTATCAATGAGTACAACATCCATACCTAAAAGCGCTAAGAAATACGCAATATGCGATCCCGATTCACCGCTCCCTACAATCAGCACATCACATATCATATCATTTTCTAACGGCGGATAACAAGGCATACAAGCTTCTTCATTCCAATATAACTTCCCTAAGGCTAATTTCATAACTATGCTCCTAAAATTTAATTACTCACTCTTTTAGGCTTTGTTACTTTATAAGAAAAAATCCAGCTAGTATGTTCCTAGCTGGATTTTTCGTTTCATTCGTATGAATAAAAAAGATATTTGCTCAATCAATCATAAAAGTCACTACTTTATCCCGCTATTTGCGGGCAGTAAGACCACCACCTCAAGATTCAGAGAGAAACGAGGAAGGAAGGTAGGTGAGATCAACTGCCCGTAAAAGCCCGATTGGTGAGGGCTGATAATCAGTGAGGGATAAAGCCTCCCCCACTGATTAAAGTTTCACTTTATTTCAATTAGAACGTTCTTCAAGCCAATTTCCAATAGTAGGATACGTTTGTTTTACAGCTGTTCCGCCATATACAATCGACATATGTCCTGTTGGCAGGCATACATACTGTTTATCCGTACTAGAAATATGATCTAAGAGCGCCTCGACTTGACATGGCAATGCAATATGATCACGTTTTGCAGAAATGTTTAAAACATTCGCCTTAATATTTTCAAGGTTTACTTTTTGGCCTCGGATTACGAGCTCACCTTTAACCAATTTATTGCCTTGATAAAAATCACGAATCCATTGTCGATATGATTCACCTGGGAATGGAATACCGTCTCCAACCCATTTTTGAACAAGCTTCCAACTTTCTACAAAGCGCTCATTTTCTGAGCGATCGAGTAGAGCAACATACGGACCGACAAAATTCGTAATTGGTTTTAACATTTTATTTCCAAAATCAATCATTTCAGGAGGGATATTTCCAAATGTATCTACCGCTTTATCTAAATTAAAATATTTCTCGTCTAATAACGGACCATATAATCCTGTTTCAGAGAAATCAAATGGACTTGTCATAAAAATTAAATTACGAATCGGCATATGCGGATGAAGTGCCGCATAAATGGATGTTAGCGTTCCACCCATGCAGTAACCAAGTAAAGAAATCTCGTCCGATTTTGCAGTTCGCATTACCTTTTTAACTGCTTTGGAAATATAATCGAACACGAAATCATCAAATTTCAAATGACTGTCTTCTAACCCAAATGTACCCCAATCAAGCATATACACATCAAAACCACGGTCCACTAAATATTCCACCAAACTATTTCCAGGTGTTAAATCCATAATATACGGCTTATTAATTAGTGCGTAGATTAATAGAATTGGAACCGAATGTGTTTTTTCCTGCTTTGGAATGTAACGATACAGCTTCGTTTTATTTTTCGTCCAAATGACCTCTTTAGGAGTTAGACCAACTTGTGGATCCGGTTCACGCAGTAAAACCTCACTCGCTCTTTTAAAACGACGATATGCTTTTCGATATTCTTCTGGGTATAGTTCCAATTGCTTTTCCCATTCTGTTACGAATGTAGTCATTTTTCTATCTCCTTTTTGATTGATTTCCTTCTTCAAGAAAGAAGTGCACTCCTGCTATGGATATGCACCTTCTTCTTGCTTCATTACATGTATAATCCGCCGTTAATATTTAACTGTTGACCAGTGATATACGCTCCATCACGGCACAAGTATACAACACCTTTTGCAATTTCATCAGCTTGTCCAAAACGTTTCTTTGGAATCTTAGAAATGATTTTTTGACGAACATCTTCTGGTACTTCTGCTACCATTTCCGTATCAATGAATCCTGGGCAAATTGCATTCACTGTTACATTTGTTTTCGCAAGTTCTAACGCTAATGATTTTGTAAATCCTAACATACCAGCTTTAGCTGCTGAATAGTTTGTTTGTCCAAACCCACCAGCTTGTCCAATAATAGAAGAAATGCTAATGATTCTTCCCTCTTCCGCTTCTGTTATGTAAGGAAGTGCCGCGCTCGATGTATTAAATACGCTACTTAAATTGACATCGATTACACGATCCCAGTCTTCACGATTTAACTTTTTGAATGTACGATCTCTTGTAATCCCAGCGTTATTTACAAGAATATCTACCTTACCAAAATGATTCACTGCTTCATCTACAAGGCGTTTTGCATCTTCTAACTTAGAAACATCCGCTTGTACCGCATATACATCGTGACCTTCTAATCCTAATTCATTCACTAGATTTTCAGCTGCATCTTTACTGCTATTATAGTTAATAACAACCTTTGCACCCTCTTTTGCTAATGCTACTGTAATCGCTTTACCAATTCCTTTTGCTCCACCTGTTACGATTGCTACTTTACCATTTAATTGAGTCATTTCTTTTCCCCCTTTAATGAATTTGTGAACGATAATAATGATGAATGAATCGAATTAGCACTTATATAAAAAGCACTATATATAATATTTTTTCGCCGTTTATACTGTCCCCAAAAAGGATTCTCCCTCCCCTTTTTGAAACATGTAAGCAGGGCGCTTCATAACTATTTTTTATTTTCTGGTTTCACAGGTGCTTTTGCCGCTTCTTTCACGGGTTCCTGTAATTTTGCTAATACTTCATTTTGTTTTTCAAGTAATTCTAAAATCTTGTCAACCTTATTTTCTAAAGTTCGAATATCTTGTTTCACTTTTGTTACATCACGCTTTAGCGTAGGAGATTGTCCTAGAGATTCTGCTTTATCTTCCAAAAATTCTTCAATGTTATCAACTTTATTTTCTAAGTTGATAACAAGCGTAGCTACTCTTGCAATATCTTCTCGAGTTGGTATATTCACTTTTTCTAAATAACCCTTCGTTGTATCATTCAACGTCTTCTGATAAAACAAGTTCAAATCTAGAACGCTTCCCATCCAAGCAGAATAATCTTCTGTTTTGATTGTTTCATTGAGAGCTTTTCCCCAAAATGTTTCAGTCTGTTCATAAGCTTCTTTCCATGCTTGTAGTGGATCGAATTTTTGATCAATCACTTCTCCTACACTCCTTTATTCGTTTTTGAAACAATTCAACCTATTCACTATTTTCTAATATTCTGAATAAAACTTCAAGTCTGTATTTTATTTTTTTCTATATTCCAACAAATGTATTGACATTGAAAACAGATAAGTGTAAATTGCACTTATAAGCAAAAAATTCCATCTAACTGATTCATGAGGTGATGCACAATCATGCTACATAATGAACCAGAACAAACAGAAGGTTTGGAAAAAAACCAAGCGAAACAACCAAACTCCATGCCAAAAAACTTCTTAGTTCCCTTCTTACTTCTATGTCTAAAAGACTGGAGTCTTCACGGTTACAAACTGATTCAAATGCTAATGGATATCGGCTTCTCTTCCGTTGATCAAGGTAATGTATATAGAACATTACGCAAGTTAGAAAAAGAAAATCTTATTTCTTCTACTTGGGATACAAGTGAAGGCGGGCCAGCCAAACGAATTTATTCTTTAACAGAATATGGAGAGCAATATTTAGCAACATGCGCGACCTCTTTTGAGCATTACCAAACTATGCTGCGGACGTTTTTTACGTTATACACCAACGCATTCTTTCCATTTTCTACTTCTCCAGAAAAGGATGAGAAAAACTCTTCATCTTCACCTGGTGGTACAGCAGAATAATCTGCGTTCACAATATGCAAAAAAACATTTGGGGGTCAAATCATGGAAACTAAGCCACACGAACTTGTCGATGCATTTTGGAAAAATTGGTCACATTCTCTTTCCCTATTCTCTTCAGCAGGGAAACAATTGGAACAACTTACTTTAGAAACGTTAAAACAACAACAGGATGCTTTGCATAAATTAACAACAGGGGTAGATGAACTCGAAAAAGAACTGCAACAATTCACTACTCAATTTAATAGTCAATATACAGAATACGTGAAGCAATTCACAGGCAATTCTTTAAACGATCAAATTAACGAATGGCAAGGAAAATGGAATGAACTTTCAAGTCATATTCATCAATTGACTGTTTCTCCAACAAAAACATCTTTGTCAATTCTTACTCAAACAAGCGGTCAGTTTGAAGAAACAACAAAGCAATTCATTGAGCAACAACAACTTCAACGTGATGAGGTTCAAAAACAACTAGAGGGTTTTTTGGAAGAATTCAAATCTACACAATTGGAACTCGTACAAAAGTTCGAGGAAAACTCAAAAAATCTATTTACTTCCATCAAATAAGGAAAATGTGGCAGCTTACCGCAGAACAATCTAAACTCTTTCTTCCTCCCATTACATCAAGATGGCTTACATTTTTCGATATGGAAAAGAAGGAGGAAAAAATGAATCCATTTCAAGAAGCACATTCTGTTCAAGAGCTTCATTATGATGAGATTCAAGTTGGCGATCAAGCATCCTTAACAACAACGATTACAAGTGAAGACATTATCACTTTTGCAAAACTGACTGGGGATGTAAATCCAATTCATATCCTAGACTCTTTTGCAAAAACAACAATGTTTAAAGAAAGAATTGCACACGGTATGCTTGTTTCTGGATTTATATCTACCGTTCTTGGAACAAAATTACCTGGAAAAAATACAATTTATTTATCACAAAATGTATCATTTCGAGCACCTGTAAAAATTGGTGACACCTTGCGCGTAGTCGCAGAAGTGATCAAAAAACGTGATGATAAAAAAATTATCACGTTACAAACAAATGTATATAATCAATTGAATGAACTAGTTGTCGAAGGGACGGCAACCATACTAAAAAAAGAGTAGCAACTGTGCTACTCTTTTTTATATCCAATAACTTCTAATCACACCGATTACTTCCGTGTATGGTCAAACATATAACACATACACTAACGATACCAGTTTATACAGTGAATACATCTTCTCACCGCTCATTAAAATCAAATAAACTGGAATATAAATTAGGATGTGTGATCAATGGTAAAAACAAATAAATTACTTGTTCCTGGAGCTGAGCAAGCATTGGAACAATTTAAATATGAAATTGCTCAAGAATTTGGTGTAAGCTTAGGCTCTAACACAGCATCTCGTTCTAACGGGTCTGTTGGTGGGGAAGTAACAAAACGTCTCGTTTCCTTAGCACAACAGCAATTACGTGGATAATTCTATAAACAATAGCTTCAGGAGGCAGACACATTCTGCCTCCTTTCTTTTTCAACATACATTATAATCCTTCTTCACATACTACAAAGAGCAAACTGAAAGGACAGATGTATGCTATGAAACGGATTAACATCAAAATGAGCCCACCTCATGTACTTACATTATCTTTTATTGCACTATCCATTATCGGAACATGTCTGTTAAAACTACCAATTTCCACTACAACTTCAATTTCTTGGCTAGATGCCTTATTTACAACTGTTTCTGCATTTACAGTGACAGGACTTGGTGTTGTTGACACTGGAAAAGTATTCACCATGTTTGGGCAACTTGTTATTTTAACACTCATACAAGTGGGGGGACTTGGCATTATGAGTTTTGCTATATTAATCGCGATTATGCTTGGGAGAAAAATCGGCCTTCAAAATCGGATTTTACTACAACAAGCATTAAACCAAACAAATATTGGCGGAGTGATTCGCCTTGCAAAATCATTATTTCTATTTTCCTTTACAATCGAATGTTTCGCTACACTTCTTCTTGCCTTTGAATGGATCCCAAAATATGGTGTTGCAAGGGGATTATATTATAGTTTTTTCCACGCTATTTCGGCATTTAACAACGCTGGATTTTCCATTTGGACTGATAACTTAATGTCACAATCTCATAGTATACTCGTCAACATAGTGATCTCTTCTCTTATTATTTTAGGTGGAATTGGTTTCACAGTCATAGTCGATATAAAGAGAAAACGTAACTTTAAAAACCTTACGCTACACTCTAAACTTATGCTCTCATCTACTCTTATCGTAAATATAGCTGCTACCATTTTAATTTTTATATTTGAATTCCATAATCCAAATTCCATGAAAGGATTTACACCGTTTGAAGAAGGGCTCGCAGCCTATTTCCAAGCTGTTTCTACACGCACAGCTGGATTTAATACTATTGATATGGCACAATTAACAAAACCATCGCTTTTACTAATGATGTTACTGATGTTTATTGGTGCTGGCAGTGCCTCAACAGGCGGTGGTATTAAATTAACAACCTTTTTAATTATGTTATTAGGCGTATTGAAGTTTTTACAAGAGCAAGATGATATTGTTATTTTTAAAAAATCAATCAAAGACGGTTTGATTGTAAAGTCTCTTGCCATTGTAGTTATTTCAATCTCATTTATTTTCTTCGCCATTTTAATTTTAAGTATCACTGAACATGTCCCCCTCCTAATGAGTGCCTTTGAAGTATTTTCGGCATTTGGGACTGTCGGTCTGAGTATGGGGCTTACGCCTGAACTTACAATAATCGGAAAGCTAACCATTATATTTATGATGTTTTTCGGCAAGATGGGTCCTTTAACATTAGCATTTTCTTTTGCACGAAAAAAACAAAGAAAGATAAAATATCCGAACGAGGACATTTTAACAGGTTGACAAACTTTTACATCACCCATATAATGAAAATACAATAGCATATCTCCAAAGGGGAGTAGCGTCCAAGAATCTATTCTTGGAAACAAAGTCGTCATTACGTAGAACTCTGTTCTTCCGGCTTTGTTGGCATTTTCATTACATATGTCTAGCAAGACCTTTGCCTATCAACGGCATAGGTCTTTTTTGTTTTTTCCAGTCTATCCCACCGTTGATAGGCTGGAGTATGGGGAGACTAAACAGTGGGGAAACCTCTTCACTTGTTTAATATTTATACAAACGAGAGGAGAATGTACATGGATGTATCATTATTATTGGAGTATGGTTGGGTATTATTAATTTTAGTTGCACTAGAAGGAATTTTAGCAGCTGATAACGCCCTCGTTCTTGCTATCATGGTAAAACATTTACCTGAAGAAAAACGAAAGAAGGCGCTATTTTACGGTTTAGCAGGTGCTTTCGTCTTCCGCTTTGGATCATTGTTTATGATTTCTTTCCTAGTCGATGTATGGCAAGTGCAAGCAATCGGTGCGGTTTACTTAATGTTTATCGCTGGTAACCATTTATTCAAAACATACGTTAAGAAAAATTCACATGAAGAAAATGAAGCAAAAGAAGCAAAGAAGAAACAAGAAAATTTTTGGTGGACAGTATTTAAAGTTGAAGTTGCTGATATTGCGTTTGCTGTTGATTCTATTTTAGCGGCTGTTGCATTAGCAATGACTTTACCAAAAACAGGCCTTGGTACAATTGGTAGTCTTGATACAGGACAATTCCTAGTTATTTTTGCAGGTGGAATGATCGGATTAATTATTATGCGATTTGCTGCGACTGCGTTCGTACAACTATTAAAACGTAAACCAGGATTAGAAACTGCTGCTTTCTTAATTGTTGGTTGGGTTGGTGTTAAATTAGCTATTTACACATTAGCTCACCCTGCTTTAGGTGTTATTCCACACAGTTTCCCAGAGTCTACTACATGGAAATTAATATTCTGGACTGTATTACTTGGAATCGCAGCTGGCGGTTGGTTCTTCTCAAAAGATACAAGTGTCCAAACTACACAAAAGAATATGGATGAAAAAGCGCTGTAATAACAGCGCTTTTTTTATTGCTTTCACTCACTAGCCCCTCAAAAATAGATAAAGTGAAACTTTAATCAGTGGGGGTTCTTCATCCCCACTGATTATTAGTTGAACCCCCACCTATCTTCTTTAGAAAAGTCAAAATGGTAGGGACATTTCTTTCGCCGAATCTTGAGATGAGGATCTTACTGCCCGCAAATAGCCGGATAAAAATAGCGAATCCATTAGATTTTACTTTCCTACAATCCCCTCTATTTTTCAAACATATAATATTATAACACTTTCTGTTAACGCTTTCATTTTGGAGGTATGTCCTTTTTGTGAAATGTTGCACAAACTTATTGAAACGAGAAGGAAATACGTGTACCTTATTCATATAAGGAGTATTTACAGATAATGTACTAAAGGAGCGTATTATTTATGCTAGAACAAGGGTTGGCTTACGTTGTACAACTTGCACAGAAGAAGAAACAAATGCTGGATACAAACCCAATGCAATATTTCATTCGCGCAGCACTTGCTGGCGTCTATATCGGTTTTATTATCGTATTATGCTTTAAACTAGGGAACTTTTTCCATATCGCTAATTCACCTGCGACATATTTAGCAGCTTCTATGTTTTTTGGAATCGCACTTATGTTGATCATCTATGGTGGAGCCGAGCTTTTCACAGGGAATACAATGTACTTTACAGTTTCAACTTTACGAAAAGAAACAACAATTGCCGATACACTTCGCAATTGGGGAGCTTGTTATTTAGGTAACTTAGCAGGAGCAATCTTTTTCGCATTATTATTTTATGCAACTGGTATTTTCGGATCAATTGATCATGGACATTTAATGAACACAGTCGTTGAAGGAAAAATGGGAGCAACTACAATGCAATTATTTTTTAAGGCAATTTTATGTAACTGGCTCGTATGTCTTGCATGTTTTCTTCCTTCTCAAGTAAAAGGAGATACAGCAAAAATACTTATGATGATGTTTCTTGTCTTTACTTTCTTTTTATCTGGTTATGAACATAGCATTGCAAACTTATCACTATTTGCATTATCTTTAGTATCACCGCACCCTGATACAATTTCTTTCGCTGGTGCTATTCATAATTTAATTCCAGTTACAATTGGGAACATTATTGGCGGATCTGTATTCGTTGGTATGGTATATCATTATTTAACTAAAGAAAATCCAGAGCCTAAAGTAGTAGAAGATAACTTAGAAGCAATTCAACAAGAAGAAATTATACCTTTACAAGCACATATGAAACACTAAAAAAGTTCCAAGGAATCCCTTGGAACTTTTTAACTTCCCGTACATTTCACCTGTATATTTGAGGGAATTTCTCTCGCTTCTTTCCCCTTATTTATCCGCTCTAACATATACTGCATACCAATTGAATCATTTGTATGTAAATGAATTTCTTTTGCATAAAGACCTTCTGTACAAAAGATTTCTAAAAAATCCAAACCATTTTTTTGACGCCATCCCATATTATAGTCGAGAGATAGGACATTCACATCCTGCTCCTTAACAATTTTGATAGCCTCTTCCACCGTTGTTACTAACATATAACCGAATGGACAAGGCCTTTGATCATCCATATATACGTTCACTCTCTATCTCTCCTTTCACTCCAAATATACTATGATCAAATAGCATACCATCCCCAGTGCGATAAACGGTCCGAATGGCAATGGTTGCCTTGCTGTCATACGTTTTAGCAACATACCTATTCCCAAAAAGCAAAGACCCAAGCTAGAAGCAAAGCAAAGTACAATAAAAATCGCTTTCACCCCTACTATAAATCCAAGTAGTGAAAGTAATTTCACGTCACCTCCGCCAAGTCCATTCGGAAATATGATTTGAGCGAAATATAGTACAATACATATCATTACTCCGCCTATCAAGCTATCCCACCAAGGAACGAGAGGAATAAAAATACGCTCTATTAGAAATAAACAAGCAAAGAAGACTAAAATTATATTCGGAATCAACATATAAAACAAATCTGTCATCGTAATAATAATGAGTAAAGAAAGTAACGTCCATATAAAAATGAGTTCTTTCTCCCTTCCAATCACATACGTAAAGAAAAGAAATACGGCTCCTGTTATCACCTCAAACAATGTGTAAATAAAGGGGATTTTCATTTTGCAATGCGTGCAGCGGCCTCTTTGCAAACAAAACGAAACAATTGGAATCAGTTCTTTCGGACTTAGCGTATGATGACAGCCATGACAATACGAACACGGAGTAATAATAGATTGCCCTATTGGAATACGTACTGCTACAACCGTATAAAAAGAACCAAGAACCGTTCCTATCACAAAAGCATATAAATAAAATGTCATACCATCCTCTCCTTCCCCAAAAAATATAACAAAAAGAGTGTGGTACTTCCATTTCGCATTATCTCTATTCTAATAAAAAAGCAGGCTATTTCTTAGCCTGCTTTTCCCCATTTTACACTACAAAATAATATGCTTTTAATGGTCCGTGTACACCTACAACAAGATTCATTTCAATATCAGCTGAGTTACTTGGGCCGGTAATGAAGTTGATACAAGAGGCTACTGCTTCCCCATTCTCTACACGCGTGTTCATATCCTGAACTGCTTGTGTAATACGTGGTACGATCGTTTCACGCGGAATGATTGCAAAATAAACCGTAGGTAAGAAATGTAAAGAACGGCCTTGCCCTTTATGACTTTGCACAACAATTGTACCAGATTCTGCTAGCGTATAATCACTAAAAGCAATACCAATATTCGCTTTTTCAGCTAAGCGAATGTTCTCTTCTTTTTTTTCTGGATTCCAAGTGTTTACTTCAACGTTTTGACTTGGAAGCTCTTTAGAAAATAGCGATTCCAGACCATATGTAGCGAAGCGATCGTCTTCTGATAATAAAATAGGTCCGCCACCGTTTTCAGTAATTACTTTTTGCATCGCTGTACTTAATCCATCTTTTGTCGTTTCAATTACAGTCGTATGAATGTTTGTACACTGTCTTTTGAATACTTCCAGCAATTCTTCCTCTGAATAATCTTTCAATGTTTCCACGTTTACATTACTTTTCCAAACTGGACGCTGCACGCCTTCTGTTTTACGCGCACGACCAAGTTCTTTCGCAATGTTCTCTAGAAAAGAATCACGGTTTTGAATTGTCCCTGTCATCACTTGTCCCCGCCTTTCTTATGATCTTTATACCAATCACGGAATCTTTCTTTACTTGGGGCTGGGAACTCGCGAATATCCGTCCAATTTTTCAGCGGTCCTACACCTTTCGTTACACGATTACCAGATGTAAATGGACTCATGGCAGTTGGTGCCATTTTAGAACCCATTTTGTATAAGGCTGCTGAAGAGGCGCCCATACTAAACATCTTCATTGCTAATTTCTCAGCGAGAGGTGCGCGCCCTTCTTGTTCAACAATAACTTGGCGATGTTTTAATAACAAGTCATGTAATGGAATCTTTACCGGACAAGCTTCTGTACAAGCGCCGCATAAGCTAGATGCATATGGCAATTCTTTATAATCATCATATCCACCTAAAAGCGGAGTTAATACAGCACCAATTGGTCCAGAGTAAATAGACCCATAAGAGTGACCACCAACATGACGATATACAGGGCATACGTTTACGCAAGCAGCACATCGAATACATTGCAACACTTGACGGAATTCAGACCCAAGAATTTGCGAGCGGCCATTATCTACAACAACTAAATGGAATTCTTCTGGTCCATCTACTTCATCTTCTTGAATTGGTCCTGCTACCGTTACGTAACTTGTTAGTTTTTGTCCAACCGCACTGCGGCACAGTAAACCAACAAGAACATCTAATTCTTCCATCGTTGGAACCATACGCTCCATACCCATTACTGCAATTTGTGTTTTCGGAATCGACATAACAAGGTCCGCGTTTCCTTCGTTTGTTACTAAACAAAGCGATCCTGTATTTGCAACTGCAAAGTTACATCCTGTTACCCCAATTTCAGCATCCATAAATTTTTCACGAAGTTGTTTACGAACAAACTTTGTCATTTCATATGGATCATCAGAATTTTCATATCCAAGCTTTTCTTTAAATACATCACGAATTTGCGTTCTGTTTTTATGCAGTGCTGGTGCAATAATATGAGATGGTGGATCGTTATCCACTTGCAAGATATACTCACCTAGGTCACTCTCTAGCACCTCACAGCCTATTTCTTCAAGCGCATGATTCATACTAATTTCTTCCGTTACCATCGACTTTGACTTCACGACTTTTTTAGCTTGCTTCTTTTTCGCTACTTCTTGAATGTACTGTGCTGCTTCTTCTTTCGTTTTCGCAAAGAAAACATGTCCGCCTCTTTTAGATACATTTTCACTTAATTGCATTAAATAATAATCTAGATTTTCTAACGTATGTTGACGAATTTGTTCACCAAGTTCACGCCATTCTTCCCAGTTTCCTAGTTCATCGGCTGCTTTTAATCGATTTGTGTATAAACGCGTTTGTGCAGAAGATACTGCCCCGCGCATAAATGAATCTTGAATCCCATCGCCAACGCGATCGTTAAATTTTTTCTCACTGATTTTCATAGACATAGCTTATGTTCCCCCTTCATGAGCGACTATTCAATACCTCAGCAATATGCATTACTTTTACTTCTTTACCTAAGCGCTCAATACGTCCGCCAATGTTTAACAAACACCCACAGTCAGCACCGATTAAATAATCAGCACCTGTTTCCATTACACTATCAACTTTCTCATCTACCATTTGCTCAGAGATAGGTGTCATTTTAACTGAAAACGTTCCCCCAAACCCACAACAATTTTGTACGTTTGGTAATTCTTTTACAGTTAGCCCTTTTACATTTGATAGTAAAATCCCTGGTGCCTCTTTGACTCCTAACAAACGTGTCATATGACAAGATTTGTGAACAGTCGCTGTTCCTTCTAAGCTAGCACCCACATCTGTAACTTGTAACACATCTACAATAAATTGTGTAAGTTCATATGTTTTATTTGCCACTTTTTGTGCACGTGCTGCCCATTTGGGGTCATCTTTAAAAACGTGTGGATACTCGTGAAACATTGTCGCACAAGAACCCGATGGCGTAACGATGTATTCTGCATCTTCGAAAGTTTCAATCATATGCTTCATCGCTTCTTTCGCCGCTTCTACATGACCACTATTATATGCTGGTTGTCCACAGCAAACTTGGGCTTCTGGAAATTCAATTTCACAACCTAAACGCTCCAACAATTCAACCGTTGCTTTACCGACATTTGTTTCAAACATATCAACTAAGCAAGTAACAAACAAAGTAACTTTCATAATTATAATTCCCCCTCATTACAACTTCGTCTACAATCATATGGTCATCAGATGACTTAAAAGAGAAGAAGCCAGACATGCCAACTTTGCCTATCTCTTCCCCTTTTCTAAAAGAAAACGCTTACTCAATCTTTCTCTACTTTATCAGAAAACTGAATTTTCGAAAGACTGAATCACGAATTCATATCTGTTCTACCTGTGACAATATGCTCTACATTTGTTAAATGATCTAGCATTGCTTGCTGTGCAGATTCTACATCTCGCGCCAATACCGCATCATAAATAGCTTGATGCTCTTCTAAAAGTCGTTCTGCTGTTATTTGTTCACCATATAAAATAATGCGTCTTGATTCACCAATCGTTTCAGCAATCATTTCTGAAACATGATTCATGAGTTCAAGCAAAATGTTATTATGTGAAGACTCTGCAATCCCCATATGAAAACGAAAATCTGCTTTTTCACCAGCTCTTTCATCTCCAATGCTTTTTGCCATTTCATCTAACCAATGCTTCATATTTTGTAAATTCTCTTCTGTACGTCTTGCTGCAGCTGCCCGAACTGCCCCCACTTCAAGCACTTTTCGTACTTCTAATAAATCCAAAATATCTTCCTTCTTCGTTAACAACGTATGATTTAAAGACTTTGTTAATGCTGAAGAATCAAAGTTTTTCACATATGTTCCTTCCCCTTGCTTCATTTCAATTAAGCCCATTGCCCGTAATGCGCTCAGTGCCTCACGAACTGCAGATCTGCCAACTTGAAACTGCTCAGCTAATTGATGAACAGGAAGAAGCTTGTCACCAGGTTTTAATGTACCATTTTTAATCATTGTTAAAATGGCTTCAGATACCTCTTCGTAAATTTTTTTCGGTTTAATAGATTTGTATTCCAGTTAAATCACCTCAGTATCATCCAAACAACAATTAAAACGATTTATAAGAACTTAGCATCCATACTTATTTTAGAACGAATTGGTAAGAAGTACAAATGTTTTGTTCATAAAATCGTCATTTTTTTACTATATGGAGGGAAATAATGGTTATTATATCCATTATTGGGTTATATATGGTGTTTTTCTGTATCTTTCACCTTTATCATTTATTTACATACCTTATCTTTTTTCATGTTGAAGAGAGCCTGCAAATATCAGGATAAAAAAGAAGCATGCTTTTTCTAACACATACTTCCTTCTTCCTTCATATATAATGTTATAATGACTGTCGTCCCTTTTCCCTTCTCACTTTCGACTTGCCACTCTCCTTCATGGATATATACAATTTGTTTTACAATAGCAAGCCCTAGACCAGTCCCACCATGCTGACGACTTCTCGCCTTATCTACTCGGTAAAACCTTTCTCCAAGTTGCTCTAGATGTTCCGAATCAATTCCGATTCCCGTATCTTCTATTCTCAGTTCACAAGAATTGTCTTTTTTCTCCAAACGTATGGCGATACTACCATTTTGATTTGTATACCGTATAGCATTATCTAACAAGTTATGAAGCACTTGTTGCATCCGGTCCTCATCAATCATTACAATAATATCTGGGTCAAGGTCCTTTGAAATACGCAGTTGTTTCTCTGTCCATTTCAATTCATACGTTTCAAGTACATCTTCAATCAGTTGCGCGAATACAATTGGTTGTTTTTTTAATGGGAAATGCTCTCCCTCTAACTGTGCTAAGTCTAACAAATCGTGCACAAGCCGCTGCATACGCCCCGCTTCTTTATGGATAAGTTGCATAAATTTCGATTGCTGCTCTCCTTTTGCTACGCCATCTAAAATTGCTTCACTATACCCTTTAATATAACTAAGTGGCGTCCGCAATTCATGAGAAACATTTGCTAAAAACTCCTTACGTTTAGCATCTTCCGTTTCTAATGAATGGGCCATTTTATTAAATGCTTTTCCTAAACGCCCGATTTCATCTTCCGACGAAACAGTAATACGCTCAGAAAAATCTCCTGTCGCCATATGATTAGCCACTCGCTCCATTTGTGAAATCGGCTTTGTAATTGCAATAATAATTTTTCGACCAATCCAGATTGTAAGTAAGATCATAACTAGAGCTAACGGAGCCAAAATAAGCCCCATATCATAAATTAAATCTTTTATACTCTTTAATGGAATATACGAGTACACAATCCCAACTAACTTCTTACCTTCTAAAACAGGAATGACAACCCCCATAATATTACGATTAAAGTGCTCTTCATATCCAACTTTTGTAAGTGTCTTCCCATCTAACAATGTTTGTCTATCATTCTCACTAATAAGAGATTGGTGATGTACATCAAAAGGCAAACAAGCGCTTAAATCACGAGGGTTACTCACAAAAAGTACATCCGCACTCGAGATACCGTCAAACGCACGGACTTTCTCTTCAAATACCGAAACATCTTCATATTTATTATATTTTGATACAAGTCGATTCCCTTCCGTTACTAATGAATCTTCAATATTTTGAACATATAACTTTTCATATGAATATAAGGACACGAAATATAGAAAAGAAACCGTGACACATACTGCACATACTACCGTAAGCCAAAGTTTTTGTACCATCGTAAACATGCTACACCTCAAATTTATAACCTACACCCCAAACCGTTTGAATGTAGTTTCCACTTTCTCCAAGTTTTAAACGCATCGTTTTGACATGAGTATCTACCGTTCTTGTACTTCCTGCATAATCATATCCCCATACTTTTTCAAGCAATTGCTCGCGACTGAACACTTGTCCATTATGCTCACAAAGAAAATGCAGTAAATCAAACTCTTTTACCGTCAGGGAGATTGTTTCACCGTTCGTCTCAATTTTTCTGCTTTTTTCATTAATCCGAATTGAACCAAATTGAAGCTCTTCTTGTTGTTCTTCTTGCTTTGTGTATCTTCTTAATACTGCTTCCATACGAGCGATCAGTTCCCCAGGACTAAATGGCTTCACAATATAATCGTCTGCTCCCATTCGTAAGCCATTCACTCGATTCCATTCTTCCCCTTTCGCTGTTAAAAAAATAATTGGTACATCAGAGGTTTTGCGGATTTCTTTACAAACTTCAATCCCATTCATCTCTGGCATCATAATATCCAAAATAACAAAATCATAATGCTCTGCCTGAAGCATATGAAGGGCGTCTTTTCCGTTCTCCGCTTCTCCCCATTCATATCCGAAATTATCTAAATACATGCCAACAAGCTGTCTCATATCACTTTCATCATCTACAAGTAGCACTTTATACTTCTTCATTTCTCTCTCCCTTCTCGCTGCACGAGTTGAAATGGTCCCTTACCAACTGAAATCGTTTGTTTTATTTTCATATTCTGTATATCAATTACATACACTTCATTGCTATCATAGCTAGCTACATAACCTTCTTTTTCGCTCTTCAAAAAAGAAAATGGATTAGATCCTACTTCAAGGGCTCCCACTTCTTTGTATGTTTGTGTATCAAATTTCCTTAATATATTTGATCCGTGACTTAATGCATACACGAACTTTTCATCTCCCGCAAGGCTAACTGGCATAAATGGTGCATGTAAAGAACGTAGCATCTGTCCATTTTCTAAAGAATAGACCAATACTTTCTCATTCACTTGCGTACCATCACCATGCCCGCCAATCCATATTTCCTTTCCATCAGCGCTAACCATGGCACCTGTTGATGCTGGTGGTACCATAAATGAATGAACAACTTTCTTTTGATTTAAATCAATCGTAGATAGCTGCGTATCATAAAAATTCAATACATGTAACTGTTTATCATTTTGCACCATTGTTAACGGGCCTTTCCCTACCGAAACACTTCCAGTCTCTTTTCCACTTGTCGTAAAGAAACGTACTTTTTGTTCATTTTGATCCGCCATAAATAATTGTTTTCCATCATTTGCAACAATGACATTCGTAATCCCTTTTCCCGTCTTCCATTTGTCCACTAGGTTTCCTTCTGTTAAGGAGTATATATATGCGTATTCTAACTGTTTTCCATATACAAGCATCTCTTCCCCACTTGGCAATAGCGTGACCCCTGTGATCGGTTCTTTTAAGTCCCATGTTGTTACTGTCTTTTTCGACTTTTCATCAATAAAACTAACACTACCTTCTTTGATATTGGCTGTTATGATGATACTTTTATTTTTAGCAATTGGTGTATATGAATTACCTTGACATCCTGCTAACAGAAACAAAAAACATAGCAGAAAAAAGTATTTCTTCAAAAGATTCCCTCCATCTTTAGATCATTTCGTTATAATTGTAAAATAGCAAAGATTTGTGAGGAAAGTGTGAAATCTTTCTACCTTAATAAAACTACATATATATAAATACATTTTGATTTTTCGACATAGTAGCTGCGGTTATGAAAACAAAAACAGTTCTCCACTTATTTCCTCAAGGCACGGGACGAAAAAAGCACTGACCGCTCCTATGCATGGCCTGATGCTCTCGCCCACATAAAAAGAATGGTTTGATGTTAGTTTTTCAACTTGGATTTATATATAATGGTACAACAAATAGAAATAGAGGTGTACAATTTATGCTTTTTCCCGATTTAGCAAACAAAATTGTCCGTGAGGTTCGAAGGCTAATTGATGAAAATATTATTATTATTGATATAAAAGGAACAATTATTGCTAGTACAGATATAGCGCGAATTGGACAATTCCACGAAGGTGCCCTTCGCTGCGCGAAAGAAAAGAAAACTGTTATTGTTACAAAGACAGACGAGCAGCATTTACAGGGAGTAAAAGCAGGAATGAATCTCCCGCTTCTTTTCCACGATGAAGTAATTGGTGTCATCGGCATTACAGGGGAACCTGAAAACATTTCACAATACGGAGAAATATTACGGAAAATGACCGAATTATTAATTCACGAAAATTATTTTTTAGAACAACTAGAACTTGAGCACCGTTCCTATGAAGCCTTTGTTTTTGACTGGTTACAAAGCAATGATTGGTCTCCTAGTTTTCTTGATCGGGCGAAAACACTCGGCATTGATTTACATACAAAAAAACAACTTATTTTATTTTCATTTGATCAAGATGACACAATGCTACAACGCAAAATTTGGCAGCATATTCGCAACTTGTTAACAAAAGAGGAACTATTTGTCCGCTGGGGAAATGACCGTTTTATACTATTTACAGCAAAAGAAACAAAGAAGAGAACCTTTCAATTTTTAAAGAGATTAAAACAAGATTGTGAATCTTTATTTCCTATTACACTCTATATCGGTATTGGACAAACTGTCATGCCAAATGAGATGCATGTCTCGTACGAGCAAGCATTGCGTGCACTTTCAGTAGCCATTGAAACGAAAGGCATTATATTTAATGAAGATTTACGTTTAGAAATGTGCCTACAAGATATTACAACTGAAACTCGTGAAGAATTTCTTCAACGTACGATTTATCATTTACTTCCTGCAACTGAACTCATGCAAACACTGCGGTTATTCATCGACCATAATCAATCGTATAAACAAACAGCAGAAATGTTGCACATTCATATTAATACTTTACATTACAGACTAAAAAAAATAGAAGATTACACCGGGCTTGATCCAAAACAATTTAAAGATCTAATTATTTTATACTTCGCACTTCTTTTATTAGATAATCACACAAAAAAAAGATAACAAAATCAATTAATATTCGGTTGATTACACATAGAAAGATATCCCCTACTTTCTTATGATTATAATGAAAACACTGTTAGAACGTGTATAACCTTATTTTCTTACAATCATTCGTCAGATACCACTGAATAATAAATAAGATAAACAAGTTAACAGTTTGAGGGGGATTTTCTAATGTTAGAACAACATATTATCGATTCATTCGTATCAATTGTTGGCCAAGATAATGTAGATACGTCCAACATGGGACGCTTAACGTATAGTTACGATGCGACTCCAAATTTCCAAGCGATGCCTGATGCAGTTGTCGCACCGCGTAATACAAATGAGGTAGCTGAAATATTAAAGGTATGTAATGCACATAAAGTTCCTGTTTATGTTCGCGGATCTGGGACAAACCTTTGTGCTGGAACGTGTCCACTTGAAGGCGGAGTTGTTCTTATTTTCCGCCATATGAATCAAATTTTAGAAATTGATGAAGAAAACTTAACAATTACTGTACAAGCTGGTGTTATTACACTTGATATTATTAAAGCTGCCGAAGAAAAAGGATTATTTTATCCGCCAGATCCAAGCTCCATGAAAATTTCTACAATCGGCGGTAACATTAATGAGAATTCTGGTGGCTTACGTGGTTTAAAATATGGCGTAACACGAGATTATGTAATGGGACTTGAGACTGTCCTGCCAAATGGTGATATCATTCGCACTGGTGGTAAATTAGCAAAGGATGTAGCTGGCTACGATTTAACTCGCCTATTCATCGGCTCTGAAGGCACACTTGGTGTTGTGACAGAAGCGATTTTAAAACTTGTTCCAATGCCTGAAACAAAGAAAACGATGCTTGCTTTATATCAAGACATTAATGAAGCTGCTCGCGCTGTATCAGCAATTATTGCTAATAAAATTATTCCAGCAACACTTGAATTTTTAGATCAACCAACAATTGAAGTAGTAGAAGAGTTCGCACAGATTGGTTTACCAACCGATGTAAAAGCAATTCTTCTAATCGAACAAGATGGATCTCCTGAAGTTGTGAACCGTGATATTGAAAAAATGGCTGAAGTTTGCCGTTCTATGCATGCAGTTGATGTTCGCGTTGCAAAGGATGAAACAGAAGCAGATGCACTTCGTACAGCACGCCGTAGCGCGCTCTCTGCTTTAGCCAGACTAAAACCTACAACAATCCTAGAAGATGCGACTGTACCGCGTTCTCAAATTGCCCCAATGGTTGAGGCAATTAATGCGATTGCAAAAAAATATGACATCCCTATTTGTACATTTGGACATGCCGGTGATGGAAACTTACATCCAACATGTATGACAGATGCTCGTAATAAAGAAGAGATGCACCGTGCTGAACAAGCCTTTGCAGAGATTTTCCAAAAAGCAATCGAACTTGGTGGTACGATTACAGGGGAGCATGGCGTTGGGGCTATGAAAGCTCCTTATTTAGAGTTGAAGTTAGGAAAAGAAGGCATAGCTGCTATGAAAGGTATTAAACAAGCTTTCGACCCACATAACATTATGAATCCTGGAAAGATGTTTGCTAATGACTCTCGCAAAAGAGTGGTGGTAGAAAGATGACAACTCTAAACAAAGAACAAATTCAAAAAGAATTTAAAGAGCGTCTAAGCGAAGATGAATTATTAAACTGTATGCGATGCGGATTTTGCCTACCGACTTGTCCTACTTACATTCAATCTGGTTATAAAGAATCTCATTCTCCACGTGGTCGCATCGCTTTAATGAAGGGCGTTGTTGATGGTTTAATTGAGCCAGATGAAGATGTTGAAAATACATTAAATGTTTGTCTTGGTTGCCGCGCTTGTGAACCTGTTTGTCCGTCTGGTGTAAGCTACGGACATTTATTAGAAGAAGCACGCGATATTATTAATCAAAATAAAAAATTCTCTATACCAGTTAAAGCTGTTCGTAAAGTTGTTTTTGAGGGCTTATTCCCTCATCAAAACCGCATGCGAACATTAACAGGGCTCATTGGTTTTTATCAGCGTTCTGGCTTACAAACGTTAACGCATAAAACAGGTATTATGAAGTTATTCCCAGACACACTTGCAACAATGGATCTTGTCTTACCGAAAGTTCCTAAAATGAAAGAAATGAAAAATCGTCCTGAGTTTTTACCAGCTGAAACAACAAAGAAAAAACGCGTTGCTTTCTTTACTGGCTGCTTAATGGATACAATGTTCTTAGAAACAAATAATGCGACAATGAAACTCCTTCAGCTTGCCGGCTGTGATGTTGTCATCCCGAAAGAGCAAAGTTGTTGCGGAGCACTTCATGGCCACGCTGGAGAAAAAGGTGGCGCAAAAGAACTGGCAAAACGAAATATCAAAGCCTTTGAAGATTTAAAAATTGATTATATCATTACGAATGCTGGTGGTTGCGGAGCGTTTCTTGTAGATTATGATCATTTATTAAAAGATGATCCTGAATGGGCAGAACGTGCAAAACATTTTGTTGCGAAAATAAAGGATATTACTGCTATTTTAGTAGAATTAGATTTTCATAAACGAACTGATTTACGCCTTCCACCGCAAATTATTACGTATCAAGATTCTTGTCACTTACGTAACGTCATGAGAACAGCTTCAGAGCCACGTGTATTGCTGCAAGCTATTCAAGGCATAACGTATCGAGAAATGAAAGAGGCAGATCGTTGCTGCGGTTCTGCTGGTATTTATAATATTGTACACTCTGAATTATCCATGGAGTTTTTAGATTATAAAATGGAACGTGTTCATGAAACAGAGGCAACAACCATTGTCACTGCAAATCCAGGTTGTTTACTACAGATGAAGCTCGGTATTGAACGAGAAAAACTCTCTCATAAGATGAGAGGCATTCACATTGTAGATTTATTATTAGAGGCAACTGAATACAATTCGTAATATATGTAACAATATGAAAACGGCTATCTCCTTCTTCTATGTAAAGAGATAGCCGCTTTTTTTATTCGCTACAAGATTAAAAATATGTTACTGTCTATAAAAAAAGAACAACAAAAAGATTACAACTTTGTAAAAATCCATCCATTATATTCCTCAAAAAAGCAGAGAAACCCTTGGTACAATAGGTTTCTCTAACTTCTATATAGGTAAGTTTAACCAAAATACACCCCTCATCACCTGAATGAAAAATGCTGAAAATTCCTTTTACAATCTAGTTTTCTCCTAATTTATCTCTTATTCTATTCTAGGATAAATTAGGTAATTTTATAGTCTATGTATTTTTTTCCATCTTTTTTCCGGCAATTTGTGTGCTACGATGAATTTGTCAGTCAGACAGGCTGTCAAAAGCAAATCTGTGTGAGAACAGTTAACAAACTTTTATATAGGGGGACACATGTCATGAAAAAACGTGTTTTATTATCTGTAGCAGCAGCAACTGCATTTACATTCGGAGCATCTACTCTTAATGCAGAGGCATCAACAGTACAACCATCTACAATGAAGGTTCAAAATATTCAGCAAGCTAAGGTCTTTATGCAACATATGAATCAAGAAGAATTACAAAAATACTTACAATCTATGGGAATTCAATCTTTAGGACAATGGGAGCAAGTACAATGGCAACAAGGTAACTGCTTCGTTCCTGGTCAACAACCAAATGTACCTGCACCAGAAACTACAAAACCTGTAGAACAAAAACCAGCTGAAGAAACAGCAAAACCTGAAGCTCAAAAACCTGCTGAAAACACAAATAACAATACAAACAACAACGAAACTCAAAAGCCTGCTGAAAACAAGCCTGCAGAAGAATCAAAAGGTTCTTTAAGCGAATTTGAACAACGCGTTGTTGAATTAACAAATGCTGAGCGTGCAAAACAAGGTTTACCAGCATTAAAAGTTGACGCTGAATTAAGCAAAGTTGCACGTATCAAATCTGAAGATATGCAAAAAAATAACTACTTCGATCATAATAGCCCAACATACGGATCTCCATTCGATATGATGAAGAAGTTTGGTATTTCTTATAAATCTGCAGGTGAAAACATCGCACAAGGTCAACGTACACCAGAAGAAGTTGTACAAGCTTGGATGAATAGTGAAGGTCACCGTGCAAACATTTTAAATAGCGGTTACACTCACATCGGTGTTGGCTATGTGGAAAGTGGAAACTACTGGACACAACAATTTATTACGAAGTAAGTAAAAAACCTCTCTTTTTTAGAGAGGAAGAGAGGATCTGGCCATGCATAGAAGCGGTCAGATCCTTTTTTGCTCGATACCATATGAAAGCAAGCTAGGAATATCTAAATCATTTTATATAAAAAGAGTCTTCTATAGAAGACTCCCTTTTATATTTCATACATTTCTAGTATATATACATACAAAATACAAAACATAAAAGAAATAGATCCACAACTAATGACACCGACTAGTAGATACAATCCCCATTTCATTTTCAAAAATAAACAAAGTAATGCGATGAGCGACATGCACTGAAAAATACGTTGACTAAATAAGCGTATTTTTTGTAACACTATCGGTTCCTCTTCTTTTCTCTTTTTAAATCCTGTACTAATCATAAATAGAAATGCACTAGTACCTATTATAAGGCCAGTTTGAAATGGTATATTTATGCCCGTACCAATGATAAGAATAAGCATATGAATAAATAATAAAAATAACGATACACTTTCTTTAAATCTCATCACAATATAATAGTTATGTTCATTAAACTTATATACGTAATGTGAAATAATATACAATAAGCTATGAAAAAAAATAATTAGACCAGGAATAAATAAAACAACCACTAGCTTTCTCGCATATTCATTTGGTTCACCACTATGATTCCAACGGACTGCTAAATCATTCGGCAAATATCGATATAGAAACAACGTAAATAGAAAACAAGCCAAAAATATACCTATCATATATTTATGTTTTATCAAATACTTTTCACCTCTCTTTTCTATTTACGGCTTCTATTTTCAAAAAAAATTTCCTGCATAAAATATCTTTCTCAACTGAATAAAAGAATTTCACCTCGTATTAACGGGCAGTAACACTCCCACCTCAAAATTCAGCGGAAGCAAAGTCCAGCTCTAGCGGCTAAAATCTCCAGCCGTTTCGCTCCATCGGACGAGGCAAAAAACGCCTCTCCGCCTAGAGCTCCAACGTCCTACGATTTTGAACGAGCCGCTTCCACTTTTTTAAAGAAGTTAGGTGGGAGATGAACTGTCCGTAAAAGCCCGATTGGTGAGGGCTGAGAATCAGTAGGGATAGCCCCCCCACTGATTAAAGTTTCACTTTATTTATGCGACATTTTAAAAGATTCTATGATGTTATTTAAATTATTCGGAAGCGGTGCCTCTACTGTTATCTCTTCTTTTGTAATAGGATGTAAGAAATGAATCCGCATAGCATGTAAAGCTTGATAAGGCATATAAGTTGCTTGTCCGCCATATAACACATCACCAATAAGCGGATGACCACTATGACTCATATGAACACGAATTTGATGCGTCCTGCCTGTCTCTAATTGTAATGTTACAAGCGTTACATCTTGCTTCTTAAAATATTTCTCTATTTTATAATGCGTTACCGCACGATCACCTTTTTGGGATACACGACGTCTCGTTGCATGATGTCGATCTCTTCCAATCGCTTCATCAATTATCCCTTGCTTCTTCCTTACTTTCCCTTCCACCAATGCCAAATAGGTTCTTTTAATGTTACGCTCCATTAATAATCGATCCATAATAACGCCAGCAATTCCATGTTTCGCAAATACAACACCACCCGTTGTATCTTTGTCTAACCGATGAATATGACGCACTTTCGTTTCCACACCTTGCATTTGTAAATGGAAAGCAACAAGGTTTGCAAGTGTTCCTGTTCCCCCTTTGTTAGAAGGATGCGTATCCATATGTGCAGGTTTATTTACAATTAGTACATGATCATCTTCAAATATTACCTCTAAATCACCATATTCTGGCTGAACACCGTACTCTTCCTGGGCAAACATATGAACTTGCAGTTTATCTCCTTCTTGCAACATTTCACTCCATACTTTTCGTTCTCCATTGACGATGATTCCTTTTTCCATACGCAGTTTGTGTAATAATTTCTTAGGAATACCCCATTCTTCTTTTAATAAAGAGTCGATACTCATACCACTCCATTTAGTAGGAACCGTAATTTCGCACCATTCTCCTTTTCTTTTCATTTCCATGCTTTATCCACCTTATTTTTATTGATTCTATTATTGTAACGGAAAATGGCTTATTACGCATTGTTTAAAATAAAAAGCAGTCTGTTATGTAGACTGCCCTCTAAGCACGTAATCTCTTCATTTCTCGTAACATTTCTTCTGCTTTTTGATCATAAGATAAATCTTTAAAAAAGTCTGCTAATCGCTTATAGTCGTTGTAAGCATCTAATAAATCGTCGATCGTTTCTTTTTTAGAAATTGTTGGTTTTGATTTCATTTTCACTGGGTACCGATAACCAGACATCTCATGTATTTTATAATATTCTTCCTCCACTTGAATGACTTTCACAAGTTCCTCCTCTTCAGCATCCATCGTATATCCATCAAATTCTCTAAGTAATTCATAAATAATATGAGTCCATTCATCCTTTGGATAAAAACCTTTTTCTAGCCTATAACCGACAATGCGATACATGTGCCCATCATTTTCTGCAAACTGTACAGTATCATTTAACTTGAATTTAAAATAACGAAACATTGTCTTCACCTGCTTCTATATGTATTGTTCTTATCACATACTATTTGCAAAAAGAGGGGCATGCTATTCATAAAAAAGAGCCGTTCTATAAGAGAAACTGCTAAAAATACGTTTTAGAGCGTGTAAGAGATCTCCGCTCATACATAGGTACGATTACTATACCATTCTATATACAAAAGGCCCTTGAAAAACTTCCGTTTTTCAAGGGCCTCTCTACAAAATAAGTGCTTTTTTAATCTGATGATTTTACTTTTTTCTTTCGAAAAGGTAACCACCAATTCCAATCTCCAAACATTTTCATTAAACTCGGTACAAGCATAAGCCGAATAATCGTTGCATCAAGAAAAATAGCGAGTGCCACACCAAGCCCCATCTGTTTTACTGGTAAAATATCCGTAAAAGCGAATGCTCCTGTTACAACAATCATAATAAGAGCAGCTGATGTAATAATACGACTTGTTGATACAAGCCCTTCTAGCGTTGCCTCATCATTATCTCCTGTCTCTTCATACAATTCATGAATACGTGAAATAAGAAATACTTCATAATCCATACTTAAGCCAAATACAAGGCCAAATATAAAGATCGGTAACACGAATAAAACGGGACTTTCCTCTAGTCCAAAGTGCCCGCCTTCAAATAACCAAATCACAATACCAATGGTTGCACTTAAACTAAGGATATTCATCACAATCGCCTTAATTGGAATGAGTATAGAACGGAAGGCGAATAATAAAATAAGGAAAGTGGATCCGAATATGACGGACATTCCAATCACAACTTTATCTTTAATTTCATCCTCTAATTCTTGTTGGAATGTTGTCATCCCACCTAAATAATATGTAATACTGTCATCTTTATACGTGGCTTTAAAGTCACGGACCCATTGTTTTGCAGTTTCCGCTTTAGGCTTTGTATCCAAGAAAATTTGAAGCGTTGTTTTATTTCCTTTTGTATATGCTTCTAGTACAGGATCCACTTGCGTACGCTGCGGGGATTGTAACAATGCAGACAGTTGTTCCGCATTCATACCATTTAACTCATCATATAGACTGTGTACTTTATATACATGCTGATCTTTTTTCAGTTTTTGAATAACATCTTCTAACTTCTGTAAACTTTCTTTCTCTGTAACATTATGTTTCATCTCTAACACTAGCGTAACATCCGCATGTGTTTTTACCGTTTTGTTGAATGCCTCTTCATACTGTTCATACGCAACTCTTGTATCACTTTTCTCTGGCAATGCTTCTACACCAGGGAACTGAAGATTTGCAGTGCGAAGCGGTAATAAACAGACAATAATAAACAATGTAACAACAATAATCATCATAATAGGATGCTTCATAACAAATTGAGCAAACTTACGCCACATGTTTGAAGTGCGGGGTGCAGTTTGATTCTTTTTCAATATCCGTTTTCCTATTAACGATAACAATGCAGGAAGAAGTGTAAGTGAAAACAAAATACTCATCACAACAACAATCATTCCACTAATCGCAACCGATTGAATGTAATCAATTTCAAAGAAGAACAAACCAGATAAACCAACAAATACACATAATCCAGAGAATACAATAGCACGCCCTGCCGTTTGATACGTGACAGCTATAGCTTCTTTTACAGTCCTATGCGCCACTTCCTCACGAAATCGATTTACAAATAACAATGCGAAATCAATTGATAAAGCAAGCCCGATCATAGGTGCAACATTTAATACAAAAATCGATAACTCTTTATCTACACCGATAAAATATAAAATCCCCATTGTACTAATCACACTAAGCGCACCGTTTACAATCGGTAAAATAGAAGCAAGCAAGCTTCCGAATGAAAATAATAATACAAGAAAGGCAATTGGCAACCCGATCATTTCTGCTACTTTTAAATCATTTTGTGTTCGCTCATTAATCTCTTCATTAATCTTTGGGAAGCCTGTTGGTGATACCTTCAAAACATCGTTACTCTCTTTTTTTACTTCTTTGGCGAATTGTAACGTCTTTTCATTACGCTCTTTACTCGTTTTCCCGGAAAATAAAATCGTCGCATACGCAATATCATCTTGAATCATTTCCTTATTTTCTAACGGATGGTGGAATGAATCATACGTTTCTTTCGTTTGAATATTTTTTATAATTTCTTCTATTCGTTTTTGAAAATCCTCTTTTGAAGTTCCTTTATTCTTTTGAAATACGAGAAGAAGCGTATCTTGCGACTGCTTAAAATCTTTATCTAAAATTGCTTTCGTCGTTTCATAGTCCCCTTCTGTTTGAAAACCATCACCACCTAATACTCCCGGAAGTTTTGGTGCAAAAATGCCAAGCCCTATTGCTAACATGATTAACGCTGCAATAACTGTATAGCGAAATCGATACAAAAAAACACCTATTTGCCCCCATTTATCTATTTTATGTACATTTGTCTTCACGCATTTTCACCCACTTTATATAATTAATGATTCCTCCTACATTTTAGCACATCTTACCAGGATCACTCATAACTCATCATAAAAAAACATCCGAAAGCTCCTATAATACCGGAATTTTCGGATGTTTCTTATCTTTCTTGATTTGCTCCAAACCGCTCTGAAAGTAAGCGATGAAAATAAATAGCCATAATTAATAAAATACCACTTAAACAATAGCCAGCTAAAATATCGGTCGGATAATGTACAGATAAAATGATTCTGCTTAATCCAATCAATAAAATCTGTATTGCCATAATAAGCGTAATCATAATTTTTCCAGCCCTATTTTTTACATTTGAAGCAATGATATACGCAAGAAATCCATACGTTATAATGGATAGCATAGCATGTCCACTCGGGAAACTATATCCAAGGGCATCGAGTGCCTCATTTAAACTCGGACGATCTCTTTTCACAATTTCTTTTACTCCCTTATTAACAAGATGAGTAATTAATATAGCAGTTGGATAAACCACCATCGCTACATAATAGCGTTTCTTAAAGAAGATTAGCAAACTAATAATTAGAATCGTAACAATTCCAATCGCAGAACCTAACTTTGTAAAATATGAAAAAAACGTAAGCGAACTTTCTGTTTGTAAACTTCTCACAAGACTTTTCACATATGAATCAATTGTAGTTACACCATCGACTTGCACTCTCCAAGCAACGAGAGCAAATGCAGCAAATAACAAGATGATACAAGCGATTTCATATCGATGTAATTTTTGTTTCAAACTTCTTCCCCCTAATTATAAAAAAATGCGATTTCTATTTAGAAACCGCATTTTGTAATTTCCAGTATGTACATCGCTGCTAGGAAAACAAAAGAGGACTTCCGCTCATTGTCTACTGATGTTTTCACATAGCATAAGGCGAAAAAAGGATCTGACCGCTTCTACGCTCAGCCGGATCCTCTCTCCAACCTAAAAGATTAGGTTTTCTATCTATATTTATATATTTAGGATTCCCAACATACACATCACGGCTTGGAAAACAAAAGGAAACTTCCACTTACTTCCTCCTTCTGTTTTCACATGGCATGGGGCCAAAAAAGGATCTGACCGCTTCTACGCTCAGCCGGATCCTCTCTCCAACTTAAAAGATTAGGTTTTCTATCATTATTGCCCTTTTGTTTTTAATTCTGTCCAATAACGATCGTACTCTTTTAATTTATCGTCTACATCCACAAGCCACTCTGTACGATTTAATTCCTCTGGTGATAGGAAAATCATTTTATTATCACGATATTCTTTACTGTGAAGTTCCCAAGCTTTTTCATTTGGATTACTATATCCAATGGATTCATAGTTTTTCACACTTACTTTTTCATCCATTAAATAGTTCATAAACTTCTCTGCAAGCTCTTTATGCTTCGCACCTTTTGGAATCGCTAATGTATCCGCCCAAATCGTACCGCCTTCTTTTGGAACGACATATCCAACATCTTTATTGTCTTTTGCAATAAACGCTGCATCTCCAGACCATACTGTTCCAATCCATGCATCTTCTGTAATAAACTTTTGTTTAATATTATCTGTATCAAATGCAAGTAAGTTTGGCAGTAACTTTTGTAAATCAGTCGCTGCTGTCTTTAACTGTGCATCATCTTTTGTGCTATTTGAAAATCCATTTTTCTTAAGCCCCATACCCAATACTTCACGAGAATCATTCAATAAAGTAACATGGCCTTTATATTTCTCATTCCATAAGTCACTCCAACTTGTTGGCGCCTCTTTTACATACTTTTTATTATATGCAATTCCTGTTACTCCCCAAGTGTACACAAGTGAGTATTTATTCTCGGGATCGAACGCAGGTGTTTTAAAGTTCGATACAAGATTCTTTACGTTCGGAATATTGTTTTTATCTAACGGCTCCAATAAATCCATTTTCGCCATCGTTTTAACCATGTAATCTGAAGGTTGAATTAAATCATAATTCGCCCCACCAGCTTGTAATTTTGCAAGCATTTCTTCGTTACTTGCATATTTATCATAGTTAACTTTTACGTTATATTTCTTTTCAAAGTCCTTAATGACTTGCTCATCAAAGTTATCAGCCCAGCTATAAATATTTAGCTCTTCTTTCTTTTCCCCACAACCAGCAAGTACACCGGCAACAAGGCTAAAGCTAAGTGCTACGCCCGCTACTTTTTTCATCAATTTCATCGATTCATTACCTCCTCGTTCTTTATCATGCACACTCTCTTATAACGGAAGATGCCCTCCAGAGTTTTCTTCACCGTCAGCACCTTTATTACGGAAGATTTCTGATACAACCATTAATCCAACAATCACAACAATTAAGATTGTAGAAAGAGCATTAATTTCAGGTGTTACACCACGTTTCACCATACTATAAATATATAATGGTAATGTTGTTGACCCTGGACCGGATACGAAGAAACTAATCACAAAATCATCGATTGATAGTGTAAATGTTAATAACGCCGCTGAAATAATACCAGGCGCAATGCTAGGGAATGTTACATAGCGAAACGTTTGCCACGGAGTTGCTCCTAAATCATTTGCGGCTTCCTCTAAATCACGCCCCATACCAGACAGACGCGCTGCTAAAATAACAACAACAAATGAAATACTAAATGTAATATGCGCAATAATAATGGTAACTTGTCCTAATTCCATACCAATCTGGCTAAATAAAATAAGTAGCGATAATCCCATTAAAATATCAGGAATTAAAATCGGTAAGTATACAAGACCGTTAATTGCCCCTTCAAAACGATATTTATAGCGATGTAACGCAACAGCGAAAATTACACCAAGAATAGTTGTTACAACTGTCGTCACAATCGCAATTGTAATACTATTTACAAATGCATCAATAACATCTTGCTTTTGAAATAAATCTGTATACCAATGAAGTGTAAATCCTTCCCATTCTGCGTTAATACGTGAATCATTAAAAGAATATACCATCAGAACCATCATTGGAAAATACAAGAACAATAAAATTAACCAAGAATATGAAATTAAAAACTTCTTCATTTTTGTCTATTCCCCTCCGTTTCCGTATTTATATACTTTCGTCGCACGATAATATAAGTAAATTAACAGAACAGAGAACAGAACTACGATAATTGATAACGCTGATCCAAATGGCCAATCACGTGCACCTAGGAATTGGTTTTGAATTACATTTCCGATTAATGCTACTTTCGATCCACCCATCACGTCTGATACAACGAACATTCCGATAGATGATACAAATACTAAAATCGAACCAGTCGCAACCCCTGACATTGTCATTGGCAATGTCACATGCCAAAACGCTTTCATCGGTGTTGCTCCTAGATCATATGCTGCTTCTAACCTACGTTTATCAAGCTGCTCGATTGCTGCGTACACTGGTAAGATCATAAATGGTAGTAAAGAATATACCATTCCTAATATTACAGATGGTGTATTATACAATAAATTTAACGGTTCACTAATAACGCCTAACTTTAACAATAGTGTGTTTACAAGACCTTGTGAACGTAAAATAACAATCCATGCATACGAGCGCACAAGGAAGTTAATCCAAAACGGAATCGTTGCCAATAATAAAAGAATAGAGCGGTATTTGCGATCAACAATTGTAATCGTATATGCAAATGGGTAACCAATCAGTAAACAAAGTACCGTCGTAATAACTGCAATTTTCACTGTTTCCCATATCGTATTCATATACAAAGGATCAAACACGCGGGCTATATTCTCTAACGTAAATTGCATTTCCACTGTTCCATATGCCCCGCGCTGTAAGAATGCGAATGCTAATACGAATACAAGCGGAAATAAAAAGAAGATTAATAACCACGTAACTGTAGGTAATGCGAGTAGTTTCCCTTTTTTCAATTTAAGGTCACCTCATCCTCTTGCTCCCAGCCTACGTATACATTATCTCCAATACTCCACTGCGCTGCTTCTTCTGCAGTTTGGTATACCATTAATAATTCTGATGTTTTTTCATCACGTACATACAACTTCTCCATATTTCCAACAAATTCGATATCTTCAATATGTCCAAGATGGTATTCTTTTAAAATTGGTTGCTCAACCGAACGTATTTTCACATTTTCAGGGCGAACTGCTACATAGTTTTCCCCATTTTTAATAATATTATTTTCACCAATGAATGTCGCAACAAACAATGTCTTGGGCTCATTATAAATTTCCTTAGGCGTTCCAACTTGCTCGATGTGCCCTTTATTCATAACGACGATACGATCACTCATACTCATTGCTTCTTCTTGATCATGCGTTACATAAATGAACGTAATTCCTAAATTACGTTGCAAATTCTTCAATTCACGCTGTAAATCTTTACGTAACTTAAAGTCAAGTGCTCCAAGTGGCTCATCTAGTAATAATACACGCGGGTTATTTACGATTGCTCTTGCAATGGCAACACGCTGTTGTTGTCCACCTGAAAGCTTTGCAGGTCTACGATTACGGAATTCCAGAAGCTGTGTTAAACGCATCGCTTCTTCTGCACGCTCTTTTTGTTCCGCCAATGATACTTTTTGCATCTTCATACCGAAACAAATATTTTTCTCAACTGTCATATGTGGAAACAATGCATAATGCTGAAACACTAAGTTCATATGACGCTTATAAGGTGGTAAATCATTGATTCTCTCCTCATCGAGTAAGAGGTTACCTTTTGTAGGAGTTTCAAAACCTGCAATCATGCGAAGTAAAGTGGTTTTACCACATCCACTCGGTCCAAGAATTGTTAAAAACTCTCCTTCTTTAATATCTAAAGAAAGAGGTGGAATAATCACTTGATCTCCAAAATGTTTTTCTACCGCTTCAACTTTAATAATCTTTTTCATTTTCCCGTCCTATCTACCTCGAATTTTTCACTCTTTATATTCATGAATAAATATTAGTTTTTTATAAACTCTTTTGTTTCAATCTAAACAAAAATACTTGTTTAACAGCGTTCTCTTCTATTCTTTATGTAATATGGTTGATTCATTTTCGAACGATACATATGTCGAACAGAAAAACCCCTTCTCACATGAAGGGGTTTTTATCATACGGCTACGCCTACTGATAAACACCATCATTATTTTAACAACTTTCGTATAAATTTTAAAGCACTTTTTGTAGAAGAATAACGAATTTTCATATCAAATACTGTAGATTGAGACAAAATGCTTTTATAGTGCGAAAATGTGCGAAAACTTTGTTTTCCATGATAGCTTCCTAATCCACTGCTCCCAACGCCACCAAATGGCAAATACGGGGTAGCAAGGTGATATACAACGTCATTTATGCATCCGCCACCATATGAAATATTACTTGTAATTTGCTTTTGAATTTCTTTACTCTCTGAAAATACATATAAAGCCAATGACTTAGGTTGCCTTTGAATTATTTTAACTACATCATCTATGTTCTCATACTCCATAATTGGCAAAATCGGGCCGAAAATTTCATCTGCCATAATCGAATCTTGCCACGTAACATTCGTTACAACACTTGGCTCAATATGTAATGTTTCTTCCTTATATTTTCCGCCAATTTCAATCTTGCCATCTTGTAAAAACGAACATAACCTTTCAAAATGACGTTTACTAACGATCCGAACGTAATTTTCATTTTGCAGCGGTTTTTCACCATATTGATTTTTAATTTCAGTTCGTAATGCTTCAATAAATTGTTCTTTTATGGAAGCATGAACATATATATAATCCGGCGCAACACATGTTTGTCCCGCATTCAAGAATTTTCCCCAAACAATACGCCTTGCTGCTATTTCTAATTTTGCATCACTATGCACGATACATGGACTTTTCCCGCCAAGCTCTAATGTAAGTGGGGTCAAACTTTTAGATGCTGCTTCCATAACAATTTTCCCTACCCCTACACTACCTGTGAAGAAAATATAATCAAACGGCTCTTGTAACAATGCTGTACTCTCGTCAATTCCTCCTTCAACAACCGCAACAAGTTCAGCTGGAAATAACTCTCGTAACATGTCTGCAAGAATCCTTGAGACGTTAGGTGTTAATTCTGACGGCTTTAATACAACCGTATTCCCAGCGGCGATCGCTCCTACAAGAGGTGCGATTGCAAGTTGAAATGGATAATTCCACGGAGCCATTACAAGGGTAACACCATATGGTTCTGGAACAACCTTCCCTTTCGAACCAAAGTGTGTCAATGCTGTACGGACACGCCTTGGCTTACTCCATGACGAAAGGTGCTTCATTAAAAAGGAAATTTCCTTTAATACGTATCCAACCTCTGTCGTAAATGACTCATGATCAGATTTATTTAAATCTAATTTTAGCGCTTGAAAAATATCAGATTCATACCGCTGAATCCCCTCATATAAATTCTTTAGATGTTGCTTTCTCTCTTCTATATTTCTTGTGTGTCCTTTATAAAAATACGACTTTTGCTCATTCACAATAGAAGTGATATTCATCTGTTATCTCTCCTTCTATATTACATTGATGTTTTAATATATATTATTAGCTTTCAACAATCGGGCTTTTACCGGCAGTTGATCTCCTCTGCCCGCAAATAGCGGGATAAAAACAAAAAGTCACCTACACTCATTTTCATTTTGGCATGGGAGTTAACATGACTCTGATCGTTTCTATACTTAGATAGAGCCTCTCTTTCTCCTAAAAAGTTTTCAATTTATATTCATATAGGTAACACTTAATTTCTATCCTTAAAGTTTCATTATATATGAGTTTTTCTTTCTTATAAAATACATTTGCTCATAAAAAAAGCTGTTGAAGAGAAAACCTTCAACAGCTTGTTCATAATTAACGATATAGACGAACTGCACCTGCAGATTTATCATCTGATTGACCAACAACTTCAAATTTCAGACCAAGTTGTGGTAAGATACGTCCTGCATCTGGAATTTGCTTATTAATATAAGCTTTAGAGTCATCAAATTTCGCAACACCTGGTAATCCTTTGTAATCAAATGTTCCACGAGTTGGTGATACAACTTTCCAAGCTGGTGTTTGATCGAATGAGAATGCCGCATCAGCAATTTGATAACGTGTGCTATCTTTAAATGTTGGCTTACCATTTAAAGTTCCTGCAATTGCTTCAGGATGAGAATCAACTACACCAAGGAATCCGTATCCTGGATGTACGCCAACCCAGTTATCCATGTAACTTGAATCTGCATACCATACAACCATACCTGTGTTATATACTGGGCCACGTGCATGTTTAAGTGCTTCGTCAGCACCAGCATAGTTTCTCCACTCTACATAGTAGTTATGGCTCTTCTTCTCAATTCCGTCTGATACAACGAAACC
>NZ_NTUG01000032.1 GCF_002561295.1 Bacillus cereus
TGAGTACCAACCAAGTTTTTGCCGCGGTTTTCCTCAATGATTTCATTTATTTTTTCCTTTGAAATATCATATAGGGCAACAGAATACCCTTTGCTCTCAAAATTAAGTGCGAGGCTTTTTCCCATAACCCCCACACCAACAACTCCAATTTGTTGCTTTGGCATATCTCATCGTTCCTTTCTATGCATGTTACTCTGTCTATATTATAGTATATATACCTAAAGTGACACTTTAATCAAATAATCCATCTTATTCATTTCAATATACTCGCCAAGATACGTGCAAAAGGTCATATAGACACGGCACATCGCCATCATGTTAAAAAATACAGGGAAACTTCCATTCTTATCAATCAATTATGAAAAATCACATTAAACAACTTCCGTATCCCACTTATGATCTTGCTCTACAAACACAATACCTAATTCATGGTGTCCGTCTGCATATAATGCAGTTTGAGCAAGGCGAAGCTCCCCATTTGTATCAAGCACTTCCAATTTACAAAATGCCCCTGTCGTCTTAGACTGAAGTGCATCGTAAAATTCCTCTGCAGTTTTAGGAATGATACCATTCACTTTCGTAATAACCTCTCCAGGCTTCAAGTTTAGTTCTGTACCGACTGTATTCGGAATCGTGCCTAATACAATCAATCCATCATCACGCACTGCAAAGTACGCTGGACTCGTTTCATCAGCAATCCGCTCTCTCATTGCAATCGTAAAGCGTCCAAGCATTGCAACTCCCATTGCAACAATAGCTAAAACAGGCCACCAATAACTAACTACACCTAAAATAAGAACAAGAGTCGCTAGTCCAAATATACGTCTTCCTGTAAACAGCAATGCTTCTGTCGGTTCCTCACTTCTAATTGTTCGCATAAAGCCAAGTAAAAACGGAACAAGGAATAAGGAATACGTTTGTGAACCAACAGAAACGACTGGCCACCACGAAACAAACTGCGTAACAGCATCTCCAGGAACAAGAATAAAAATTGGAACGAGCCACAAACGCTTTGATTCATGTAATCCAATATTTAAACCGCGCTTTCCTTTTCGCATTTTTGGCGTTGAATATCGTACTGCATTTCTCGAAATTAATAGCCCTTCAACAACTAGCATCACGCCAAGTAAAATGGCAAGCGATACAATCGTATTTTCCTCTCCTTCCCCAAACTGTAGGAAAGAGATTGGTAGCTTAGAAGATAATAAAGCTGCTACAATCGCTATACCAAATGTATAAGCAGCAGATAAATATCTATACCCAGCAGTTAGTCCAAATACAAGTGTCCAAATTAAAATCATCCATATACTTGCTTGCGACAGAACTAACCCAGCTCCAACTGTTATGATGGATACAATAAATCCATATGCAACTCCTGCAAATAGGGATGTCCGTAATTCAAACCAAATATCATATACTTTAAAAGAAAAATCTTTTCGTTCTCGTAATATACGTAAGTATCCAACAAAAATGCTACTTATCAAAAACACATAGACAGCAGGGTGTAAGAAAAAACGCCCAACTGCTCGCATTATCTCAAAAGACCAAGCCTCCACGAACTGCTTCACCACCATTTATATCATTCTTTCTTTTTATCTTATCATAAAGTGAAACTTTAATCAGTGGGGTTTTCTTCAACATCCGTGTTCTTTTCTGGTATTACATTACAAATACATACAAAAAAATACAGGCAATAATATGCCTGTATTTTTTCTTACTTCGCCATTAATTTTAATGCAGCCTGCAGTTGCATGTCGTTTTCACCAGAGCGGATCTTTTCAATAATTTTATTTTGAAGGGCTTCAGCTGTCTTTTTATCAAGTTGGCCCGTTACTTCCATTTCATTTGCATTTTGGAAAGCTTTTAAAGCCGACTCAGTTTCTTTACTGAAGTATCCATCCTCACGCCCAGGAACATATCCTAAACTTTTCAACATTTCTTGTGCATGTTTTACTTGCACGTCATTCGCATTATAAGAAAGTGTTTTCTCAATTTGAATTGGTGTTGCATGATAATAATCTGGCTGTTTTACTTCCACAGTTGGGGCAATTCCTTTCTTATGAATCCAATTGCCATCTGGTGTTAGCCATTTAAACATTGTCAGCTTAATGTTACTGCCATCTTTAAATGGAACAGCTTGCTGAACAGTCCCTTTTCCAAACGTTGTTTCACCAATTAAATCATATCCTTCTCCTTCTTTTAATGCACCTGCTAAAATTTCAGAAGCAGAAGCACTTCCTTTATCAATTAATACTGAAATCGGATATGGTTTTCTCTCTTTTAATTCAGTTGAGAATTTCTTTTTCTCACCATTTCGCTGTTCAACTTGTAACATCGGTTTCTTATCGGTCATAATTGATCCTAATATCTCTTCTACACTATTTAAGTAGCCTCCAGGATTACCACGTACATCAATAATTAACCCTTTAATATCTTTCTTCTCAAGCTCTTTTAATTGATCTTTAAATTCTTTTGCTGTATTTTCAGAGAATGATGTAATTTGGATATAGCCAATATCCTTTTCATTCTCTTTCTTTACAGAACTAAAGACGGTAAAGATTGGAATCTTTTCACGTTTAATTTTAAATTCGATTGGATCAGCTACGCCAGGCCTTTTGATTTCAAGGGCAACGGTCGTTCCTTTCTTACCACGAATCTTTAAGACCGCTTCTTCACGTGATAAATCTTTTACACTGTTTCCATCTACTGATAAAATTTGATCATTTGGCTTAATGCCTGCTTTTTCTGCTGGTGATCCTTTAATAGGAGATACAATAATCAGTTTTCCATCCGTTTTGTTCACCTCAGCACCGATGCCTTCAAGCTCCGGATCAAGTGATTGTTCAAATTGCTTCGCCGTTTCTTTATCCATATACGTGGAATAAGGGTCCTTCAGCGTAGACAACATGCCTTGTATTGCACCTTCAACAAGCTTCTCATCCTTCACCTCTTCCACATAACGTGAATCAATCAGTGCATACGCCTCATTAATTTTAGCTAAATCTCCTTGCACTTTGCCAGCATTATCACTTGTTATCGTTTGCGCCACATATGATGGATTGATTCCAAACATATACATACCTGCAAACATTCCGCCAGCACCAATTAAAAATGCAACAACCATTCCAATAATCGCAACTCTACGTTTCAATGCGGAATTCCCCTTTCCAAAACACACAGGTGGTGTAGCAAAAGGCATCACACATTGTGTGATGCCTTTACCTATTTCTACTATATGATAAGCTTGTACGTATTATGTTTGCAACTTTTTATACTTTTAAGAAGCGACGAATTGACATTACGCTTCCCCACATACCAATTAATGCACCAATTAACACTAATAAACCGGACAATTGGAATACGAATGGGCTATATGGAAGCAATTCGAAAATCGTTCCTCCAAGCTCTTTGTTAAACATACCTTGAAGCGAATTATAAGTAGATACAATTACGATAATCGGAAGAATTGAACCGATTACCCCTAAGAATAAACCTTCTAGTAAGAACGGCCAACGAATAAACCAGTTTGTCGCACCTACAAGTTTCATAATTTCAATCTCTGTGCTTCGCGCATAAATTGTAATTTTGATTGTGTTAGAGATTAAGAACATTGCTGTAAATAATAGACCAGCGATTAACAGGATCCCAATATTACGGCCTGTGTTCACTGTATCAAATAGTTTTTCAACTTGGCCTTTACCATATTGAACTGTACTTACAAATTGCATTTTCTCAATTTTTTTCGCAATTGCAGCTGTATCTGTTGGTTCTTTCGCTTTTACAATAAATACGTTTTTAAGTGGATTATCTTGCTCAAATAGCTCGAACGTTTTCCCGCTGTCACCTAAGCTTTTAATCAAACGTTTTAACTCTTCTTCTTTAGAAGAATATTTAACAGAATCTACCTTTGCAATTCCACTAAGATCTTTTTCTAATTTCTTTTGATCCTCTTCTTTCGCTGCTGGATCAACGTGTACACGAATCTCTACATCTTGCTCCACTTTCGTTGCGAAGTGATTCATATTCATAATCGCTGTTAAAAAGACACCTACAAGTAATAATGTAACAGTTACTGCACTTACAGAAGCAAACGTCATCCATCCGTTACGGGATAGATTTTTTACACCTTCTCGTAAATGTCGACTAAGGGTTTTATTCTTCATATCCATATCCTCCCTCAATCTCATCTCGAACAATTTTTCCGCCTTCAATCGCAATTACACGATGACGGATTGTATTTACGATATCTGCATTATGCGTCGCCATAACAATTGTTGTACCACGCTCGTTAATACGTTTAAAGATATTCATAATATCAAGTGCTGTCTCAATATCTAAGTTTCCTGTTGGCTCATCGGCAATTACAACTTTGGGCCTGTTTACAATTGCTCTTGCAATCGCCACACGCTGTTGTTCTCCACCAGAAAGCTCATTTGGAAGTGCATCTGCACGATCATCAAGACCTACAAGACCTAATACTTCCGTAACACGCTCACGAATCACATCAGGTTCTTCCTCAATTACCTCTAAAGCAAACGCTACATTCTCATATACTGTTAATTTAGGTAATAATTTAAAGTCTTGGAAGATTACGCCTAGCTGACGACGAAAATATGGTACATCTCGCTCTGCTAACGTTTCAATTACAAGTCCATTCACATTGATAGATCCTGTCGATGGTTTTTCTTCACGATACATCATCTTAATAAATGTAGATTTCCCGGCTCCACTCGGTCCAACTACGTATACAAATTCACCTTGCTTAATGTTAACTGTGAGTCCATCGATGGCTTTCATACCATTTGGATACTCCTTATAAACATTCGTCATTTTTATCATTATTTATCACCCAATACTTAATGATTTTTTTCGACATACTTTCTCTGCCTATCTGAACATGAAAGTAAAAGTCTTCACTCTTACTCACACCCTGTTGTACTACAAACCAATAGATGTACTTCTGTTGTTTCAAAGAACAGTGAAAACATTCCAGTCTATCACTGCTGCTTATGTACATGTTTCAACAAAATTCTACAACCTACATTGTAACATCATTCGGTTTCCAATTCGGATACATTTTTGTTACAGTTATGTTACAACGGGACAAGGAACAAGAAAAAACAATCATCTATAGCTTCTTCTTACCAATAAAAGATTCATCCCCTACTACTTTATACCAATCTATAATGTTTTATAAATATTACCTATATAAACTTATACTCTAGCTTTTCATAAAGTGAGTGTAAAAACCAGTTAAAATTAAAGGTGACTTTCCTTCTTCCTCATGTTCTGAGCGAGCTGCTTCCGCTTTTCTTTTGTCCAGCTACAGCGGCTAGAATAGTCGGTGCCTTCGCTTCTTCCTACTAGGCAAACTGCGCCTCTTCGTCTGAAGCTCCATCCCCCTCCTATTCTGAAAGAGCCGCTTCCGCTTTTCTTTTGTCCAGCTACAGCGGCTAAAATAGTCGGTGCCTTCGCTTCTTCCTACTAGGCAAACTACGCCTCCTCGTCTGAAGCTCCATCCTCCTCCTATTCTGAACGAGCCGCTTTCGCTTTTCTTATTTATGCTCTGCTAGCCATTCTGATACTTTTTTTGCATCCTCACCTTGAATAATTCCTGGAGACATCATGCCGCGTCCTTTTTCAATAATTCCTTCAATAGCCGCTGCATCATATTTGCCGCCTACTTTTCGTAAATCTGGTCCAGTCGCACCTGATAAATCATTTGCATGACAACCTGCACAGCTTTTTTTGTAAATCTGTTCAGCACTATCTGTACTTGCAGATTGATTAGAAGACTTACTTTCTTCTTTCTTTCCACATGCTCCTACAGTAAGAGCTAATGATGTTCCTAACGCAATAGCCAACAATTTCTTTTTCACTTATATCGCTCCCCGTTATTGATGTCCTTTTCATTATGGATGCAGCTATACTTTTACACAGCCCTCACTAGCCATTATAATAATTTTCCTCTTACAGAAAAACCAACCTATAGAGGATATTTTTTACAAAATGGATGAGAATCCTACTGATACAAAGCTTCCAGCAATTGTTTCAATTCTGTGAACAAATACAAATTACTGCAAAGCACCTTTTTCTAAAAAACAGAATAAAAAAATCCTATATAATTTCCTCATCAATTACAGCTCAGTTCTTTTATTTTCTTCTTTTTACAAAACAATATGCGACCTTGTATGATAAAACCAAGCTCATCAAAAAGAGAAGTTGTCATCCAACTTCTCTTCCTCCTTCTCTCACCAATACAGACAAAGTATACCTCTTTATAACCCCTTATTTCTTCACCAGTACGCCAACATCCGTTGGCTTTTTTCTTAAGAAATACGGGAGCGTAAATATGCATCAATAAATGGATCAATTTCTCCATCCATAACGGCCTGCACATTACCAACTTCTGTATTTGTACGATGATCTTTTACTAAAGAGTATGGGTGGAATACGTAAGAACGAATTTGGCTACCCCAGCCAATTTCTTTTTGTTCCCCACGAATTTCATCTAACTCAGCTTGCTGTTCTTCTAATTTCTTTTGATATAATTTCGCTTTTAACATTTTCATCGCATGCTCACGGTTTTTAATTTGTGAACGTTCTGATTGACATGTTACAACTGTATTTGTTGGCGTATGCGTGATACGGACTGCAGAATCCGTCGTATTAACGTGCTGTCCACCTGCACCACTTGCGCGATACGTATCTATTTTCAAATCTTCTGTACGCACTTCAATTTCAACTTCGTCATTGAATTCAGGTACAACTTCACAAGATACAAACGATGTATGACGGCGGCCTGAAGAATCGAACGGCGAAATACGTACAAGACGATGCACACCCTTCTCAGCTTTCAAATAGCCATATGCGTTATGCCCTTTAATTAATAGTGTAACGCTCTTGATCCCAGCTTCATCACCTGGTAGATAATCAACCGTCTCCACTTTAAATCCGCGCTTTTCAGCCCATCTTGTGTACATACGTAATAGCATAGAACCCCAGTCTTGTGACTCTGTTCCACCTGCACCTGGATGCAGTTCTAAAATAGCATTATTTTTATCATACGGATCACTTAATAATAACTGAAGCTCATACTCATTCATTTCTTGAATTAAAGATTTCACTTCAGACTCTAGCTCTTCATGTAAATCCTCATCATATTCTTCTTTTAAAAGTTCATGAGTTACTTCTAAGTTTTCAAATGTTTCATCTAACTGTCGAAACTTCCCAACCATATCTTTTAGTGCATTCGCTTCATTAATAACTGTTTGTGCACCTTGTTGGTCATCCCAAAAGCCAGCGCCCATCATTGTTTCTTCTAAATCTGCAATACGTTTTTCCTTTACAGGGAGGTCAAAGAGACCCCCTAAAAGCCGCTAATCTCTTAGCCAATTTCTCTAATTCTTGCCTAATTTCTACTAATTCCATGCTCTTCACCTCTATGTAATTGCTCTCGCTTTTTATATAAAACAAGGGAAACTCTCTCCGCTTATTACAGAGAGAGTCTATCCCTTCTTATTATATGGATATTCTTAAAAATTTTCCATTTCGGAAGTGAATCTTTACTTGCTGAACAGCTCCAGCAGCTAGAATGTTCGGTGGCTTCGCGCCTTCCTCCGAGGCAAAAAACGCCTCTACGTCTGAAGCTCCATCCCCCTCACACTCTAAGCGAGCCGCCTCCACTTTTCTTTTGATCCAGTTCTGCCTCCTAGCCCCTCATGTCTAAAAACCTTCCGCACAAGAAAGTACAAATCACTTTTTGTGCGAAAGAACCTTAGCCAACAGGGCTAAACAGTCGGCGCCACTTTTCCTTATTTCCCAATACCACAGCAGTTTTTATATTTTTTGCCACTGCCACATTTGCATAGGTCGTTACGTCCGATTTGGTCACCCTTTGTGACTGGTTTCTTTTTCGCTTCTTCACCGTCATCTTTTGGATGAACTGCCTCACCTTGAGCTACTTCTTGGCGCTCTAGGTTTTGCTCGATTTCTGCTTTCATAATGTAACGAGAAATCTCTTCTTCAATGGCAGCAATCATTGATTCAAACATAGCGAATCCTTCCATTTGGTATTCACGCAGTGGATCAATTTGACCGTAAGCACGTAAATGAATACCTTCACGAAGATGATCCATCGCATCGATATGATCCATCCATTTCGTATCAACAACTCGGAATACAACAACCTTTTCAAATTCACGCATTTGTTCTTCTGGTAAAATCTTTTCTCTTTCATCATATCGCTCGATTAGCTTCGCGATGATTGGTTCACTCATTTCCTCTGGTGCAAGGCGGCGTAATTCCTCTTCTTTTACATCGCCTTCCATAAGAAGGTTTGTATTTAAATAGTCAATCAGACCTTTTATGTTCCAATCTTCTTCAATTTCCTCTTGCGTATGAAGAGCAACGGCACGGTCTACAGTAGATTTCATCATTCCTTCGATAATGCCTCGTAAGTTTTCAGATTCCATTACTTCTTGACGTTGTTTATAAATCACTTCACGTTGTTGGCGAAGTACATCGTCATATTGCAGAAGTTGTTTACGTGCATCATAGTTGTTTCCTTCTACACGTTTTTGTGCAGATTCTACAGCACGAGAAACCATTTTACTTTCAATTGGTTGTGAATCATCCATACCAAGTCGATCCATCATTGTTTTCATATTATCAGAACCAAAGCGGCGCATTAGTTCATCTTCCATTGATAAGTAGAACTGCGTCACACCAGGGTCCCCTTGACGACCAGAACGACCACGTAACTGATTATCAATACGACGACTTTCATGACGTTCTGTACCGATAACCGCTAGGCCACCAGCTTCTTTTACACCTTCGCCTAGTTTAATATCCGTACCACGACCAGCCATGTTTGTTGCAATCGTGACAGATCCTTTGAATCCTGCTTCTGTAATAATATCTGCTTCACGCGCATGGTTTTTCGCATTCAAGACGTTATGACGTACACCTTTACGTGTTAACATATTTGAAATCAACTCAGATGTTTCAATCGCAACTGTACCAACAAGAACTGGTTGTCCTTGCTTATGGCGTTTCACAATATCCTCAACAACTGCGTTGAATTTTCCTTCCATCGTTTTGAAAATCAAATCGGCACGGTCATCACGAACAATCGGTCTGTTCGTTGGAATTACAATAACATTCATATTATAAATGTTACGGAACTCCTCTTCTTCCGTTTTCGCAGTACCAGTCATACCTGATAACTTTTCATACATACGGAAGTAGTTTTGGAATGTAATTGTCGCAAGCGTCATGCTTTCATTTTGAATTTCTACGCCTTCTTTTGCTTCAATTGCTTGGTGTAAACCTTCACTATAGCGACGGCCTTTCATAAGACGACCAGTAAATTGGTCTACAATTACGATTTCATCATCTTGAACAACATAATCTGTATCACGGTGCATAACAACGTGTGCACGAAGCGCTTGATTAAGATGGTGAAGAAGTGCAACATGTTTTAAATCGAATAAATTTTCAATATGGAAAGCTTTCTCTGCCCTCGTAATTCCGTCTTCTGTCAACATGACATTTTTCGTTTTCACGTCAAATGAATAATCTTTCTCATTTTGTAGTGTACGAATAAACGCATTTGCAAACATATATAATTCTGTTGATTTTTGTGCTTGTCCAGAAATGATAAGCGGCGTACGCGCTTCATCGACTAAGATGGAATCGACTTCATCAATAATCGCAAAATGAAGCGGGCGTTGAACACGTTGCTCTTTATATAGCACCATGTTATCGCGCAAATAGTCAAAACCAAGTTCATTGTTTGTACTATATGTAATATCAGCAGCGTAAGCAGCCTGTTTTTCTTCACGTGACATACTATTTAAGTTCATTCCTACTGTTAAGCCAAGGAACTCATGTAATTGACCCATTTCACCTGCGTCACGTTGTGCTAAGTATTCATTGACTGTAACAACATGAACTCCTTTACCTGTTAAAGCATTTAAATAAACTGGTAAAGTAGAAGTTAACGTTTTACCTTCCCCTGTTTTCATCTCTGAGATATTCCCTTCATGTAAGGCAATACCACCCATTAATTGCACAGGATAAGGGCGCATACCAAGAACGCGTGTCGCTGCTTCACGAACAACGGCAAAAGCCTCTGGTAATAAATCGTCTACTGTTTCACCTTTTGCAAGACGCTCTTTAAATTCAATTGTTTTCCCTTTTAATTGTTCGTCAGTTAGCGGTTGAATCGATGATTCTAACGCCTCTATTTGATCCACAATTTTCTGCATACGTTTAATTTGGCGTTGGTTTACATCAAACACCTTTTTTAAAATACCGATCATAGGAAATACGCTCCTCTTTTATTAAAATAAAACTTCCGATCGTGATCTATATGACAGCCCACTAATCAGTCGTTATAAAACGTTAATTTATTTTCTACTATTTTTTCTTCTCATTCAAAAACAAAAAAGTATAAACCTAATAATAATTGTAACACTTGTTTTATAACTATGACAACAACTGGCCAAGAGCAGAGCCTAAATTAACTGAAACTTTAATTAGTGGAAGGGTCTTACTTCCCATTCACGCGGCATAAAGAATGAAAAACTTTCCTATCAAATAAAAAAACGCAGCCTTCTACGGCTGCGTTTTCTAACTTATTTATTTCGTTTCAATCAATCCATATTTTCCATCTTTGCGGCCATATACAACATTAGTTTCATTTGTATCCGCATTTGTGAAGACGAAGAAGTTATGACCTAACATATCCATTTGTAAAATAGCTTCTTCAACGTCCATTGGTTTTAAATCAAATCGTTTTGTACGTACTAACTCTAAATCATCTTCTTTTACCTCTTCCAAAGTTGCTGCTGATTCAGTAAGGATGAATGTAGTTTTCGGAGAACCTTTTTCACGTAGTTTACGATTTACTTTTGTTTTATGTTTACGAATTTGTCGCTCAATTTTATCAACCACTAAATCAATTGCAGCGTACATATCGCTATGAGTTTCTTCAGCGCGAAGTAATAAATCTGTAAATGGGATTGTTACTTCGACACGTTGTTTTTCAGAGTATACTTTTAAATTAACTTTAATCTCTGGAAATGTATCAAAATAGCGCTCTAATTTGCTAAGCTTTTTCTCCACATATTCCTTTAATGCTGGAGTTACTTCAATATTTTCACCACGAATGTTGAATTTCATAGATGAATTCCTCCTTTCAAGCCTTTAAGCCTATGTATATAATTTCGACACTAGCTTAAAAACTCCTTCTAACTTTATTAAAAAAGTTAGTGAACTTGCAATTTTTTATCATTTTTTGTTGAAAAGAAAAGATGCATCGTTTCTATTTACAGTTTACCCTATTTACATCGTAAATAACGAATATAAGTATGGACAATTCGTTACAGAAAAGAGACAACTTTTTGACAACGTTTTCAATGTTAATAATAAATTAAAACCATTCTTTTTAGGTGGGAGAGAGCATCCGTCCATGGATAGTAGCGGTCATGGCCTTTTTAGCCCCATGCCATACAAAAACAGAAGGAGATAATGGGCAGAAGTCTCTTTTTATCTTTCATAACCTTAATTTATGGGCTGTGCAATCATAGTAAGTTTATACATGGAAGGTTCGGCTGAATTCTACAACTACTCTTTTAGATGAAAGAGAGCATCCGCCCTTGCATAGAAGCGGTCAGCCCCTGTTTTAGCCCCATGCCATGCAAAAACAGAAGGAGATAATGAGCAGAAGTCTCTTTTTATCTTTCATAACCTTAATTTATAGGCCGTGCAATCATAATAGGTTTATAAATGGAAGGTGCAGCTGAATTTTACAACTGCTCTTTTTAGTGGGAGAGAGTGTACCTAGGACTTTTTCATCCCATGCCATGTAAAAAAACAGAAGGAGGCAATGAGCGGAAGCCTCCTTCTGTTTTTTATAGCCGTAATTTATATGTTGGAAGATCCAATTGAATATCTATATATATAAACTGTTACCACATACGCAGCTCTATGTTTCTCACAAAACGATTCATTCAGAATTATAATTTCACAACATTCGCTGCTTGTGGCCCACGCGCACCATCTACAATATCAAATTCTACTTTTTGTCCCTCTTCTAACGACTTATATCCATCCTGTTGAATTGCAGAAAAATGAACAAAAACATCATCACCATCTTCACGTTCAATAAAACCAAATCCTTTTTCTGCATTAAACCATTTTACTCTTCCTTGCATGTTCGTTCCATTCCCTTCACTCTAAAAATAAGGGCATTTACCCCGCATTTTGACTATAACGAATGACAACATATCAAGTCAAAGAAGTCTTGTCGTCTTTTTATTGTATCTTTCGACATACATATATACCCATTTTGATTTTTCAATATATTAGCTGCGGTTGTGAAAACAAAAACAGTTCTCCACTTATTTCCTCTTTTGGTTTTCACATGGCATGGGGCGAAAAAAGGCACTGACCGCTTCTATGCACGGCAGGATGCTCTCGCCCACCTAAAAGAATGATTTTGGTTTTTTCATTTGGATTTATATATTACCCGCGGCAAAGCGTCAGACTCGAGACTGTTTGAGCTCCTGCGTCGTACAAACATGCTGCAACTTGCCTAACCGTAATTCCTGTCGTATACACATCATCAATAAGTACAATATGCTGCCTAGCAAATCTTTCTTCTCTTTGAAAGTAAAAAGGATTCATTCCCCTCATTCTCTCAATACGGCTTTTTTTACTCTGTTTTTCTGTATCTTTTCTACTTAGAGATGTTTGCAACATACGACACGGTAAACAAGATGCTAACAATTCGGCTTGATTAAACCCACGCTCATATTCTCTCTCCTTACTAAGTGGAATCGGCATTACTGCATGGCACTCTGAAAAATACTCGTGAAATACAGTAACAAAGTTCGCGCGAAAAATTTGAAGAAGCTCAGCGTCTCCTCTGAATTTAAACTGCGCTAACACTTCCTTCATCCAATCATTATAGACGTAAACAGATCGATTTTTTATAGGTAGAAATTTCATCTCTTCCCTCCACCTTACACAATCTTTACAAAGGTTATCTTCTCTATATTCCTCTGAAAGAAGCAGAAAAGGTCTACCACAATCTTCGCAAACCTCTCCCTTAATATAGGAAAATTTTCGTTCACACCGTTCACATATATACTGTTTTTCAGACTGAATAAAAAAAGAATACCAGCTAATCCCCCCTGAAATATACTCATCACAAAGTAAGCAGTGCATTAATCTATCAACCCTTCTTGCTTAGCCCTCTTATTCATAGATTGAATATGTTTTTTCGCGCCCACCATCGCTTCTGTTTTCCCATAATGAAAATAAAAGATATCACCATCTGGCCTACGCTGACTTCTACCGACTCTGCCAGCAATTTGTACAAGTGCACGTTCTGAAAAAATCCCCTCTTCTGCCCCTAACACAGCTACTTGCAAGCCTTCTACTGTTACACCTCGCTCCAAAATTGTTGTCGTGACTAATAACGGAATATTCCCTTTCCGAAAAGCCACTACCTTTTCTTTACGCTTTGGATCCTCCGCATGAACACCTTCAATTCGATTATCTAACTCTTTTAATAATGTAACTATTTCATCGATATAATGTATATGGGGAACAAATAGAAAAATAGGAGATTGTTTGAGGAGATGAAACTGTAACCATTTCAAAACAACAGCTGGGATTTGTTTTCGCTTTAATATTTTTTTCCAATTACCGCACCACTGAAACTTTGGAATTGGCAAAGGATGACGGTGATAGCGCCCTGAAATGATTACACCTTGTTGTTTCTCATTCCATAACTTACGTTTCCATGCTTCCTCCGGAGTAGCAGTTAAATAAATTTTTGCTACACGATCTTTACTCGCTTGTTCTACCGCATACTGTAACATCTTGTCCATCACATATGGGAAAGCATCAATTTCATCCACAATCATAACATCGAATGCCTTGTAATAACGAAGTAACTGATGGGTTGTAGACACGAGAAGTCTTGCTTCCTTTTCACGCTCTAAACTCCCCCCATATAGTGCTGCAATTGATACATTTGGAAAAACAGTTCGCAGGCGGGGTGCTAACTCTAACACAACATCTGTCCGCGGCGTCGCAATACAAACACACTCTCCTTTTTTGAGTGCCTCTTCAATCCCATAAAAAAGCATCTCTGTCTTACCAGCTCCACATACTGCCCATATAAAAAAAGACTCTTTTCGCCGCACTGCTTCTATTACTCCTCTAGCTGCCCTAGCCTGCCCAGGCGATAGTTCACCTTCCCATTGTAAAGAATTTGGCAAAGCGTTCCATCCTATATCTTTTATACTTCGAACGAGTATTGTACATTCTCCGACTCGCCCCATTGTGATACACCTTCTGCAATACGTACACATTTGATTACATCTTTTACATAGAAACGATGCAAATAACCGTTGTTCTATATTTCCACAGCGTTGGCATATATAACGTGAAGATTTCTTGATTACACCTTTTACTAAAATGATATCTCCTTTCCTTTCCAAACGATCGAGTTCATCCTTCGACAACGAAAGCTCTTCTAGTAACATTTGCCTTCCAGCTAGTATGATTACCTCCTCCTCTATCAATCACAGCTACATCAAACAAAAGCAGAACTGCTCTTTTAAACATAGCACGGGGTTAAAAAGGGCACTGACCGCTCCTACCCATGGCTGGATCCTCTCTCCTACCTAAAAGAAATGGTTTTTATCTCTATACAGCTTCACTATATCTCCTTTCCTTTTTCTCGTAAAACGTCAAAAAAGCCGATAACCTACTCTTAAAATAGTAAGCTATCGACTTTATACACATGTTTTATTTAGTTGAAAATCTTATAATCTACCGTAACCTAAGAAATGTTTTTGGTTGTATGAGCTATTTACGCTACCGTAAGTAACACCAGTTGATTCATCAGCAGCGTGAATCATTTGACCGTTACCAATGTAAATTCCAACGTGTGATACACCTGCTCTGTAAGTACCTTGTAAGAAGATAAGATCTCCTGGTTGTGCTTCAGATGCGCTGATTTTTTGTACAGAACTCCATAAACTTCTTGTATCTTGGCGACCTAAACCATATACATAAGAAATTAATCCACTGCAGTCAAAACCGCCATTTGAAATATCGGCACTACCCCATACATATTTCAATCCAACTAACCCTTTTGCTTTTTCAACTACTCCAACATTTCCTCCACCATTATTGGAAGGAGCTGGTGCTGGTGCTGGTGCTGGCGCCGGTTTTGGAGCTGGTTTTACTTCTTCTTTTTTAGCTTGTCCACCATTATTTGCTGATGCAGCTTCTTGTGCTGGTGCGTCCTGTTGTGGAGCCGCTTGTTGCGCTGGTGCTGCAGCTTGCTCTGCTTGTTTTTGTGCAGCAGCTTCTTGTGCAGCTTTCTCTTGCGCTTCTTTTTCAGCTAATTGTTGTAAGTATAAAGCTTGTTGTTCAAGCTCTTTCAATTGACTTTCTGTACTTGTCATATTGCTTACAACTGTATCCATTTTACCGCTTAAATCGTTTACTGCTTCTTGTTTTTTCGCTTTTTCAGCGTCAAGTTCTTGCTTTGCAGCTTCGATTTTCACTTTTGCTTCTTTTAATTCTTTTTGTTTTTCTTTTACCGTTTCAACATCTTTTTTCACAGTTGCTTGATCTTCTTGTTGTGTTTTCATGATATCTTCATCAGATTCAAGAATTTTAGAAACAGAAGTTAAACGATCTACTAAATCTGCAATGTTTTTAGAGTTTACAACGACTTCTGTTACAACGTTCGTATTTGGTTGCTCTTGAAGTGCTACTAAACGTTTTCTTAATAATTCTTCACGTTTTGCAATTTTCGTTTGTAACTCTGCAATGTTTTGGTTTTTCTCTTCGATTAATTTCTCTGTTTCTTCAACTTGCTTCGTTGTTTCGTCTAGCTTCCCTGCATTTTCTTGAACAGACTTATCTAAATCTTGAACTGTTTTATTTAAGTCATTCATTTGTTTTTGAAGCTCATCACGTTCTTGTTGTTGTTTATGTAAAGTGTCATTTTGTGCGTTAATTTCTGTTTTTACGTCATCCATCTTTTCCGCAAATACATTTGGTGTTACTACTGAAAACATCATAAATCCTGCAGCTAGTGCGCAAGAGGCCATTTTTAGCTTTTTCATTTTGTTTTTACACCGCTTTCCTTTTTTCTTTTCCGTCTTTAATCTATTAAAATTTATACCATATTTCAGGAGATATTTTATCAATGTTACGCTTTTGTAAAATAAATGTAATATTGTGTTTGTCATTTTCTAGCATTATCCTTCTGATTCTGTATTTTCATGTAGAAAATTAAGAAAATCACACTATTTTTTTAGCTATTTGTCATCAACTTGTTACAAAAAGAAAAAACACAAGAAGGATTCCTTGTGTTTTTCCAAATCAGAAAACAGTCTATTATTTCACCCATTTTTCAGCCCAATTTTGGACTTCATTCATAACACTTTCTAACGCTTTTCCTTTTTCTGTTAAACCGTATTCGATTCTAACAGGTACTTCCGGATAAACATTACGTACAACTACCCCTTCGCTCTCTAATTCCTTTAAGCGTTCTGACAACATACGATCACTCATATTTGGGATAATATCCGCAATTTCTCGAAATCGTTTCGGCTCTTCTAACAATGATTTAATAATTAAACCTGTCCACTTTTTACTAAGTAATGTAAAAGCCGACTCAAACTTTGGACATAAACAAGAATTATGCTCCATATGTTTCACCTCCCCTTTATTATAAAATAGTTTCTTATAAAAAGTAAGCAATAAAACTTTCCTTATTTTTTGTAAATCTATTTTAATTTTCCAACATATATTGGAACTTTAACCCTCGGGAAGGCTCTACACCTCCCACTGATTATTATCCCTCACCAATAATGGGCTTTTACGGGCAGTTTCCCCCACCTACCTGCATTATTTCTTGAGGTATGGGCGTTACTGCCTGCAAATAGCGGGATAAATTACGGTTATGACGAACACAAGGAGACTTCCACTCATTTTCTCCTTCTGTTTTCACATGGCATGGGGCTAAAAATGCACTGTCCGCTTCTACCCATGAGCGGATCCTCTCGCTCGCCTAAAAGGAATGGTTTCTGCCCTTCTTTCCATTCGCATTTATCCCGCGTTCATTGAAGTTTCATTTTATATAAGTTAAATTTTACCACTACCGAATATTAACTTGTCAAACAAACCTACGTATACCCGTAAAAAAACCCTCTACAAAAAGAGAGCTTTTACAATTTTATTATTTTGTATACCAGCCTAGCCCTAGCGCTCCCTCTCCTAGATGCGTTCCAATTACAGCACCAAAATAACTGATGCGAATTGTAGCATGAGGGTACTTCTCTTCTAATTCTTTCTGCCATTCTTTCGCTTCCTCTTCACGATTCGCATGGATAATAACAAGCTCCATTGGCATACCTTTACTCGCTTGTTCATCTAAGATTTCAACGATTCGTTTCAGCGCCTTTTTGCGCGTACGAATTTTTTCAAACGGAATGATTACTTTATCTCTAAAATATAACACTGGCTTTACTTGTAGCAAGCTACCAATAAATGCTTGCGCGCTATTTAAACGACCACCACGTTGTAAATGATGCAAGTCATCTACAACAAAATAAGCATCCATTGTTTGTTTCATTTCTTCAAACCTAGCTAAGATTTCTTCTGGCGTCTTTCCTTCATTCGCCATTTTCGCACCTTCACGTACGTAAAATCCTTGTACTTCACAACTAATTTCAGAATCATACGTATATACGTCTATCCCTTGAACCATTTGTCCTGCTGTCGTTGCCGTTTGATACGTACCACTAATTCCACTTGAAAGATGGATACTAATAACCGCATCGTATTCTTTTGCTAACTCTTCAAATAGTTCCACAAATTCCCCAATTGCTGGTTGAGAAGTTTTTGGAAGTTCTTCATGTTCACGTACTTTCACATAAAAATCATCCGCTGTAATTTCCGCTTCTTCTTGGTAAGAGTTCGTCCCAAAAATCACATTTAGTGGAATCATATGTATATTGAGTTCTTCACGAATATGCTTCGGTATATATGCTGTACTATCCGTAACAATAGCTGTTCTCATTTTCGTACCTGCCTTATAAAAAAGTTTTTATTTCCTAATTTTACACGAAAACAGGAAAAGGTGCATTAATGTATGAAAAATGCCAGTTTAAGATTATAATCAACACTTGGGTAATTTACAACAAAAACGTTATATTTATAATATAATTTGCTATATTTCTACAAAAAATGTTTGAATCTGAAAACTAGCCCTTTTACAATAAAAAGTATTAGTCATTTTGAAAGATAGGAGCGTATACCCTTGCTATTACAATATTTAACAATAAAAGGCTGCGGTGAGCACGAAATTGTCATTCAAAAGTCACGGTTTATTTGCTATGTAAGCCGGGCGAGAACAGAAGAAGAAGCGCAAGAATTTATTCAAAAAATAAAAAAACAAAACTGGAATGCAACGCACAACTGCTCTGCCTATTTAATTGGTGAACGCGATCAAATTCAAAAGGCAAATGATGATGGTGAACCGAGCGGAACTGCTGGTGTGCCTATTTTAGAAGTATTAAAAAAACGTGGTCTAAAAGATACAGTCGTTGTCGTCACACGTTATTTTGGCGGTATCAAACTTGGTGCTGGCGGCTTAATTCGCGCATACGGAAAATGTACAAGTGAGGGCCTTAACCATGTAGGTGTTGTAGAACGAAAACTAATGCGTATTATGAAAACAGAAATTGACTATACGATGCTTGGTAAAGTTGAAAATGAACTACGTCAATCAGCCTACGCAATTAAAGAGATACATTACCTAGAAAATGTTACATTCGATACTTATGTTGAAGAAGATCAAAAACAAATTTTTACTGATTGGATGATTGAATTAACAAATGGGAAATGTACAATAAAAGAAGATGACATGCTGTATTTAGAACAAGACATTACGTAACAATAACATATAATTTAAAAGGAGATTATGTATGGAAGAGCGTTATCATCATCTCCAAAAGAGAAGAATTAAAAAAAAGCGTAGACGTAGATTTTTCACCTATCTCATTTTTTTAGGGCTAATCGGCAGCGTAGGGCTCTATATGCTTAATTCCTATTCTTCTCTCATGGAGATGTATAGTGGCTTCACTCGTGATAAATCGAAATTACGTGCGGAAGATGTTGAAATCACAAAAGAACCTTTCAGTGTCCTTATTATGGGAATTGAAGATTATGCAACCGATGGACAAAATGGTCGAACAGATTCGCTTATGTTCGCGACAATTAACCCGAAAACACAACATATTTCTCTCATGAGTATCCCGCGTGACTCACGCGTTACAATCGCTGGGAAAAACAAACAAGATAAAATTAATGCCGCACATGCTTACGGCGGAGAAAAAATGGCATTAGAAACGGTCGAGAACTTTTTACATGTTCCTGTTGACCATTATATTAAAATTGATTTCAAGGGCTTTAAAGGAATTGTTGACGCTGTTGGTGGTATTACAGTTGATGTTCCTTTTGATTTCGAGGAAAGGTCTGATATCGATTACTACAAGCTCATTCAATTTAAGCAAGGACCGCAAGCATTAAATGGTGAAGAAGCACTAGCTTATGTTCGCATGCGAAAACAAGATCCAAATGGAGATTATGGCCGTGCTGCAAGGCAACGACAAGTACTTGCTGCAGTTGTCCACAAACTAAATTCTGCTTCTACAGTCTTTAAAATTAAGGACTTGGCTGAGGTTGTTGGAAAATATGTAAAGACTGATGTACCTGTATCTGATGGACTTGCCTTATACAATAAATTATCTGGATTTGATCCTGCAAACATCCAAACCCTTAAATTAGAAGGTGAGGATAAAAAACTAAACGATATTTATTACTTTATCCCGGATGAGGCGAACCTTCAAACTGTTCGTAATGAACTCTTAAAGAACTTAGAACAAGATCAAACAAATACCAATACAGACTCAAATTCAAATTCAAGTTCTAACTCTGATACGAATACAACCAATTCATCTACTAATAAAAAAGAACAGGAGCCTCCTCCATCTACAAATGCGAATGCAGAGTGGCTCATGCGAAACCACGAGCAAAATTAAAGACAAAAAAGAAAAAAGCCACTCCCTCTATCACCAGATATGAGGGGTGGCTCTTTTTTCATTTACTTTTTATTAAAATGTTTTAAAATCGCTTCTACAATACGCTCTGAAGCAAGCCCGTCACCGTAAGGGTTAGATGCTTGCGCCATTTTGTCATGCGCTTCTTTGTTAGATAACAATTCATCTGCAAGTGTAAAGATTGTTTCTTCTTCTGTACCCGCTAATTTTAATGTTCCCGCTTCAATTCCTTCTGGGCGTTCTGTCGTATCACGAAGAACAAGAACCGGTACACCAAGAGAAGGTGCTTCCTCTTGTACACCACCAGAATCTGTTAACATTAAATACGAACGTGCTGCAACATTATGGAAATCAATTACATCAAGCGGTTCAATTAAATGAATGCGGCTATGATCTCCTAAAATATCGTTAGCTGTTTCACGTACAACAGGATTCATATGAACTGGATATACAACTTGTACATCTTCATATTTTTCAACAAGGCGTTTAATTGCACGGAACATATTGCGCATTGGTTCACCTAAATTTTCACGACGGTGCGCTGTCATTAGTACAAGTCGGTCATTGCCAAGTTTCTCTAGTACAGGGTGACTATACTCTTCTTTTACTGTTGTTTTCAGGGCATCAATTGCTGTATTTCCTGTTATGAAAATACGGGATTCATCTTTATTTTCTTGTTGCAAGTTCGTTGCCGATTTTGCTGTAGGAGAGAAATGAAGATCTGCCATTACACCTGTTAATTGACGGTTCATTTCTTCCGGATATGGAGAATATTTATCCCATGTACGAAGTCCAGCTTCCACATGGCCGATTGGAATTTGATTATAGAAAGCAGCAAGACTCGCAATAAAAGTAGTCGTTGTATCACCATGTACAAGAACGATATCCGGCTTTGCTTCCTGCATTACTTTGTTTAAGCCCTCTAAGCCACGCGTTGTAATATCAATTAATGTTTGACGGTCTTTCATAATATTTAAATCGAAATCCGGCGTGATCCCAAAGATATCCAAAACTTGATCTAGCATTTGACGATGCTGCGCTGTCACTGTCACAATGGATTCAATTTGTTCAGGATGCTTTTGCAACTCTAATACAAGAGGTGCCATTTTAATCGCTTCTGGACGTGTTCCAAAAATCGTCATTACTTTTAAACGTGCAGTCATTTCATTGCCTCTTTTCTTTCACTAGTTAAGAATAATATACAAATACAAGTTAAAAAACCACTAGAAATCCTTCTTTGGATGATAGAAAGCATCTATCGTGTGTAGACACAATCCAATCCTTTCTTAGCCCATACCAAATACAAACAACACGAGAAAACGAATGGAAATCTCTTGTTATTTTCATAACAGTAACGTATACGCCAACAAATCAACATCGATTTATATAGTATCGTTACCACTATTATATATGAGAATATCCAAGGGCAAAAGAAAGCGCTCTTAAGAAATGGTAGAAACTTCTCTATTACAGATGCTCTTTCTGCCAACAGAATAGTAATCCATTCTGTGTTTTTCAACATCTTCCCCATTATAGCAGTTTCTCCCATCAAATAAAATAGCCTCTCGCATCAGCTTCACATACCTTGCTAATGGATACGTTCGGATGCATTCCCAATCGGTTACAATAAACACCGCTTCCGCTTCTGTCACTGCCTTATCTAAATTTGTTGTATATGCCACTTCGTCTCCAAATAACTGTTGCAAATGTAAAATAGCCTGTGGATCGTATACAATTACGTCCGCTTCCATCTTTACTAATTCTTTTATAATGGGAAGAGACGGCGCTTCTCTAATATCATCTGTATTTGGCTTAAAGGACGCTCCTAATACCGCTACCCGTTTCCCCTTCATCTCCATTACATTTCTTGCTTTTCGAACAAGTAACATTTGTTGTTTGTTATTTACTTCAATTACTGCTTTTAACAAACTGAAATCATGTGCAACATTACCTGCAATTTGGACGAGAGCATTTGTATCTTTCGGGAAACACGAACCACCATAACCGATACCAGCCTGTAAAAAGTGCGGACCGATTCGCTGATCCATCCCCATGCCACCTGTCACTTCTAACACATCCGCCCCTACTTTCTCGCATATATTAGAAATTTCATTGATAAAACTAATTTTCGTAGCCAAAAAAGCATTCGAAGCATATTTAATCATTTCAGCGCTGCGAATATCTGTCACAAACGTTGCAATTCGTAACTTACTGTATAGCATCTCTATCTTTTTTGAAACTTCTTCCGTCTCCGCTCCTATTACAATGCGATCACCATGGAAAAAATCATGTATACCAGAGCCTTCACGTAAAAATTCCGGATTAGATACCATATGTATACGATGTCGTCCCTGTAGCTTCTCTTGAACCCATTCTTTCATTTGATCATTCGTACCTACAGGAACCGTACTTTTTGTAATTACAACTACATCTGAAGTTATATACATGCCAATTTCATAACAACTATTACGAATATATGTTAAATCTGCTGTTCCATCTGGTGAAGATGGGGTTCCTACCGCTACAAATATGAAATCTGCCTGTTCAAATGCTTCCGCTTGACTAGATGTAAATACCAACCTCTTTTTTTGCATCGCCACATCCACTAATTGCTCTAAACCAGGCTCATAAATCGGTATTTCACCTCGTTTCATTTTTACAATCTTTTCCTTATCTATATCATAACAAGTAACTGAATGCCCTAACGTAGCTAACCCTACTCCTGTAATTAATCCTACATATCCAGTACCTATCACCGTAATCTTCATTCGTTGTTCCGCACAGACTACTAAGCATGTTTTAAATAGTCTGCACTTCCCCCTTTCATACTCAAAGTGAATATAAGGCCAATCCCTACTGTAATCTTTTGGCACATATCAAGACATAAAGTGCAACGTTAATCAGTACGGACTTTCTTGAGTCCCTCTGAATGCGGAGGCTCTCATTCTTTATTATATGAGATGCTTGCTCTTTCTTTTTTAAGATTTTGTAAAATAAAAATCCTGTCTTTATATATTTTCTTTACAAAACGCTTTATTATTGGCACATTCTCCGTTTCCATATTTTAACGGGGAACGTACGTATTTTAACGTGTAACACTTATAATAAAGAAAATTGATGAACCCATACCTCTCCTACTAGAAAATTCTTATATGTAAACGCCATAATTTCGTAAAACAATGTAATACAAGTTCATGATAAAATATACCATAACCTACTCACGCGACATTGTGTGCATAATAAACTTGTCATATACTTTGCACATTTCCAATTACAGTAAAAAGAAAAAAACATTGAATTCTAGTCTTTTTGTGATACCATATGTTATGAGCCTGTAAACAAACATCATAATTTTTAAATAAACCAATTAGAAATTACGTTAAAATATAAAAGGTGGGGTATTAATGGACTCACAAGTGATTTATGCTGTTTTGGCATCTTTCATTACAGTATTAGTCGTTACTCCTTTGGTCATTAAATTAGCATTTAAAATTGGAGCGACTGATAGGCCAAATGCACGTAAAGTACACCAAAAAGTCATGCCTCGTCTAGGTGGACTGGCAATTTTTATTGGTGTAGTTGTAGGATTTCTTGTTAGTGGATTATATGAACAACGCATGCTAACAATTAGTTTAGGCGCTGTTATCATTGTCATTATCGGTATTTTAGATGACATGTATGAACTATCGGCAAAAGTAAAATTCGGTGGGCAACTTTTAGTTGCTGCACTTATTGTAAAAAGTGGATTATTAGTACAGGTGTTGTACATTCCAATCTTAGGAGACACTGAACTTGGCCTACTGGCATATCCAATTACAGTGTTTTGGATTGTAGGTATTACAAATGCCATCAATTTAATTGATGGATTAGATGGATTATCTGCTGGAATTTCATCCATCGTTCTTGCAACATTGGCTTATATGGCCTTTACTAGTCCAATGGGAACTGGCGCCGTTATCATCTTGCCACTTGCACTCATTGCACTTGCAAGTACACTTGGATTTTTATTCTATAACTTCCATCCAGCTAAGATTTTCATGGGAGATACAGGAGCATTATTCTTAGGATATTGTATTTCTGTTTTATCGTTACTTGGATTATACAAAAGCGTAACGTTATTTAGTTTCCTTGTCCCTATTATTATTTTAGGTGTACCTATATTCGACACACTGTTTGCAATTATTAGACGAGTTGTGAATAAAAAACCAATTTCGGCACCAGATAAATCGCACTTACACCATCGTCTATTAGCAATGGGCTTCTCTCATCGCACGACGGTACTCATCATTTACGCATTTGGTATTTTCTTTAGCGTAAATGCGATTATTTTCTCTAGTGCAACATTATGGTTATCCATTATCCTTCTTTTCGCTTTAATACTCTTTACTGAAATTGTAGCAGAGCTAATTGGCCTTGTTCACGAACGTTACAAACCAATTATTTCCTTCTATAAAAAAGTTAAAAAACGCGAAGAATAACTGTAGTATAACCTTTATTAGCAAAAAATATTCAAATGGCATCCTTTCTTTTTAAGATAGGATGCTATTTTTTATTTCCAAAATATAGTTTGTTTGAGAGTTCCTCTATTGGAGAAAGATATACATGTAAAGGGGATCATGAGACTACCGTCTGAACTCCTTCTCCATGACTGTTAGACTGAGGGTGAGTATTTTGATGAAGCAAATGTTTCAATGGATGATTATATTCCTAAGTATTACTACATGTTCGATATCTTATACTGAAGCAGCCACTAACTCCCCACTTATACATGACTCTATGATTCAGGATGCGGCTCTTCCGCAAAAGATTGCATACTTAACATTTGATGATGGACCAAACAAATACACATCACAAATTTTAAACATCTTAAAACAAAAGCAAGGAAAAGCAACCTTCTTTGTAATTGGCGGCAAAGCTTCACACTACCCACAAACAATGAAACGTCTCATAAAAGAAGGACATTATATCGGCCTCCATAGCATGTCTCATGACGTGAAACGTCTATACGCTGGTGATCCATCCACTTTAATTGCTGAAATGGAACAAACCCGTTCGATTGTCAACCGCATCACAAATTTGGATACACATCTTGTTCGTGTTCCATATGGTAGTATGCCTTATTTAAAAAAGAATTATCGCGATGCTCTTGTTTCTGCTCAGTACAAAATGTGGGATTGGACAATCGATACATACGACTGGAAAAGTTTTCATAATCCTTCTGCTATACTAGAGCGCGTTATGAACCAAAGCGATGAGCAGGTTGAAGTTATTTTAATGCATGATTCTAGCGTCACAGTGAAAATTCTTCCAAAGGTAATTGACTACCTTAAAGAAAAAGGATATACACTTCTTCCCTATAACCCTTCCTCCCATGTAAAAGTAAACTTCTGGAAGGACACAAGATTGTAACAGCTTTAGTATAATACTAGGGCTGTTTATACTTTCCTCTTCCCACACTTCCCATTTTTGTGTAAAATTTTAAATAGTGATGAAATTTCGAGGTGAAAAAAAAATGAAACGAATGGACCTCATTTATGATGCAATGCAAAAGGGGAATTACGCAGAAGGTGTAACAGCATCTGAACTCGCTACACTTCTACAGCTAGATCGTGCAAATGTAAGCAGCGATTTAAATAAACTTGTGAAAGATGGTCGTTTATCTAAAACTGGAACACGCCCTGTCCGTTTCTATTTAGGAGATAACCTCCCTATGGAAACGCCTTCACAAAATGACACTTCACTCGATGCCTTTGCAAAAGAAAATACAAGCCTCAAAATTGCGATTGAAAAAGCAAAGGCCGCTGTACTCTATCCTCCAAATGGTATGCATACTTTACTACTTGGGGAAACAGGTGTCGGGAAATCTATGTTTGCTTCTTTAATGCATGAATACGCAATTGAAGTCAATCAGCTCAAAAAAGATGCGCCCTTTATCGTTTTTAACTGTGCAGATTATGCAAATAATCCTCAGCTCCTACTCGGACAACTTTTCGGGATTAAAAAAGGAGCTTATACTGGCGCAAGTGATCAAAAAGGATTAATCGAAAAAGCTCATGAAGGAATTCTCTTTCTAGATGAAGTGCATCGCCTTCCTCCAGAAGGTCAAGAAATGCTATTCACCTTTATTGATCGCGGTGTATATCGTCGCCTTGGAGAGACAGAGAACGAGCGCCGAGCACACGTATTAATTATTACAGCAACAACAGAAGAACCAAATTCTTTTTTACTCAAAACATTTACAAGACGAATTCCGATGACCGTAACGCTTCCGCCACTTCGGGAGAGGACGCATCAAGAACGTTTCGCCTTGCTACAACTCTTTTTTACTAATGAAGCGATTCGTCTGCGAAAAGAAATTCATGTCAGCCCAAATGCAATGCGTGCATTCGTCTTTTATCAATGCCCAAATAACATTGGACAATTAAAAACAGACGTACAAATTGCCTGCGCGAAAGCCTATTCCGACTTCGTAACAAAGAAGCGAGACTATGTCCGCGTTTCGAGCACTGATTTACCTTGGTACATGAAGGAAGGCCTATTTATCGAAAGAAAAAGCCGTCATTTGTACCAAGTTCCAAACGAGACATTTGTGTTTACGGGGGACGAAGGATGGAGTAGACATAAAACAGAAGATACACGTTCTTCCATTTATGATTACATCGACCATAAATATGAAGAACTACAAGCACGCGGAATTGAAGAAGAAGAATTAGAATTATTAATAGACAATGATATACAAAGTTTTTTCGTTCATTATTTTAATCAAATATCAAAAAAGACAAATCATGAAAACGTCTTTAAAATTGTCGATCGTAATATTGTCTCTGTGTGCGAAAAAATCGCTGAACTAGCGGACAAACAGTTATCTAAGACATTCGATGAAAAAATGTTTCTCGCTTTAAGTTTACATGTACAGACAACTCTACAACGGCTGCACAGCGGGAAACAAATTCATCACCCACAACTTAATCAAATTCGCACGAAGTACAAAGAAGCCTTTTCGGTTGCTATGCAATGTATCCAACTCTTAGAAGAAGAACTGCAAATCACGATGCCTATTGATGAAGCTGGATTTTTAACGATGTTTTTCGTCGTTGATCCTATTCCCGCTTCTCAAACAGAAGTAAAAGTATTAATTTTAGCTCACGGTAATGGTATTGCAACAGAAATGGCAAATGTCGCGAATGAACTTCTCGGTATTGATGAAGTAACAGGTATTGATATGCCGCTTCATGAATCACCGAAAGATTTCTTAGAACGAGTAAAGGTGTACATGAAAACGCTAGAACATATAAATGGACTCCTCTTGCTTGTTGATATGGGTTCACTTGCCTATATCGGGGATATATTAGAGACGGAATTTCATATTCCTGTACGCGTTCTCTCTATGACAAGTACACCGCACGTACTAGAAGCAGCAAGAAAAGCACAACTTGGGTACTCATTAGACGCATTATATGAAACGGTGAAAAACTTAACACCATTTTATTTAAACGTACAAGAGGAAAAGAAAAAACCGCTCGCTCCAATGAAATCTGTCATTTTAACTGCTTGTTTAACAGGAGAAGGAAGCGCACTAGCTATTCAAAAAATGCTTGAAAACTATTTACGATTCGATAAAGATTTAATAGAAATTATTCCAATTAGTATCATTCATGAAAAAGATTTAACGAAAATGATCGAAAACATAAAGAAAGAACGCAATATGATTTGTATTGTCACAAACTTTGATGTACAAGTACCCTGTTTAACGTATCATTTCCAAGACATCGTAAACTATAAAGCCATTCAACCAATCCAAGAATTAATTATGTATGAAGAAACATACGCAAAAATGGCTGATATTCTCGGACAACAAATGCAGCGGAATGATGGGGCACTCATGATCAAAACAGTGCGTTATGCATTAAATACAATTCAAGAGGTCATCTCCTTACAGTTAAATCCTGATAGTTTAATGGGGGTTATTTTGCATATGAGCTGTATGGTTGATCGACTTCAAAAAGGAGAAAAACTCCTTCCTTACCCTGATAAAGAAACGCGTAGGCAAGATGAATATTGGATGTATATGAAAGTCAAAAAATCATTGCAACCAATTGAAAACACGTTTGACGTACAAATTCCAGATGATGAAGTTTTTTATGTAATGGACTTCTTCATAAAGAATCAATCAGAAAAAAAAGAATAAAGTAAACATACCCGTGAATATGAACATTCACGGGTATGTTTACTTATCGACTCATGGATCGACTATATTCCTTTATTTCCCCTCGAATTTCTCCTCTCGTACATGTCCTTGTATGAACATTTACATATGCATTCGCTTCATCAATTGCCTGCACAAGATTCTCAAACGTCTTCCCTTGCAAAGGCCCCTCTTCTAAATCTTTAGTAGATACCATGCCCGTTATTCTTCCTTCATTCACACTAATCCCATGCTTGACCGGTCCATATAAGAATAAAACCACCGGCCCACTCTGATTCTCTTTCCCTAAATGAATTTGACAAGATGTTACCTTCTCAATATTCTTCAATATGACCCTATAATGAAGTTTTGTAAAATCATCATTAAAAATAAGCTCTGCAACCCCATAAGCCTTTGTTTTTACAGGAGGTAGTTCATTACTGCCTTTCAGCTTAGCAACGAAATGTTTTGTCATACGAGCAACATTCTCCTTATATAAATTTCAAACTAATACTGACGTCTCCTTTAACTAATTTATTGTTAGGACACGATCAATTATGACTCTTTCAGGCACGCTTTTTATGAGAGATTTGATTCCTCTTTGTGAATCTTTACAAAAGCTTAACATCCTCCTCATTCCTCATGCTGCACGAGTTCCTGTATAATACACGTAGAATTATCATTTCTTAGGAGGTTGTCTTGAAAACAATAATAGAAATTTTTCTCGTATCACTTAAACTAGGACTTACTTCTTTTGGAGGACCTGTCGCTCACCTTGGTTACTTCCATCACGAATATGTCAAAAAACGAAAATGGATGGATGAGCGCAGTTATGGAGATTTAGTGGCACTCTGTCAATTTCTCCCCGGTCCTGCAAGTAGCCAAGTGGGAATTGGCATCGGTTTATCACGCGGAGGCTTTCTTGGAGCTATCGTTGCCTGGGTAGGCTTTACACTCCCATCTGTTCTTGTTCTTGTCTTTTTTGCTTCACTACTCCAGCAATTCCACGTAGAAAATGCTGGATGGATTCATGGATTAAAACTTGTAGCAGTCGCGATTGTAGCTCATGCAATATGGGGAATGGCGCAGAAGCTAACACCGGACCGGAACCGAGCAACCATCGCTATTACTACGGCGGCACTGGCATTACTATTTCCGAGTGCTTGGACGCAAGTTACGCTCATTCTACTCGCTGGCCTTATTGGCTGGCTCTTATATCGTAAACATGAAATTCCACCTGTTAGCAAAACCCATATTCCAGTTTCACGTATAGCAGGCATCATATGTCTCTTACTATTTTTTAGTTTATTATTCTTGCTACCAATATTACGCCCCTTCTCACACTGGATTGCCTTGTTTGATAGTTTCTATCGCTCTGGCTCACTTGTGTTTGGCGGAGGGCATGTCGTTCTTCCTCTTCTTGAAAACGAATTTGTGTTAAATGGCATGATGACAAAAGAGCAATTTCTAGCAGGATATGGATTAACGCAAGCCGTTCCAGGGCCACTCTTTACATTCGCTGCTTACATAGGAACGATACTAGGCGGAGCGCTAGGCGCTACACTTGCGACAATTGCTATCTTTCTCCCAGCATTCTTACTCGTCATCGGTGTGCTGCCATTTTGGTATCAAGTGAGACGCTTGTCTTACATACAAGGTGCACTCCTTGGCGTTAATGCTGCTGTTGTTGGCATTTTACTAGCAGCCTTTTACAATCCAATTTGGACAAGCTCCATCATAGGTACAGCTGACTTTGTCATCGCTTCTCTCCTATTTTGCCTATTAGCATTTTGGAAAACACCACCATGGATCATCGTTGTTCTCGGCGCTTGTAGCGGCTATGTTTTGTCTATCATCTAGCCATATAAGTTGTTGAAATTTGAATGGTGTGGATTAGTACGTGAAATTTTACCAGCGATTTTTCAAATATATCGACCATTTCTCACAATATATCGGCGATTCGACAAATTATGACAAAAAAACGGCCTCACTTTTTACGGTCACTTCATATGATTTTTGGAGCCCTTTTGATTGTAGTAGGCATTTGAATATGTAAAGAAACATTTCTCTTATAGGAGAAATGTTTTTGTTTGTAGAAATATATAACCTGATGGATTAAAGAAGAAAGAGTGAGAATGGAATGAATATAAGTTTACGAGATATTACGAATGAAAATTGGATAGAATGTATATTCTTAACGACAAACAAAGAAGACCAACACTTCATTTGTGAAGAATTTGTCGCTTCAAATGCTTTATCATTAGCACAGTCGAAAATTCAAAAAGGTTGGATTACGAAGGCAATATACAATGATGAAACAATGGTTGGATTTACAATGTATGGATATTGTGAGCAACATCATTTTTTTGAAATATGTAGACTCATGATAGATCATAAACACCAAGGAAAAGGGTACGGGAAAACGGCACTATTACATGTAATAGACGAACTGAGAAAAAATACGGATTGTCATGAAATTTTTCTATCTTTTGAACCGAAAAATATAGTTGCAAAGCAACTATATGAAGTTATTGGCTTTGAAGATACAGGAAGAATGATTGACGGGGAATGTTTGTATAAAGTAAAACTTCCATCATTAGGAGGAAAGACACCTTCCACTGATGGTTAGGCTTTCATAGGACACTTGTAAATATTTAGGAGGAACACTACTACATACATTTTAATTTTGAGGCACGTAAGTCACAGTTATAAACACAAAAGAAGACTTTCTCCTTTTAGTTTAACTCCGCATGGGGCTAAAAAAGGATCTGACCGCTTCTACCCTCGGCCGGATCCTCTCTTCCACCCTAAATATATCAACCTTTCAATTTTACTTTTCAAGCGTATAAGCTGCGGTTTCGAACACAAAAGAAGACTTCCTCTCACTTGCTCCTTTTGTTCTAACTTGGCATGGGGCTAAAAAAGGCCCTGACCGCTTCTACCCTCAGCCGGATCCTCTCTTCCTCCCTAAAAGCTTTATATCAACCTTTCAATTTTACTTTTCAAGCGTATAAGCTACGGTTTCGAACACAAAAGAAGACTTCCTCTCACTTGCTCCTTTTGTTCTAACTTGGCATGGGGCTAAAAAAGGCCCTGACCGCTCCTACCCTCGGCCGGATCCTCTCTCCCTCCCCAAAAAGGACGGTTTTAAGTCTTAAGTTTTCAGTTTTAAACCTTCACATATTAAAACCGCACAAGCTCTATTCCTTCTGGCAAAATACTTTCTGTTAAAATTCGTAGTTCCTTCACACGATCCATCACATAAGAAGAACGTTTTACAAGCTCTGGATCAATGTAAGCAGGATGCGCCATAACTTCTACTGTTTTTCCTGCCCCCACACGCTCTTTTAATGTAACAAAGTAATCTTCCTGCACGCCATCGCTATAGAAATCACTATAAAACACATCAGAAAACGGACGCACCGCTCTCTCTTGTTCACATCTGCGAATTGGCACATCATATTTTGTTGCTAATCGCTCAAGGACATCATGCAATATCGGCAAACTATGTACATGATGATGGCTATCTAAATGCGTTGGTGTTAACCCATAGGATAAAAATTTTTCTATTTGAGCAGTCCACTCTCTTTCCACCTCTTCAGGATTTATATTTCCTTCTCTTACAACACTTTGTTTATGAAAGAATCCATCTGCGCTTATAAGTGACGGAGCATCTGAAAGGAGCGGTTTTCCTGCCGTTAACACAAGATGCACCCCGACCCCGAGTGTCTTATGTTCTTTCGCTAAACGCACAGCATGCTCTACTCCTGGCATGTTCATCATCATTGTCGTAGAATTTACTATCCCGTTTACATGCCCTTCAATAATGCCATAGTTTGTACCTTCTGTAAGACCAAAATCATCTGCATTTACGATTAATCGAATCATCTTTTTCCCTCCTACTATATATCCATCTTGATTTACTACATATAATCCGCTACCATGAAAATCAAAAAGTGACCTACACCCATTTTCTCCTTTTGTTCTAACTTGACATGGGGCCAAAAAGGATCTGACCGCTTCTATCCATGGGCGGATGCTCTCTCCCCGCCTAAAAAGAAAGGTTTTATCTCGATTTTTTCAATTTATATAAATATAAATTGAAAAAAAGCGGGCTTTATAAGCGCCGCTTTTTATCTCTCTACTTTTTCGAAGAACTGCGGAAGATATTCTTTGTGAGCTTCCAACATTTCATCTAAAATTTGTTTTGCTACTTTATCTGATGGTACAAGTGGATTAATTGTCATAGCAAGCAGCGCTTTATAATAATCACCTGTAACAGCCGCTTCAATTGTCGTGCGCTCAAATGATTTAATTTGCTGAACTAAACCACGAACAGGAACTGGTAAGTCTCCTACCGCGATTGGTTTTGGACCATCCTTTGTGATGATACAGTTTACTTCAACAGCAGAATCATGTGGCAAGCTTGCAATTGTACCGTTATTTCTCGTATTAACAGGTTGAATATCACCTTTATTATTATAAATAGATGTAATTAAGCTACATGCTGCATCACTATAGTATGCTCCTCCGCGTTTTTCTAATTGCGGTGGCTTAATATCTAAATTCGGGTCTTTATATAACTCGAATAAGTCGTCTTCTAATTGTTTCACGACTTCTGCACGTGTGCCTTTTTCAATAGAAGCTTGTTTTTCTTCTTCTAGCATTTCACGTGTTTTATAGTAATAGCGATGGTATGGACATGGAATTGCACGAAGAGCGCGGATGAAATCTGGCTCCCAATCAAGCGCAGCGATGTTTTCCATCGTAATTTGGTTCTCTGGATCTGTTACAAGTTCTAACACGCGATCCATAACACTTACTCCATCTAAATACACATTTAATCCGTAGACCATGTGATTTAAACCAGCAAAATCAACATGAACGCGGCTTGCATCTACTTCAAGCAATTTTGCAAGTCCCATACGAATTCCAATTGGTACGTTACATAATCCTACTACTTTTTGAATACTTGTGTAGCGAAGTACAGCCTCTGTTACCATACCTGCTGGATTTGCAAAGTTAATAAGCCAAGCGTTTGGACAAAGCTCCTCCATGTCTTTACAAATATCCAAAATAACCGGAATCGTTCTCAATGCTTTGAATAAACCGCCAGGTCCATTTGTTTCCTGGCCAATTACATCATATTTCAACGGAATCGCTTCATCCTTCGCACGTGCTTCTAACAAACCAACACGAAGCTGCGTTGTTACAAAATCAGCATCTTTAAGTGCTGCGCGGCGATCAAGTGTTAAGTGAATATCAATTGGTAAACCAGCTTTTTTTACCATGCGTTTCGCTAAGCTACCAACGATTTCTAATTTTTCTTTCCCCGCTTCAACATCTACTAACCAAATTTCACGAACTGGTAGTTCATCATAGCGCTTAATAAATCCTTCAATTAATTCTGGTGTATAACTAGACCCACCGCCGATTGTAGCAATTTTAATCCCACTCATCACTTATTCTCCTTTCGCATCAAGCTTTTTATAAAGATCGATAAATTCTGCCGCTAATTCCTTTACAGTCATTGAATTCATCAAATGGTCTTGCGCATGAATTAAAAGGACACTAATTTCTGTTTTTTCTCCTCTTGCTTCTGCTTGGATAAGTTCTGTTTGGAAATGGTGAGCTTCATTAATCGCTTCTTTCGCTTTTCCCATCGCTTCATCTGCTTCTAGCAATTTCCCCTGTTTTGCATATTGCAATGCCTCCATCGCATAGCTTCTTGCGTTACCGCTGTGTAAAATTAATTGGAATGGAATTTGTTCTGCTGTAGTCATCATAAATACCGCCCTCTCTATTAAGTTCAACCGACTTGAAATACCCCTTCAGTTTGAACGTGTCTATTAAAATATTATTTTCTTAATTTTATTTTGATGTTCTTCTAGATGTGTGCCATCTTTCTGAACATGATATAAAGGTATTGTTCTCACGGGCTGGCTTCGCCCGTGAGAACAATCATATATTACATAGGTACAGATTGATCTTTTCCTTGTGTCGCAGCTTTTTCAGTGCGAATGACAGAACGGTCGCATGCTACAACGAATGGGAAGTAAATTGCCATCGCAAGTACAAAGTTGAATAACTGTAGAATTGCACCGGAAATGTGTCCACCTGTTACAAGGTAACCACTAATAATTGGTGGCATTGTCCAAGGAACCATCGCTACTGTTTTTGGTACTAGACCAAGAGAAATTGCTGTATAAGACGTAATAACTAATACAACTGGTGTTAACACAAATGGAATGAATAAAATTGGATTTAACACAATTGGTGTACCAAAGATTACTGGTTCGTTAATGTTAAACATACCAGGAGCTAAAGATAATCTTGATACACCGCGCATTTGTGCACTTTTTGCTACTAGGAATACAACAACTAAGAATGCTAATGTTGCACCAGATCCACCTAGATATACGAAAATATCAAAGAATGGTTTTGTAACAATGTTTGGAACATCAAATGGAGATGTTCCATTTTGGAATAAATCCATGTTTTTTTGTAATGCTGGTAAGTATAGCGGCTCGATAATACCACCGACAATATTTGGACCATGTAAACCAAAGAACCAAAGAAGATGTACAAGTAACGCGATAATAATTGCACTTGGTAATGTACCTGCTAAACCTTGTAATGGTACTTGAAGCGTATTAAAGATGAATTCATGAACGCTCGTTCCAGATAATTTCACTGCTAATTGAATACCTGCTACTACTGTTAAAATGATAAAAGCTGGAACTAATGCTGCGAAAGATCTCATAACAGCTGGTGGTACACCATCTGGCATTTTAAAAGTAATATCTTTTTGTACTAAGTAACGGAATACTTCTGTAACAAGAAGCGCTACAATTAAGGCTACGAATAAACCTTGTGCACCTGTCCAAGCTAAGTTCAATCCGCCTTCTTTCGGTGTTGTTGGTGTAAGAATGACTAACGCACCAAATGAAATAAGACCTGCTGACAATCCATCAACACCGTAAGATTTCGCTAAGTTATAACTCGTTGTAATTGCTACCATTAAAGCTAAAATCGCAAAGGATCCAGTCCACATATTTCCGCCGACCATTGTCCATGTATCGCCGAACATACTCTTCATAAAGTTTTGGAAGCCTTCAATTGGCAATCCATTAACAAGTACTGCCATTGAACCTACTAAGATAAGTGGCATTACTGCAATAAAACCATCACGAATTGCCGCTAAATGACGTTGCGACCCAATTCTACCAGCGACTGGAACAACATACTTTTCCATAAATGCAATAAATTTTTGCATTTTATTTCCCTCCCTAATTATTTTTTAAGTGTTAATGCGTGATCTAAAACTGCTTCTCCATTCATCATGCCGTAATGCATTGGATTAATAACATCGATTCCGACATTGTTCTCATCGGCAAGCGTTTTCAAAGAAGAAAGCATATAACGAACTTGTGGTCCTAGTAATAATACGTCTGCTTCATCAATGTTGTTTTTCACTGCATCCCCAGATACAGCCCAAATCTTTCCTTCTAGACCGCGAGCTTTTGCAGCCTCTTCCATTTTTGTAACTAGTAAGCTTGTAGACATTCCTGCTGAACAACAAAGTAAAATATTCATTAATAAGTCCCCCTATGCATGTAAACTATTTTTGTTATTTCTTTTTCTTTACGCCTTTTATTAATGCAATTAGCGTGCCAACTTTTTAAAACGCCTAAAATTAACGTTTTTTCTTATATTTTTATTGTGTGTTACCGCTTTCAAATAGTGTGTTACCCAAAATAACGATAGTGTGTTATAAAACAACACGCTTTTAACACATAACTGTATGAATATAGATTAGTGTTTAGTTGTCTAGTCTAGTATAAAAACAAATCAATGAAATATTTTTATAAATAAATTTTATTTTTTATCAAAATGGAAGCAAACTATCATTTCTTCTGCATATAAAAAGACAAGTAATCCACATTAAGGAGATAAATTGCTATAGCTATCTATATTCTCTACTCTTATAAGAATTGTCCAATCCAACTCTATTTCATTTACATAGAATAAAATAAACTTGATTTATACAAATGGAAAGGAGTTTATTTATGCCAAAACATAGAAGAAGACGAAAAAGTGCAGCATTCATTTATGACATGGATTTCTCAAAATATTTTTATGAGAAACGGAATATACCAAAAATAATGACACAGCCTGATCAGATAAATGCTCGTGATGAATTTAACAGCAAAAGATTAGAAGTACATTCGAGTAGTAAAAATATACAAAATACAGTTAGCAATGAAAAATTAGAGATGCATTCCAATAACGAAAAGCTAGCGGTATACTCTAACACATTAGATATATGGGATGAGATTGCACTGAAAGAAATACAAAGAGGAGAGCATACAAATTTAATTGATGCGAGAAGTAAATATCAAAATATTAATTTAGTACAAGTAAATGACTTAAGACTATACTTGGACAAACAATTACAATTTAGCTCTGTCGATGAACAAATTTATCATGAGGCGCTTGTTCATCCAATTATGTCACAAGTGGAGAATCCAAAACACATTCTTATTTTAGGAGGAGGCGATGCACTCGCTTTACGTGAGGTATTAAAGTATACAAGTGTCCTTCATGTAGACCTAGTTGATTTAGATGAAGAAATGATTAGAATGGCTCGCGAAGTTCCAGAAATTGTTTCTTTAAATAAACGTGCCCTTTTTGATGACCGTGTCACTGTGCATATATGCGATGCAAAAGAATTTCTTCAATCCCAATCCCTTCTATATGATGTCATTATTATTGATTTCCCCGATCCAGCGACCGAAGTTTTAAGCCAGCTTTATACGAAAGAATTTTTCACATATGTCTCTCATTTTCTTGCTGAAGGTGGTGCACTTGTTTGCCAATCCAATTCGCCTGCAGATGCACCTCTTGTATATTGGAGTATTGCTAAAACAATGAAAAGTGCTGAGTTAACTGTGAAAAGCTACCATACAATCGTTCCTTCTTTCGGAAATGACTGGGGATTTCATATCGCAACAAATCAGTCAGCTGTTCTGAAACGAATTGAAAAATTATCTGTGACAGTCCCTCACCAAACACTTCCGCCGACTCTTTCTCCTCTCTTCCAATTTAAAAGCGAACTGTTAGAACAACAAGATTTTGCTGTTTTAAATACGCAAGATAACCTAACATTACACGATTGTTACCGGAAAGATATGCAATTTTAACTCATATAGCAAGGGAGGTTCTCTTTAGGAGGTGCAATACAAAATATGGAATACTCAACATTTGGTAGACACATAATAGTAGATTTGTGGGAAACAGACTTTTCTCTATTAAATGATTGTGAACTTTTAAAGCATCATTTAGTCACTGCTTCTGCTATATGTGGTGCTACAGTCTTATCAGTAAGTGAAAAGATATTTCAACCAAATGGCGTTACTGTACTCGTTTTATTATCAGAAAGCCATATCTCTATTCACACGTACCCAGAAAAGGGCTTCGCTGCAATTGACTGTTATACATGCGGGACTGCGGTCGATCCCGAAAAGGCAATTAACTACATGTTAGGCATCTTAAAACCTGGGCGGTTTTATATAAACAAATTAGTTCGTGGTTTAGGGGAAATAGCTAGTATGAGTTAACGATTAAAGGAGGTTCTTGAAACCATAACAATACCATCAGTGGGGTACCACTGATGGTACGTATCCATACATACAGAAAAGAGTCACCTTATTATAATATCAGCGATTTTCACAATATATGGGTAGTTCAACACATCAACAAAATGGTACCTTCCTACAAACTTATTTTAATCCATTATTCAATTCCTCAATTTTTTTCTTCCAATATATCGCCATCGCAAACCATAGAACAAGGTAAATCAAGAGAAAGCTACCTATACAAACCAGTATTGGAACCGGACTCGCTGGAACCCAGCCCACCCAAATCGCAATCGGTAAAAATGTGCCTAGTAAAATGATACAGTGAATGATTGTTTGCTTTAACATACTCCATTCTTCTTTCTCAAACACTAAAGAAGCAAAAGAGAAAATTACCCCAACGATATTTGCTATCCCAAGATGAAAGAGCAATGTCTCTGTCTCTAATACATCTACTCCATTCGCATAACCAATCCCTAAAAACAATAAACTATAGATCATCGCCATCGCGATTCCTGTCAAGACTTTGGACCATACTTTATCAAACAATGTAACCATATTCCTTTAACCTCCTCCCATATTCAACACTTCTTTAATAAGTGGTACATATTTTCTTGAAACGTATTCTTTCATTCCATTTGAAAAGTGGGCACACATACTGCCGCTAAAAGACATTTCAAAGCTTGTTACATGCTGCAAGTTAGCTAATGTAGATTTTGAAAATCGTACAAATCGATCACCTTGTAGTTTTATCTCTAATTCATACAAACGTGATTTCACCTCAAGATTACCTTTCGTCGTTTGAGCCATTACCTTTCGGTTTTCTGCATAAAACCAATATATATCTTGTGGCTCTAACAAATAATATTTCTGTTCTAAAATTCCAACAATTTGTTTCACACTCCCTCCTTCTATCCTTTTTAAAAGTTGGTGAATTTCATCTGTTACTTCTTTTGTCTTTACAATAATCTCTATTTCATCTTGTGATGGATCTAATTCAAGGTGAACTTTCACTATCTTCCACCTCCCTTACACTTTTATTGTTACATATATTAAGGAAAAAGAAATAGATTGGTACATAAGTAGTACTGTTTTCATCATAAGCGACTCTTTTCCCGACATAAAAACCACCCTGTATACGCAAGGTGGTTAAAAAATATTCTCCTAAATATTTTATCAGCGATTCCTCCAATATATCGTCCGTTTCTCACAATATATCGGCGCAAAATGAAATATATCGGCGATTCATCAAGTAACGACAAAAGATGATAGTCTCACTCTTCTGCTAACATTTTCTTATATAACTCTACAAATTCAGTCGCTAATTCCTTCACTGTGATTGCATTCATTAAATGATCTTGCGCATGAACCATAAGAAGTGTAATTTCTGTTTTTTCTCCGCCAGCTTCTCTTTGGATTAAATCTGTTTGCAAGCAATGTGCCTCTTGTAATTCTTGCAGTGCATCCTGTAATTTAGCGTCCGCCTCTTCAAACTCTCCACGCTTTGCGTAATCGATTGCCTCCATCGCACAACTTCTTGCATTTCCTCCATGTAAAATCAAATGAAAAACTCGCGTCTCTATCGTATCCATTTTAACTTCCTACTCCCCTTTTCCACTTTTGCTTATCTCACATCATCAAAATGGTAAAAAAATAGAATGAACAGAAGTGACTTTAAAACCATCGGCATTCTAAATATAATCATCTCATTACCATAAAAGACATCTAGCACAATTGCTCATCGTCTCACACTTTTTAATTGTTAACTCCATGCAAATAATAATATCGCTACAACAAGTGTAATCTTATTTCATACACCTTCCCCACTTGAAAAACGACATATTTTTGTCCACTCTCATGAGACCGTCTACAGTAACCAAAACACTGTTAAAACACATCGCACATAATAACTGCTGCTCCTGTATCTATCTTATAGATATATCTGCCCTTAATCCTGTAAGCGATTTCAAAATTAACTACTAAAAATATTATATTAAATGTCAAACAAACTTGATACCCTAATACTTCATTCCATTTATCCTAATTTTGAATTTTAAGGTCTTACTGCCCGCGAATAGCGGGATAAAGTGAAACTTTAATCAGCCCGCACCAATCTTGCTTTTACGGGCAATTGATTCCCCCTATAACAAGCGGAAAAACAAAAATTTCTCGGTTTTCACGCTATTCCATCTATCCGCATTTTCCTAGTAAACTGCCCCATAAATCGCTATAATAATTCAGTATGACTTTTTAAATTATATAAATCCAACTTGATTTCCCAACATATATACCCATTTTGATTTTCAAGCACCTAAGTTGCGGCTATGAAAACAAAAGAAGATCTCCACTTGTTTTCTCCTTTTGTTCTCACTTGGCATGGGGCTAAAAAAGGCACTGACCGCTTCTATGCACGGCCGGATGCACTCTCCCATCTAAAAAGAATGGTTTAATGTTCGTTTTTTAATTTGGATTTATATAGATAGGAGGAGATATGATGAAGGCTTATCGCTTTCCAATTATTTTATTATCTTCCATCCTAATTGGTGGTTTCATTGGTTATTTCATGGGTACCGATGCAGTTGTTTTAAAACCGCTTGGTGACATTTTCTTAAACTTAATGTTTACGATTGTTGTGCCACTTGTGTTCTTTAGCATTGCTTCATCTATTGCCAATATGGATGGTTTAAAACGTTTCGGAAAAATTATGTCTAGCATGGCAGGAACTTTCTTATTTACAAGTATTATTGCTGCAATTTTTATGATTATTGTCGTGAAAGTATTCCCGCCCGCACAAGGTGTTGTATTAGAATTAACAAAACCTGATAATGTTGAAAAAAGCATGAGTGTTGCTGATCAAATTGTCGGCATCCTTACAGTATCAGATTTCTCGAAGTTACTATCTCGTGAAAATATGTTAGCTCTTATTTTCTTCTCTATTTTAATGGGGGTAGCAACCTCAGCAGTTGGAGAAAAAGGACAACCATTTGCTGCATTTTTACAAGCTGGTGCAGAAATTTCAATGAAAGTTGTATCTTTCATTATGTACTATGCTCCAATTGGACTCGCTGCTTACTTCGCAGCTTTAGTAGGAGAATTTGGACCACAACTTCTTGGAACATATTTCCGAGCAGCAATGGTATACTATCCTGCTTCTATCATATACTTCTTTATCTTTTTCACATTTTACGCTTATCTTGCAGGACGCAAGCAAGGTGTACAAATCTTTTGGAAAAACATGGTCTCTCCTACAGTTACATCCCTTGCGACTTGTAGTAGTGCCGCTAGTATTCCGGCAAACTTAGAAGCAACGAAAAAGATGGGCATCTCTTCTGACGTTCGTGAAACAGTTGTCCTTCTTGGTTCTACACTTCATAAAGATGGATCTGTTTTAGGTGGCGTTTTAAAAATCGCTTTCTTATTTGGGATTTTCAATATGGATTTCTCAGGTCCAAAAACATTAGCAATCGCTCTTGTTGTATCTCTATTAGTTGGTACAGTAATGGGGGCTATTCCTGGTGGTGGAATGATTGGTGAAATGTTAATCGTTTCTTTATACGGATTCCCGCCAGAGGCATTACCAATTATCGCAGCTATTAGTACAATCATTGATCCACCTGCAACGATGTTAAACGTAACAGCGGATAACGCTTGTGCTGTCATGACAGCTCGCCTTGTTGAAGGTAAGAACTGGGTTAAGAATAAATTTGCATAATATAAAGTAAGAAAAAACAGGGGTAGCTCATTCAAGCAAGCCCCTGTTTTTTTGTCGTTGTTTATTGGAATATCGATATATTTAAATTTACACCGACATAATTTCATCTACTAATTCTCCATCTCGCCACAAATTTGTTATAACTTTCACAAAGTTTCCACAGTCCTTTCCCTTCCTTCGTACTATAATCATGTATGAAAAAGGAGATGGAAACTATGACACAACATGCACCAGAATTTAAAGTATTGCAAAGCATCGCGTTTCTCGCTGTTGTTTTGCAAAGTTCCTTACTATATACAATGAATCAAGGAAATATCACATTAGAACACTCTCTCATTATCGGCATGCTCTTTAATCTTGCAAAGTTTTCAGCACCCGCATTCATCTTTATCGTTGGCTTTCATTTAATTCGACAATATACAAAACAAATGGTTTATACAGAATACATCTATGAAAAAACAGCACACTTGCTTGCTCCTTACTTCTTTTGGTCCATTGTGTACCTATTTACAACAAACCAATTCGTTACAGTGCAAAGCGGGATAAAAAGCCTATTACTCGGAACAGCTGCACCCCATCTTTGGTACGTCATCATGATGTTCCAAATCCATTTGTTGTTCCCACTGCTATGCGGATTTTTCTATTGGTTTCAAAAACGAACACACAATCAGCAAGATATATATAGATACATGGCCGTTTTCACTAGTATTTATTTTCTCTTAATGTGGTATTCTTCTCACTATATTTTTAATGGAGAAAAAATAACAACTTCAACCGTTTTACAATATACAGACCGGTCCTTCTTCTTCTATTCGTTCTATTTTGTCATGGGAGGAATTGCCGCTGTCGCGTTAAAGGCTTGGCGTACATTCGTCATGAAACATATACCTCTTTTTACGATTTCTTTTTTTATTTTATTCTTATATATCAACTACGAGTTATTTAGCTTTTATGGCGTAGATTCCATTCACCTTACTGTATCTACCTATTTAAAGCCATCCATGTTTTTATACATTGTATGTGAAATTTTAATACTGTATGTATTATCTATCATGATTGTACAGCAGCGAGGATCCTTATATAAAACATTACGTTTTATTGGAAATTATACGTACGGGGCTTATTTAGCACACTTTTTCTTCTTACAACTACTTACAAAATTACTATCTCTATTTACAATACAGACTAATACCATTCTCTATAGTCTATTACTATTTCTTTTGACAGCAACATTCTCTATTATCACAATGGTTGTCTGTAGCGCGATTCCATTCCATACATGGGTCACAGGTCCTTCTCCTACTCCGGCAGTAAAATGGCCTACACTCATGCCTTTCCTGCCATTATTGAGAAGTAAAAAGTAAAAAAAGCTGCTCAAAAATAATAGCGCTTCACATAACCTGTTTTGGTTAAGCGAAGCGCTATTACTTTATACTTTTCAAACACAGAAGTTTCAAAAGAGGTTTTTTCTTATTCAGAAGCTTCTTCCTCTTTCTTTTTCTTTCTTCTCTTATATATCGCAAATAAAAATGTACTCGCAAATAGTAGGATAAAATAAAAACTGCCATCCGATTTAGATGACAGCTTTTATTTCTTATCTCGATTCAATTCCGTCTCAGCTAATAGCGGCAACAAATTATCAAAGATATGTGTATTTTTCTCTTCCCCCGTTACATATCCACCATAAAATCTGCTGAATGCATCATCATTCCGAAACTTGCTCATCCGCTCATATAATTCCTGAGCAAACTTCACATCTCCTTCTTGTAATACATATAGAATCGTTATCCCATAGGCTGATGGTGATTCAAAATCTACCACTGGTTTTCCTGTTTCTAAATCATAACGGCCATATAGCTTTCCATCTTTTCGAAATGTCTTTTTAATAAAATCTAAATATGCTTCTGAAGTAATTCCACCTAAACTACGATGATAGGCAACATACGACTGATCAATCATATTCACCTGTTTTTCATATGTGAAGGTGCCATCTTCTTTATATTCTTTCGGAAATGCCCAGCCCTTCCTTGGATAATCCGCTAAAAATTGAACCACTTCTTGATACTGCGTTTCTGAAAGTTTTCCGTACTTCTTCATATAAGAGAATGCATTTGGATTTATGTAAGATGTCGTTAATATGTTATTCTTTATTCCCTTATCGGCGTCATAATAATCAACATAGTTTTTCCCTTTCTTATTATAACGAAGTACAGCATCACTCAATTGATCAGCAAGATGTTTATACCGTTCCTCTTTATACATGTCATAGGCACGATAGAGTTGTTCGATAATGCGAAGATCATCAACAAGAGCATTCGTTCCACCCTGCTTGTCTCCTGTTTCAGAAATCTTCCATAACACAATATGAGTTGGGTGGATGAAATAATTTTGTATAGCCTTTACTTGTTCATCAAACAATGATTGATCTTCCATATCAAGCGTATGTTGTAACCACAATCCTGCTGATTCTGACAAAGCTTCACGGCCGGTTGCTTCATTCGTTCCTACCTTTGAATCGGCTATTCGATACGTTGCGAGCGTATTATTCTCGTTCATCATATGTCTCATAATAAAATATTCTGTTCGGTTTCCTTGTAACGCAGTCCAAAAAACAATTCCACCTAAAATCAAAAATAAAGTTAACGCAATCCATATATACAAACGTCTCCGCACATTTCTTCACCTCTATAATAAGACTAACCGTAATCTTAGTAGAACATACAGAAACATGAAAAAGACAACCTATTAGATTGCCTCTTACTCCCTATCTTTTACACACGTTAATTGGCCTCTTTCGTAGGACGATACAGTGATTGCACGAGATGATCATATTCACGCCGCGTAATTTCTTTATTGTATAACTTTAATAACAAATCTTTATGCTCTTTTGAAAACGCCATTTTTCTAATGACTTCAGGATACATACTAACATCCCCTTCCGTTTCACGTGAAATTCCTGCTTGTCCTTCTACAAAAAATGAAAATCTAAACAGAACTAACGTTCGCATAAGAATTATAAAAGATTTTGTTCTAAAACACAACTGAAATATTTTTCTCTCTTTTTTATTTTTCTGAAGATTTCAAAATCATAATATCACATTAACTTTTTAAAATACATATATATTTTTGGAAGTTTTTTGAATAAATTTTCCAGTCCAATCAGAAAATAATGGCAAAAATGAAGAGGAGTAGAGTTATGGATACTGTTACATTGTCACGGGCTTTCTTTGGGTCCTCACTAGCATTCCACATTATTTTTGCAACCCTTGGAATCGGACTATCTTTAATGATTTTTATAAGCGAAGTACTATACCACTGGAAGAAGGATTCGGATTATGCTGTTATGGCAAAAAGGTGGACAAAGGCTTTCGCCATCCTCCTTGGCGTCGCAATTCCTACCGGAACAATCGTCGGTGTACAAATTTCACTTCTTTGGCCGGGCTTTGCCAAAATTGTTGGTCAAGTCATCTCTGTTCCGTTCCAAATTGAAATTTTCGCCTTCTTCTTAGAAGCGTTATTTATGTCCATTTACGTATATGCAGCAGATAAATTGCCGCCATTTATGAGATTAATTTCTCTCTTTTTTGTCATGCTGGGTGCTACGGCATCCGCCGTGTTAATTACTTCAGCAAACACATGGATGAATACACCTGCGGGCTTTTCTATGAATCCTGATGGCTCTGTCTTTAACGTAGACCCATGGAAAGCATTCTTTAATCCAAGCTTTTTTACAAGTTCCCTCCATGTTGTCATTACCGCTTATGCAACAGGGGCAGCTGTCATTGCTTCTATTGCTGGATTCAAACTATTGAAACGAAATTTAGATGCAAGAGAAATTGCTTATCATAAAAAAGGGCTTTTTTTAGGCCTTGTCGTTACATGTATTACAGGTGCAATTATGTGGCTGTCTGGACATGAATCAGCTATCGCCTTACACGAACATTCTCCAGAAAAGTTAGCATCAGCTGAAGCATTATTCGATACGACATCACACGCTCCCTTATCTATCGGCGGCGTCGTTGATCCTGCAACACTTGAGTTAAACTATGCACTTGAAATTCCAAACATGCTTAGCTTACTCGTTGGCTTAGATCCTAATACCGTTGTCAAAGGACTGAATGAATTCCCAAGAGAAACGTGGCCACCATTTTATACACATACATTGTTTAACTTAATGGTAGGTACGGCTACATTCACATTCGCTGTCGCAGTAATTTCTCTTTTATATTGGTACTTTATTTATCGAAAAAAAGGAGCAGCATTACCAAAGTGGCTTCTTTGGGGAGCTGCTGCATGTGGTCCAGTAATGATGCTTGGTATTGAGTTCGGGTGGATTTTTAGTTGTAGCGGTCGCCAACCATGGACCATTTATGGGATGCAGCGCACAACGGATGCTGCGACGCGTGCTGATTTCGTCGGACCGTTATTTATTTTATTCATCATTTTATATATCGGTCTTGGCGTTTTAACAATTTTCGTGCTAAGGACGTTCTTTAAAAGGCATCCATTGAAAAATGATCTAAGGCCGCAAGGAGGCGATTCTCGTGCATGAGGAAAGTATTGCGATTATCATTTTATGGGCTCTTATTTTCGTGTATAGCATTTTAGGGTCCATTGATTTTGGAGCCGGCTTTTGGGGCATGGTGTATGCAAAACATCCAACACTTGCTGCTAAACTTGCCAACCGGTACTTATCACCGACTTGGGAAATAACAAATACATTTCTTGTCTTTGTTGTTGTTGCTTTTCTCGGTTTCTTTCCAAAAGCGGCCTTCACCCTCGCAACAGTGATGTTCGTACCCGTTATGTTAATTTTAGTGCTCGTTGCCATTCGTAGTACATTTATGGTATTCGCCTATTCTGTCCCAAAATATGAACATCTGCTTCGTCTTATTTCAGGTATTACTGGACTCTTAATTCCAGCTTTATTAATTACCGTTTTACCTGTAACGGAAGGCGCTTATATTACAACTACTGGCGGAAAAGAAGTTCTCCTATATGGAAAGCTTTTGTCCAGTCCTGTTATATACTGCTATATGCTATTCGGATTAACTTCTGAATTGTTTTTATCCTCTCTATTTCTAGCTGACTTTGCGAGAGAACAAGGATCAGAAGATTCGTATCGGCTTTACAGACGCAACGCCATCATACTTGGCCCCGCAACGCTCGTTACAGCCATCATCGCTCTTGTTGTGATGGATCCAGAAACACATTGGCTCATGCAAGGCTTAATTAAACAATTTCCATGGTTTACTGTTTCTATTATTTTATTTGTCATCGGATATTCTTCGCTTTGGTGGACAAATAAAAAATATAGTGCACTCGGTTGGCCACGGATTGCTGTTTTAGCAGTTGTTGCACAGTATGCATTTGCAAGCTACGCTTATGGCGTCGCACATTTACCGTATATCATTTATCCGGACGTTACTGTATTCACAAGCTTTACAACGAAAGAAACATTCTATGCGCTGCTCATTCTCTATGCAATCGGCATCGCCATCTTACTTCCAGGCTTTATCTTCTTCTGGAATTTATTCTTAAAGGATCGAACATTCCTCAAAGAAAAATAACAACGAAATGAGAAGCTACTCCAAACATTTACTGAGAAGAAGTGTGCAAAGAGTAGCTTCTTTTTTATGATAATGAAGACACATGATGCACGACCGCCCCTACGTTCCAGAAAATCGGAAGGTTTTTTGTTTTGATCTAGGCCTTTCTCTCTATCCAAAACCACTAGTTATTTCTCTCACATCTATATTTGCCTTCTATCATCAAATACACATATTCACTAGATTCAGATATATGCCTAGTTCCTCTTTCTTTTTTTTGAATATAATGCCATATAAACTTGAGACAAGCTTAATATTGGTCAAGTAAACAAGAAAGGTAGGCTAAAAATGAGTACTGAAATATTGATTACTATCATCGTCTTTTTCTTAACCATGATCGTCATTTTTTGGCGGCCACGAGGTTTGAATGAAGCATGGCCCGCAGCAATTGGCGCGGGCATCATTCTACTTACAGGACTTGTATCCAAACCAGATGTTATGGATATTATTAGTAAAATAGGAGGCGCCTCCATTACCATCTTAGCAACGATCGTTATGGCTGTTATATTAGAAAGCTTCGGTTTCTTCCATTGGTCAGCTGCAAAACTTGCAAATCTAGCAAAGGGTTCTGGTCGCCGTTTATACTGGTACATTCAATTATTATGTTTCCTTATGACGCTTCTCTTTAACAATGACGGCAGTATTTTAATTACAACGCCAATTTTAATTTTACTTCTTAAAAACCTTCAACTAAAACCACACCAACAAATCCCCTATTTACTAAGTGGTGCTTTAATTGCTACTGCTTCAAGTGCACCAATTGGTGTAAGTAACATTGTAAACTTAATCGCATTAAATATCGTAAATATGACGCTTTATATGCACACAGCAATGATGTTCGTACCTGCAACACTAGGATTACTCTTTATGTCATGGCTCATGTACACCGTTTTAAAGAGAAAATTGCCAGAAAAACTGCCTGTTTCTTCTTATGATATTGAAGAAATTTTCTTCACGAAAAACTTCCATCCTTTAAAAGGAAAAAATTCCGTTGATACAAAACAAAAGCGGACAAAATTCATGTTAAGAGTATTGCTTTTCGTATTCCTTATGCGCTGTCTTCTCTTCGTCGCTTCCTTCTTATCTATACCAATTGAAATTGTAGCTGTACTGGGCTCACTCATTCTTCTTGTTTGGAGATGGTACTATTTACGCACAAACCCTATCGATATCTTAAAAAAGACACCTTGGCATATTCTAATCTTCGCCTTCTCCATGTATGTTATCATTTACGGTCTGCACAATGCAGGATTGACAGAATTGCTTGTAAGATGGCTTGAACCAGTTGTTAACCAACATCTACTATATGCGAGCTTTACAATGGGCGGATTAGTTTCTATCCTATCTAACGTCTTTAACAATCACCCTGCACTCATGATCGGTACCATTACATTAACTGAAATGGGACTTGATCCAGTTACGCTAAAAACAATTTATCTCGCAAATATTATTGGTAGTGATATGGGATCGCTATTATTACCAATCGGTACACTCGCTTCCCTCATTTGGATGTACATCTTAAAACAAAATAAAATTAAAGTGAAATGGAAAGATTATTTAAGTGTATCTTTAATTGTTATCCCGCTCTCAACAGTCGTAACATTATTCCTATTATTCTACTGGGTACAACTCTTCTTCTCGCTCTAAAAACAAAAGCCCCCTTTGCTACCGTCTTAGCAAAGGGGGCTTCTTCTATATTTAAGTTAGGTACACGTGATCAATCAAGTAAAGAGGTGTTTTGGGAGCATTACATATCTCCCGCAATTTGCGGGCATTTACCCCTCCTTCTTAATTGAACGAGGGGGCAAATACCCTGAAAAAACCTTACATTGCATTACTGATATAAATGACTGCCAGTTTCTTTAAATTCTGCCGCTTTCTCTTTCATACCTTTTTCAATTGCTTCTGTTGTTTCTAAATCATTTTCTTTTGCATATTCACGAATGTCATGCGAAATTCTCATACTACAGAACTTCGGACCACACATGGAACAGAAATGAGCTGTTTTTGCCCCTTCTGCTGGCAATGTCTCATCGTGGAAATCCATCGCACGTTCAGGATCTAGAGATAAGTTAAATTGATCGCGCCAACGGAATTCAAAACGAGCTTTTGAAAGTGCATCGTCACGTTGTTGCGCTGTTTTGTGTCCTTTTGCAAGATCCGCTGCATGTGCCGCAATTTTATACGTAATAACTCCTTCACGAACGTCGTCTTTGTTCGGCAAGCCTAAGTGTTCTTTCGGCGTTACATAGCAAAGCATTGCGGTACCAAACCAGCCAATCATCGCTGCACCAATCGCCGATGTAATATGGTCATATCCAGGTGCGATATCCGTTGTTAAAGGTCCAAGCGTATAGAACGGTGCACCTTGGCAAATATCAAGTTCTTTATCCATATTTTCTTTAATTAAATGCATTGGCACATGTCCTGGTCCTTCAATCATGACTTGAACATCATGCTTCCATGCAATCTTCGTTAATTCACCAAGCGTTTCAAGCTCAGAGAATTGCGCTTCATCGTTTGCATCTGCAATCGAACCTGGACGTAATCCATCTCCCAAAGAGAACGAAACATCATACTGTTTCATAATTTCACAAATTTCTTCAAAGTGCGTATATAGGAAGTTTTCTTTATGATGGAATAAACACCACTGCGCCATAATCGAACCACCGCGGGAAACAATACCTGTTGTACGTTTTGCTGTAATTGGAATGTAACGAAGTAGTACGCCAGCATGAATTGTAAAATAGTCAACGCCTTGCTCTGCCTGTTCGATTAACGTGTCACGGTACACTTCCCACGTTAAATCTTCAGCAATGCCATTTACTTTTTCTAACGCTTGATAAATCGGCACTGTTCCAACTGGTACAGGGGCATTACGGATAATCCACTCACGAGTTGTATGAATATTTTTCCCTGTCGATAAATCCATAATGGTATCTGCGCCCCAGCGCGTTGCCCATGTCATCTTCTCTACTTCTTCCGCGATAGAAGAAGAAACCGCAGAATTCCCGATATTCGCATTTACTTTCACGTGAAAATTGCGTCCGATAATCATTGGTTCTGCTTCTGGGTGGTTAATATTTGCTGGCAGGATAGCGCGTCCTTCAGCAATTTCTTTACGTACAAACTCCGGCTCTACCCCTTCACGAATCGCAACATATTCCATCTCAGATGTAATAATACCTTGGCGTGCATAATGCATTTGCGTTACATTTGCGCCTTTTTTTGCACGAAGTGGTTTACGATCCATTTGCGGAAACACAGGCGTATGATTAGATGCAGCTTTCACACCATCATCTTCCGGCTTAATTTCACGCCCTTCATACGCTTCCACATCTCCACGCTCAACAATCCAGCCGCGGCGCGGAGTTGGAATCCCTTTTTCTAGCTCCACTTTGTATTCTGGATCTGTATATGGACCACTTGTATCATACACACGAATTGCTGGATTAGGCACACCGTTTGTATCGCTTTGCTCGATCTCGCGCATCGGCACTTTCATACCTTCACGTGGGCCATCCACATAGACTTTCTTACTCCCTGGTAAACTCGACTTCAATTCGATTTGCTCAGCTGAAACAGATTGCTTCATAATTTTTGTTTCCTCCCCTTTATCATTTCAGACGAATCGAACTTACTTGGAACCTTGTGTCAACTTCCAAACAATTCGATCCTAGCGTGATGAGGACAAGAACTAGTGGCCAGCGCATGCCAAAATAAAAAGAGCCAGGTCCATAGTAAAACAAGGACCTGGCTCATAAAGACATAATTATGTAAAGCCGTTAACTTCCCTACGCTGGTACGAGCCAGATCAGGTCCAAAGGGTTAAGAAGTTATTGCGCTTCTCTCTCAGCCCACGCTTTGCTTGGGCACCCCTAGTTTATCACTGATTTAATTTTCAATACTTTCCCATCATACACGATAATCTGAAAAATGCAAAGGCATGGATTCTAATTTTTACATATCGTTTTTTGTCGGTTGGTCGATATCCTTTGTCGAATAGTCGATATGTTAGTAGTTTCCGCCGATATATTAAGAGAAATGGTCGATATATTTTAAAAAAGATGCCCGCATGCGCTGGGCATCTTTTTCTTATTTACGGTATCATCCACGTTAAATAGTAGGCTTGTACATATGTCATAATCCCAACAATGATGACGAAGAATAAGCTATGTTTCACTGTAAAGCGGAATAAATCGGATTCTTTTCCAGCTAGACCTACTGCTGCGCACGCAATTGCAATCGATTGCGGAGAAATCATTTTACCCGTTACACCACCTGTTGTATTGGCAGCAACAAGCAATACTTCTGATACACCAATCTGCTGTGCGGTAATCGCTTGTAAGTTCGAGAATAACGCGTTTGCTGATGTATCTGATCCTGTTAAGAATACACCAATCCAACCAAGGAATGGTGAGAAGAATGGGAATAATCCACCTGTTCCAGCTAGCGCTAATGCAAGCGTTGATGATAAGCCAGAATAGTTTGCGATAAATGCGAATCCTAATACGAAACCGATAGATAGAATTGGCATTTTCAATTCTTGCAATGTTTCTTTAAATGTTTCAACTGCTTGTTTTGCACTCATTTTAAGGACAAAAATTGAGATAATACATGCAATTAAAATCGCCGTTCCTGTTGCTGATAAAATATCAAATTTTAATATCGCCTCATAAGGTGTTGGTTTGTTTACAATTGGTTCTGCTTTCATTACTAAATTGTGCAAACCTGGTACTTCAAACTTCAATACGAAGCTCTCTAAAGCCCCACCCGGAGCAAATAATGCTTTGAAGAACCCTTGACTCCAAATGACAACCATAACTGTCAAAATAATAAACGGTGACCAAGCCTTTACAACTTTTCCAACTGTTAATTTCGGCATAGATGAAGCTGTCGTTGCCGCTGCCACTTCGGCGTTCGCTTGATTAGATTGATAAATTTCTTTCGGTTGCCATACTTTTAGGAATAACGATAAGCATATTAAGCTGACAAGTGCTGATGTAATATCCGGAAGTTCCGGCCCTAAAAACGTTGCTGTAATAAACTGTGTAATCGCAAATGAACTACCTGCTACAAATAATGCAGGCCATGTTTGTTTTATACCTTTAAAGCCATCCATTAAAAATACGATAAAGAATGGAACAAATAATGATAAGAACGGTAATTGGTGCCCTGCCATTTGTCCGATTTTATGGGCATCAATACCCGTTACTTGCCCCGCAACTGTAATTGGGATTCCCATTGCTCCGAACGCTACCGGCGCTGTATTTGCAATTAAGCAAAGCCCAGCTGCATATAACGGATTTAAACCAAGGCCAGCAAGAAGCGCTGCTGTAATTGCTACCGGTGCCCCGAACCCTGCTGCGCCTTCTAAAAATGCGCCAAATGAAAAACCAATTAAAATAACGAGTAAACGATGATCATTCGTAATCGATAGTACCGATGCACGAATCACATCAAATTGACCTGTCTTAACAGAAATCTTATATAAAAATACCGACATCACAATAATCCATGCGATTGGCCATAACCCATATAAGAAGCCGTATCCAGTTGCAGCCATCGCCATTGTAAACGGCATGTCATACGCAAATAGTGCAACTAAAATTGTTAATACAACTGTAATAAAGCCTGCCACGTACCCCTTCATACGAAACACTGCTAAAGCCAAGAAAAAAAAGATAATTGGAATAAGTGCTACCGCTGCGGAAACCCAAATGTTACCGAACGGATCGTAAACTTGTGTCCATGTCCCCATTGTCCTCTCCCTTTCTGTAATCCCCTGTTTTCCCCAAAAAGCCTATCAATAGACTACCAGGTCATCATACCTTTAAGGTAAAAATAAAAACGTTTCCAGAAAACGTTTTCAAATATTTGTATTTATACTTTACCATATCATTTTTATTTAAAAAAGATTTTTTGAGTTAATTTTCTAATTTTTTCGTTAAATAACATTTTCGGATAAGTCCTATAAATAGGAAAAAAGTCTATTTCATCCCTCCCCCATTATTTTAAACAAACGTTTGATTAAAACTCACATGAACATTTGACGCATAAAAAAGCACTTGCAATTCGCAAGTGCCCTATCTTCTTCTCTTTTTCTTTCGTCTCATCAGCCTTTTTCGGCGTGTATTTAATCGATCCGCTATAATATGGAGTGTACTCGCAGCAATGACTCCCATTACAAATGTTGTTAAAGCAACATCATGTTCCTTTGCAATCTCAAGTAATCTTCCTTCTAATAACGTTTTATTTAATATGTATAAGAATGGAGAAAAGACAAGAAGCATATACAGTATACGAATGAGATCCCCGATTATAATTGTATGTGTTAAAAAAGAACGATGCGGCATTACACATTGATACGGATACCAAAAAATACGAAGCAAACCCCACTTGTTATAAGCATTACTATGAATATCTAAATCGGGCGTTAAGAAGAATGTACCGACTAGAAATCCTATCGCAAAAGTGAGTAAAAAATCAAAATTTGTTAATCCATACGAAACAAGCATAAACAAAACAATTGGAAGAGAAAGTAAGTTTATTTTCGTATGTGTTTTTCCTGATGGCATAGTACACTACCTCGCTTATATTCGCCCTGTCATTTGTGACAGTTCTCACCTATTGACCTAATTTTCGATCGATAAACGACGTGTCTATATCCGAACCAAACCAATCCGCTAATTTCGCCCGTGCTTTTTCTTTTACATCTTCATTTACGTACATCGACACTTGCACAAGCGCGGCTGTTAATGCGCCTAAATCATCCGTATAACCAATTCCAGCTAAAAAGTCTGGGATTGCATCAATTGGAGCAATGAAGTAAGCAAGCGCTCCAATAATAATTGCCTTTACCCGTTTGGGAACATCCGGTCTTTGCATAACGTAAAACAGCAATAAGCTTGCATAAATAACCGATTGTCCTGCTTGCTTCGCCACATGTTTCACCTTATTCCAAAAAGCTTCAACTGAAAATTTTCGTTCCATATAAAAGGCCTCCATATTTTGTTTTTTTCATTATACGAAAAAAGTAGATATACCTTCAAAACTAAAGAACTAGCTTCATTAGTTAATTGAGTGTTCATCAAATATACACATAACTTATCAATAAAAACTTATTGTAACAGAGAAAAAAGAAAAGAACAAGCGTTCGCCATTGCTTCCCGCTCATATATATTTTTTTTCAACATATATATTAAGGTTATAAAAACAAAAAGCCTACTCCCTTTGTTTTAACACAGCATGGGAACAAAACGATTCTACCCTTCGGCGGACGCTCTCTCCCCTCTAAAAAGAGAGGGTTTATATATTTCCTCTCAATATTTCTCAACATAAAATGTTCTATTTCTCTTACTATTCTTTATTGTCTTTGTTATATTTTCTAGTTGACGAGCATATAAACCAATGTTAAAGTTTTCTCTGGCAGCAACAATAAAAAATACAAAAACTGTAAAATGTTATAGTGTTTCTAAGAATTGAATTTTGTTGTATAATACAGAAATGACGTTATGCTTGTGAATCAACAAAAGAAATAACAGGAAACCAAAAGGGTATGCATAGTTAAAGTCGTATATGAGGATACAGAAACCTCTACTCATGGCCAAGAAAACTATGTATTTTTTATTTTAGCTTTTTTCGCTCCAAAATCGACCAAGCCTGATAGAGAAAGGGTGGAATGGATGAAGGAATCTTTAAAATCACAATTTCTAAATGTACGTTTTACTTTGTTCGTTGCTTTGGCTGTATGGCTAAAAACTTACATCATAACGCGTACGAGTTTTGATTTAAAACTTGAATCTTTCATGCAAGAATTTATTTTATTTATTAGCCCATTAGCAACATCATTACTGTTTGTGGGTCTTGCATTATTTGCAAAAGGAAAGAAACGAAACTATATAGCACTTGGAATTGACTTTGTTTTAACAATCATTCTTGTTGGTAACGTAATGTTCTACGGATTCTACAATGACTTCGTTACTTTACCAGTACTTGGGCAAACATCCAACTTTGGACAACTAGGATCCAGTGTGAAAGAATTGCTTAACTACAAAATCATCGTCGCATTTGCTGATATTATCTTTTTCTTTGTACTATTAAAGAAAAAGAAAGACTTTGCACAAACTGAGCGCGTATCACGTCCAATGCGTTCTTTATACTTCGTATCAACGGTTGCTATTTTCTTTGCAAACTTAGGACTTGCAGAAACTGAGCGTCCAGAATTATTAACACGTTCATTCGACCGTGTTATGCTCGTGAAAAACTTAGGTCTATATACACACCAAATATATGATCTTGGCTTGCAAGCAAAATCAAGTTCACAAAAAGCATTCGCTGATAGTAGTAAATTACAAGAAGCAGAAAACTACGTAAAAACAACGCAAAGTAAACCAGACCCAAATATGTATGGCACAGCAAAAGGGAAAAACGTAATTGTCGTTTCTCTTGAGTCCTTGCAAACATTCTTAATCGGTGCAACTGTAAACGGGCAAGAAGTTACACCATTCTTAAACCAATTTGCAAAAGAAAGTTATTACTTCGATAACTTCTTCCACCAAACTGGACAAGGAAAAACATCTGATGCTGAGTTCTTAGTAGATACATCATTGTATCCATTAGATCGCGGTGCTGTATTCTTTACACACGGTAATAATGAATATACTGCAACTCCAGAAATTCTGCGTCAGCAAGGATATTACACAGCTGTATTCCACGCTAATAACGCAACGTTCTGGAACCGTAATATCATGTATCCTGCACTTGGTTACGATCGTTACTATAACGAACTTGACTATACAATTACTCCAGAGACAAAATTGAACTGGGGATTAAAAGATATCGAGTACTTTAATCAATCAATCGATATGTTAAAAGAAGTGAAACAACCATTCTATACTCGTTTCCTTACTTTAACCAATCACTATCCATTTACTTATGATGATGGCACAAAATTAATTGAACCTTACAACTCCGGTGATCGCGTATTCGATGATTACATGGTAACAGCTCGTTACTTAGACGAAGCAATGAAAAACTTTATTGAACGTCTAAAAGCGGAAGGACTTTATGACAATTCTGTTATCGTCTTCTATGGTGACCACTACGGTATTTCTGAAAATCATAACCGTGCAATGGCTCAATTCTTAGGAAAAGAAGAAATTACAGAATTTGATCAGATGAACTTACAAAAAACACCTATGTTCATTCACGTTCCAGGTCAAAAAGAAGGTAAAACAATTTCAAAACCAACTGGTGAAATTGATATTAAACCAACAATTTTAAACTTACTTGGTGTTGATTCAAGCAATGACATTCACTTTGGTCATGACGTATTCTCACCAGATAATAAAGGATTCGTTGTTCTTCGTGACGGTAGTTTTGTTACAGACAAGTATATGTATACAAACAGCAAATTCTATGACCGTGCAACTGGTGAAGTCGTAGAAGTACCAAAAGAAGAAGCTCAAGCGATGATCGATCGTGCTCAAAATGAACTGCGCATGTCTGATAAGCTCATCGAGGGAGATTTACTTCGTTTCTCTGAAAGCAACAAAATAAAAACAGGCGAAGTAAAAACCGCTATTAAAGAAGAAAAAAAAGACGCTGAGTAACACCAGCGTCTTTTTTTTATAAACAATATGATAAAGTGAAACTTTAATCAGTGGGGGGGCTTCATCCCCCACNNCCACCTATCTTCCTCGTTTCCCTCTGAATCTTGAGGTGTGGGTCTTACTGCCCGTTAATGCGGGATAAAATTACACAATCTTCACCAAATATTTACATGAAATTCATGAAACATCTCTATAATAAAATTTGTAAACAATGTTCTGCTTACTCTCACTTATCACTTCACCATTTTGTGATAGGTCCCTGTGAGGGCTACAGAATCATTTGTAAACAATTTTTCTGATGTTACTAGGAAGTAACATCCATTGTCTTAGTAAAACTAGCCTTTTAACAAATCACCATTCTAGGCTATACAAGGACAATATCCCTATGAAACAAGCTACCCTCCTTATGCAACATTGTTGCAAGCAACGTTCTATATGAATGTTGCCTTTTTTTTATGATTAAAAAGCAGGATTCTTATTTCTCACTTGCGAATTTGTATATGCGAAATACAATAAAGTGAAACTTTAATCAGTGGGGGTTTTCCTCATCCCCCACTGATTATTAGCCTTCACCAATCGGGCCTTTACGGGCAGTTTATCT
>NZ_NTUG01000033.1 GCF_002561295.1 Bacillus cereus
GAGCCGCTTCCGCTTTTCTAAAGAAGTTAGGTGGGAGATAAACTGTCCGTAAAAGCCCGATTGGTGAGGGCTTATAATCAGTGGGGGATGAAGAAAACCCCCACTGATTAAAGTTTCACTTTATAAAACACTACTACAAAGACAACGAGAACTTGCATTTCCCTCTATTTTAACTTGAAAGTAACAGGAAGAGATTCTCATTGCTTCTATTCATGCTCATGCTGAAAAAGAGTATCCCGCATGAATAGTGAGAGATGTAGAACACCCCTACTGATTAAAATTTCATTTTATGTTGTTTTTTATTTCGTTTTATATAGGAATCGTGTACTCTCGTATACACGATTCCTCTTTTTGTCCAGTTTATGAACAAAATGTAGCGGATTTTTTACAGTTAACACTATTATGGAATAATTATACTTTTTCAAGTTGACAATAGTGTTGAACAGGAATATACTTAGCAATGTAAGTTGATTGTGAATTATTTCACAAATAATGTGAATGGTTTCACATATTATAGATAGGAGTTGTCATTATTATGAATACTTGGACACAAATTTATGACCCGTTAAACAACATTTGGTTATCAGCACTTGTCGCTGCTCTTCCAATCTTATTCTTCGTTCTTTGTTTAACAGTATTTAAGATCAAAGGATATTTATCAGGACTTTATAGCGTAATTTTAGCAATCATTATTTCCATATTTGTTTACAAAATGCCTGCAACAATGGCAGTATCATCAGCTGCATTTGGTGTAGCAGCTGGATTTTATCCAATTTGTACAATTGTTATTGCAGCAATCTTTCTTTACAAATTAACAGTAAAAACTGGGCAATTTAATGTTATTCGTGACAGCATTTCTAGTATTACAAGCGACCGTCGTCTTCAAGTCTTATTAATTGCTTATTCATTCGGTGCTTTCTTAGAAGGTGCAGCTGGATTTGGTGTACCAGTTGCAATTACAGCGGCATTACTTGTAGGTATGGGATTTGACCCATTAAAAGCAGCAGGTATTTGTTTAGTTGCAAATATTGCTGGTGGTGCAATGGGCGCAATGGGTATTCCTGTTACAGTACCTGCTCAATTAACACAAATCGATGCATTAACTGTTGGTCGTCAGGCTGTAACATTATTACCTTTCATTAGTTTTGTATTACCCTTCTTACTTGTTGCAATGGTAGATGGTCTTAAAGGTATTAAAGAAACTTGGCAAGGTATCCTTGTAAGTGGTGGTTCTTTTGCTCTTACACAATTTGTTGTAACATATTTCCTTGGTGCTGAACTAACTGATATTTTCGCAGCTGTTGTCAGCATGGTTGCATTAGCTTTATTCTTACGTGTATGGCAACCAAAATCTTCAGAGCAATCTAGCAATGAAAAAGCTGAAAAACACAATTACACAATGAAACAAATTTTATACGCTTGGTCACCATTTGCTTTCTTAACTGCATTCGTAACAATTTTCAATTTAAAAGCAATTAAAGGTTTATTCGCTCCAGATGGTGCGTTAGGAAGCTTAGTATGGAATCTTCAAGTTCCTGGTTTACACAATCATGTTATTAAAACAACACCAATTGTAAATGCAGATACACCATTTGCAGCAATCTTCAAACTAGATGTATTTTCATCTACAACTACTGCAATTGTATTAGCAATTATCGTATCTTTACTTGTATATCGTGTAAAAGGTCAATTGGTTAAAGAATTAACTATTGAAACATTAAAAGAACTAAAAGTTCCAATTTACACAATTTGTAGCGTAATCGCATTAGCATATGTAACAAACTATTCTGGTATGTCTTCTACTCTTGGACTAGCTTTATCATCTACAGGAGATGCATTCCCAGTCTTATCTCCAATCTTAGGTTGGATTGGCGTATTCTTAACTGGTTCAGTAGTATCAAGTGGTTCTTTATTCGCACCACTTCAAGCAGTAACTGCAGCACAGCTAGATATTGTACCATCTACACTCGTCGCACTTAACGTAGTTGGCGGTACAATGGCAAAAATGGTTTCACCACAATCAGTAGCAGTTGCTTGTGCAGCAGTTGGACTAGTTGGTAAAGAATCTGCTTTATTTAAAACAGCGATGAAATATAGCTTAATTTTCTTAGCTGCAATTAGCTTACTTCAACTTGGTTCTGTATTTAACCTCTTTTAATAGATGAAAACGATCCCTTATGCAGGGATCGTTTTTTCATCCATTATATAAAAAATAAAAAATCCTAANNTTAGGATTTTTTATTTTTTAACAGCGAAGCTCCTGCAATCTCAGGATGCGTCATTTCATATGGATCCAAAATAATATCAAGTTCTTCTTCTGTTAACACTCCATGCTCTAAGCAAAGTTCACGGACTGATTTGCCTGTTTTAATTGCTTCACGTGCAATACTAGAAGCTGCTTCATATCCAATATGAGGGTTTACCGCTGTAATAATACCAACACTTTTCTCAACATATTGTTTTAACAACTCTTCATTTGCAGTAATACCTTGAATACAGTATTCACGGAATACACGGAATGCGTTATTCATAATACTAATAGATTGAATTAAATTAAAGACTAACACTGGTTCCATTACATTCAGTTCTAATTGCCCTGCTTCTGATGCTAAACATATTGTATGATCATTTCCGATAACTTGGAAAGCAACTTGGTTAATCACTTCCGCCATAACCGGATTTACTTTCCCTGGCATAATAGATGATCCTGGTTGACGTGCTGGCAATTGAATTTCAGCTAACCCCACACGTGGACCAGATGCCATAATACGCAAGTCATTTGCAATTTTAGACATATTCATCATACATACTTTTAACGCTGCAGATACTTCTGTATAAGCATCTGTATTTTGCGTTGCATCTACTAAATGCTCAGCACCAACAAGTGGGAACCCGCTAATACTACGTAAATGTTTTACAACTTGCTCAATATACGTAGGATTTGCATTTAATCCAGTTCCGACAGCTGTTGCTCCCATATTTACTTCATACAAATGTTGACGAGACTGCTTAATACGTTTTATATCACGTCCAAGCACACGACTGTAAGCTGCAAATTCTTGTCCAAGACGGATCGGAACAGCATCTTGTAAATGCGTACGCCCCATTTTAATTACATGATCAAATTCTTTCGCTTTATCAGTAAATGCTTTGTGAAGCGCATCCATTGTAATAAGAAGTTCTTCTAGCATCATAAGCGTTGCAATATGAATTCCTGTTGGAAACGCATCGTTTGTTGACTGTGCCATATTTACATGTGTATTAGGACTGATTATTGTATAGCTTCCCTTTTCATATCCCATTCTTTCTAATGCACGGTTAGCAATTACTTCATTTGTGTTCATATTAATGGAAGTCCCTGCCCCGCCTTGAATTGGATCTACAATAAATTGCTCATAAAATTTTCCATCAATAATTTCCTGAGCTGCTTCTGCAATTTCTTTCCCAATATTCTCTTGCAAATAACCTGTCTCCATATTAGCAAGTGCCGCAGCTTTTTTAACCATTGCCATCGCATTAATTAATGAGGCATGAATGCGATATCCTGTAATCGGAAAATTCTCTACAGCACGTAATGTTTGAACACCATAGTAAGCTGCACGTGGTACTTCCTTTTCTCCTAAAAAATCTTTTTCAATACGTATATCTTTCGTTGCTATCATTTCTCATCACCTGTACTTTTTATTCTAATCGATCACCTAAAAAACTTTTCTATGAAAATATAATTGTAAAAGTTTAATTTCCATAGCCCCTTTCACTATATAGTACCACTTTTGAAAGCGCAAACATTATTGCTTTTTTTATGAAGACAACCTACGTCCATAATCGTAAATTGAAAATGTAATCTGTGATACTCCTTTTTTCGCACTCATTATCCCCACCTCTCTTCCTCGTTTTCCTCTGAATCTTGAGGTGGGGCTTATTGCTTTTGAATAGCGGAATACAGGTTAGGTAATCGCTATGTCTTTTGCTTCTATTTTTTTTATTTCTACTCGTTTAATTTGATGCATATCCTTTTCAACTACTTTGAAAACCCAACCGTCTTTCTCAATAACATCCCCTTCCATAATTGTCTGTGTTTGCATCATGATCCAACCACCAATCGTATCTACGTCATCCGCAACTAAATGTAATCCAAACAAATCATTTACTTCACTAATGAGTACTTTTCCATCTAGAATTTTATATGTTTCACTTATATGTTCAACAGGAGGATATTCATCTTCATCATACTCATCGCGGATTTCACCAACAATTTCCTCCAAGATATCTTCAAGTGTTACCATCCCCGCTGTTCCTCCATACTCATCATATAACACAGCCAATGGGATTCTTCTTTTCTGCATTTGTAATAATAAGTCATGAATCGGGATATTTTCTAAAACTTCAATAACGGGTCTCATATATGGACTAATCGAGCATTCTTCATTTATCTCATCATCCATATAGCGAATAAATAAGTCTTTTACATTCACCATCCCAATAATCTCATCTTTATCCTCCCCGAATACAGGATACCTTGTATACTTTTCGCGCCCAATTATTTTAATATGTGTCTCAAATGGCTCATCTTCATATAAACCGACTATTTCAGTACGTGGAACCATAATTTCTTTTGCTAATCGATTATCAAATTCAAAAATATTATTTACATATTTAAATTCAGCTTGATTAATCTCTCCACTTTTGTAACTCTCCGATAAAATGAGGCGTAATTCTTCCTCTGAGTGTGCGACTTCATGCTCAGAAGCAGGGGATAATCCAAATATACCTGTCACCAAGCGAGCCGAACCATTTAGAGCCCAAATAAACGGATACATAATTCGATAAAAATAAATGAGTGGCCTAGATAGTAGTAAGCTTACTTGCTCTGCTTTTTGAATAGCAAATGTTTTTGGCGCTAACTCTCCAATCACAACATGCAAAAATGTAATAACAGCAAATGCAATAATAAAGGAAACTGTACTCGCGATTGTAGGTGAAAGTTTAATCTTTAAAAATAACGGTTCCAATAAATGCTTTATCGTTGGCTCACCTAACCACCCTAGTCCTAAAGCTGTAATTGTAATTCCAAGCTGACATGCTGATAAATATTCGTCTAAATTTGAAATCACTTTCTTAGCTGCTAGTGCCCCTTTTTTTTGTTCTCCTACTAGTTGATCAATTCGGCTACTGCGTACTTTTATAATCGCAAATTCAACTGCCACAAAAAAACCAGTTAATGCAATAAGAATAACAACCATAATTAATTTAGTAATTTCCAAAGAACACCTTTAGCTTCTTATTAGCTAAAGTTACACCTCCTTTTTAAAAGAAGTTTTCTCTCCATCAAAGAAGCTGATTGAATGGAAAACGAATGGAAGCTTTACTTTGTTTTTAGTCTCTTCATTTGTCAAAAAGCAAACCTATATAAAATTCCCCAATTTTCAATCCTCATATAATTCTAACGGTAAACAATCCGGGTCTTGGAAGAATACAAATCGTCTTCCTGTTATTTCATCAACACGTATTGGCTCCGTATCTACCCCGTATTGATGTAAATGCCGAACTGCCTCTTCTATATCCGTAACTGCAAATGCTAAATGTCTAAGACCGGTCGCTTCTGGAAAACTTGGGCGCTTTGGTGGATTTGGAAATGAAAATAACTCAATTTGATATTGACCTCCTACACATAAATCTAATTTATACGAATCCCTTTCTTCTCTGTAAACTTCATTTATTACTTTAAATCCTAAAATCCCTGTATAAAAATTTTTAGATGTTTTATAGTCAGAACAAATAATTGCAATATGATGTACTTTAGTTATAATCACTTTCTACTTCATTCCTCTCTTTACCGAGCATGCATATTCTCCCTCGAAATGAAAAACCTATGTAACAGAATATCTCTTTTAGGAGGCTAATTATGCGATTTGTTACTTTTTTTCTCGGTCTTGTTGTTGTTTTCTTTCTTGCCTACATCGCAAGTAATAATAAAAAGCATATTAAATTCAAACCGATTTTCATTATGCTTATTATACAGTTAATTTTAACATTTTTACTATTAAACACAGAAATTGGTCTCGTGCTCGTAACTCTAGTTTCTAATTTATTCACAAAATTATTGGACTACGCTGCATCTGGGATAAACTTTGTATTTGGTGGTATTACAAACAAGGGAGAAATGCCATTTTTCATCAATGTACTTTTACCAATTGTCTTCATTTCCGTCTTAATTGGTATCTTACAGCACTTCAAAATACTCCCTTTTTGTATTCGCTGGATTGGTTTTTTTCTCAGCAAAATCAATGGACTTGGCAAATTAGAATCTTATAACGCTGTTGCTTCTGCCATTGTAGGTCAATCAGAAGTATTCATTACTGTAAAGAAACAACTTGCTCAAATTCCAAAACATCGCTTGTATACACTTTGTGCTTCCGCTATGTCAACTGTATCCATGTCAATTGTCGGTGCTTATATGACAATGATTGAGCCAAAATATGTAGTAACTGCTCTCGTCTTAAATTTATTTAGTGGTTTTATTATCGTACTTATTATTAATCCATATGAAGTGAAAGAAGAAGACGATATTTTAGAAATTAAAGGCGAAAAACAAACCTTTTTTGAAATGCTTGGAGAATACATTCTAGATGGATTTCGCGTCGCTATTGTGGTCGGTGCGATGTTAATTGGTTTTGTTGCCTTAATTAGCTGTATTAATGATTTATTTCACCTTATTTTTGGAATTACCTTTCAACAATTACTTGGTTATGCTTTCTCCCCTATCGCTTTTCTTATCGGTGTGCCGAGTAAAGAGATTGTCACCGCAGGAAGTATTATGGCTACAAAGCTTGTAACGAATGAATTTGTAGCCATGATGGATCTCAGCAAACTTGCAAATAGCCTCTCCCCTCGTACAGTAGGTATTATTTCTGTTTTTCTTGTATCCTTTGCTAATTTCTCTTCCATCGGAATTATTTCCGGTGCCGTTAAGGGATTAAATGAGGAACAAGGAAACGTTGTTGCTCGCTTCGGTTTAAAACTTTTATACGGCGCGACACTCGTCAGCATTTTATCCTCAATTATCGTAAGCATTATGCTATAAGAAGGTAAAATTTAATCCTTTTCTTATTCACCCTTTTTGTATACAATACGAATAGATGTCTCATAAATAATTGAGACATCTATTTTTTATACATGTACAACAATGTATATGTAGCGTACAATATCTCTTATGTGTCTCATTTACACATTATAGAGCGATATGCAAATTGAATGATTTAAAGGAGAACTAAATAATGAACTCAGATGTAGAAAACAATAATAGAACCTCAAAGAGGCGATTTAAGAAAAAACGTCTACTATGGTTTATCCTCATTCCACTGCTCATTGTAACAATTGGAGGTGGAGGCTACTCTTTCCACATATATAATAAAGCAAAATCAATTTTAAATAATGCCTATGCTAAACTAGATAGAGGCGATAAATCCGATAAACGAGAAAAAGCCGTTAAACCGATGACCGATAATGTGTCTGTCCTTATTATGGGTGTGGATGAAAGTGATCTTCGCGAAAAATCTTACGGTAAAGCAACACGTACAGATGCATTATTACTTGCCACAATCAATAAAAATGATAAATCAGTAAAACTTGTTAGCATCCCACGTGACTCTCGTGTTTATATTAAATCACGCGATAAATACGATAAAATTACACACGCTCATGTATTTGGAGGCGTGGATAGTACAATTGATACAGTTGAGAACTTTTTAGATGTCCCTGTTGACTACTATGTGAAATTTAACTTTAAATCCTTTATAAAAATTGTCGATTCTCTTGGTGGCATTGATGTAGATGTCCCTGTTGAATTTACAGAGCAAAATAGTAAAGATGAAGCAGGCGCAATTCACTTGGAAAAAGGACGCCAGCATTTAAATGGTGAAGAAGCACTTGCTTTAGCTAGAACTCGTCATATTGATAGCGATTATATGCGCGGTCAGCGTCAACAGCTTGTTTTAGAAGCAATTGCTCAAAAAGCGTTATCCCTAAATTCCATTAATAAAATTGGTGGATTATTAGATGCTGTTGAGAATGATTTAAAAACAAATTTAACATTTGATGACATGATGACAATTACGAAGAACACAATGGGATCTGACTTAAAGATGGATAAACTTCAAGTAAAAGGTGCCGATAAATATATCGGTGGGATCTACTACTACATTCCTGATGAAAAGAGTGTACAAGAGATATCTCAAACATTACAAGAACATCTCGGTGTTACGAATAAAACTGAGCATAAAAAATTATAATAAAAAGGCTNNAGCCTTTTTATTATAATTTTCAACAAAATTCTTTCGTTTTTTACACAAATAATGACAAAAAGAGACAATTATTACAGAAATGTAACTTTTTTTATAGAAATATTACAACAGCGAGCGAAATAATAGTATACTAGTACATAACATATTCCTATTGCTATCATGCATACATAAAAAAATAAATACATATGGCCTTATATATTAATTTTTTGGGGGGAAGTAAATGAAGCTACGTAACTTACTTATCGGTTCTGCTGTCACTGGAGGAATATTACTATGTGCAGGTGGGATTAGTGGTTATCAATACATTTCTAAATTGAATACACAGCTCGATACAAATGTATTACCACACACTACATTTGAAGGTACTTCTCTTGATGGTAAAAGTAAAACGGATGTTCAAACAATTATCCAACAAAAAATTGATGAATCGAATAAAAAATCCCTTAATTATGTATTCGAGGGTAATACACAAACTTATACGTGGAAAGATCTTGGCATTGAATATAAAGAAAACGATATTGTAGAAAAAATCTTTAAAGAGCAAAAAGGAAACATTATTGAACGTTATAAAATACGGAAACAAGCTGAAAACGGCGAATTAAAACGTGAATATAAATTAACACCCCACTTGAATACAACAACTTATGAAGCTTTTATGAAAGAAAAATACAACGACACTTTAAAAAATCCTGTAAATGCAGAATTAAACATTTCAGGAAATACAGTAAGTATTAGTGAAAGTCAAAATGGAGAGCAAGTTGATAAAGAAAAATTAAAAGATTTAACGACGAAAGCCATTACTACCGGTACACAGAACATACAACTTCCAATTTCACCCATAAAACCAGAGCGCTCTACAAAAGATATTCAAGACCTGGGAATTACAGAGGTCATTGCCGAATATTCTACTCCTATGGCTGGCCGAAATGGCAATCAATCCTTTAATGTAAATAAGTCGGCTAATACTTTAAGTGGTGCAATCGTAGCACCTGATGAAACCTTTAGTTTCAATGGACGTGTTGGCATTACTGATGCGGCACATGGTTATAAATCTGCAGCTGTATTCTCAGAAGGTAAAGTGATCCAGAGTGCTGGGGGCGGCGTTTGCCAAGTTAGTAGTACTCTATATGGAGCTGCATTACGTGCTGATTTAGGAGTTGTTGCTCGTAGTAACCATTCTATGCCTGTTAACTACTTACCACTTGGTCAAGATGCGGCTGTAGCCGATTACGGTCCAGATTTAAAATTCAAAAATAATACTGGAAAACATATTTATATTCAAGCATTTTCTAATGGTAGTAGCATAACTACACGTATTTTCGGCACACCTACTGGAAAAGATGTAGAAGTTTCATCGAAAGTAATTAGTAATACTGAAAATAAAATTACTGCTGTCACTTATAAAAAAGTAACACAAAACGGTCAAGTTATATCAAATGGCCAAATTTCAAAAAGTGTATACAAAAAGGACAAAAAGGCGTGATCTTTCACGCCTTTTTGTTTTGCAATACATGTAAAAATGTCTCTATATGCTCTCGTGTCTCTTCTAATGACCATATACGATTTCCTTGTTTGGCTGCTAATAAACAACTGTCCTCCCAAGAATTTTCTTTTTGCATATGTAATAGTTCATGTTGTAAGTTTGCAATTGTTTCTTGATTCTCTTGCTCTGCAAACTCCGTCATTACATCCGTAATCTCTTCTTCCTGTACGCTTAACGTACAATATGCTTTTAGGAAATATTGAAATGTCGGATACATGCTCCTCTCCCCCTTTCTTATTTATCAGATGGATAGGAAGTAATAATTTTAAATCCTAATGATCCTGACTTATCCCGTGCTAAAACAGTTACTGTTTTCATCAGATTATCTTTCACACTCATATCTTTCTTTAATACTGTTTTTCCAACAGGAAATGAATGCTTCGTATTTAATACGAGACGATTCTCTTTAGAATTCTTTAACCAATTTTCAATTTCCTTCTCATGTTGCTTTAAGCTATCTTTAACAGCTTTCGTTGCTACTTCTTTATCATAGTATGTACTTGCTGCTGATACTTTATCTGTCTGTAATCGCTTCTTCAAATCCTCTTCTGTTTTCCCAACATGACGTTCTATCGTATGACCGTTTTTCGGCGGCCCTTCCATTTCGTCTAAAATATTGTCGCTAATCTTTTCTATTGATGTTGAATTGCTTTCTTTCAGACTTTCCTTTTTCTGTTCTTGTCCTGTACAACCACTTAACACAAGGATCATCGCAAGTAAGCTGCTCAAGAAAATACTCCATAATCGTTTCATCATATCACCTCTTTCATGATTATTATCGGAACTTCATCAAAAGTCAATTTTAGATAAGAAAAAGCATGTAGCACTCTAAATTCCTACATGCTTTTTCTTATTTTTTCGTATTGTTTCCCGATAACACTTTTCTCCCCCCATCCAAATAACCATTTTCTCGAAATGAGAGCCACAATCTATACAATACCCTTCAATTCATGGGGGTATATTTGATTTCGTCATAAAAAACACTTATTTAACAGTGTTATTCTAACAAAAACATACCCCCATTTTTATATACCATATACCTATAACGGGTATATAGGTGCATTTCGTCTACATTATGTAAATTAATTCCATATTATCCCTCAATTCTCAAAGGATCTCGCTTTTACAGACTTTCATTTTCACTACACTTTAAAGCGAGCATGTTACTGTTCTGCAATAGCGAGGGAAAAGCATTCGTTTTAAAGGGATATCTACGCTTGCCTATATTAATGAAATATGGTGTAATGCTAAAAAAGACAAAGGACTATAACGACATGCAAGAACTGATTCATGATGTACTGACAGAACATTACACGCTAGCAATTCCACTTAGTATTCTATTTAATATCATCATTAGCTTTGCCGGTTTCATTCCAAGTATTTTTCTAACCGCAATCAACATACAACTCTTCGGTTTAACAGATGGAACACTCATTTCGATCGCAGGCGAAGCATTAGGGGCCATTATTTCTTTTTATTTCTATCGATTAGGTCTTCAGAAATTCGCTCAAAACAAGATAAACCATTATCCAAAAGTGGAGCGGCTCCTTTACGTTCAAGGAAAAGAAGCTTTTTTACTCGTTTTATCATTCCGCTTCATTCCCTTTATTCCATCGAGTATTGTTACTTTATTCGCAGCTTTAGGGAAAATGTCCCTACTTTCTTTCAGTATTGCCAGTACACTAGGAAAAATCCCTGCGTTACTCATTGAAGTGTATTCGGCATATCATGTTATGAATGGAACAAATGAAGCAAAGTGGATTATAACAATTGCAGGTTGTATCGGGTTATTGTACCTATGGAGAAAGTGGAAGAAAAAATAAAAAAGGGAGCATTCGCTCCCTTTTTTATTTTTTATATAATGAAGAAACCTTATTTTACACCAACCGCATCATACGATTGTTTCACCGCTGTAACCTCAGCAGAACTTGCGCCATATAAATCCGCTGCAGCTTGTACTAACCCAGCACGCGCTTGACTAAACGTAGTAGATTCAGTGAAATATAGCGTATTTGCACGATAATAGATTGCTCCTACTTTATCTTTACCAATACCGTTCACTGTTACACCATAATGTGTACCACCATTTGCTAGTAAGTAGGCCGCTTTATTGATAATACCGCTGTTCGTATGAACACCACCATTATCACTTGTACCTGTATAACGCTTAGAATAATGATCTGGATCACCATATTTAGTTGGATCACTCATAGAGCGTAATGCATCCCCTGATTTACCAGGCGTATAAACATCCTCTCCAACTTCCCAGTCTGGATTACGATTATCATAGTACTCTACTAACGTACCAAAAACATCGGAGAACGCTTCATTTAATGCACCTGATTCATTTTGATAAATCAGATTCGAGCTATACTCTGTAACAGCGTGTGTTAATTCATGCCCAATTACATCCAATGCACCTGATAACGGCGCAAATGTTGCTCCATCACCATCTCCATATACCATTTGTGAGCCATTCCAGAAAGCATTGTTATAGCTTCTACCATAGTGAACTGTTGACTTTAGTGGCGCTCCTGCATCATTAATAGAGTTTCGATTAAACGTATTTTTATAGTAATCATATGTGACACCCGCATAATAATGAGCATCTACCGCTGCCGCATCATAAGATGCATTGAACACATTATCCGTATCTGCCCATAACGTTCCTGGTAACGTAGTACGATTTTTCGCATCGTATGTGAAAATCTGTGCTCCACGTGTATTATCTTGCAAATAATAAGTAGATCCAGATAATGTTGTATTAAGTGATTTCGTATCTCCTAATACTCCTTTTCCTGTCCCAACTTTATTTGTTCCTGTTACAGGCTTTCCAGCCGTTTTCGCCTCTTGTTTTACAACTTCTTTATTAAGAGGTGCTTTATCCTCATCTGTTACATGGTCAATTGTGTTGTATTTATTTAACACTTTACCACTATCTGCTTCAATGAAATAATAATAGTTTCCTGGTTGTGGCTCTAAAAAGTTTAATTTCACAACATATGCATATGTTACGTCCTCACCATTTTGATATACGTATAAATCTGCTGATGGATCTACCTCATATTTCGGAGTGAATCCTAGATCTTGCTGTGCAATTCCAATCGCTTTTTTGCCTTCAATCTTATTTTTATTCTTTAATTTTTCCTTTTTGTCTAAATCAGGTACAACTGTTCCAGATAACACTTTCAGTGAGCCATCTTTACTCACATGAGCTAGTTGAGTAGATCCCCATACAGGTGTGCCTTCATACATTTGTTGCATACGCACCACTGTTGAATCCGTTACAGTATCTTTCTTTACTTGTTTCACTTTAAACGAATCCTCTGCACTCTTTTTCCCTAGCTTATAATCTGCTTTTGCTGCATTTAAATAATCAAACACAACAGATTCTGCTTTTTTCCCAGTTGCCCCAGTCAAATCTCCAGAGATAAACTCAGGTGATTGTACTACTTCATTGTACTTTTTCGCAGAGAGTACATTCTTAGAATCTGCAAAAGCAGAACCTGTCCCTCCAAACGTTGTAACTGCCATTCCTGCCGCTAACACTAATGCTAAACTCTTCTTTTTCATACGATCTTCCCCCTAATAAAAAATTTTTTTTGAAAAAGAGTAATTTTATATTAGCATTAGGTTTCCACTATTAATATACTAAAAATTCAAATAATTATTTTCTCAAGTTTTGTAGAATTTTGGAGAACAAATATTGAGAAAGGCCCTTTCCGTTTCGGAAAGGGCCTTTCTTAATATTTTTATAGGTTTACTGATTGAGATGAATTAACTTCTTGACCATAATTATCAGGCTTCCAAGCATACTGCACATCAAATACCACCGCTAGAATCGTCACCATTGCAAATGTTCCTAAAATTACTTTTTTCATCCTATAACTCCTCCTTCTTCTTCTAACAACATAATCGCTAATTTATAATATCGATTACTTTCTTTAAATTCTAATGATTCTTCGAAATATTCCGCTAGCTCTAAATATACTTTTTTTAAATCTTTAACATTCTTTTCGTTTTTAAAGAAAGGTACTGCTTCCATTTCCAAAAATCGCTTATATACTTCTTTTTTCTCAAAATATTTATATTGTTGCATTAGTAACAAGTACAATATACTTTTATATCTATCTTCTTTTCTTGCAGCAGAAATACCTTTTTCAATCCAGACTCTCGCCTCTTCAAACTCCTTTAACTGAACACACTGCAGAGAAATTTCATACATGGCATCAATATAATTTAAATCTTCTTCTTTTTTATACTGTAGGCTCTTCAAATAATATTCTTTTGCTTTTGCATAATTATTTTGGCGATAATATAAATAACCAATATTATTTAAAGCAATCGACATAATATTATCTTTGTCCGCAAAAGAATCTGCCTCTCTCAAAATATGATTAAAAATCTTCATAGCCTCACTGTACTGGGTTTTCCGTATATAACTAAAAGCAATTAAAAGCTGACAATTAATTACATGTCGAAACTTATATTCATTTCGAAATCCTTCTAACGCAACATTAGCAAAATATAATGTCATATGATCAATTTCGATCTGGCTGTACGTGAGTGCTAAATTATAATATATTCCCGTTTCATAATAACCTTGTTCTTTTGCCATAGACTCTGTTTTTAGTAAGCACTCCAGCGCTTGTTTATATTTATATTGCAAAGAATATAGCAAACCTTTACTATACGTATACAACAACTTCTGAAACGGAGAATACTTCTTATACATTTTCTTTAATTTCTCTAGTTCCTCTTCAAGTGCAGGAAGATCTCTTTTCATAATCAAATAGCGTGTATACAACAGATTATAATAATTTATAATTTCAAAATCTAAAACATGCTGCATCTCAGCCTGTAATTCGCTATATATGCGTTCTACCTGCCCTTTGTCCAAATGAACCAACGCATTTAACCACTCATCTAGTTTTTCTTTCACTTCTTCTTCTACATCTCTCAAATCCGTCACAGCAATCTCTAACCTCGCACAGAGCAACTGTAAGATTTCCTCCGATGCTTCTATCTTTCCATTTTCAATCTTACTTAAATATGAGACGGAACAAATGCCCTGACATAATTCTTCTTGTGTCATTTTTTGCTGTAGTCGCTTATAAAAAACTTGTTTGCCAATTTTCTCTAGTGTTTGTTGCATTGCCCTCCTCCATTCTCATTTACCCCTCACTACTTTAATAATACATAAAAATCAAAAAAATATAAATTAATAAATAGGAATTTTCTAAAGAATTTTACAAAAAAATCATTTTATTCCTCTCTCAACGATTACATTACCGATACGTCTATGTTGCGAAGACAGAAGGAAGCGTCACTTGTTTTCTCTCTCCATTCTTCACTTCACACGGGATTAGAAAAAGGTTTAGCCACTTTTATGTATGACCAGATGCTTTCATTTCATCTTGTTGATAATGCTTTTATATCAAAAATCTCTTTTCAATAAAATGCTTCCATTTGGCATAAACTAGTAAAAATTGTTATACTATAACAAAATTACGGAGGTGTTTTCGCAATGAATCATTATAAAGACGATAGTTACGCCTTACATACAGATTTATATCAAATCAACATGGCTTATACATATTGGAAAGATGAGATTCATAATCGTCGCTCTATTTTTGATTTATATTTCCGAAAGCTTCCATTTAAAAATGGTTACGCTATTTTTGCTGGTCTTGAAAAAATTATAGACTACATAGAGAACTTTCGTTTCACTGAAAGTGACATCGCCTATTTAAAAGAACTACAATTTGAAGAAGAATTTCTACATTATCTACAAAGCATGAAGTTTACTGGGAAAATTCGAAGTATGCAAGAAGGTGAAGTTGTTTTTAATAATGAACCATTATTGCGTGTGGACGCACCGCTTGGTGAAGCTCAAATTATTGAAACAGCCTTATTAAATATTGTAAATTACCAAACATTAATCGCTACAAAAGCCGCTCGCATGAAGCATGCAGCGGATAATGATCAGCTCTTAGAATTCGGCACACGCCGCGCTCATGAATTCGACGCCGCTCTATGGGGCACGCGTGCAGCTTTTATCGGTGGATTTTCTTCTACAAGCAACGTCCGTGCTGGCAAACGCTTCGGCATTCCAGTTGCGGGTACGCATGCTCATTCCTTTGTTCAAGCGTACCGCGATGAATATGTTGCATTTAAAAAGTATGCTGAAACACATAAAAAATGCGTTTTTCTTGTAGATACATACGACACATTAAAATCTGGTGTACCAAATGCAATTCGCGTTGCTAAAGAATTTGGTGACCACATTGACTTTTATGGTATTCGTCTTGATAGTGGCGATATGGCTTATTTGTCAAAAGAAGCAAGGAAACAACTTGATGCAGCTGGATTTACAAATACAAAAATTATCGCTTCTAGTGATTTAGATGAATATACAATTATGCACTTAAAATCCCAAGGAGCAAAGATCGATGTATGGGGCGTTGGCACAAAGCTTATTACTTCATTTGAGCAGCCTGCATTAGGGGCTGTTTATAAATTAGTTGCCATTGAAGATGTGAACGGCGTATTAAACGACACAATTAAAATCTCTTCTAACCCTGAAAAAATTACAACACCAGGATTAAAACGAATTTATCGAATTATTAATCGTGTGAACAATCATGCAGAGGGGGATTATATCGCTTTAGAGTCTGAAGAGCCTCAGCAGGAAGAGCGCTTAAAAATGTTTCATCCTGTTCATACGTATATTAGTAAATTCGTGACGAATTTTGAAGCACGCGAGCTTCATCTTGATATTTTTACAAACGGTAAAAGAACATATGAATTACCTAGCATATTGGAAATTCAAAAATATACCGAAAGTAACTTAGCTCTATTTTGGGAAGAATATAAACGGACTCTTAATCCTGAAGAATATCCAGTTGATTTAAGCCAAGAATGCTGGGATCATAAAATGAATTACATTCAAAAGGTACGTGAGCAAGTTGCAAATAATATCCAAAAATAAAACGAGAAGCTTTCGCTTCTCGTTTTATTTTATAAATCTTTTACTCTAAGCACACGCATCGCATTCAATACCGCGATTAATGTAACACCTACATCTGAGAATACCGCTTCCCACATTGTTGCGATCCCAAATGCACCGAGTAATAGGACAACCCCTTTTACACCAAGTGCAAAGATAATATTTTGCCATACGATACTACGTGTACGTTTCGCAATTTTAACGGCTGTAGCAATTTTTGAAGGTTCATCTGTCATAATTACGATATCCGCTGCTTCAATCGCTGCGTCAGACCCTAAGCCACCCATCGCAATTCCGACGTCCGCTCGTGCTAATACCGGTGTATCATTAATACCATCACCAACGAATGCAACTTTTTCTTTCGCTTGCTTTGCTGCATCAATTTTTTCAATTTCTTCTACTTTTTGTTGTGGTAATAATTCAGCATGCACTTCATCTAAGCCAAGCTCTTTACCAACAGCTTCCCCAACTAATTTTGCATCACCTGTTAACATGACAGTTTTCTTAATACCAAGTTCTTTTAACTTTTGAATCGCCTGTTTTGAATCTTCTTTTACTTCATCTGAGATAACAATATAACCAGCGTATACACCATCTACAGCAACGTGAACGAGTGTCCCTACTGTTTGCGGCTGCTCGAATGTGATATTTTCTTTTTTCATTAATTTTGCATTACCTGCAAAAATTTCTTTCCCTTGTACTTTTACAACTGTACCATGACCAGAAATTTCACTATAATCTTCAATCATATTTTCATCAATTGCTTTTCCGTAGCTACTCCGAATAGATTGCGCAATTGGATGATTTGAGTACACTTCTGCAAATGCTGCATATTCAAGAAGTTCTTCTTTTGTCGTTGCCCCATTTGGCTCCATCTTTGTTACTTTGAAAACACCTTTTGTTAACGTTCCTGTTTTATCAAAGACAATATGTTTTACATCATTTAATGCTTCTAAATAGTTACTTCCCTTAATTAAAATACCACTTTTAGATGCTCCACCAATGCCACCAAAGAACCCAAGTGGAATAGATACCACTAATGCACAAGGACAAGAAATAACTAGGAATACTAATGCACGATAAATCCACTCTGAGAATGTAGCACCTTCTAAAATAAGGGGTGGAACAAAAGCTAATGCTGCCGCTGTAATAACAACAACTGGAGTGTAGTAACGAGCAAACTTCGTAATAAAGTTTTCTGTTGGTGCTTTTCGGCTACTTGCATTTTGGACTAAATCCAAAATTTTCGATACAGTTGATTCACCAAATTCTTTCGTTACCTCAATTGTTAATACACCGTTTTGATTCACGAAACCACTTAATACATCATTACCAACTTCTACTTCACGCGGTACAGATTCGCCTGTTAACGCTGAAGTATCTACCATTGATGTTCCCTCAATCACTTTCCCATCTAACGGTACTTTCTCACCCGGTTTCACAATAATATAGTCACCGATTTTAACATCTTCTGGTGAAACTTGTTTTGTTTCGTTTCCGACTTTCACGTTTGCATAATCAGGACGAATATCCATTAATGAAGTAATTGATTTTCGTGAGCGGTTTACAGCGATACTTTGGAATAGCTCACCTACTTGATAAAAGAGCATAACAGCAACTGCTTCTGAATATTGTCCGATTGCAAATGCTCCGAGCGTCGCAATTGCCATTAAAAAGTTCTCATCAAATACTTGGCCACGTGTTATATTTCTTACGGCTCTCCAAACAATTTCCCCACCAATTAACAAATATGCAATGACAAAGAGCGGAATTGTTACCATTTGTGGTAATTCTGCTAGTGCAGCTATTCCTGTTAAAACGCCACCAATTGCTAAGCGCCAAATCAGCTTCTTCACATTTCCTTCACCGTGATCGTGGCTATGTCCATGGCTTCCGTTCTCTTGGCGAACAACTTTCACATCTGGCTCTAACTTATGAACAATATCTTTGATATTTTGTACTGTCGTTTCAAGTTCTTTTTTATTCGCCACTTCTATTCTTAATTTCTTCGATACAAAATCAACTGTCGCATTTGAAACGGAAGGCATTTCCTTTACCTTTGTTTCAATTTTCATTGCACAATTCGCGCAATCTAATCCTTCTAATACAAACTCTTCTTTTTGAACTTTTGTTTTTTGTTCTTCCTGTACTTGAATATGTGGCTCTAATTTTGTAACAAGCTGCTTCGCCTCAGTAATCACATGCTCTTTATTTTGTTCTGTTTCTAACACCATTGTCTTTGTTGCAAAGTTCACGGTACAAGAAGATACTCCTTCAAGATTTCCCACACCTTTTTCAATTTTCATTGCACAATTTGCACAATCTAATCCTTCTAACACAAGTTTTCGTTTCACTAATGCTTCTGCCATCTTTCTCCCTCCTTGTGTTTTTATTCTTCTTCGTTTACATGCTCAAATGCTTGCTCAAAAATACCGATTACATGATGGTCTGCTAATGAATAATAAACCACTTTTCCCTCTTTACGGTTTTTCACAAGCTTTGCTTGTTTTAATACACGAAGCTGATGTGAAATAGACGACTGCGTCATTCCAAGCAAATAGGCTAAATCACATACACACATTTCAGCTTCAAATAATGCGTGTAAAATTCTCGTACGTGTACGATCGCCTAACACTTTAAATAACTCTGCTACTTTACTTAAGCTTTCATCATTTGGAATTGTTTGTTTTACTTGATCCACAACTTCTTCATGGATAATCGTTTGGGAACACGCCTCCTGACATGCTTCCACTTTATTTTCAGCCATTATAGCTCACCTCTTTATTTGAACATATGAACAATCATTCATATATCTTATACCTTTATTATATGAGCACCTATTCATATGTGTCAATAAAATCCACAATTATTTTTTGAACATTTTGTTCACATTTAAACGCGAGCATATATAGCATATTCTCCTCATACTTTATATTCTTCATGCAAAAAGAGGATGTTGCTAAAACTGTATATCTTTAGCACACCCCCTTTATTCTTATCTATTTCTTCCCTACATCCAAAATGAAAGAAACAAACTCTACCTTTCCATCCTGATGTTTAAGGTCAAAGCGCTTAGAACGATAAATCATCCCTGCCTTCAACAAAAAGAAAAAAGCCTTGCGCGCTCCCTAGACGCACAAGGCTTACCATTTATTATATCCCTTAATTAGCTTCTTCTAAGCTATCTTGCGAACTTCCATCTTCTTTTAGATGACTATGCTTTTTCGAATAAACAAAGTATACAACTACTCCAATTGCTAACCAAACACCGAAGTATATCCATGTCGTTAATGGTAAGTTTACCATTAAGAATAGACAGCATACAACTGAAATAATCGGTAAAGTTGGTACAAGTGGTACCATAAATCCACGCTGTAACTTCGGATGTGTTTTACGAAGAATGATAACAGTTACACCAACCATCGCAAACGTTAATAACGCTCCAATATTCGCTAAATTCGACAATTCTTTTAAATCGATAAATCCAGCAATTAAAGCACTACCAATCCCTGTTAACCAAGTTGAAAATGTTGGTGCTTCTGTCTTTTGGTTAATTTTCGCAAAAGATTTTGGCAATAAACCGTCACGGCTCATTGCAAAGAATACACGCGTTGTTGCATAGATATAAGCGAAAATTACAGCCATAATACCAATTACAGCTCCAATAGAAATGACACCAGCTACTTTATCTTGTCCGACAACTTCTAGTACATAAGACATCGCTTCTGGTACATCTAATTCTTTATAAGAAACCATACCAGTCATTACAAGACAAACTGCAACGTAAATGATCGTACAAATAACTAACGAAGCAATGATACCAATCGGAAGATCACGCTGTGGATTTTTCACTTCTTCTGCTGAAGTTGCTAATGCATCAAAACCTAAGAAAGCAAAGAATACTGCTGCTCCTCCGGCAAAGACTCCACTTAAACCGTACGGTGCAAACGGCACCCAATTTTCTGGTTTTACGTAAAATACACCAACTGCGATAAATAAGACAACAATACCAATTTTAATTAATACCATTGCGTTATTGACACGCTTACTCTCTTTTGTACCACGTGATAACAACCATGTTAATACGAGCGTGATAATTACTGCTGGTAAATTCACAATACCACCTTGAGATGGAATCATTAACAGCTCTTTTGGAATTTCTAATCCAAATCCACTCACCAAGTTATTGAAATAACCTGTCCATCCACCAGCTACTGCTGCTGTTGTTACGACGTAAACTGAGAGCAACGTCCATCCCATTAAATGGGCTACAAACTCACCAATTGTTGCATAAGAATATGTGTATACACTACCTGAAACCGGAAGTGTCGAAGCAACTTCTGCATAACATAATGCTGCAAATCCACAAACAATTGCTGCAATCATAAATGAAAAAATAACTGCTGGACCAGCATCTCTCGCTGCTACTATTCCAGTTAATACAAGAACTCCTGTACCGATTATCGCACCAATCCCTAGCATTGTTAGGTCGAATGCCCCTAAAGTTTTAGACAAAGTCTTACTTTTACTTTCCCCTAACAGTTGCGTAACGGATTTCTTTTTAAATAGGTTGGCCACGATGTATGCCCCCTTTTACTAAGAAGAGCTAAGAGGTCTTCACTCTTAGCTCTTATCATGTTGTATTAAATATTGTTCGATTTTTATTTTGTATTATGCTTCAATTAGCAAGATACAGCTTCTGCTTCTAATAATTCTTTTGCACCTTTGTATTCTACACCGTGAGCTTCTGCAACTGCTTCGAATGTTACAAAGCCATCTAATGTATTAAGACCTTTTAATAATGCAGAGTTGCCTAGGCAAGCTTCTTTGTAGCCTTTGTTAGCAATTTGTACTGCATATGGTACTGTTACGTTTGTTAATGCAAGAGTTGATGTACGTGGAACCGCACCTGGCATGTTTGCAACTGCATAATGAACAACACCGTGTTTTTCATAAGTTGGGTTATCATGAGTTGTAATACGATCAGTTGTTTCGAAAATACCACCTTGGTCAATTGCGATATCTACTACAACAGAACCTGGTTCCATTGATTTAATCATTTCTTCTGTTACAAGTTTTGGCGCTTTTGCACCTGGAATTAATACTGCACCGATTACAAGATCAGATTCTTTTACAGCTTCTGCGATGTTGTAAGGGTTAGACATTAACGTTTTTACTTGGTTACCGAAAATGTCATCTAATTGACGAAGACGTTCTGCACTTAAGTCGATGATTGTTACATCCGCACCTAATCCAACTGCAATTTTAGCAGCATTTGTACCAGCTTGTCCACCACCGATGATTGTTACTTTACCGCGTTTTACCCCTGGAACACCTGCAAGTAAGATACCTTTACCGCCTTTGTTTTTCTCAAGGAATTGTGCACCAATTTGTGATGCCATACGACCAGCTACTTCACTCATAGGTGCAAGTAATGGTAAAGAACGATTTTCTAATTGTACTGTTTCGTAAGCGATAGCTACAACTTTCTTTTCAACTAAAGCTTTTGTTAATTCTGGTTCTGGAGCTAAGTGTAAGTATGTGAATAAGATCAAACCTTCGCTGAAGTGTTTGTATTCGCTTTCAATTGGTTCCTTAACTTTCATTACCATATCCATGTTCCAAGCTTCTTCAGCTGTGTCAACGATTTTTGCACCTGCTTCAATATATTCAGCATCTGTAAAACCAGATCCTAAACCTGCACCCTTTTGAATAAATACTTCGTGATTGTTACGAATTAAATGTACAACACCAGCTGGTGTCATTGCCACACGGTTTTCGTTGTTTTTAATTTCTGCTGGTACCCCAATACGCATAATGAAATGCCCCCTTATAGTTAACAGAAAAAAGAGATTCTTTTTTCTTTTTTTAATAATTAATAACTTATGTCCTTATTCTAGCATAACTTCAAAGTTATGAAAACGCTAACATATCATTTTTTTAAAGTTTATATATTTAGAATAGTGTAAATATAGAGAACTTTATTTCACAAGGTTGTTTTATATATTTTACTATCTATTATTCTATTATTATTATAACCACGGAAACTACACATGTATCATTTATTATTTGACAATAATATAACAATGCGAGAAATTAACAAAAATCGTATACATATACACCTTTTATCCCCTGCAATATTTTAGAAATATATTCTTTTTTAGATACATCCCCTTTGTTTTCCAAATATATAAGACACTACCACAACGAAGAGAATGTGACCTGCACTCGTTTTTCCTCTCTGCTTTAACATGACATGATGCAGGAACATGCTCTGTCCGTTTCTAAGCATGTTAGGTGCTCTCATTCACCTAACAGAAATGGATTTCATGTTACGTTTTCAACTTGTCTTTATATAAAGTGAAACTTTAATCAGTGGGGGTTTTCTTCATCCCCCACCTACTCGCTCCTTGAGGAAGGAGACTTCTTTCCAGAAAACATATTAAAAATTTCCAACAACAAAGGCCTATCCCTGTTTTGGATAAGCCCATTGAAATTCATTCCATCAAAGCGTTGCTGACTCAATAATCGAATAGTCTATAGAACAATTCGTTTTTCAGTTTCAAAATCAAAATAATGAACTTTGTCCATATTTAAAGCTAGATCCATCTCAGGTTGACTATGCACATCAACTGAGGTGTTAACACGCGCAACAAAGGATTGACCATTGATATTAGAATAAAGATAGGTTTCCGATCCCATTAATTCTGCTACATCAATCGTTACCTTTACTTTTGCATCATAAGGTAAGGATGAAATTGCTTGTCCATAATAAAAATCTTCTGGACGTATCCCTATAATGATCTCTTTATTAGCATACCCTTTATTTTGCAAACTTTTCATCTTCTCTTCTGAAACTTCAATTTTCCATTTATCAATCATAATGGCATTTTCTGTTACTATTCCTTTGAAGAAGTTCATTCCAGGGGAGCCAATAAATCCTCCGACAAATACATTCTCCGGCTTTTCATATACTTCTTTAGGTGTACCGACTTGTTGGATGATACCATCCTTTAGCACCACTAGGCGTGTCGCCATCGTCATCGCTTCTATTTGATCATGCGTGACATATACAGTTGTTGTTTGCAACTGCTGATGTAATTTCGTAATCTCAGCACGCATTTGAACGCGTAGTTTTGCATCTAAGTTTGACAACGGCTCGTCCATTAAGAACACTTTTGCATTTCGAACAATCGCTCGTCCTAAAGCAACACGCTGACGCTGTCCACCTGAAAGTGCTTTTGGCTTTCGGTCTAAATATTTCTCAAGACCAAGTATTTGCGCTGCATGTTTCACACGTTGATCAATTTCCGCTTTACTATATTTTCGCAACTTTAAACCGAACGCCATATTATCATAAACACTCATATGTGGATACAGAGCGTAGTTTTGAAAGACCATTGCTATATCTCGATCTTTCGGTGTAACATCATTCACACGCTTTCCATCAATATAAAAGTCCCCCTCTGAAATCTCCTCAAGTCCTGCAATCATACGTAATGTCGTCGACTTTCCACATCCTGAAGGTCCAACCAAAACGATAAATTCTCCATCATTCACTTCTAGATTAAAATTTTTTACGATTGTCATATCACGATCATATTTCTTATAAATATTTTTGAATGATAGCTGAGCCATAATTGCCTCCCATAATTTTAGCTATTTTTAAAGATACTGTTATCGACAATTTGAATCACACAATTGTTTTATAAGACCTCAGAAATATCCTTCATACTGTCTAAAATATAATCTGCTTCTCCTTCTAAATCTTCCTTCTTACTCGCACCTGATAGAACGCCCACTACTTTAATGTTGCTATTTCTTGCGAATTTAACGTCTGTTAATGTATCACCTACCATGAACACATCTTCTTCAGCAAGCGAAAATTTTTCTTTGAATATATGATAAAAATCACTTTCAGGTTTTGTTTTATGAACGCCATCATCTGCTCCTAAAAAATCCACATAATCATATAATCCTGTCATTTTAAGTGAATGAATAGCTGCATCAATGTCATCCGCTGTAACAACTCCAATTACATATTTATGGTCTTTTAAATATTTTAATGTTTCCTTTGCACCTTCCACTTCTGTAAATACGAGATCATCTGCTGTAGAGTGTTTTTTGAATAATGCACATACATCATGAATAAAATTCTCTTTATTCACATTGTGATTTTCTAATAATGAAAACCATGCAGCTGCGATAAAGTAATTTGTTTGACAAGCTAGTAAACTGGTACTCTCAAAATCGTTATCACCCATACCAATAACCTTTAGGTAGTCATTTCGTTTACTTGTTTCATCTGGATACATTTGAAATATATCATCTAGCACACAATGAACAATTTTGTACCAAACAGAGTCTAGCTGTATTAGTGTTCCATCTTTATCAAAAATAATTCCTTTATTCATCTTCTGCTCCCCCTAAAACTTCATACCATGTTTTAATATTCTTATGCGTAACGTTATTATGAATCGGATTTATAAACGCTACTAATTCATCATCTTCCCAACCCTCAACTCTTGCATATGCTCCTTCATGTAAATAAAAGTCAAAGGTTACGTGGATGCCAAATTCTTTTTCAACAATTTCCCCATCCACAATCAATCTCCACTCACAAGATTTATCTGTATGAATGTTGTAATGAATATTTCCGTTAGCCCCATCCCCAACATAAATGGTTTTACCTTCGTTTTGAATATCAATCTCTAGTTTTCTAAAGCGTGAGAAATAAATACGCCCTCTTTCGATAGCAATCTTTAAATTTTGAATAGATAACCCATTACATAATACATATGTGCCAGGGTCACCATAAATCGACGGGTCTTTAGATCCTGGGAACGTTTTAGATGGATGTAAGTGCGAATCACTTCCTCCTATCCCCCATACTTTCAAACCATTTAGCCACATTTGATCGAAGAACTGTAAAGCTTCTAAAGTAGAAGGTTTGCTTTTTTTATAAGTCGGATCACACATAATTTCCATTGTATGAACATTTTCTAAGTCAATATCAATTTGGTTCGCCCAAGGCTTCATGAACGGATGATTCACGCTAATTAAGTAGCCTTTTTCATTCATAAGAGCAAATAGCTCATTCATGCTTTTAGCGTTAAATGATTCATCGAGGTACTCTGTAAAATCAATATATTCCTTCATACCGAACATATTGTAATGACCGTAAGGAGTTGTAAGTTCCATAGATGGTATAATTAATGTGTTTCCTTTTTGATAAGATGGCATGACAATGTTGTGTTCCGTCGCATATAAAAAATCCAACTCTTGTTTTTCACATACGCTCATTGCCAGTTCGTCATCGATCTCGCCATCCGTTAAATCTGTATGAACATGAAAATCTCCTTTATACCAACGATGCTCTTCATTCACTACTTTTTCAAAATCATTTTCATGAATAAAGGCATTTTCTTTACAAAAATGCTCTCGGTTATACTCCCGGTTTACCTCGTCATTCACTACTATATTTACTGTATAGTCAACATTTCTTCCGGCAAACTTTACTGCTTTATTTGCACAATGAGGGATATATACAACTTCTAGTTCCCACTCACCAGGCGTTATTTCACCTCCAACGCAACCTGCTGAACAAAACTTTTGGTCTTTGGCAACAACTAGTTTTTCGTCAACAATTGGTGTTTGATATTGTATACGCACATACCCATTAGGGTCTCTCAAAATTAATAAGAGCGGGATTTTCCGACTAACTCCCTGATTTATAGTTAATGTAAAGTTAGCAATATCATTTGAATTCATTAAGAAACAATGTTTATTTTTCACAAATGGAGAAAGAGTCAATGTACCTTCCATTTCAATCATAATTCTCACACCTTTTTTATATTTTAATGATAGAATCTTAGAGGTACTTCTTTCGTTCAAAAGCACCTCTCGTTTCTCTTCAAAATAATACATGAACAGGTTTATTTCTTCTTTTTCAACACTTTATCTAATTCTTCTTGTGCAATTTTAGCTGCTTCATCTAACGCTTTTTTAGCAGGTACGCCTTCAATTTCTACTTTATCCTTCGCTACATTTAACGCGTCATTGATTTTACCGCCTGTTGGATCTGTAAATGGTGCAACTCCATATTTATTCGCCTGCTCTAATGGAACTAATGCTTGTGGTTGTTTTTTCACAAATTCAGCATAAGGGCCATACTCTGTTACATTGTTACGAACAGGGATATATCCTGTTCCCATTGACCATTCAGCCGTTTTCTCAGTGCTCGTAGCAAATTTCATAAAGTCATATGCGCCTTTTGCTACTTCTGGATCAACATTTCTCGTTAATGTAAATAAATAACTTTCTAATTTTGGTGCTGGTTTATTATTACCCCAAGCTGGTTGTGGTGCCGCTCCAAATGTGTCAAGGCGTTCTTGCTCAGTCATCCCTTTCCCTAACGATTTAAAAACAAATCCTTGGTCACCGGATGAGCCTGTATATCCTAACGTTCTACCTTCAACTAAATCGATGATTGTTTTATCCCAATATTCCCATCCAGTTCCACCTGAATGAATCTTCATAATTTTATCTTCATTAGGCCATGTACGGAATTTTTCCCATACTGTAACCCAAGTGTCATCGTTGATTAATACTTTTGTTCCATCTTCACTTAAAACATTTCCACCAGCACTGCGAACTGCGTCAATTAAGTTTGACGTACCCCACATTGGCATCCAACCTGCATATGTGACATCTCCATTTGCATCACGTTTTGCTACTGTTTTCGCTACTTTTTCTACACCTTCCCACGTCTTTAAATCGTCAGGTGTAAAGCCATTTTCCGCTAACACTTTTTTATTGTAATAAAAGACTTGAGTGGTACCGTAAAAAGGAATTCCATATAATTTCCCATCAATAGTTGCTTGATCCATAAAGCCTTTTCCATACTCTTCTTTTTTAAAATTATTATCGTTTTTAACATATTCATCCATAGGTACAATTAATTTTTTCTTCGCATATTCTTGGATAACGTCTGAACCTAATAGCGCAATTGCTTCTTGGTTATTCGCAGCAAATCCACTTTGAAGTTTTTGATAAGACTCATCGTAGTTACCTGCTTTTGTTGTTTTCACTACATACTTGTCTTGACTTTTATTGTATTCCTCTACAATCTTATCTACTTGGTCTGCAAGTGAACCACCTACGCCATTAATAAACGGAACCACAATCTTATCCCCTTCTTTACTTACTTTGACAGTATTTCCTTTTCCACCTGAACAGCCTGCAAGCGCACCAACAAATAATGACAAAATCGTTAAAAGCATTACTAATTTTCTCATCCCGAATTTCTCCTTTATATTTAGTTAGCCCTTTATTCCTGAATCAGTAACACCTGAGAGGAACCATTTTTGTAAAACTAAAAATACGATTAAGAGCGGCACTGTAGCGATTGTACTTGCAACCATAATGTGCGACCAATCTCGGCCTAAGGAACTATTAATGAAATAATCAGCAATTCCGTTCGTAATTAATTTTTGACTACCATCATTCAATATAAGAGCTGGCCAAATATAATTATTGTAATTCCCTATAAATGTAACTAAACCTAATGTTACAAATGATGATTTCGTCATTGGAAAAATAATCTTCCAAAGAATACGCCAATCACTTGCTCCGTCAATTTTGGCTGCTTCTACTGTTTCATAACCAACCTTGTGGAATGACTGTTTTAAATAGAAAATACCGAATACACTAACAGCCATAGTAATCATGTATCCAAAATGCGAATTAAGTAAGCCCATTTTCCCTAGCATCACATATACCGGAACATACGATACAGCTCCAGGAATCATGTATGTTCCCATGACAATACTAAATGTGAAGTTCTTCCCTTTGAACTTATAAAATGCCAACATATAAGCAAAGAGTGCAGATGAAACAAGTACATATATCGTGATAAGGAAAGAGGTATAAAAACTATTAAATATATACGTGCCAAACGGAAGAGTGTCTAATACTTGACGGTAATTCTCCCAGTGAAATTGTGTAGGCCAAAAACCTCCTTGTAATACTTCACTGGATGTTTTAAACGAACCAAGTACCATCCATATGAATGGAAAGACAAACAAGATACTTGATAAAGCCAAAAAGATATGTTTTAGAATTAATGGTGTCTTTTTCTTATCATTCATCTTAATAGTTCACCCACTTGTCACCTATTATCTTGTTTATAACGGATAGTAGGATTGTAATGATTAATATAATAAATGCGATTGCCGTTGCAGATCCCATATCAAACTGTTCAAACGCTTGTTGGAAGAATAAATAAAGTAGCGTTCGTGTCGAACCACTCGGTCCACCTTGTGTTAAAATTTTAATTTGATCATAAGCCTGCACCGAAGTAATTATATTGACAACAACTAAGAAGAAAGTTGTTGGTGAAACCATTGGTAGTGTTACATTTCGAAATTTCTGCCATGAATTTGCCCCATCAATACTAGCCGCTTCATACAAGCTATCTGGTACTTTCTCTAGTGCACCGATATAGAAAAGCATCGTCCATCCAACTAATTTCCATACCGTTACAATAATGACCGCCAGCATCGCTGTCTCACTACTCTTCAGCCAGTCCAAACCCGGAATCCCGAAAAATTCTAGCACCTTATTGATCGCTCCATATTGAGGTTCATATAGAAGTGACCATACAATCGATACAGCTACCGTTGGCGTTACCCAAGGTGAAAAAATCAATAATTGATAAATTGCAGAGCCTCTGAATTTTTTTCGGAAGAACAACGCAAAACCTAAACCTAATGCAATCGTTGGAACGACTGTCCCAATTCCGAAATAAAGAGTATTTAACAATGCTTGTATAAAAGAATCCTGTGTAAACAAATTAAAATAATTATCTAAACCAACAAAGTTAAAATCATTTGTCATGAAATCCCAGTCTGTAAAACTAATACCTAAACTAAATAAATTCGGAATGATCCAAAATAATAGTAAAGGTATTCCAACCGGTAATAAAAAGAACACAGCTTTTGATAATTTTATTTGCATTCTTGTCACCTCCTAATTCATATTGTACGAGCACATTATTAACACAATGTTGTTATTATGTTAATGAATTGTAAATTCAACATATTAACAACATAAAACAACATATAAGCAAAAAACAATAAAAAAAGACCATTTCTCATCTCACTAAGAAATAGTCTACTTTAATATTTTCTTTCTATACTATTACCACTTCAATCCCTTTACTTATTAAGACGTTTTGCCATACTTCATCGAGTTTAGCATTTGTATATAGTGCATCTATATCATCAAAATTTCCACTTTTATAAAACTTTGTTAAATTAAATTTTGACTCATCTACCATCATCACAACTTGTTTTGCATTTTTCTTTAACTGCTGAAAAACTTGTGCATCTTCAATATATGAACATGTCAGTTCTTTTTCTAAAGAAATTCCATCACACGAAGCAAATAATTTATTAACAGTAAAGTGGTCAAGATAGTTTAGCATCATGTCTCCAGACAATGCTAATGAATTAGAATTTAGCATTCCACCAAAGACTATTAATTTACAATCAAATGAATCATACTGTTCTTTAAGCTCAATAATTTGATTAACAGCTGGTATCGAATTCGTTAGAATCGTCAAATTCTTTTTATCATGTATAAAATCCAAAACTTGCATCGTAGTCGTTCCAATTTCAATTGCGATAATATCATTATCTTCTACCAATTTACTTGCTTCCATAGCAATTTTTCGTTTTTCTTCAATATTCTCAGATCGACGTTTGTCAAAATAAAATTCAATAGTATGATCTTTTTTCTTAATCGCACCACCGTGTATTTTCGTAAGCTTACCTTCCTTGTGCATCATATCTAAATCTCTTCGAATTGTTTCTGTCGTAACATTTAACACCTTAGCTAAATCATTTACCATCACTCGATTGTATTTCTCTAGCTCAGCCAATATGTATTTTCTTCGTTCAAATTGTGTATAGGATTTCATCTCATTAACACCTCTTCGTATTACACAAAATATACAACTCTTAAAAATCCTTATAAAGACTAGAAAGAAACCATTTTTTTCTAGTCTGCTTCTCTTAAAGTATAGTGTAACTAATCAATAATTTCATCTAAAAGGAAAATTATATAGAAAAAAACAGCTACCGATATTTAACCGGCAGCTGGATAACTTATAAATAACTTTGAAAACAAATCTTCTGTTGTTTCTGCAATCTTATCAAACACATCTGCTTCACTTTCTTCTTGCTCTTTCATCATCTTGATCGTTTCTTTTGCATCCACAGGATAGTCTGTAATAATCCCATCTACATTGAGTTTATAATACTTCCTTAAACTCTCCATATCATTTACAGTCCATACATAGATTGGTTTATTTAATTTTCTTGCTGATTTTACTAAAGCTTTATTTAACATATATTCTTCTGCAACATAGAAATCGGCCTGCACATATTTTAAATTGGCCCTGCTGGCATATAATATATATCCTACCTTTATATCCGGATTTGCACGCTTAAACTCTTTGATGAGCGGATAATGCAACGTTTGAATCACACATTGTTTTTCAAAATCATTATCCTTTATTGTTTTTAATACTTTCTTTACAAAATCCTTTTCATTTCCGTGTAATTTCACTTCGATATTGAGCTTAATCTTATTTTTGGCAAGCTTGATCATCTCATCCAATGTACTAATTTGTCCGGTATGTCCATCTTGTTGTAGAGTAAGCTTTCTCAATTCTTCCATTGTTAAATCTGACACTTGTACATTCGCATTTGCAAGACGCTTCAGCTTTAAATCGTGTATCACTGCCAATTCACCATCTTTTGTTTGTAATACATCAATTTCAGCATAATCCGCTTTTGCATCAATCGCACCTTGCAAGGCCTCTTTCGTATTCTCTACTCCTTTAGAAACATATCCACGATGCGCCATAATAACGGGATCTTTATATGAATTCGTAATAAACGTTACAATAAATGCAACTACCATACCTACTGTTATGACACCGACAACATATACACCTATAAATTTCAAGCGATGCTTTTTAAAGAAGCATTTATCTGCTTTTGTTTTTGAATAATCTAAGCCCTCTTCTAATAAAACATCTTCAACCGAAACCTTTTGTAAGTAAAGTCTTGTTAATGCCATAATATAAAATGGAGTCATAATAAAGCTAAATAAATACAATGTACTCGTCAAAAATACTGATAGAGTAGATTCTGCTAATAGCGCGAATGTCCCTTCTGGATTCGTAAATTCATATACACCCCATAGAACCAATAAGTATATTCCCATTAATAAAACAAAGACAATCCCGATTGAGATAAAAAATCCAATTAAAAAGAACAAAACTTTAAAAAAGCTTTCTTTTACTAAATTTGCACTTTTACGTGCAGCTATGCGGAATGGTTTTTCTTCTAAAACAATGATAGGTAAAACGAAGATCCATCGAAGATTCAAGTATGTAACTATAGCAAAGAAAGTGTAGTAACCTACTTGTCCCATTGTCGTTTTAAACAATTCACCTGTAATAAAATTTGGAATTTGAATTTCTGGGATTAGTGCAGATTTATATCCCAAATTTAACAGAGGTAACAATACAACGGCATACAAGATAAACCCTGGCAAACAATATGTGAAAAGAGAAGGTAAATACGTTACCGTCTTATACAAAATTGGGCGTAACCTTACTTTTTGCCTTTTATGTGCAAAGTACGAAATAATAATAAGCACCGCGAATTCTGTAAAAATGAGAAAAAGTGCCAATAGCGATAAAATTAATATAGCTGCGATGCCATATGGAGTTTTCAAAAAAGCAAGCAATTCATCATTTGTCGCATTTGCATAGCCGCCCCAATACAACAACTTATTAAAAATCATACCGAATAACGGGATAAAGACAATGGCCGCTACTAATTTATATGCGAGTTGAAATGATAATACATTCCAAAAAGCGAATTGTACCGTTTGAAAGGAATGTTTCATGACTCCTGGTATAGATAGTCTTTTACGATGTAGCATAAATTCCTCCGTATTCTAAAACTATATTTGAGATGGATTCCATATTCCCTTTCATATCCATCTTTTCTATAATAGTATATTTCACTTTACATGAACACTCTTATACAAAAAGAGTGATGGGTACTTCCCCATCACTCTTTCGTTCTTTATTTTTTCTCTAATCCTTGTCCAAATGCTTTTAAAAAGCTAAAGCCAAAAGTAATAGCTCTATTAATATCCGGGTCTTTCAACACTTTAAAAAAGTCCATTACTTTTGTTTTCTTTCCTTTATTCAATTCATCTGTTGCAAATTGTAGTCCTGTAACTAAACTCGATGTGATCTGTTTTGTTACTTCTGGATCGACAGAAGATAAAGCTTCTCCTGCCCCCATCATATTATTTAATGCATTTTTTACTGGCTCACGATTTAATTGCTCAACAGCAATTTTAGAAACATCTTCTTTTGCAGCAAGTAGACTGATTGCTGCATCTAAAATACCAGCTTGCTGCAATCCTGCTAATAACTGCATCGTCTCCTCTACCGCCTCACGATTCTCTGCTAATTGTGTTAACAGTTCATCTGATAACTGTTGTTTCTTTTCTTCTTCTGTAACTACCTTTTTCTGAATCAAAGTAATCTCTTTTGCCACTTTCTTCGCCCCCTAGTTTTGATCCACAAGTGATACATATTGTTTTCGCTGCCATTTCTGCTGAATTTCAACACCATTTTGCGGATGACGGTTTTTATCTCTCGGGTTTGAAGCAGGAAGTGGACGATTACCTTTTTCACGTAATACACGCATTTTCACCATCGTTTGTTTATAGGCAGGTGTACACGTATAAACGTCTGTCGCTGTTCCTGTTAAAATATTAACCGCTTCTTCATTGACTGTCGCGTGCATCGGTAAATATAGCTCGTTTCCAGTCACACGATCTGTAATAAGTGCCTGCACCTTAATTTTACCAAACGGTGATGCTAGCTCTACAAGTCCGCCATCTTTCACATTTCGTTCAATGGCAAGCTCAGGTGAAATCTCAACAAACACTTCAGAAATTTTGGATAAAATCCCAACTGATTTATTTGTCATATTTCCTTCATGGAAATGTTCTAGCATACGCCCATTGTTTAACAGTAAATCATATTCTTCTGGTGCTACAACTGGCGGAATCCATTCATCTAGTGATAGACGAGCTTTTTTGTCAGGGAAATTAAAGCCATCCACATATAATAGTGGTGTATCACTACCATCATGGCTACCCCAACATAAACTATTCCATCCTTCTAAACGATCATATGTCGCTTGTGAATAATACGGCGTAAGTGATGCGATTTCATCCATAATTTCACTCGGGCTTTCATAATTCCAATCCCCACCGAGGGCACGAGCTACTTTTTGTATGATCCACCAATCTGGTTTCGAATCACCGAGCGGCTTCATAACTTCATATAAACGCTGAATACGACGCTCTGTATTCGTAAATGTCCCTTCTTTTTCTAGACTTGGTGCCGCTGGTAAAATAACATCTGCAAAACGAGCTGTTTTTGATAAGAATATATCTTGAACTACAAGGAAGTCGAGATTACTTAAAATGTGTTGCACATGATTCGCATTGGAATCGACTAACGCCATTTCTTCTCCCATTACATACATACCACGTAGTTTTCCTGCATCTGCAGCCGCAAGCATCGCAATGTTATTCAGCCCTGGCTCTTTTGGAATTGTCGTACCGTATGCTTTTTCAAATTTCGCACGAAGTGTATCATCTGACACAGCTTGGTAACCTGGAAGCCAGTTCGGTAATGTTGCCATATCACAAGCACCTTGTACGTTATTATGGCCACGGAGTGGATATGCACCTGCACCAGGGCGACGATAGTTACCAGTTACAAGAAGTAAGTTTGAAATTGCCGCAGACGTTGTACTTCCACCTGTATTTTGTGTAACGCCCATACCCCAAAGTACACAAGTGCCATCTGCTTCGTATACCATGCGAGCCATTTCTTTTAATGTATCTTTTGAAATACCTGTAATATTCTCTGTATAATCAAGTGTATACTTCTCTAACATTTTGCTATATTCATCAAAGTTCTTCACATTTTCGTCTAAGAACTCTTTATCATGCCAACCTTGATCAATAATATATTTTGTTATTCCAGCAAGCCATACGTAATCTGTTCCTTGACGAGGATGAACAAATAGGTCCGCACGCTCTGCCATTTCATGTTTACGAAGGTCTGATACAATCAGTTTTTGCTCATGTAATTTATGGGCACGTTTCACGCGAGTAGCAAGTACAGGATGCCCTTCCGTTGGATTCGCTCCCACAATAATAACAAGGCCAGCTTCCGCAATATCCTTCACTGTCCCTGCGTCTCCACCTATACCAACAGTTTTTGTTAAACCATCACTTGCTGGAGATTGACAGTAACGGGAACAGTTATCTACATTATTCGTTCCATATATTTGACGAGCTAACTTTTGCAGCAAATAGTTTTCTTCATTTGTTACTTTTGAAGAAGAGATAAAGCCAAATGCATCACTACCATGTTCCGATTTAATATGTTGCATATTGGACGCAACAACTTCTAATGCTTCTTCCCACGATGCTTCGACGAACATATCCCCTTGACGAATCAAAGGCTTCGTAATACGGTCTTCACTGTTTACAAAGTCCCATCCGAACTTTCCTTTTACACATGTAGAAATTCCATTTACTGGTGCATCTGATACAGGCTGTACTTTTAAAATTTGACGGTCTTTCGTCCAAACTTCGAACGAACAACCGACACCACAAAATGTACAAACTGTTTTCGTCTTATTAATCTTCGTTTTTCGCATCGCAGATTCCACTTCTGAAACTGCTAAAATACTACTATATCCAGGCTCTACATCTTTTACAAAATCAATCATTGGGTCTAAAACAGCTGGCTTCAATCCAGTCATGAATCCAGCTTCCCCAAGCATAGATTTTTCCATTAACGCGTTACAAGGACAAACTGTTACACATTGTCCGCAACTAACGCAAGAGGAATCATTGATACTTACGCCGGTATCCCAAATAACACGCGGACGATCTAAACTCCAATCAATTGATAATGTTTCGTTTACTTGTAAGTTCTGACATACTTCTACACATTGTCCACAAGCAATACATTGATTGGGGTCGTAACGGTAAAATGGATGAGTCATATCCACTTCTTTTGCACTAACTTTCGGTTCATATGGGTATTTCTGCTCTTCAATCCCCATCATATGTACCGTATTATGAACTTTACAGTTCCCGTTATTATTATCACATACTGTACAATACAATAAATGATTTTCTAATATTCGATCCATTGCTTCCGTTTGTGCTTCTTTTGCACGCATTGATTGTCTTTCAATATGCATACCGTCTTCTAATTTCGTTGAACAAGCACGCATTAATTTTCCATCTACCTCCACAATACATGTATCACAAGTTTGAATTGGATCTACTTCTGGTACATGACAAATTTGTGGGTGTTCTACATTACTTTCGTTAAATAATTGTAATATCGTCTTTTCACCAGATGAAAGAAATTCTTTTCCATCTACGGTTACACGAACCGTTTGTTCTGCCATAGTTTCCCCTCTCCTTACAACTAACTGTACAATATAGTTGTGAATCCGTTTTCAAAACTATATTGCTGTACATTTTTTGAAACGCTCTGTTGAAACCCTATCTTAGAAGTCGATTCTTGATGCTATAAGGTATAAAAAATGACACTATTCTACTACTCTATTATATCTCACATATACAATAATAACCAAATAATATATAGAAACTGAAAGACAAGTATAAAACCCTTCCTTTTAGGTGGGAGAGAGCATCCGGCCATGCATAAAAGCGGTCAGTTCCTTTTCCTGCCCCATGCCAAGTAAAACAAAGAGAGAAAACGAGTGCAGGTCCTCTTTTATCTTCGTAGCAGTGACTTATATGTTGAACAGTCGAAATCGATTTATCCCGTAAAAGTCCGAGTGGTGATGGAGATTTCAGTTTATATAAGCTGAAAAAACGATATAAACCCCTTGTTTTTAAGAGAGAGAGTATCCAGCCATGCATAGAGGCGGTCTCCCTATGCCGAAGAAAACAAGTCGGTTCCATCTTTATTCCTCATGATAACAACTTATACGTTGAACAACCAAAATGGATTTACGTAGATAACAGATGCTTTTCTTTTTTTTATGTTTTATGATAAATAGTAAGAAAAATACATATGAAGGGGAAAATATGATGCGACCTGTCCAAGAAACATGTAAAATGGTACGTTATCAAGCTGGAGCATTTCTTGAACAAGAAGATGAAATTGTCACAGAATATCCTGTAACAATTAAATTAAATGGAGAGGAATATGTAACAGTTGTATGTACTCCAAATTATATTGAAGATATGGTAATAGGTTTTTTAATTTCTGAAGGAATTATCGATTCTTACAAAGGCATTGATGAATTATGGATACAGCAAGACAAAGGGGTTGTCCATGTAAAAACATCACAGATTAATCCGCTCTATCAAACACTATATAACAAGCGATACGTTACTTCTTGTTGTGGCAAAAGTAGACAAGGTTTTGTCTTTGTAAATGATGCCGCAAAAGCAAAAGCTTTACATGATGTACATGTAACAGTTACTCCAGAAGAGTGCTTTCATTTAATGAATACTTTACAACGCTCTTCCACTACATTTCGTCAAACGGGAGGAGTTCATAATACTGCTCTTTGCGATCGAAATAACATTCTCCTATCAAGAATGGATATCGGTCGACATAATGCATTAGATAAAATATATGGTCATTGTTTACGTAACAATATCTCCATCGAAGGAAAAATTATTGCATTTAGTGGCCGAATCTCATCTGAAATTTTACTTAAAGTTTCTAAAATTGGTTGCGAAATCGTTCTTTCTAAATCAGCTCCAACAAAATTAGCTTTGCAACTTGCTCATGATTTAGGTATTACAGTAGTCGGATTTATTCGTAATGATTCTTGTAATATTTATACTCACCCAGAACGAATTGAAGGATATATAGCAGAAAAAAATGATTCCTAGTAAAGGGATCATTTTTTAGTTATAAAAATGTAATATATTTATTTGTTGAATAGTTAATAAAGTTAATATATAATTTCATTACATAAAGCGAGTTAAAAAACAAAAGAAGTCCCTTGTTTTTCTCGCATATATCTACTTATTCTTTTACAAATTAAGAACGAGTACGTAAAAAATATGTTTATAGGTTCTATTCATATAATCATCATACTCTTACGGATTCTGCCTGCTTTACATGCTAAAGCCGCGTACCCATTTTCCTATAGAGTGAGATAAACCAAGGAGGTTACCGATATGGAAATTCGTTTATTAACAAAAGAAGATGCAAAAATTTATTTAAAAGTTTGTATGGAAGGATTAACACAAAATCCAGAAGCCTTTAGCTCTTCATATGAAGATGTAATAAAACATGAGGATCCTGTTGCTGCAATGGCAAAACGGCTATCTAACCCTGATAAATATACCCTTGGTGTCTTTAAAGATAACGATTTGATCGGACTTGCTACTTTAGAAACAAAACCTTTTATTAAACAAGAACATAAAGCAAAAATTGGCTCTGTTTATGTCTCTCCGAAAGCTCGTGGTCTTGGAGCTGGACGTGCGTTAATAAAAGCCATTATTGAAAATGCTCATAAATTACATGTAGAACAACTCATGCTTGATGTTGTTGTCGGGAATGTAGCTGCAAAAAAACTGTATGATTCACTCGGCTTTCAGACATATGGTGTACAAGAGCGCGCCTTAAAGCATAATGGACAATATTGGGATGAGGAACATATGGTTTTATTTTTAAATAATTAATTATAGATTTTCACAAAAGTACCTTTTGATATAAAGGTACTTTTTTCTTACAACAATGTAATATTCATGTCATCTAATTGAATAGCTCTCTTCTCTACTCTTCACTATACTAAAAGTACAAAATCACAATAAAATAAGCGATTCGAAATAATAGAATAAAACCAATAATTGGAGGAATAACAAATATGAAACAACACAAACATCTTATTTTTTTACTTTGCGGCACAATACTTGTCACTTCAGGACTCGCAATTCTTCCTTGGTTTATTGTCTAAAACTTCTATAATCTCTCAATTCCTTCCTATACAAATAAAAAAAGCTCGTTGTTTCTTAAAATGAAACAACGAGCTTTTACATCTATTATAGAATTCCGAGAAATTTATTCGTACATGTCACAATAATTAGCATAGATACTGCAATGCACATTACAACCGCGTTGCGCTCTTGCTTTTCATTTTTTAAACTTTCTTCTTTTTTATTCACGTGTATAGTCTCCTTTTTAAAAAAAGTGTGAGATAGGAAATTTTCCTTATCCGATGCGAGGTGAATACGAAATTTCTCACTATCTCACATACACAATAGAATGGAATTGTCATTTTATAAATAAAATGACATGACGTTATGTCGCAACATAGGGTATTTTGTGTCGCTACGCCTTTTATTATAAAAAAGAGTTGTGCAAAAGTAGTGCATTTTTTATGTCAATTGCTATAGTAACAAAAATGCACTACAATTCAATCACATAAACAGTGTTTTTTATCATTTTCATGTAAACTATACAAAGTAGAATTAATGTTTGAGGTGCACAAGACGATGATTAAAATCTTATTAGTTGACGATGAAGAACGTATGTTACGATTGTTAGATCTATTTTTAAGCCCTCGTGGCTATTTTTGTATGAAAGCGACTTCTGGCATTGAAGCGCTTGAACTCATTCAGCAAAAAAACTTTGATATTATTTTGTTAGATGTCATGATGCCGAATATGGATGGATGGGATACATGTTATCAAATCCGCCAACTCTGTAATGTTCCCATTATAATGTTAACAGCTCGTAATCAAAACTACGATATGGTAAAGGGATTGACAATGGGAGCCGATGACTATATTACAAAACCTTTTGACGAACAAGTACTCATTGCGCGAATTGAAGCTGTATTACGCAGAACAAAAAAGGATGGTTTTATCACCTTTAATGGCATTGAGTGGGATAAAACAAAACATACTGTTACTGTTTATAATGAAAAAATTCCACTTACCCCTATCGAATTTTCATTACTTGGACTGTTTTTACAAAATACGAACCGAGCATATAGCCGGGATGATTTAATTGAAAAAATATGGGGGTATCAAACAGATATTGAATACCGCACTGTCGACTCACATATTCGCAATATCCGCGATAAATTACGTAAAAAAGACTTTCCTGTTGAAAAATACTTAGAGACTATTTATAAAGTGGGATATAAGTGGAAAAGTGAATAAGGAAAAATCTGCTAAGTAAAGTTCCCTTTCCTCTTACTTAGCAGATTTAACCAAATTCTATTTGGTCAGTCATACGATTTCTTCCGCTGACCGTTAATGTAAAATAAAGGTGTGGTAAAAAATGAATAAACTTTCTTTCAAAATCGGTACATACTTTTTAATACTTGCTCTATGTATTGAAGCAATTGCCTTTTTATCTTTTCATGCAAGCCTCTCAAACATGCGTATCGAGGAAGAAAAAACAGCCCTTTTAGAAAAAGGCAAGCGCTATAGTAATTTTATTGCTAGACGCTATAACTCCCGAGCTCTTGAACATGCTGCAGCAATGGAATCACACTCTGATTCAGATACACAATTAGTTATAACAGATACGAACGGACAAATTCTTTCTGCCTCCGATCCCGTAACAAAAGAAATGAAAAAGCAGCTTGACTGCAAAATACAATCTATTGCAACAGGTGGAACGATAGTTGAGAAAAACTGGAAAACATCGAAGTTTATTTCAACAGCAACTCCAATTATCGTTCACAAGCAAGTTATTGGATATGTACATATGTTTTTAGATACAGCCTTCTTAGAGAAAATGATCCTTCGTTTAACACACCAATTTATTATTATCGGTATATTAACCATCCTTTTAACAACCATTTCTGTATTTATCTTTTCTCGTGTCATTACTGATCCACTTATTAAAATGAAGCGAGCAACAGAAAAAATGTTAAAGTTAAATAAACCAATTAAATTAGGGATTACACGAAATGATGAACTAGGTAGCTTAGCAAAAACTATCGAAGAATTATCAAGCGAATTAACCTATATGAAAAAGGAACGAAATGAATTTCTTGCAAGTGTTGCTCATGAGCTCCTCACGCCACTCACCTATATGAAAGGCTATGCGAAAGTTGCGAAACGAGATTCTTTATCTAACGAGGAGCGCGAAGAATACTTACAAATTATTGAAGATGAAACCGATAGTGTAACAGAACTCGTACAAGATTTATTTGATCTTGTACAGTTAGAACAACATCAATTTATTATAAAAAAACAAAAAGTGGCACTCTTGCCGTTTCTAGAACGAATGATTGAAAAAACAAAAACTACATTTGCTAAAAAACAAATAAAAATTAAATTCAGCTGTGAATATAATCCAGATGTTTGTATGGATGAACGCCGGATGGAACAAGTAATGTTAAACTTATTACACAACGCCTATCAGCATTCGTATGAACAATCAGTTATTACTGTACAAGCATCGCAAAATGGGGATACTTTTTCTATAAGTGTGCAAGATGAAGGAGAAGGGATTCCGCAAGAAGATATCCCCCATATTTTTGATCGTTTTTATCGAGTTGATAAATCAAGAACACGAGCTACGGGTGGTAAAGGAATCGGTTTAGCCGTTGTAAAAGAAATTGTTGAGTTACATAGCGGCTCTATTCAATTAAAAAGCGAACTTGGAATTGGAACTACCTTTATAATGACAATGCCAATCGAATAGTAAGTATGTTATATCACCAGTAGTGGCTCCACTTCAAACTGCTGGTGATATTATGTTAATAGCTACTATTTATCCATAATTTTTTAAGAATCGCACTAAAATACTCATAATACGAGCTGACCTTTTGAAATTATTCTTATTTCAATATAAAATGTAAATACAACTGTGAAAGATTCGGAGGGTGATACGATTGGAAATCCATGTATTAACAAAACAAGAGGCAGAAATTTACTTAGAACTTCGTGTAGAAGGTTTAAAACAAAATCCTGAAGCTTTTAGTTCTTCTTATGAAGATATTATTAATAAAGAATGTCCGATTGAATATAAAGCACAAAAGTTAGCACAAGATGAAAATTATACACTCGGTGCATTTAAAGATGGTACATTAATCGGTGTTGCAACATTGGAAACGAAACCATACGTAAAACAAGAACATAAGGCAAAGATTGGTTCGGTATATGTATCGCCAAAAGCACGTGGACTTGGAGCAGGAAAATCTCTTATTAAAGAATGTATTGAACTTGCAAAAACATTAGAAGTCGAACAAGTTATGCTTGATGTTGTAGTCGGAAATGATGGTGCAAAAAAACTGTACGAATCATTAGGATTTAAAACATTCGGTGTACAAGAGCGTTCTTTAAAATATAACGGTCAGTACTGGGATGAAGAGCATATGGTTTTATTCTTAGATGAAGAAAAATAAGAAAAACATCCTCACATGCATGAGGATGTTTTTCTTTTTGTATAAAAAGAATAATGATAAGAACATTATACGGAGCATCGATAAGTACAGCTTTATCGGCGATTCTGCTAATATATCAACCGTTCGACAAATTACATGTTAAAAATCTGCTCGTTACGCAACATACTACTTCTAAAACCATGCATGATGCAACAATTGAACCGCTTCTTCAATCTCTTCCTCAGATAAAATGGCAAACCCAAGTAAAACTGTATTTTTTGAAATAGTCCCTTCTTTATAATACGTAGAAACCGGATATACTTTTATACCGTTTTCAGCTGCCCTCTTTATTAATGCTTCTTCTAACATTCCATTGTGAACTTTTAGTAAAATATGTAAGCCAGAATCTTCTCCAATTACCTCCGCCTTATTAGAAAAGTACCTTTCTATCGCTGAGACAAGAGCATCTCTCTTTTTCCGATATACAACTCGCATCTTATAAATATGCTTTTCCCAATGTCCCTCGTTTAAAAACCTTCTAATAATTTCTTGATCAATTCTCGAAACACTTTGTGCATAAAATAAATATTGCGTTTGATACAACTCAATTAGCTGTTTTGGCAAGACCATATAGCTCATACGTAATGATGGAAGCAATGCTTTTGAAAGTGTCCCCATGTAAATTACATTTCCTTCTGTATCAAGTCCCTGCAATGCAGGAATCGGCTTTCCAGAGTAACGGAACTCACTATCATAATCATCTTCAATAATATAACGTCCATTCTCCCCTTGTGCCCATTGCAGGAGTTGCATCCTTCTTTTAATGGGCATAATCATTCCACAAGGAAATTGATGAGATGGGGTAACGAACACAACATTTGCATGACTATCTTCTAGCTCTGTAATACAAATCCCGTCCTTATCAAGCGAGAGCATCTGAACATTTTCTTCCCCTTTCTCAAAGACAACCAATTTCCGGTGATATCCTGGATTTTCAACTGCAAAATGACTTCCTTTTAGCAACTGAAACAACATTCTTATTAAAAACTGTGTCCCAGCTCCGATTACAATTTGGCTCGCTGAACATCTCACACCTCTTGATTCATATAAATATTTCGCAATTTCCTCGCGTAAACTCAATTCACCTTGAGGATGACCAAGAAATAATAAATCCTTATTTTCTAGTTGCCATACCTCGTTTGAAATCTTGCGATATATAGAGAATGGAAATGCATTTGCATCTACACCTGTTTGAGTGAAATCATATTTATATTTCTGTTCCTTATACAATACTTCTTTCACGACTTCTCTTTCCTTCACTGTATGTATCATTTGTTCGATTTCACATACAAAATAACCTGTGCGCGACACTGATTCAATATATCCCTCTGCGAGAAGCTGTTCATATGCCGATTCCACTGTGTTTTTACTCACTTCTAAATATGTCGCTAACTTTCTTTTTGCTGGGAGCTTCGTCAAAGGAGGGATTTTCCCACTTCTTATTTCTGCTTTTATATACTCGTATAACTGTACATACAGTGGGATTTTTTCCTCCATATTCAAATTTGGTGTTAATTCTAACATGAAATCTGACCCCTTTATAAGTTTCGTTATTGATACTTTTTAAAGTACCAGTAGTTATATATAATTCCTTTTATCATGTAATTTTAAAAAAATCAATCTTAGAAAGGAGCATCATGATGATGAATAATAACAGACGACTTGGCCTCATTATGATTATTACAGGAGCTACTTTATGGGGATTATCAGGGCCGATGATTCAGTGGCTTTTTCAACATACAAAAGTATCATCTATCGACTTTTTAGTCATTCGTCTATTGCTTGCCGGGGTCTTCATTTTATGTTTCCTACTTGTGAAAAAACAAAATATATTTCGTATTTGGCAACAACCACGCCACCTTTTACAACTGATTATTTTCTCTATCCTTGGAATGCTTGGCGCACAGTATGCTTTTATCGAAACAGTGCATATTAGTAACGCTGTTACCGCTACCCTATTTCAATTTTTAGGACCAGTTCTCATTACTGTTTATGTTGCAATACAATATAAAAAACTTCCTTCCACTATGCAAGTATTAGCAATTGTCGCTGCCCTGACAGGTACCTACTTTATCATTACAAATGGATCTGTCCAAAATATTGTTTTATCGAAGGAAGCTATTTTATTCGGTCTCTTAACAGCAATTGGGTTTGCCTTTTACACACTTCATCCAGCTTCCCTTATTAAACAATGGGGGACGACTCTTATTATTGGCTGGGGTATGTTAATTGGAGGTATTGCACTATTTATCTACAACCGCTCTTTTGAATGGAAACATCTTTCACAAACATTTACAATTCCAACATTCTCTATGCTGATTTTAATTATTATAAGTGGGACACTTTCTTTTCTTCTTTACATCGGTAGTCTAAAATATTTATCAGCAACCGAGACAAGTATTTTATCTAGTATTGAACCGCTTGTAGCTGCTGTTGTTTCTATCGCTTGGCTAAAAGAATCTTTTGGGGCATACCAATTACTAGGCGGTGTATGTATCGTCATCGCCGTTATTTTCTTAACAATGCCAGAAAAAGAAGCAGAGCCTTCATTCACAACTGAACAAATATAATGCAACATATCAAAAGAGGTCATACTACACTTATGACCTCTTTTTATGAATGAAAAGGAATTGTCTCGTCTTCTAGCAAATACAATTACACTAACAATGAAAAATAGGAGTGTGGCAAGATGAAAAAAATTGGAACTGCGCTACTTTTCTCCTGTATCATCACTGGCTGTACTGCACTAGATCAAGAACCAAAGGCACCGATAAAAGAAACAACCGAAGCTTTTATCCCCAAAAATAATGCTCCCCCCTTTTTTCACCTTAGCGTCTTAAAAGATGTGTACTGGCAAGAAAGTCCTTCCTTTGTAGAAGGGAAGATACCGTTAAAAGGCATTGAAGGAAAAGTTGCAATCGCAGATAGCACTTTCATTGCTGGTGAGAAAAATAAACAAATGTGGTTCTTCCTCGATCCACAAATGCCCTCTGGAAAATTATCTATTATTGCTTTAAAACAAGGCTCTACAACACCTACTCCCGTACTCTTTCAAGATGAAACTTCTGAACAAACTTGGACCGTTTCTACTCCCATCCATTCAAATATAAAAGAACTCCCTTTCCTTATGTCACTACCTTCTCCTGGATTATGGGTCTTAAATATCTATATTGATGAGAAATATTATGAACAAATTGTTATTCATGTAGAGGAAAGTGACAAAGCTTAACTTCTTTCTTACAACAATGTAATTCTCATGTCATCTACTTCGATAGTTGCAACTCCCTCTCTCCCTTATACTAAAAGTAAGAAATGAAACAACAAACGAGGAGAGATGAGAGATGAAAAAAGTGATAGAAGTAGTTGTAGCAGTGGCAGAGGTTTTTGTAAATGGAAAGCAAGTTGCAATGGAGTTGAATCAATAATGCAAAGCGAAATATTTGTTACTAATTATATAAAACCATAAGCAGAGGTACGATTTCTTTATTGTTTTGATCTCTTATCTCACTAAAAAAGTAGTGCCCTTTTTCTTAAAAGGGCACTACTTTTTATTATTTATAACTTGGCATTTTTGTAATCTGTGCGACTCCTGACTCGATTGCCGCTTTTGCTACTGCAGCAGCAACACTTGGAACAACTCTTTTATCTAGCGGATTGGGAATGACATAGTTCTCATTCCGTTCCTCATCCGTAATGATGTTAGCGATCCCATATGCTGCCGCTAACTTCATTTCTTCTGTAACATCCGTTGCACGTACATCTAGTGCACCACGGAATATACCTGGAAATGCTAATACATTGTTCACTTGATTTTGAAAATCAGAACGTCCTGTTCCAACAACAGCTGCTCCAGCCTCTAGTGCATCTTCTGGGAATATTTCTGGAATTGGATTCGCCATTGCAAACACAATTGGTTTTTCATTCATAGTCTGCACAAGTTCTTTTGTTAATACGTTAGGAGCAGATACACCGATAAAAATGTCTGCACTGTCAATCGCTTCTTTTAATGTTCCACGTACAAATTCACGATTTGTTTCTTTCGCAATCTCAATTTGTGCAGGGTTCATCCATGATTCTCCCTCACAAACAATACCTTCTAAACTTACTAACGTCATATGCTGTGCACCTGCATTTAATAACAATTTGCCAATCGCAATCCCAGCTGAACCAGCACCATTAATGACAATCTTCACTTCATCCATCTGCTTGTTTACAACTTTTAAAGCATTAATAACTGCAGCTAAAACAACAATTGCTGTTCCGTGCTGATCATCATGGAACACTGGAATATTTGTTTCTTCTTTTAAGCGCTTTTCGATTTCAAAACAGCGCGGCGCAGCAATATCTTCTAAATTAATACCTGCAAATGTAGGTTCTAAATTTTTAACAATGGTTACGATTTCATCTACATCAGTCGTTCCAAGACAAAGCGGAAATGCATCTACATTCGCAAACTTTTTAAATAAAATACTTTTCCCTTCCATAACAGGCATAGCTGCTTTTGGTCCAATATCACCTAATCCAAGTACTGCTGTTCCATCCGAAACAACTGCAACCATATTACCACGTGCTGTATAGTCATAAGCTGTTTCTTCATCTGCTGCAATCGCTTTACAAGACTCAGCTACTCCCGGTGTATATGTCAAACTTAAATCATCTGCTGAATTAACTTCTACCTTACTTGTAATTTCAATTTTCCCTACCAATTCTTTATGAAGTAATAATGAACGCTCATTAATTTGACTTTCTAACATAGTTACAATCTCCCTTTAATTTAACAAGCTAGCTACATCTTTATATAGCTAGCTTGTTTGATAGTAAGTAATTTAAGAAACCATTTTCAATAAAATTGTTGCTATTACGACCATTGCGGCACCGCCCAAACGCGTGGAAATTTGTGCGAATGGCATTAATTCCATTCGGTTTGAAGCTGATAAAATCGCAACGTCTCCAGTTCCACCTAATCCGCTATGGCATCCTGTTACAATCGCAGATTCAACTGGGTACATTTTCATGACTTTTCCAACAAGAAAACCAGTCGCTATCATTGTAAGTACCACTGACGCGCATACAACAACATATCCAACTGAAAGAACAGCTGCTACATCTTTTAATGGAATATATAGCAATCCTAAACCAACCATTAATGGCCATGTTAAGTTTGTCGAAATAAATTTATATAAGTGATATGCACCTTGCTCCATTTTTGCCGGCATTAGTTTAAAGTACTTCACGATTGCCGCTGAGAAGATCATAATAATTGCTCCTGGAATACCAATAAATTTAGAAGCAAATCCGCCAAAGATAAAGAATGTACATGCAATTAATAAACCTGCTCCCATTAATGAGAAATCAATTGGTTTTTCTGTATTTTGTTCTTTTAATAACTCTGCTTGATTATCTGTTTTTACTAATACGCCATTACCACTAAGCTCTGGTCTTTTTTCACCTAGACGTTTCATATATCCTGCGCTTACAATCGCAAACATATTCCCAATAATAGCTGCTGGAATGAGCTGTGATACAAATGTCGCAGAAGATTCATTTAGAATGTCACTGTAGGCTAAAGAGAGTGGTAAAATCCCTTCTCCGATACCACCGCTCACAATTGGTACAATGATAAAGAAGAATGTTTGCTTCATTTCAAATCCAAATAATGAACCAACTAACAAGCCGACTACTACTGATGCTAATGTCCCTACAACTAACGGGATAAACATGCGAACAAACCCTTGTACTAACACTTTACGGTTCATTCCTAAAACACTTCCGACTACTAAACAAGAAATATATAGATATAAAAAGTTCGATTTTTTCATTAATGCAGTAGCAGCTTCCATTGAAGCCGGATTCATCCAATTAAAAAATACTAATAATGATGGAATAAATAATGAGAGAATTGCTGGTCCACCAATATTTTTTAAAATTGGGATCCGCATCCCAATATCACCTAAGAAAATCCCCATAATCATAATGACCGCAAATCCGCCAATCATATCAGCTGGTAATTTGTTATATACAGATGCTCCATAAATAATAGCTGCTAATACAATATATAACGGTAAAGGTATAACACCAATTTTAATATTCATGATTTTTGAAACAAAAGATTTTTGTTCCAACTCTGCTGTTTCCGCAATTGATACCGCTTCCACATTATTTCGAATCCCCATATAGGCACCCCCTTATATTCTTGTTTACAATATTAAAACGTTTTCAATAGTAAAAATAGTTTTTGTAAGTTTTGTAACTGATTTTGTAATTAAAAAAAGTATAAGCGGCTTACATAAGCCGCTTATACATAAAAACGTATTTTATTTTGATCGATACATCGTAATTTACTTACCGGTCTCCCCACATGTTGATAAACCATTTCATTTTCTAAAACTCCAATTTCAGTTAAAAACATGACATACTTTCGAATAGAAACTCTTGAAATTCCAACTAATTGGGCCATTTCATCTGTTGTAAATACTTGTCCATGAAGTGATTCTATTTGCTTCCAAATCAACTGTAATGTTTGCTTTGTAAGCCCTTTTGGCAGTTCTTTATTTATATGAGTTTCTACTTTTTCTTTTTGTAAAATCAACGTATCTAATTCAGATTGGCTAATATTTTGTTGTTCTTTCATGAACATAAATTTCTCGCGATATGCCGTTAATGCTTCCTTAAACCGTTCAAATGTAAATGGTTTAATTAAATAATCAACCACTCCATATTGCAATGCCTTTTTTATACTCCCCATATCATGCACAGCTGAAATCATGATAACATCAATTTCTTTTTCTTGATTCCGAATATGCATTAACAAGTCAAACCCTGTATCACCAGGCATAAAGATATCAAGTAATATGAAATCTATAGACGATTCCTTTAATATCTCTACTGCTTCGCCCGCAGAATTTGCTATATGAACAAGTTCAAACCCTCCTACTAGCTCTAAATAATGCTTATTTAACATCGCTACCATCGGGTCATCTTCTACAATTAAAACTTTGATCATATTCCTATCTCATCCCTACTTTTGTATGGTATTTCAATGGCTATGGTTGTTCCCTTCCCTAACAATGACTCAACGTGCACGTTCCCATTTATTCGTTTTAAACTATCACTTATAAGGTATAAGCCATACCCTCGATTCTCTCCTTTTGTGGAATAGCCTTTGACAAATACTTTATCAATTTCTTCTTTTTGGATTCCAACTCCTGTATCTTTAACTGTGATAGTCAATTTATCCTGATATTGAATCGAAATATCCACCCGCTTATATTCACAATTCATCACAGCATCTAATGCATTGTCGATTAAATTCCCTACAATTGTAATGAGTTCATGAATAATACTTTCGTCATATGGCTCTGGTAAATAAGAATTTTCACTTACAATAAGTTGTACATTCTTTTCCCTTGCGTAACTAAGTTTACCAAGCATAAACCCTGCAAATACAGGATTTTTTATTTTTCGCATCACACCACCAATTTCATATTGATGTTCCGAGACCATATTACTAATGTATAGCTCTAATTGTTCATAATGCTTCATATGCGTAAGGCCTAATACAACATGCATCTTATTCATAAACTCATGAGATTGTGCCCGAAGCGCTTCTGCATAAAGTCGAATATCTGTTAATTGTTCTGCTAATTTCCTAATCTCTGTTTTATCACGAAATGTTGCGATCGCACCAACAATTTCTCCTTTAACATATAAAGGAACCCGGTTGGTAACAATGGTAATTCCATAAAGATTTTGTTCCTCATACAATTGGGCTTTCCCCGTTTGTAACACTTCTTTTATACATGAGTTAGGCATATACTTCTCAACATCTTTACCAATAAAATCTTCTTCGAGACCACTTTTCTTAAATAACCGTTTCGCTTCGTTATTAATTAAAGTAACTCTCGCATCTTTATCAACAGCAATAATCCCTTCTTTAACAGATTGTAACATCGTATTCCGTTCTTCTAAAATTTTTGCGATCTCGCTAGGTTCAAGATCAAATAATATTTTCTTAATATGTCTAGCTAATAAAATAGCACCTATAATTCCAACTAAGATTCCAACACCGATGCCAATATAAATAATGTGTCTACTCTCTTTTACCCTCTCATACACATTGTCAGCTGAAATACCGACAGCTACAACTCCCATTTGTTCTCTCGTTTCAGAAAAAACAGGTACAAACACGCGCATAGAGATTCCCAATGTTCCTTTTGCCATTGAAACATGTTCTTTTCCTTTTAATGCTGGTCCTTCATCTCCTCCAACAAAGTGATGCCCAATGTTCTCGGGGTTGGGATGAGATTTTCTTATGCCATTCATATCCATCACTACAATAAATTGCACATCTGTATTTTTTAACAATCGATTTGTATACATTTGAATTTCAGATATATCATTTCTTCCTGCTAAGGCATCTATGACAAGTGGTGAGTTCGCTACAATACGCGCAATTGTTTTTGCTTTTTCAGCTTGGCTTTCTTCAGTAGTGCGCTCGACATTATGACTAATTAAAATATCTGTTACAAATAAAGAAAGTAAAATAACAGTACACACTAGCAATGTAATCGTCTTCCATAAACTTAACAATTTTTTTCTTTTTCTCATCCCTTTATTGTCTCCCTTATTTCTTCTTTACTACACGCGAAATCTATCTTACTTATTCTTTTTTAGGAATACAACAATTTCACAAAATAAGGGCATCTACCTGCATTCATTCTCTCACAAAATTTTCTACCCACCTTTTTTTCTTACAACAATGTAATTCTCATGTCATCTACTTCGATAGTTGCAACTCCCTCTCTCCCTTATACTAAAAGTAAGAAATGAAACAACAAACAAGGAGAGATGAAAAAAGTGATGGAAGTAGTTGTAGCAGTGGCAGAGGTTTTTGTAAATGGAAAGCAAGTTGCAATGGAGTTGAATCAATAATGAATCGCGGTAATGATTTTACAAATTATATACCCACATAAAAAGAGGTAAGGTTTCATCATTCTTTTGATCCCTTATCCTCCTAATAAGAAAGCCGTATCTTTTTACAGATACGGCTTTCTTTTATTTTTGACTTGTACGGTTTGAAATACTAATTGCCCGATCCGTTGTTTTTGCTGCTTCATCTAGTGCTTCTTTACTACTTTTTCCGTCATACATTGCTTCCAGCGCTTTTACAACCGCATCGCGGGATTCAGGAAAAACACTAATCAGTGCACCTTGTGTTGCAACAGATGGTTTTGTTGCTTGTAACTGTTCTACTGTTACTTTTAACTGTGGATATTTTTCATATTGTTGTTTTACTAAAGGTTCATTATATGCATCCGGATTAATAGAGAAGTAACCTGTTTCTGTATGCCATTTTGCTTGTACATCTGCTTTTGTTAAGTATTTCATAAAGTCCCAAGCACCTTTTTGTGTTTCTTCTGCGACCATATTCGTCATCCATAGTGATGCACCACCTATAACAACTCCGCTTTGTTTCACATCTTCTGGATATGGGATATATGCCACTCCCACATTAAATTTAGATGAATCAATTACATTACGAACACCTGCTGAAGAATCTAAATACATCGCAACCTGTCCGGATTGAAATGCGGCGCGGACATCATCCCAACTTGCCCCATACTTTCCTAATGTACCAGCTTTATTCAGTTCATCTAATAAACCAAATACTTTCTGTCCTTCTTTTCCATTAAATACAGCTTTTGTTGCCGCATCTTTACGTCCATTTTCCTTATCAACATATAAACCACCTTGTGTTGCTAAGAGCTCTTCAAAGAACCATCCGTAATTTAACATTGAAAAACCGTACTGTTTTACGCTTTCGCCTTCTTTAACAGTTAATTTTTTTGCTGCTTCTGTTAACTCAGCATATGTTTTCGGTGCTTTTTCTGGATCGAGTCCCGCTTTTATAAAGGCATCTTTATTATAGATTAATACCGGTGTAGATGAATTAAATGGCATGGAATACATTTTCCCATCAATTGAATAATAATTCGTAATCGCTTTTTCTAATTTTGATGTATCATATTTATCTTTTTTAATCCAGCTATCAATTGGTGTAATCTTTTTACTATCAATCATATATTTCGTTGTAATTTCGCTAGATTGAACGAGAGCTGGCGATTCCTTTGAAGCAGTAATATTTTTAAACTTCGTTAAAGATTCTTCATAAGAACCTTGAAATTCAGCTTTTACCTCATATTTATTTTGTGACTTATTATAGTCTGACACAATTCCATCTAGCACACCTTGCGTTTTTCCACCCATTGCGTGCCAAAAGCGAATGACTGTTTTATCCCCATTCTTTTCTACAGGAGCTACCTTTTCCTTCGCTTCAGATTTCCCCTCTGTTTTACTACTTGAACACGCCGCAGTCGATAAAGCCATTGTCGCAGCCATTATAATAACAGCACTTCTTTTCAAGAATCTCATCTTACTCCCACCTTTTCATATATATGTTTATTTAATTGCCCCTTTTGTTAAACCTTGTTGCAGCTGCTTCTGACCTAAAAATAATAAAATTAAAGTCGGAATAACAATAACTGTAACTCCAGCCATTACGCTGCCCCAATCCGTCGCAACTTCCTGAGATTGAAGTTGTTTCACCCCAATTTGTACGGTTCTAATTTTCTCATCATTCGTAACTAGAAGAGGCCATAAATACATATTCCATGTTGTTAAAAAACTATATACGCCAAGCGTAATAAAGCTTGTTTTACAATAAGGAACAACTACACGGAATAAAAACTTCACATGGCCAATTCCCTCAATAAAGGCAGCTTCCTTTAACTCATTTGGAAGTGTCATAAAATGCTGACGTAATAAAAAAATACCAAAGGCAGTTGCAAAAAAGGGGACCGTCATTCCAGTAAATGTATTAATCCATCCAAATTGTTGTACCGTTAAAAAGTTCGGTACCATCGTTGCTTCCCATGGGATAAGCATCGTTGAAATAAACAGAAAGAAAATAAAATTTCGTCCTTTAAAATTTAAAAATACAAATGCATAAGCCGCTAAGCTTGATACAACAAGTTGTCCAATCATCACTGCTGTTGAAACGATAAAACTATTGTATAAATAAGAAAACAGCGGTACTTTCTGAAAAATATGTACAAAATTATCGAATGTAAATTGTGTCGGGAACACCCTTCTCATTTGAATATCTTCTGGCGTCATAAATCCTAGCAAAAATGCGTATAGAACTGGAAAAAAGACCATCACTGCACTAATAATAAGCAGCGTATATAAAAGAGTATGTTGTTTCCACCTTTTAGCAATCATTTATAATGCACCTTTCTCTCTGCAAACTTAAATTGAAGTAGTGTGGCAATGAAAATGAAAATAAATAATACCATTGCCTGTGCACTCGCTGTACCAAATTGATGATTCGCAAAAGCTTCTTTATAGATAGAGTACACAATTAAGTTTGTTGCATCGTTCGGTCCACCGTGCGTTAAAATATCGATCTGCCCAAAGCTTTGAAACGCACTAATTAAGGTAACTGTTATAATAAAAAACAATGTAGGCGATAGCATTGGTAATGTAACGCGCCGCAGTTTATGTAAATAGCTAGCACCGTCAATAGATGCACTCTCGTATAAAGCCGTATCAATATTTTGCAAACCACCTAATATAACTAAAAACGCAAAACCTGTATTTACCCAAACCGTTGTAACTGATACAGAAAATAATGCCCATTCCGGGCTTGTTAACCATGCAATTGCAGGAAGATTCATCGAACTGAGTATATTATTGAATAAACCAACACTCGGGTGGAATAGAAATAGCCAAATTACTGCGCTAGCTGCTACTGAAATCCCCATTGTTGAAGAAAATAAAACTCGAAACAACCCTATTCCTTTTATTTTTTCGTTTGCAATTAATGCGAGAAATAACGCAAATAAAATACTAGTTGGGACTGTATATAATACAAAGAGTAAAGTAGATTTTATACTTTTGTAGAAGGCTGGATCAGACAATAAATATTGATAGTTTTCAAGTCCTACGAAAAGGTTTGCCTCACCATGAACGTCTGTCAAATAAAAACTATAATAAATAGTACGGAATAATGGATAGAACAAAAAAACTGTAAATAATATGATGGAAGGTGCTAAAAATAATAAGCCTGTGCGCAAATCTTTCGTGCGGCTCCATAACGATTTTTTTCTCGAAACTTCTGTTTGAACAGGTAAATTTTCTACCCCAATCATTATCTCGCCACCGCCTTCAACTCTTCATCCGCAACCAATCGAATCCTTTCATTCGTATCGTTATGAAAGAAACATATTTTCTGTACTGGAAATTGCAATTTGACTGTATCACCTTTTTTCAAAATAAGTTGTCCAATTACTTTTGCACTCCATGTTTTTTCATTTACTACAAAATTTAAAATTGTTTCATTTCCTAATACTTCTACCAATTGGAGTGTAACTTCTTGACCATCTTCAGCTAATACAATGTGCTCGGGACGGATTCCTAAACGTACTTTTGGTTCTGAAAACTGTTGTAATTGCCCTGAAGACAGCGGAATTTGTAATCCATCAACATGTAAGCACCCCATTTCTTTATCCATGATTCCCTCACCAATATTCATGGATGGTGAACCGATAAAGCTAGCGACAAATTCATTTGCAGGATGGTTATATATATCCAGCGGTGTGCCTACTTGTTGTATACTCCCTTTGTTTAACACCATAATGCGATCTCCCATCGTCATTGCTTCAATTTGATCATGGGTCACATAAATCATCGTAATACCTAATCGCTGCTGAATCTCTCTAATTTCAATGCGCATTTGTGCACGCAATTTTGCATCCAAGTTAGAAAGGGGTTCATCCATTAAGCAAATTGGCGCTTGACTGACGATCGCTCGCGCAAGTGCAACACGTTGCCTTTGTCCACCTGATAATTGACCTGGTTTTGATTTTATATATTCCGTAAGTCCTACCATTTCTACTGCCTCTACTAATCGTTTTTGCCGTTCTTCTTTTGGGACTTTCCGTATTTTTAACCCAAATAAAATATTTTCTTCTACCGTCAAATATGGATATAAAGCATAATTTTGAAATACCATTGATAGATTTCGATTTTTCGGTTCTAAATCATTTGCAACATTTTCGTTAATACGTAGCACCCCAGAAGTAATTTCTTCTAAACCTGCAATCATTCGCAATAATGTACTTTTCCCACACCCAGAAGGACCAACTAGAACAAAAAATTCACCTTTTTGAATCTGTACCGACACATTTTCAACTGCTATTTCCTTTGAATTTTTATAAACTTTTGACACATCTCTTAATTCAATCATCAATTTGCACTCCTTTTGTGTTCTTGTAACCATACCTCACAACGACTTATTGAAATCTGCTTTACCTACAATCTTCGCCTCTTCTTACGTTTGAATGAAACTTCCTGCAATAATAAGAAAAAACACCTTCTCTACTAGTGACTTTATAAAGGTAGGGTTCCTGAAATACTGATTCCCCTCAGCTTTTTACGTATTTCTAATATGCATGTAGACAAATTTAAAACACCAACCTACATAGAACAACCTTCTTCTCGCTTAACCCTTATAAACTAGAGTAAATGTAAGAAATATAAATAGATTGTTATATGTAAGCAGGTGTTCTCAGATGTTCTCTACCCTAGTTACGTTGTTACCTTTACTATATTACTTATTTATTAAGTTAGTTTTGATGATTTGTTAACAAGATATTAATCACATGTTAATATTTTTTTGTTTTTTTTACATTTTCCACCACATTAATCATTTATTTCTCACTATAAAGTTAGTTATTTCTTTTCTTACAGCGCCACAAATTTAATAGAAATAATTTATCCCGCATTAACGGACAGTAACACTCCCACCTCAAAATTCAGCGAAAGCAATGTCCAGCTCTACCAGCTAAAATCCCCACCCGTTTCGCTCCCTCGGACGAGGCAAAAAGCGCCTCTCTGCCTAGAGCGAGGGCGGCCTACGATTTTGAANNTCTAAAGAAGTTAGGTGGGGGATGGCCCCTACTGATTAAAGTTTCACTTTATAAAAATACTAAATTTCCCAAAAATACTTTTTTCCATATTTTTTCTATAATAATATATATAATATGGTAGAATTTTATAAATTTATAAAAAGATCAAGAGGCGATATGAGATGAAAAGATATATTAAAATAAAAGGTATTGGTGTATATATTCCAAAACGAAAAGTAGATTCTTTTGAAATAGACCGTATGTTAGGTGCTCCAGAAGGCTGGACTTTAAAAAAAGCTGGGGTGAAAACGAGATATTTTGTCGATGATGAAACATCTTCTTATATGGGGGCTGAAGCTGCTAAAAAAGCTGTAGCAGACGCTAACCTAACATGGGCTGATATCGATTGCATCATCTGCGGGAGTGGCACAATTCAACAGGCTATTCCTTCTACTGCATCACTTATTCAAGAACAACTTGGGCTACAGCATTCTGGTATTCCATGTTTTGATATTAATTCAACATGTTTAAGTTTCGTAACAGCACTTGATACAATTTCTTACGCAATTGAATGCGGGAGATATAAAAATGTGGTTATCATTTCTTCTGAAATTTCTTCTGTAGGATTAAATTGGGGACAAAACGAAAGCAGCATTTTGTTCGGTGATGGCGCAGCGGCCGTTGTTATAACGAAAAGTGATCAAACTTCTTCCATTATAGCTTCTCATATGGAAACGTATAGTTCTGGTGCGCATCTATCGGAAATTCGCGGCGGCGGAACGATGATTCACCCTAGAGAATATAGCGAAGAACGAAAAGAGGATTTCTTATTCGATATGAATGGCAGAGCTATTTTCAAATTGTCCTCTAAATATATGTTAGGCTTTATCGAAAAACTACTTATGCATACAGGGTATTCGTTAGATGATATCAATTTAATTGTTCCTCACCAAGCAAGTGGGCCAGCTATGAAACTAATTCGTAAAAAGCTAGGTGTCGATGAGGATCGCTTTATGACTATTTTTGAAGACTATGGGAATATGATTTCTGCATCTATTCCTATCGCCCTTTTCGAAGCAATTAAACAAAAGAAAGTGCAACGCGGGGATAAAATATTGTTACTTGGTACTTCTGCAGGGCTTTCTATTGGAGGCATTCTTCTTGAGTACTAAGAAAACCGTATTAATTACAGGGGCACGCGCACCAGCAGCATTACATTTATGTAGGCTGTTCAAGCAAAGCGGACATACCGTCATTATGACAGATAGTATTCCTTACCCATTAAGTAAAGCTTCAACGAGTACGGATTATTTTTATGAAATTCCTTCTCCAAAATGGAAAACAAAAGAAAGTATCTATACACTACAATCCATTATTCAAAAACATGGTGTCGATTTACTTATTCCTACTTGTGAAGAAGTATTTTATATATCTAGGCATAAAGAAGAATTAAGTCCATTTTGTCATGTGCTCGTAGATGAATTTCAAAAACTTTCATTACTCCATAATAAATGGGAATTTATTCAGTTCGTAATGAAATTAGGTTGGCAAGTTCCTGCAACGTATAAAACAAATAACGAGCAAGCCATGCAGGAAATGATTCATCAAACACCAGCCACTACTCCTTTTGTACTAAAACCAATTTTCTCTCGTTTTTCTGATAAAGTAGCATTTATTACAAAAGCAGATGTGGTAAAAGGAATTACGATAGACCAGCAAAATTATATTATGCAAGAGTTTATAAAAGGAACGCAACATTGCTCCTATAGTATTGTACAATCTGGAAAAGTGTTAGCTCACTCTGTCTATAAAACGGAATTCACGGCGGGTTTAGGCGCTACTATTGCGTTTAAGCATATTAATTCCCCAAAAATTGATGAGTTTGTCGGACATATCGTAAAAGAGCTCAATTTCTCTGGACAAATTGCCTTTGATTTTATTGTTACGGAAGATGGGGATGCTATTCCGATTGAATGTAATCCACGTACTACAAGTGGATTACATTTATTCGATGAGGAAATATTATCAGCTTTTTTTGAGACAAAAGTGAACTACACGCTAATTCCTACACAGAATTCCCACTGTGCAATTCGATTAGCAATGCTTTTATATGGACCTTCTTACTTAAAAAGCAAACAAACACGTAAGCGATGGTGGAAAGTTCTATGTTCCTATCCAGATATTATTTATAGTCGCTCTGATAAGAAACCATTTTTTTATCAGTTTTATAGTATGTACAAGTTATGGCTTGAAAGCCGTAAACATGGCCGAACGATTTTGGAACAAACGACATATGACATATCATGGGACGGTGAAAGATTATGAAAATGCTAGTCACTGGTGGAACTGGTTTTCTAGGACAAAAACTTGCTTTTCGCTTAGCGAGTATGGGCTATGAAGTAACAGCAACTGGGAGAAATAAAGCAATCGGCAAATTATTAGAACAAAATGGAATTGAATTTGTACATTGTCCTCTTGAAGATAGACATGGCGTTCTGCAAGTTTGTAAAGATAAAGATTATATCTTTCATAGCGGCGCTCTTTCTTCTCCTTGGGGTAAATATAAAGATTTTTACAATGCAAATGTGTTAGGAACAAAGCATATTATTGAAGGAAGTCAAAAGTCTGGTATAAAACGCCTTATTCATGTATCGACACCGAGTATTTATTTCTATTATGATGAACGACAAGATGTAGTCGAAAACGCGAAACTTCCTGATACATTTGTAAACCATTATGCAAAAACAAAATATATGGCGGAACAAGCCACTGATCAAGCGTTCAATCATGGTTTACCCGTTATCACGATACGTCCACGTGCTTTATTTGGCCCAGGAGATAACGCTATTCTTCCACGCCTTATTAAAGTATGTGAAAAAGGTGCCCTACCAAGAATCGGGACAGAAGATGTACTCGTCGATATTACATATGTCGAAAATGTTGTAGATGCCCTCCTTCTCTGTATGCATTCACCTAAACATACATTAGGCCAAAAATACAACATAACAAACGGGGAACGGATAAACTTATATGAAGTCATTGAAAATGTAATGAAGCGCCTTGATAAAGAGGTTCAATATAAAAAAATTTCCTATAAAGCCGCTTTTACAATTGCTGCGATACTAGAGGGGATTTCAAAAACTATTTTACTTGGAAAAGAACCGATTCTCACAAAATATACTGTTAGTGTACTTTCAAAAAGCCAGACTTTAAGTATTGATAAAGCTCAAAAAGAATTAGGATATATCCCAAATATTAGCATAGAAGAAGGTATCACAAAATTTGTGAAATGGTGGGAAACACAATGAAAATCAAATATTTAAAGCTATATGAGACAGGGTATTGCACACATCCTGAAAAAATTGCATATTCCAAAGGGAGTTGGAAACAAATTAGTTTTCCAGCTACAGTTGGATTACTCCAACACCCAAGTTTAGGTTATATTTTATTTGATACCGGATATGCCCGGCACTTTATAGAAGCGACAAGAAAATTTCCTTACTCTGTATATGCTAAACTTACTCCTGTTCACTTTACAGAAGAGCAATCGATTAAACAACAACTACTTCTTGATGGTATTCAGCCGGAAGAGATTAAGTATATTATTCTTTCTCATTTTCACGGTGACCATACAGCAGGACTGCCCGACTTTCCGAAAGCAAAAATATTAACCTTCTCGAAAGCTTATGAAGATATTAAAAAGAGAAGTAAATTTGGGGCTCTATTAAAAGGGTGCTTAAAAGATACATTACCAATTGATTTGGAACAACGGATGACATTTATCGATCAAACTCCGTCACTTAGCTTACCTCCCACATACGGAAAATTTGAAGAGGGATATGATGTGTTTGGGGATGGTTCATTACTCGCGGTTGATTTAACGGGGCATGCAATTGGACAATTTGGCCTATTCGTCCATTTACATAGTGAGAAAATTGTTTTTCTTTGTGCAGATGCAGTGTGGCTCAGTAAAACGTATGAAAACCTTGTCTTTCCAAATAAGATTGTCGGCCTTTTAACAGGGGATGCAAAATCTTATCGCCACAACATTGAAAAGTTACATCATTTATCGCAAATATCACCGGAAATTGAAATTCTGCCAACTCATTGCGAACGTACATGGAATCAAATTAAAGCAGGGGTGTACTATGAATAAATTTCGGATTCTCCAGCAATATTTGAAAACAAAATACCGCTTACGATTTTCAACTCGTGAGCAAGTAAAACAATTTCATGAGCAAAAAATAACAAAACATCTTCTGTTTGTTATAGATAAGTCGCCTTTCTACCGTCAATTATATACACCCTTTTTAAAAGAAATCGAAAACGGGGATTTGGCCTCACTCCCTATCATTAATAAAGAAGTAATGATGGAGAACTTTGATACATTAAATACAGCTTCTATTTCAAAAAAGGAAGCCTTTCATGTAGCATTTGAAGCTGAAAAGACCCGCAATTTCTCGCCAACTATTCGTAATATAACTGTCGGGCTATCATCAGGCACTAGTGGAAATCGCGGCGTTTTTCTCGTTTCTGAGGAAGAACAAACGATGTGGGCTGGTTCTATTATCGGTAAAGTCCTTCCTTCTAGCATTCTACATAAACATACAATCGCTTTTTTCCTACGAGCGAACAGTAATTTATATGAAGCGACAAAAAATAAACGAATCGCTTTTCATTTTTTTGATTTACTAGATTCGTTTCATCAACATATCGCTCGATTAAATGAAGTAAATCCATCTATTTTAATTGCACCTCCTTCTATGTTGCGAAAAATCGCCCATTGGCAACAAGAAGGACTTATTATGATTTGTCCTAAAAAAATTATCTCTGTAGCAGAAGTACTTGAAGATATTGATAGGGAGTTTATCAGTACAATTTTCCAACAGACAGTACACCAAGTTTATCAATGTACAGAAGGCTTTCTTGCTACAACATGTACACATGGTACATTACATATCAATGAAGACCTTGTTCATATTGAAAAGGAATACTTAGATCAAGACAGAGGGATATTCGTTCCCATTATTACTGATTTCACGAGGAAGACACAGCCTATAATTCGCTACCGTCTCAATGACATATTAATTGAGAAAAAAACAACGTGCGCCTGCGGTTCACCCTTCTTAGCATTAGAACGAATTGATGGTCGATGCGATGATATATTTATCGGGATAAGTGAATTGGATAAAAGCGAAATATCTATTTTTCCTGATTTCATTCGAAGAGCAATTATGTTTACATCTAATGAAATTCAAGAATTTAAAGTGATTCAGCACAGCACAGACAAAATTGAAATTAAACTTAAAATACTACCTGAACATTTCAAATCATGTAAATCTAGCTTAATACAGGAACTACATAGACTATGGTCTACTAAAAAATGTGTTGTGCCACATTTTTTCTTTTCACATTATGATATTGAATTATATGATAAAAAATTAAAAAGAATAGAAAGCCTTATAAAGCACGGTGAAAATGTATGATTACGTTACATGATATTCATTCCCTGCACAACATCGACTGGACGACAAAACGAGAGGGAACATATGTAAGAGATAGCTTCCTTCCGCTCTTACAAAATGGTATTACAGCATTTATTGAAAATATTAACACGCAGCTATTTCTATTAGAAATTGATGACCTTATCTTGCCAGTTACTGTGAATAACAAAGAGTTTGAAAACTCGTATGTATGTTCTCCCTATACACATTACATATCCTATGCACTAGAAGAGTTATGGGAATTAAAGAAACCGTGGTTAGAGAAGTTACTAACCTACCCGATTCATCTTATCGGAAGCTGGCTACGACGAACAAATATTAATAAAGTAATTGTAGTAAATAATTGGATGCTGTCAACAAATCTTTATCATTCTATACACCAACAACAAATCGAACGGATTACGAATTTACTTATTGAAAAATTTCCAGAGCATACGATTTTATTTCGTTCTTTAAATAGCGAATTATATCCTGCAATTACACAAGCATTATCTACAGTAGGTTACAATAAAATTATGTCTCGTTCCGTATACTTATTTGATCCAAAACACTATAAAGAAATGAATCGAAAAGAACGAAAGGACTTATTGAATGATAAAAGATTATTACAGAAAAGTAATTATGAAGTAATGACGAATGAACAATTAACAAAAGAGGATATTTTACAGATTTCCGAGTTATACAATCAACTATACATTGAGAAATATTCCGATCATAATCCAATGTTTACACCAGCTTATTTATGGAATGCGCTTCAGCATCATTTATTAGAAATGAAAGTTATTAAAAAAGAGGGCACGATTGATGGTGTCATTGCTTATTTTATTAGAGATGGCGTTATGACAACTCCTATACTGGGCTATGATACAAACTCTGATCAACAACAAGGCTTATATCGCATTCTTTCCCTCCTTATTACAATGGATTCTATTGAAAAAAATTTAATTTGTCATTGTAGTGCTGGGGCTGGAGAGTTCAAACGAAATCGTGGTGCAAAACAGCAGATTGAATACAGCTATATATATAATGCTCATTTGCCACATAAACAACAAAAAGTATGGACAGTATTAAGTTGGATATTAAATAAATGGATTGAACCGATGGCAAAAAAACATCAATTTTAAACATAAAAAAAGAGATAAGACTTCTAATCTGTACCCTTTGT